>CAZUVC010000036.1:0-36905 GCA_964623745.1 uncultured Thiobacillus sp. | reverse complement strand
TGGGGGGGGCGCCCCCCGTTGTTTTCTTCCCCCCCGGGGGGGGGGGGGGGCGGCCCCCCCCCGCCCCCCCCCCCCCGCCGCCTGCAAACCCGCGTCAGCTGACCCCGTGCTTCCTGAACCAGTCCTGCATCCGCTTCCAGCCGTCTTCTGCGGTTTCCTTGCGGTAGCTGGGCCGATAGTCGGCATGGAAGGCGTGGGGCGCGTCGGGATAGAGGTGGATGGTCGACGCCTTGCTGGACGGGTTGCCGGATTGCGCCAGTGCCGTTTTCATTTTCTCCACCGTGTCGTTCGGGATGCCGGCGTCCTGCCCGCCGTACAGTCCCAGCACCGGCCCGTTCAGCTTGTCTGCGACGTCGAGCGGATGCCGCGGCGTCATGTCGCTCACCGGGCTGGTCAGGCGGCCGTACCATGCCACGCCGGCCTTCACCCTGGGGTTGTGCGCGGCATACAGCCAGGTGATGCGACCCCCCCAGCAAAAGCCGGTGATGCCGAGCCGCTGGGTGTCGCCGCCGTGGGCCTGGGCCCAGGCCACGGTGGCGTCGAGGTCGGCCATGACCTGGCTGTCCGGCACTTTCGACACCACCTTGGAAAGGATTTCCGGGATTTCGCTGTACTGCCGCGGGTCGCCCTGGCGTGCATACAGCTCGGGCGCGATGGCCTGGTAACCCAGCCTGGCGAGGCGGCGACAGGTGTCCTTGATGTATTCGTGCACGCCGAAGATTTCCTGCACCACCAGGATCACCGGGAAGTTCGACCCCTGCGCTGGTTGTGCGCGGTAGGCCGGCATGTTGCCGTCGGCGGTTGGCACCTGGATTTCGCCGGCCGTGAGGCCCGCGCTGTCGGTGGTGATGGTCGTCTGGGCGGCCACCGGCTGCACCGCCAGCGCAAAGCCCGCGCCGAGCGCGGTGACCAGAAAGCCGCGCCGGTTCATCGGCAGGGCAGGGGGAACAAGGCTGTTGAGTTCTGCGGTCAGTGCATCGGTTTCGGCATTCATCGGGGTCTCCTCTGGGTGTGTGGGGTAGCGATCAGGCTGTGCAGGGACGGCCTGTTTCTCGGACGCCATAAAGCGGTCGGGGTTCTGATGTGCAGCCATCTTTATAGCGGAATCCCAGCCGCACGGCGGGCAGGCGAGGGGGCGCTGGCCGGCGCGGGACGCCTTCCGGTTTGAGAATTAATTTCATTCTTGCTGTTAAACACAGTCTAAGATGGGAAATCGTGCACGCTTGCCCAAGGGAACGATGAACAAGACACCGCTTGAGTCGCCATCAGGTCTCAAAGGCGAGACGTCCTACCATGACCGCGTCTCCAGCGAGGTACGCGAACAGCGCTACGCCCCCCTGTTCGATCTGATGATCCAGGGCTTTGCGCTGGCCGAGATTATCCGGGACGACGCGGGCCAGCCGTGCGATTTCCGGGTGCTCGAAGTCAACGAGGCGTGCGGTTTCCTGACCGGCATCTACCCCGAGACGGCCAACGGCAGGCGTGCCCGGGAACTGATCCCTGACCTGGAGCCACACTGGCTCGAGGCGTTTGTCCAGGTGGTGGAGAGCGGCGAGCCTGTTCGGGTCGAGGACTATGTCGCCGGGCTCGGTAAATGGTTCGAGGTCTTCGCCCACCGGACCGGGCATGACCAGTTTGCCTTGCTGTTCATCGATGTCAGCGCGCGCAAGCGCGCCGAGCAGGCTGCGGTCGCGCAGTTCCAGCTTGCCGAGGCGGTTTTCACCCACAGTGTCGCGCCGCTCGTCGTGCTGGACCGCGACTACAACTTCCTGCGGGTGAACGAAGCCTACGCCCGCGCCTGCCGGCTGGACATCAGTGACTTTGCGGGCCGCAACCATTTCGAGATGTACCCGTCCGACGCCAAGCTGATTTTTGACGAGGTGGTGCGGACCAGGCAGCCCAACCGGACCTTTGTCCAGGCATTCATCTTCCCGGACCAGCCGGAGCGCGGCGTGACCTACTGGGACTGGACGCTGGTGCCGATCCTGGATCGCGACGGCGAGGTTGAACAACTCGTTTTTTCCCTGATGGACGTGACCGAGCGCGAAGTCGCGGCCGACGCATTGCGCCAGAGCGAGGCGCGCTACCGCCGGCAGGCGGCGGAACTGGAGCTGATTTACCGCACCCTTCCCATCGGCCTGTGCGTGCTCGACACCGAGTTGCGCTACGTCCACATCAACGCCCGACTGGCCGAGTACAACCGCATCCCGGCCGAGGCGCACCTGGGCAAGACGGTGCGGGAGCTGCTGCCGCAGGTGGCCGATCACGTCGAGCCGCTGCTGCGTCGGGTGCTGGAAACCGGCCTGCCGGTACTTGACTTCGAGGCCGGCGCCGCAGATGCCGCGGGCGTGATGCGCCAGTGGGTGAGCCAGTACTGGCCGCTGAAGTCCAGCGATGGCACGGTATTCGGGATCAATACGGTCACGCAGGAGATCACCGAACGCCGCCGGCTGGAAGAGGCGCGCCGGCGCGAGCAGGAGTTTCGCAGCCTGGCGGAAAACTCGATGGACATCATTTCCCGCTTCGACCGGGAGCTGCGGCGCATCTACGTGAACCCGGCGATCGAAACGATGTTTGGCCGCCCGCGCGACGAACTGCTGGGCAAGACCCATCTCGAGCTCGGTCTGCCCGACGCGCTTGCCCATACCTTCGATCACATGCTCAAAGAGGTGTTCGAGACGGGCGAGGCGCGTACGGTGGACGCCGTCGTGCCGACGCCGAAAGGCGAGCGCTATCTCGATGCGCGGCTGGTGCCGGAATTCGGCCTCGATGGCGAAGTCAACACGGTGCTGACCATTACCCGCGACCTGACCGAGCGCAAGCTGGCCGAGGACGCGCTGCATCGGCGCGAACAGGAATTTGCCGCGCTGGCCGAACGTTCGCCCGACATCATCGTGCGGGTGGACCCTTCGCTGCGTGTGCTCTACATTAACCCGGCGATCGAGCGCATCAGCGGCCAGTCCCGCGAATCCTTCATCGGCAGGACGCCGGCCGAGTGCGAGTTGCCGCAGGAAGAAATCGACCTGCGCGTGCAGGCCTTGCGACAGGTGTTCGACAGCGGCGAGGAGCGGGTGCTCGAGCACAAGAACCCGACGCTCACCGGGGACCGCTATTACCAGACCCGGCTGGTGCCGGAATTCGGCGCCGACGGCACGGTGGAGCGGGTGCTGATGGTGGCGCGTGACATCGACGATCTGAAACGAGCGCAGGCGGTGCTGGAAGAGCTGGCGCTGGTGGACCCGCTGACCGGCATTGCCAACCGGCGCTACCTGGAGCGCTTCGTTGGCAGCGAATGGCTGCGCGAGGCGCGCAAGCAGTTGCCGATTGCCGCGATCATGATCGATATCGATCACTTCAAGGACTACAACGACCATTATGGTCACGCCCAGGGCGATGAATGCCTGCGGCAGGTGACGCGGACCCTGAAGGACGCCCTGCACCGGCCTGCCGATACGCTGGTGCGCTACGGCGGGGAGGAATTCATTGTCCTGTTGCCGGAAAGCGACCTTGCCGCCGCACAGGACATCGCGGAACGCCTGCGCCAGGCGGTGGCGTCGCACCCGCTGTTCCACCTCGCGTCTCCACGCGCCAGCCAGATCACCATCAGCCTCGGCGTGGCCGCGATGAATGCGCACGAGGGCGAGTTCGACGATCTGCTGGCGGAGGCCGATGCGGCGCTGTACCGGGCCAAGGAAAAAGGCCGCAACCGGGTCGAGACGAGCGCCTAGCCGATTGTCGCGGCGGGATCTGCTGAATGGATCGGCATGTCTCAGGAGGCGGCGTCCCGCGTGCCCTCATTCTGCAATATCGGCATCCGTTGCGGCGCTTCCATGATTGAACCGGCGGGCGCGTCATCGCTGTCCGGCAAGGCGCCTGCGCGCAGGCGATCGTCGGGCAGGTGAAATGCGTGCGGAACCTTGTGCGCTCCGGGCCCCACCTAGAGTACCTGGGTCGGCCGACCTGCCGGAGGACTGCACGCCATGAAACACGACACGCATCTATCGATGATCCGTGGTTTTCACCTCGCGGACTGGTTCACGCTGGGGAATGCCGCCTGTGGCGTGGCCGCACTGTTTGCCGTGATCAGCCACGTGCAGAGCCAGTCGGTGCTGCCGCTGGTGTTTGCCTGCGCGCTGATCGGGGTGGCGTTTGTCTTCGATGTGTTCGATGGCCGCGTTGCGCGCTGGCGCCAGCAAACCTCGTTGCTGGGACGCGAACTGGATTCGCTGGCCGACGTGATTTCCTTTGGCGTTGCGCCGGCGATCATCGCCTATGGCGCCGGCATGGACGGACTGTGGGATCGGGTGATCCTGATCTACTTCGTTGCGTGCGGGGTGAGCCGCCTGGCCCGCTACAACATCACCGCCGAGACGCTGGCGCAGGGCGGCGACAAGGTCCGCTATTTCGAGGGCACGCCGATCCCCAGCTCACTGCTGCTGGTCGTCGTCATCGCCATTGCCGCGCTCAATGGCGCGATTGGCGACGCGCTGTGGTTCGGCGTGATCCAGATCGGTCCGGGGCAATTCCATCCGCTGGTGCTGATGTTCGCGGTGTCCGGCTCGCTGATGATCAGCCGCACATTGCATATCCCGAAACCCTGAGTGCGGGGGTGCGGCGGCGGGAGAAGTTCAGCGCCTGCCGACTTGCGGCGCGAACAGCTGTTCCGCCTCGTCCATCACGAAATTGAGGAAGGCCTGCGCCACCGACGAGAAACGCTTGCCCTGGCGGTGCACCACATACCAGTGGCGCAGGATCGGGAATCCCTCCACGTCGAGGATCACCAGGCGCTCGAGCGCCAGTTCCATCTCGAGGGTGTGGACCGACACCACGCCGAGGCCGAGCCCGGCCTGCACCGCCTGCTTGATCGCTTCGTTGCTGCTCATTTCCATCGCCGTGGTCAGCCGTGTGCCGGCTTCCTCGAAGAAGCGCTCGACGGCGATCCGTGTGCCCGAGCCGATCTCGCGGCTGATGAAGGTTTCCTGATTGAGACGCGTCAGCGGAATGCCGGACGCCTGCGCCAGCGGGTGGCTGGGCGCGGCGATCACCACCAGCGGGTTCTCCATGAAAGGATGGGCCACCAGGTCCGAGGGTTCGGGCGGACGGCCCATGATGGCCAGGTCCTTGTCGGTCTCGTGGAGCAGTTCGAGGATGTGCTCGCGGTTGCTGACGTCGAGACTGACCTTGACCTCGGGGTGGCGCTGGCAGAATGCCGCCAACAGGCGCGGAGCGAAATAGTTGGCGGTGCTGGCGATGGTGATGTTGAGCTGGCCACGCCGCACCCCGCGCATTTCCTCGAGCTCCAGCTGCGCCTCGTGAACCTGGGCGAGGATGCTCTGGGCGTGGCTGTAGAGTGTGCGGCCGGCGTCGGTCAGATGGAGTTTTTTGCCGATCTGGTCAAACAGCGGCATGCCGGCCTGCCCCTCGAGCTGGCGGATCTGCATCGAGACGGCCGGCTGCGACAGGTGAAGCGCTTCGGCGGCGCGGGTGTATCCGCCCAGCCGCGCCGCCGCCTCGAATACCTGCAATTGCCTGAGGGTGATGTGCATCCAATAATCATAACCTATGGTTATGGATTGCATCATCAATATGAATTGTTAATTATGCTACTGCGCGGATATGGTTACGGTCCGTCATGGCCATTATGGGCCGTGGACTGAATAGACGGGAAGCTTTGAACAAGTCCTCTGATACCGGGGGTTTTGTTCAGGGTTTCCTGAGGGCCTGGCAATGCGCAGCGCGGCAGCCGGGTATTAAGGGTTTGGAATTTTTGTCTGAATCAGCAAGCTAAGGAGCAAATAATGGCAGTGAAGACCTATCAGGCCGGGGTAAAAGAATACCGGCAGACCTACTGGATGCCGGAATACACCCCGCTCGATACCGATATCCTGGCGTGTTTCAAGATCACTCCGCAGGCGGGCGTGGACCGCGAGGAAGCTGCTGCTGCTGTTGCTGCAGAATCGTCGACCGGTACCTGGACCACCGTGTGGACCGACCTGTTGACCGACATGGACTACTACAAGGGCCGCGCCTACCGCATCGAAGATGTGCCCGGCGACGACACCTGTTTCTATGCCTTCATCGCGTACCCGATCGACCTGTTCGAAGAGGGTTCGGTGGTCAACGTGTTCACCTCGCTGGTGGGTAACGTGTTCGGCTTCAAGGCCGTGCGCGCCCTGCGTCTGGAAGACGTGCGCTTCCCGATCGCCTACGTCAAGACCTGTGGCGGTCCTCCGCTGGGCATTCAGGTCGAGCGCGACGTGATGAACAAGTACGGCCGTCCGCTGCTGGGCTGTACCATCAAGCCGAAGCTGGGTCTGTCCGCCAAGAACTACGGTCGTGCGGTGTATGAGTGCCTGCGCGGCGGTCTGGACTTCACCAAGGACGACGAGAACATCAACTCGCAGCCCTTCATGCGCTGGCGTCAGCGTTTCGACTTCGTGCAGGAAGCCACCCTCAAGGCCGAGAAGGAAACCGGCGAGCGCAAGGGCCACTACCTGAACGTGACCGCGCCGACACCGGAAGAGATGTACAAGCGTGCCGAGTACGCCAAAGAAATCGGCGCGCCGATCATCATGCACGACTACATCACCGGCGGCTTCTGTGCCAACACGGGCCTGGCCAACTGGTGTCGTGACAACGGCATGCTGCTGCACATCCACCGTGCAATGCACGCTGTGGTCGACCGCAACCCGCACCACGGTATTCACTTCCGCGTGCTGACCAAGATTCTGCGTCTGTCCGGTGGTGACCACCTGCACACCGGTACCGTCGTCGGCAAGCTGGAAGGCGACCGCGCGTCCACCCTCGGCTGGATCGACCTGCTGCGTGAGTCCTTCATTCCGGAAGACCGCAGCCGCGGCATCTTCTTCGATCAGGACTGGGGTTCCATGCCCGGCGCGTTCGCTGTGGCGTCCGGCGGTATCCACGTCTGGCACATGCCCGCACTGGTCAACATCTTCGGCGACGACTCCGTGCTGCAGTTCGGCGGCGGTACGCTGGGCCACCCCTGGGGCAACGCTGCTGGCGCGTGCGCCAACCGAGTGGCGCTCGAGGCTTGTGTGCAGGCGCGTAACGAAGGCCGTGACGTTGAGCGCGAAGGCAAGGAAATCCTTATTGCCGCTGCCGCCAACAGCCCCGAGCTCAAGATCGCCATGGAAACGTGGAAAGAGATCAAGTTCGAATTCGATACCGTCGACAAGCTGGACATCGCGAACAAGTAAGCAGGATTCAGGGATCGGGATTCAGGATTCAGGGAAAAAGGCGCGGCCAAGCCGCAGCCTCTTCCTGGCCCCTGATCCCCCGACCCCTAACCCCTAACATTTGAAAGGAAATACATCATGGCTGTTCAAGTTTACAAAGCCGCGACCAAATACGAGACCTTCTCCTATCTGCCGGTGATGACGGCTGATCAGGTCCGTCGCCAGATCGCTTACTGCATTAGCCAGGGTTGGAACCCGTCGGTTGAGCACACCGAAAAAGGCACGGCTGCCACCAGCAACTACTGGTACATGTGGAAGCTGCCCTTCTTCGGCGAGCAGTCGGTCGATGCCGTGCTGGCCGAGCTGGATGCCTGCCATCGCGAGTTCCCGGACCATCTGGTGCGTTTTGTCGCGTATGACAACTACGCGCAAAGCCAGGGCATGTCCTTCGTTGTATACCGCTAAAAACGGCTCGGCGGCGGTATTTCGATACCGCCGCCCTTAAGCAGCAGCATCTCAAGTTTTGTTTGCTGAGGTCGCGGTTGCCACTCCGATGAGTGCGAAGCCGCGACCTCAACAAACCCGTTAGATTCGAGGTAAGTGATGACACTAACCACCGACAGCACCGCCACAGCGAACCTTTCCGGCCGCGAATTGGCATTGAAGCGTCGCAAGGCCATGGCCCTGCATGGCAAAGCCGGCGTGGCCAAAACCGCGTCTGTGATGTCCAGTCGCCCTGCTGCAGCGCGCCAGGCGCCGCAAGCGGCAAGCAGTCAAAGCGCGAGCCGACCGAGTTCGGCGTCCGAAGCCGCCATCATGGCCCAGGCGCGCGTCGCCGCTACCAGCAGCGGCCGCAGTGCCAGCCGTGCGCGGCGTGAGGCGTTGAGCACGGCGGGCAAGGCCGCGCTCAAGCCGACGGCATCGCGACCCAGCGGCCGCGTGCGTCCCAAGACGCAAGCGGAGGCGGGCATGTCCTACGCTGCCAGCCCGGCGGCCGAACCGGCAGCCAAGGGCTGCGGGTGTGGTTGCAACGGCGCCAAAGGCGGCTGTGGCGATACCCAGGCCGCCGCATCGGTGATGCCGGCCGCGGTGGTGTCGTCCGCCTCGAACGTGCCGAAAAAATCGAGCCTGCCGACCGGGCGTGCCCTGGCGCAGGCGCGTCGCGCCGCGCTGTCGCAGGACGGCAAGGCCGGCCTCAAGCGCGTGGCCCAGGCCACCAAGATTGCGTCGTCGATGCCCGGCCAGGATTGGCAGGCCGCGATCACCAAGGGCGCGACCGGCCGTCAGAAGGCCATGCAGCGTCGCCTGGTGCAGTCGCTCGCGGGCAGCACCAAGTCCGCCAAGGAAAGCAGCCGTCCGGCGGGCCGCATGCGCGCCTTCCTGGCGACGCCTGCAGGGGCCGTTCCGCCCAAGGTCGAGGAAGGTCATACCCTGGCCGGCCACGAAGTGACCGGCACCATGGTCGAGCGCAGCAAAAAGGTGACGGGCAACGAACCGGGTTCGTGCCGCGCCGTGACCGGGACCGAGTACGTCGGCAAGGAGCAGTACGAGATTCTGTGCAACACGCGTCCTGCCCCGGCGCCGACCAAGGTTGGCGTCAGCCACACGCTGGGCGAGCGCAAGGTCACCGGCACCGAAGTCGGCCGCGCCACCAATATGACCGGCAATGAGCCTGGCAATTGCCGCGGCATCACCGGTACGGAGTACTTGGCCGCCGAGCGCTATGACGAAATGTGCCCGGCCCGCCCGGCGCCTGCGCCCGCGAAAATCGGTTTTGCCGAGACGCCCAAGGGCAAGGTGGTGACCGGTACCTCGGTGCTGCGTGCTGAGGGCGTCACCGGCAACGAACCGGGTTCGGACCGCACCATCACGGGGACGGATTACGCTGTCTCGCGCCTGCGCGATACCGCGCCGGAAAAAGTCGCGGTCAGCCACACTGCTGCGGGCAAGCCGGTTACTGGCACCGCCCTCGGCCATACCAACAAGCTGACGGGCGACGAGAGCGGCAGCTGCCGCGCCGTGACCGGCACCGAATACCTGGCCCAGGAGCAGTTCTCGGCAGTCTGCAACACGACTGCACCGGAATCGCCCCGCAAGGTCAGCGTGATGTCGTCGCGCGGCAACCAACCGGTGTCCGGCACCGAAGTTGGCCGCTCGAACAAGGTCACCGGCGACGAGCCGGGTTCCTGCCGCAGCATTACGGGCTCGCAGTACTACACGTCGGAAAGTTTCGGCGCGCTGTGCGATACCGCTTCGCCGCAAAAGGTGGCGACCATGCGTACGCTGTCGGGCCGGTCCTTGACCGGCACGGAGGTTGGCCGCAGCCCAAAGGTGTCCGGTGACGAGATGGGGGGGTGCAAGCCCGTCACCGGTACGGAATATATCGGTGCAGACCAGCAGCAAGCAGTCTGTGCCGTGAGCACCCCCGTTGCGCCCGTGGCCAAGGTCGCGGTCGACCAGACCTGGCGCGGCCAGTCGGTTACCGGCTCCTACGTCGGTCGTTCGGGCCGGGTAACCGGCGATGAGTCGGGTGGCTGTTCGCCGATCAGCGGCACGCCTTATATCGGCCGCGGCCAGTTCAACGGTTTTTGCGAGGCCCCCGCGCTGCAGGCGCAGGAAGCGCTCATTCGGACCAGCGCACTGATCCCGGCAACGGCCGTGACCGGTGACCGTCCCGGTTCGGGCGGTTCGGTGATGACCGGCGACGCGCGCGGTGCCTGCGAAGTCATCAGCGGCACGCCTTACATCGGTGTCGACAACGCAACGTCGCAGTGCGCGACCAGCGGACGCTTTGTTGCGCGGGGCCGCACGCAGATCGAAATGTCGCGTCCGCCTGCGCCGCAGGATTTCAGCATCAGCACGCCTGCGCGCGCCGCGCAGCTGAGGCAGTTCAATGACGTCACCGGTTCGGCATTCAGCAGCGAGCGGATCACCGGCCCGGTCAACAAGGCGGACGGCCTGATCACCGGCACGCCGGAGTTCCGTCATCGCGATGCCACGGCCTCGCAGGCAGCGATCGCCGTGCAGCAGGCGGCGACCGAAACCGCCTTATCGGCGGCGCAGCGCCTCACCGGCGAAGGCAGCCAGGCCGGTCGTTCGGTGACGGGCGACGCCTGGAATGCGATGAGCAAGGTGACCGGCACCGAGGGCCCCTCAAGCCTGTCGCGCAATCCTTCCGAACGCGGCGAGCCGCGCGGCATGGGCATGAACGCGATGCGCTTCCGCGAGGTGGTCGAGCATCCTCCCGTGCCGGACAGCCGCATTACGGGTTCGTCGGGCAACACCGGCAAGGGATCGCTGGTGACGCTCTCGGGCGGCGCGCGCGGCTAAGGATTGAACGATGAATACGCGTAAACGACTTGCTGCGATGCATTCTGCCGGATACCTCCGGCAGGGCGTGGAGTCGTCCGCGAATCAGGCATGCGTCATCGCATCGGGCCAGCGCTGCGAGCATGCGCTGGTCGATCCGGAACTGAATCGTTGCCTGTATACGTATGAAAAGCAGGTGCGCGGGCGCTTTGCGCCGATCGTCGACACGCTGAAAACGCTGTCGGCCTTCCAGCACGAGATGGATTTTGAGTCGCGCGCCCAGCGCGTGGCGCAGGACAAACTCGGCTACGGCTTGCCCCAGGAACTGCTGGAGAACGCCTGGGTGAACGGTCTCGATCTGCGGGCCCTGCATTCCTACTGCATTTTCCGCAGTTTCAAGGAGTGCATCGATATGGCCGAATCCGACCAGCGGCCGTGGCGTGAGCGGATGCTGATCGATGCCGAATTCATCCGCGCGTGCGGCTATCACACGATCGATGTCAGCCCCTGCGCCGACGGCCGTCTGCAGGGTCTGCTGCCCTTCGTGTTTCGCATGGCGCCGAACGATGCGGTCTACGTCAAGGCGTATGCCGGCGCGCTGTTTGATGTCGAGGGCGATGTGGCCGACTGGACGCATCGTGAACTGGAGCGCCTTGCCGGGTTCATGCCAGGTGGCGAATCCGGCAATTACCTGAAGATCGCCGTGTATCACTACAGCACGTCCAATCCCTGCCAGCAGGGATGTGCGGCGCATGGCAGCAACGATGCGCTGGCCACGCAGGAAGCCGCCGATCGTCTCGCCGAACTGCGCGCGGCCGTCGAGAATACTTACGGTCACGGTGCGGCGCCGGACACGCTGCTGATCGGCATGGATACCGATACCGATGCGATCCGCGTGCACCTGCCTGACAGCGAGAGCGGCAATTGCCCGATGCGCTTTGTCGAGAGTGCGTCGCTCTTCCGCGATACGCTGGGAATGGACGCGCAGAGCGCGCGCAACGCCATCGAAGCGGCGGTTGTGCGCGCCGAGAATAGCTGCGGGCTGCAGCCGGGCATGCGCAAGCTGATCGTGCGGCTGCTCGAATCGAATCTGTCGCAGATCGAGTATGTGATCCACCATCACGAAGGACGCTATTCGGTCATCGGTCATGACGAGGCGTTCATCTGCGCCGGCGAAGCCACGAATTATGTGCAGCTGCGCAACAAGTACTACTACGCCCATCTCGATACGGTCGAGGAAGGCGCGCCCGACATGGATGTCGGCATCAAGATTTTTAGCGGTCTGAATGTCCGTCGTGGGCTGGCAGTACCGGTGCTGGTGCATTTCCATTATTCGTCGCGCGTACCGGGCTCTCGTGAACGTACGGTGTCACGGTGCCGGCGCGTCAAGGCCGCAATCCAGGGACGCTACCGGCAGCTCCATGAACAGGGTTTGCTGTATTGCCAGATGGCGATCAGCGACCGTCAGGGAAGCGAGCGCTGCACGTTTATCGAGGACCTTGCCGGGCAGGCGGGGCACTAGGATGTTGAATCATCTAGGCAGGATTATGAAGGTGGTCGCATGAGGATCATGAAGGTCGAAAAGACCCTGGTATCGACGAACCGGATCAATGGATTCGGTCACCGTCCGCTGCTGGTGGTGCAGGAAAAAGAGGGCGGCACGCGGAGTGTCGCGGTGGATGCCGTGGGCTGCATTCCCGGCGACTGGGTGATCTGCGTGGGTTCATCGGCAGCGCGCGAAGCCGCGGGCAGCAAGGAGTTCCCGTCCGACCTGACGATCGTCGGCATCATCGATCACTGGACCGCGGACAACGCCTGACGGAGCGGATGAATGGAAATCATGCGCGTCAAGGATGAGCTGGTATGCACTCGCCGGGTGCCGGGTCTGAAGACCGCCTCGCTGCGCGTGCTGGAAAGCCAGTCCGGCGGCTTGATGGTGGCATCCGACCCGGTCGGTGTGCCCATCGGCAAGTGGGTGTTTACCGCAAGTGGCAGCGCCGCGCGTTGGGCAATGCCCGACCCGGACGTGACCACGGATCTGACGATCTGCGGAATCATCGACAACTGGGACGCTTAAGGTTTTGGTGTAGGGGCAAGGGAAGACGCGATGACGCGATTGCCCTTGGAATTTAGGAAGTAAGGATTTCATTTTTCAACTTTGTGATAAAGGAGCAACAAAATGGCTGAACGTATGGGTATTGCACTGGGCATGATCGAGACCCGTGGTCTGGTTCCCGCAATCGAAGCGGCTGACGCAATGACCAAGGCTGCCGAAGTGCGCCTGATCGGTCGTCAGTTCGTGGGTGGTGGTTATGTGACCGTGCTGGTGCGCGGCGAGACCGGTGCGGTCAACGCTGCCGTTCGCGCAGGTGCCGACGCATGCGAGCGCGTGGGTGATGGCCTGGTGGCTGCCCACATCATCGCCCGCGTGCACAGCGAAGTGGAAGGCATCCTGCCGACCGCACCGGGCAACTGATCGTAGTTAATTCGTAGCAAGCGTTAAATTTAGGAGATATGGAATGGCTAGCGTGACTGGTATTGCTCTTGGCATGATTGAAACCCGTGGTCTGGTTCCCGCGATTGAAGCGGCTGACGCCATGACCAAGGCCGCAGAAGTGCGCCTGATCGGTCGTCAATTCGTGGGTGGTGGTTATGTGACCGTGCTGGTGCGCGGCGAGACCGGTGCGGTCAACGCTGCCGTTCGCGCAGGTGCCGACGCATGCGAGCGCGTGGGTGATGGCCTGGTGGCTGCCCACATCATCGCCCGCGTGCACAGCGAAGTGGAAGGCATCCTGCCGACCGCGCCCGACGCCTGAGTTTTTGTCAGGCCGGACGTCTTATTCAGCTATAAAAGTATTGGAGAATTCTCATGGCTAACGTGAGCGGTGTTGCCCTTGGCATGATTGAAACCCGTGGTCTGGTTCCCGCGATTGAAGCGGCGGACGCAATGACCAAGGCGGCTGAAGTCCGTCTGGTGGGTCGTCAGTTCGTGGGTGGGGGTTATGTGACCGTGCTGGTGCGCGGCGAGACCGGCGCGGTCAACGCTGCCGTTCGCGCCGGGGCCGATGCCTGCGAGCGCGTGGGTGATGGCCTGGTGGCTGCCCACATCATTGCTCGCGTGCACAGCGAAGTCGAAAGCATCCTGCCGTCTGCGCCCGACGCCGACGGCGGCGGTCGTGACGGTGAAATCACCTCGACCCGTAGCTGATTGATCCCTGCAACGGATGAGCGTGGATCCTCGCACCCTGGGCTGGCTGTCGCGTGCACTGACGCATGAGATGGCCGCGGTCCAGCAGTATCTGGCGCAAAGCGTGCTCGCGCGCCTCTGGGGCGACTATGCGCTGTCGTCACAGTTGCGCCGCGAAGCCGTCGAGGAGCTGCAGCACGCAGAACGTTTGATGGAGCGGTTGATTGTTCTCGGCATTGCGCCGTCGGCGGGCAACTTGCCGCCGGCGCGGCTTGGCCGTACCGTCGAGGAGATGGTGGCGGCCGATCGGGTGCTCGAGGTCGACGCCGTCCGGCTCTACGAGCAGGCGGTGTTGCACGCCGAGCGGATGCGCGATGCCGACAGTGCCGCCTTGCTCAAGGGCATTCTTGCGGAGGAAATCGCGCATGTACGGGAGCTCGACGACATGAGTCAGGGATCGCATCATGGCTGAGGTGCCGCAGGGCTGGGACGCGCGCGGCAAGCCGCCGATCCTGACCCGGCGGTTTCTCTTCGACGGCTATGGGGCGACGCGCGCGTTTCTCGACGCGCTCGCCGCACTCTCCGAGCAGACCGGGCAGCATCCGCAGAACATCAATTTCGCCAGCAACTATGTGAACATCACATTAGAAGCGGGTGAAACAGGTGAGTTGGGCGCGGCCGAACTCGACCTCGCCGAAAAGATCAATGCACTGTATCTGCAACCGGAAGGCTGAGCATGGCAACCCACATCATTGCTGTCATCAACCAGAAGGGCGGGGCGGGCAAGACCACGCTCTCGATGAACCTGGCGGCCGGACTGGCCCAGCGCGATGACACGCTGGTGCTGGACCTGGATCCGCAGGCGTCATCGCGTCAGTGGGCCAGTCTGGGGAGTGCGCCGTTCCCGGCCACCGTGAAGCAGATCCATGGCAAGTGGGATGCAAAAAGCCTGCACCAGAATTACAAGGCTTACCGGCACCTGGTGCTCGATTGTCCGCCGTCGCTGGAAAGCCATGCCTCGCTGCAAGCCTTGCGGGCCTGCGACGTGGCGCTGATTCCGGTACTGCCTTCACCGATCGATCTGTGGGCCAGCCTGCGTTTGCCGCAGGAGATCGAAGAAGCGAGAAAAACCAACAAGCGTCTTAAAGCTTATCTGGTGCTGAACCAGCTTGAGCCGAAAAGCGCCTTATCCGCGGCGATGCATGATGCCATCGCAGAATTTGGCATTCCGGTGCTCGACACCGGGATACGCCGCCGCGCCATTTATCGCAGTGCCGCACTCGAAGGCGTGTCGGTGTATCAGCTTGGGAGCCGGGGTGCACCGGCGGCAGCTGAAATCGAAGCCATTATTAATGAGGTGATCGCATCATGACAAACTTGAAAGACAAACTGTCCGCCAGCGTACGCCAGGCCAAGGCTGCGCAGTCGCCCGCCGCCAAGACCGCTGCCGCCAAACCCGCTGCCGCGAAGTCGGCACCCGTAAAAAAGGCTGCACCGAAGAAGCCTGCGCCGCGCAAGGCCGCCGCCAAGCCGGCCGCGAGCAAGCCGGAAGCGAAGCCGACCCCGCCCAAGCCGAAGGTCACCCGTTCCAGCGGCTCGCGCGAGCAAAGCGGGGTTGGCGCGGGCGTTCCGAACAGCGGTAATGCGTTGTTCCCGGACCGTGTGTGGCCGGACTGAGTCCATTTTCTGCAGGTAATCCGTCATGCGTAATGACCCTTTTTTCCGCACTTACTCGCCGCGCCAGGAAGCCATGGCACGCGTTGCCCAGTCCCAGCAGGAGGCCATGACGCGTCCGGCTTCGACTGCACCCGCGTCCGATCTCCTGGACCAGTACATGGTGCGCGAGGAGCCCTACTATCGTACGGTCGCCGACGAAGTCGAGCTGTATGAAGCCGCGTATTCGGTTCGTATGCCGATGATGCTGAAAGGCCCGACCGGCTGCGGCAAGACCCGGTTCGTCGAATACATGGCGTGGAAGCTGCAAAAGCCGCTGATCACCGTCGCCTGTAACGAGGACATGACCGCGTCCGATCTGGTCGGCCGTTTCCTGCTGGATGCCAACGGCACCCGTTGGCAGGATGGCCCGCTGGCGGTGGCTGCGCGTCACGGCGCGATCTGTTACCTGGACGAAGTGGTTGAGGCGCGCCAGGACACCACCGTGGTGATCCACCCGCTGACCGACGCACGCCGTCAATTGCCGCTGGAAAAGAAGGGCGAGCTGATCGAAGCGCATCCCGACTTCCAGATTGTGATCTCGTACAACCCCGGCTATCAGTCTCTGATGAAGGACCTGAAGCAGTCGACCAAGCAGCGCTTCGGCGGTCTGGATTTCAATTATCCCGAGCACGAAGTCGAGGCCGAGATCGTGGCCCACGAGTCGGGGGTGTCGATCGACGTGGCCAAGAATCTGGTGCACATCGGCGAACGCGCGCGCAACCTCAAGGGCCATGGCCTCGATGAAGGCTTGTCGACGCGGATGCTGATTTATGCAGGCTCGCTGATCGCCAAGGGCGTCGCCCCGCTGGCAGCGTGTCGCGTCGCACTGGTGCGTCCGATCACGGACGACCCCGACATGCGCGACGCACTCGATTCCGCCGTCACAACCTATTTTTAAGCGGCGATCTCGGGTCGCTGGGTGGGGTCGCCACGGGCGCCCGCATCTTCCCTGACCCCTGAATCCTGCCCCCAGTTCCTGACCATGGCCATCCATCTCGAAGAGTACCAAGAGGTTCTCGATGACCTGCCGACCGACGCGCAGGACGTTCTGCGCGCGTCATGGAACGAGGCGGCGCGGATGTTCTCGTCACGCGGGCTGGACAACTATCTGAAAGGCGCGGTCGCGCTTCATAATCTGGGTCGCGGCGAGGAAATCGTCGTCACCTACATCCAGGAAATGCCGGAAGTCAGCCGCGCCATTGGCGAGGACGTGCTGCCCGACATCGTCAATTTCCTGATGGCCATGGCGTCGAAAACCTCGGGCCAGGTGCTGACGCTGATCGTGGCCACCGCGCCGCTCGCCGCCCAGCGCCTCGGCGACGAACACCTGTTTCGCGCTTATCTCAACGTGCTCGAAATCGTGCTGGCGCAAGCGCCGCGCGGGCTCCGGCCGATGCTGGAAAACCTCGAACGCCTGCTGTCGCAATTGACGCTGGGCGGCCTGCGCCGCTGGGTGCAGTGGGGCGCGCAAGCATACAAGACCGATTTCGACGGCCAGGTGGGCTATTTTTCCCTGAGCACGCCCGATTCGATGGGCGTGCTTCAGCAGCAGCGCAAAGGCACGCTGTTCGTCGACGTCCAGCGTCGCCTGAATATCTACCTGCGTGCGATGTGGGGGCGGGATTTCTTTCTGCGTCCGACCTCCGGCGACTATGAAACCCGTGAAGGCCTGAAGCCCTACATCGAGCGCTTCGTCATCTATATTGCCGACGCCTTCGACGACTACAAGCCGTTTGGCGACGACACGCCGGACGAGGCCCGGGTGTCAGGCCTCGAGATCTACCGGGCGACGGCGAACCATTGTGCGGCGCACCTGGTGCACACCGGCGCACCGCTGTCGATGCAGATGCTGAACACCACGCAGATGGCGATCATCGAGGCCATCGAAGACGCCCGCGTGGAAGCGCTGGCCTGCCGGGATTTCCCCAACATGCGCGCGTCGTGGCTGGCATTGCATCCGCCGCTGGACACCAGCGAACCGCAGTCCGTGGGCGATCTGCTGAACCGTCTGGCGCGCGCGCTGCTGGACCTGGATTCGAACGACCCGCATCCGTGGGTGCAGGAAGGGGTGCGGCTGTTCCGTGCGGAGACCGATCTGTCATCCAATCAGGTCAGCTGGAATATCGGTGTCGAACTGGCCCATTCGCTGGCCCAGTACCCGTTGCCGGAGTTCAACGTCCGCACCGACGGGCTGCGCGCAATCTATCGCGACGACAACCGCACGGTGTGGGAGTCGGAGGAGTACGACGAGGCCGAGGCGCTGGAAGCGACCTGGGGCGGCAACCAGGTGCGCAAGACCGTCTCGCTAATGGAGATGGTCAACGAGGTCAACAACGAATACGCAGGCGACGACGCGGAAGAAATCTGGGTCCTGGAAACGCCGTTCTACCTCGACCAGGAGGGCGTGACCATCAATGAACTGGAAGGGCGTCCTCCGATTTCGGAGCCCTACCATTATCACGAGTGGGACTACCAGATCCAGCTCGAGCGGCCGAGCTGGGCCACCGTGCTGGAGCGTCATCCGCCGCTGGGCGAACTGGAGGTGATCGAGAAGATCATCACCGACAACAAGCCGGTGATCTCGCGCCTGAAATATCTGATCGAGTCGATGATTCCGCAGGCCATGCAGCGCATTCGCCGCCAGGAAGACGGTGACGAGCTCGACATCAACGCCGCGGTCAGCGCCATGATCGACATCCGCATGGGCATCCAGCCCGATACCCGCATCATGATGCGCTACAAGCGCAACGTGCGCGATCTCGCGGTGATGGTGCTGCTCGATATGTCGGAGTCGTCCAACGACAAGGTGCGCGGCCAGGACTACAGCATCATGGACCTGACGCGTTCCGCGACGGTCTTGCTGGCCGATGCGCTCGATCGCATCGGCGACCCGTTCGCGCTGCACGGCTTTTGCTCGGATGGTCGCCACGATGTCCACTACTATCGTTTCAAGGACTTCGACAAGCCCTACAACGACCTGGTGAAAGCACGCCTCGCGGGACTGAAGGGCTCCTATTCCACCCGCATGGGCGCCGCGTTGCGCCATGCCGGTGAGCAGCTCAAGCTGCAACCGAAGAGCAAGAAGGTGCTGTTCGTCATCACCGATGGCGAACCGGCAGACAACGACGTGCGCGACCCGCAGTACCTACGCTTCGACACCAAGCGCGCGGTCGAGGAATTGCAGCGCGAGGGCATCACCACTTATGCGCTGTCACTCGACCCGCATGCCGACCAGTATGTGTCCCGCATCTTCGGCGCAAAGAATTTCACCGTACTCGACCAGGTCGAGCGTCTGCCCGAGAAGCTGCCGATGCTCTACATGGGCCTGACCCGATAACTGCATGGATATCACGCTACGTACCTTCGTTTTCATCGACTCGCTGCAGCCGCAGCTGGCGTCGTATCTCGCCACGTCCTCGCAGGGTTTCCTGCCGGTCCCGGGCGACGCCTGCGTGTGGATCGAGGTCGCGCCGGGCATGGCGGTGCACCGCCTGTCCGACATCGCGCTCAAGGAAACCAACGTCCACCTCGGCGAGCAGGTGGTCGAACGCTCCTTTGGTTCGATGGAAATCCACTACCGCAACCAGAGCGAGGTGATGGAGGCGAGCAACATCATCCTGCGCCAGCTCAACACCACCATGGATACGCGGATGGCCTGCCGCATCGCCTGGAACGAGATCATCCGCGGCATGACGCCGGATCACACCACCCTGATCAACCGTCAGTTGCGCAAGGGCTCGATGATCCTGCCCGGCAAGAGCATGTTCATCCTCGAAGTCGAGCCGGCGGGTTATGCCGTCTATGCCGCCAACGAAGCCGAGAAGGCCGCCCATGTCACGCTGGTCGACGTGAAGCCGTTCGGCAACTTCGGCCGCCTGACCATGATGGGTAGCGAGGCAGAGGCCGAAGAGGCCCAGCGCGCGGCCGTGCACGCCATCGAGCAAATCAACCAGCGCGCAACGCGGGAATAAGCGGCCTCAGGCCGACGGTGCCGACGTGTCGGTGACGAGCAGGCCGACGGCATCGATGAACTGGTCGGCGTAATCCGGCGTACCGGGTTTGCCGGTCACGCCCGCACGGCGCAGCTTGCGCAGCACCCGCGGATTGGCTTCGCTTAGCATCACCTGGATGCCCCGCTTGCGCAGTTTTCCGATCACCGCGTCCAGCGTCTGGATGCCGGTGATATCCATGAAAGGCACGCGCTGCAGCCGGATGATCAGCGCCTTGGGATCGGTGTGCGTCTGCAGCAGCGCGCGCTCGAAATTTTCCACCGCGCCGAAGAACATCGGTCCTGCGATCTCGTAAACCATGATGCCCGCCGGCAGACGCTCGATGCCATGCTGAGCGAGTTCGGATTGCAGCGCCTGAGTGTCCATTTCCTTGGTTTCCACCACCTCGGCCATGCGCCGCAGGAAGTGCAGGATCGCCAGGATCACGCCGACGTTCACCGCAACGACGAGGTCGGCGAATACCGTCAGCAGGAAGGTGATGACGAGGATCGCGCGATCAGCGCGCGGCGCCTTTTTCAGGATGTCGGCGAAGTGGCGCATCTCGCCCATGTGCCAGGCGACGACGAACAGGATCGCCGCCAGCGCGGCGAGCGGTATGTGCGCCGCCAGCGGCGCCAGGAACAGCACCACGGCGACCAGCGTGGCCACATGAACCAGGCCGGCGAGCGGGCTGGTGCCGCCGTTGCGGATATTGGTCGCGGTGCGCGCGATCGCGCCGGTGGCGGCGAAGCCGGCGAACAGCGGCGCGACGATGTTGGCGATGCCCTGGCCGATCAGTTCCTGGTTGGAGTCGTGGCGCTGGCCGGTCATGCCGTCGGCGACGACCGCCGAAAGCAGCGACTCGATCGCGCCGAGCATGGCGATGGTGAACGCCGGGCCGATCAGCAGGATCATCTGCGTGAGCGAGAGGTCGGGCAGGGTGATCGGCGGCAAGCCGGCCGGTATGCCGCCGAAGGCAGTGCCGATCGTCGCCACGCCCGGCGGGTCAAAGGCGACGTGGACCAGAGTGGCCACGACCATCGCGACCAGCGGTCCGGGGATTTTCGACAGGCCCCAGATGCGCGGCGAATAGACCACCAGCAGCAGGCTCAGCACCGCCAGCGCGGCGGTCGGCCAGTGTGCCTCAGGCAGCACCTGCAGCGTGTGCCAGACCTTTTCGTGGAAATGCTCGCCGGCAACCTTGGGCAGGCCGAGGAAATAGTCCCATTGGCCGACGAAGATGATGACGGCGATGCCGGCGGTGAAGCCGACGATCACCGGCGCGGGAATGAACTTGATCACGCTGCCCATGCGCGCCAGTCCCATCAGCAAGAGAATGACCCCGGCCATGAGCGTGGCCACCTGCAGCCCCGCGATGCCATATTTTGCGGTGATCACCGAGAGGATGGCAATGAAGGCACCGGTAGGGCCCGCGATCTGCACCCGACTTCCACCGAGCAGCGAAACCAGGCCGCCGGCGAAAATTGCCGTGTAGATGCCCTGCTCGGGTCGCGCGCCGCTTGCGATGGCGAACGCCATCGCAAGCGGCAGCGCCACCACGCCGACGACGACCCCGGCAGCGATGTTCGACAGCCACTGGCTGCGCGCGAACAGCCCGGCGCGGTGGGCTTCGAGAAGGGCGATCATGTGGACTTTCCTTTCGGGCAAATACGGGTTGACATGCAATGCACATCGGATGAGCATATTATTATCATTCCATTGTAATTTAGCAATCGCTTATGGAACTCAAGACCGCCCGCCTGACCCTCCTGCTCGACCCCGCCAAGAAGCAGGCTTTCGAGCAGCTTTGTGCGCAGCAGGACGTCACGCCTTCGCAGGTGGTCCGGCGATTGATCCGCGACTACCTGGAATCACACGGCGTCGAATGGCAGCCGAGCGGCGAGCACAAGCCGGCCGCGGGCCGCAAGGTCCGCTAAAAGGGGGTGGGGTCAGGCTGTCCGGCAGAGCGGGTGCCGGCCGCATCGAGCGGCGCGGCGGCGGGGGAATTACAGGCGCACTTCGACTTCGGGCTTGTTCGACATGACTTCGATCGAACGCTCGAGGTCGATCTGCGCCGTATTGGTGTTGGGCACGTTGCCCAGACGCTCGATCAATTCATCCTGCTCGAGTATTTCGCGCCGGCCGTCGGCATGCTGCAGATAGGCGGCCCAGGGCACGAACTTGGTGAGCGGGAAATTTTCGCCGGCACTGGGCGAGATGTCGATGTTGATGCCGGCGAGAAACACCAGGTTGCGCCCACCCATCGCTGACGACTGCACCAGGCTGCGGAAGGTGCGGTCGAACTCGACCATCGTATTGGCGCACGCCGCGCTGAGCAGCGGGTGCCTGGAGGTCAGGATCCACGGCATCGGCGCCAGCAGGTTGTTCTCGAGCTGGTCCTGCAGCGGATCCAGATAGCCGCCCTTGTGGCGGAAGTAGAAATCCTCGGCCGCGAGATGTTTCCCGATGGCGGTGCTGCCGGTCTGCGGCCAGGTGTCGACACCGAGGCGCGCGACCAGATGGCTCGATGCGGCGAAGATGTGCCCGGTGCTGCGGGTCGACAGCGGCGGCGGCAGTTCCTCGCCGAGTGCGTCCTGCACCAGATTTTCGAAAATGAGGAACAGGCCTTGCGGGCGCGGGCTCGCGAACAACTGATAGTCGACGAGCACGGCGAGCTGGCCCTCGTGGCGCAGCAGGCGGATGTTTTCGCAGGCGTAGTCGTATTCTGTCTGGTACCACTCGATGATGCGGCCGATCTTGCCGCAGCTGCAGCTCAGATGCTCGTTCTCCGACTGCAGGCGGCGGTAGACGCCGAATTCGCCGCTGTCCGGGTCGTAGCCGACATGGCTCGCCTGCAGCAGCAGCAGGTCCTTGCCGTGGTCGGCGTGCGGGCCGTGGCGGTCGACCGAGACGATGCCGCCGACGCGGCCGTGGTTGAACGGAAACGCGCCAAATTGCTTGGCGAGGAGGATGATCGGAAAACCTTGGCTTTCGTCCGAGCAGAACGCCCGTGACGGCATGATCTTGCCGGGCGTAAAGCCCAGTGACAGGCACCAGTTGTAGAGCTTGGGAACGAAGTTTGTATAGCACAGCATCCGACCGTCGAGACGAAAGCTGTTGAGGGCGCTGGCGATGCTTGCGCGGTGGGAAAACATGGAGTTTGCGTTTAGTAGAAATGGACTTGTTGCTATAATAGCAAGCTTTTTAAATCAACCGCCTGACTGGATGCCGTCGGCGCCGCCGCGGCAGTCACACAATGAATCCCAAGCTTTACCGTTTCCTGCCGTTCCTGCGCTGGTTTCCGCTCAAGGGCGACGACGTCAAGATCAACTTTCTCGCCGGTCTGACCGTTGCGCTGGTGCTGATTCCGCAGTCGATGGCGTATGCGCAGCTGGCGGGACTCCCTGCGTATTTCGGTCTGTATGCAGCCTTCCTGCCGGTGGCGATCGCGTCGATGTGGGGGTCGTCCAACCAGCTGGCGACCGGCCCGGTGGCCGTGGTCTCACTGCTGACGGCGTCCTCGGTCGCCACGCTGGCCGCACCCGGCAGCGACGAATTCATCGCGCTCGCGATCATGCTGACCTTCCTCGTCGCGGTCATCCAGCTCGCGCTGGGCGTGTTCAAGCTGGGCGTGGTCGTCAACTTCCTGTCGCATCCGGTTATCGTCGGCTTCACCAACGCCGCCGCGCTGATCATCGGCCTGTCGCAGGTGTCGAAAATTCTCGGCGTGTCGATGCCGCGCAGCGAATCCTTCATGCACGACATCATCGGCGTGTTCCGTCAGGTCGGCGACACCCACTGGCCGACCTTCGCGATGGGCGTGGGCGCCATGCTGCTGATGTGGGCGATGAAGAAGTATGTGCCCAGGTTGCCGGGCGTGCTGGTCGCGGTGGTACTGGCCACGCTGATTTCGTGGGCGGTTGGTTTCGAGCGCAATTCGAGCGCGACGCTCGAGCAGGTGGCTGCCCCCGAACTGCGGAACCAGGTCGAGCGCGTGGTGCAGGCGGTCGGCGAGGTCGATCGTCTCAACCGCGAAATCGCCACCAAGAACGAGGCGCTGACCGCGGCGGTCAAGGCCGGCGATAGCGTCAACGCCGTCAATCTTGAGGCGGACGTCGCGCTCGCGCGGATCGCGCTGCGCAATGCCGAGGAAATCTCGGGCACCGAGCGCAAGACGCTGCGCCAGATTCCGGTCGTGCGTCAGATCGACGACGCGGGCGCGACGCTGGCGGTCTACCCGGCTGGCCTCGCGCCCGCCGGCGCGAAGCTCGACGACACCACCTACCGCATCAGCAAGGTGGACGAACGGGGGTTCAAGCTCATCGGCGGCGGCGAAGTCGTCGGCAGCATTCCCGAGGGCCTGCCCAGCATCAGCCTGCCCTCGCTGGACATGAGCAAGCTGGGCGCGTTGTTCTCGGCCGCGCTGGTGATCTCGCTGGTCGGCTTCATGGAAGCGATTTCCATCGCCAAGGCGATGGCCGCGCGCACCAAGCAGCGTCTCGACCCGAACCAGGAACTCATCGGCCAGGGCCTGGGCAACCTCGCGGGCAGCTTCTCGATGTCCTATCCGACGTCCGGCTCGTTCTCGCGCTCGGCGGTGAACATGAACATGAAGGCGACTTCAGGCCTGTCGGCGGTATTCACGGCGCTGCTGGTGCTGGTCACCCTGCTGTTCCTGACGCCGCTGCTGTATCACCTGCCGCAGGCCGTGCTCGCCGCGATCATCATCATGGCGGTCGGCGGCCTGGTCAACATCGAGGCGGTGAAGCACGCCTGGAAGGCGCACAAGCACGACGGCGCCGCCGCCGTCGTCACTTTCTTTGCAACCATTTTCTTCGCGCCGCACCTCGACAGCGGCATCCTGGTCGGCGCCGGTCTCGCCATCGTGCTGTTCCTGCTGCGCACCATGAAGCCGCGCGTCGCGCTGCTCGGCCGCTACAGCGACGGCACGCTGCGCGACATCAAGGTCAACCCCGACCTGCCGACCAGCGAGCACATCATGGCGATGCGCTATGACGGTTCGCTGTACTTCGCCAATGTGTCCTACTTCGAGGACACCGTGCTCGAAGCGCTGGCGGAACGGCCCAACGTCAAGTACGTGCTGATCGTCGGCGACGGCATCAACCAGATGGATGCGTCCGGCGAGGAGGTCGTCCACCATCTGGTCGAACGCCTGCACGAGAACGGCATCACGCTGGTGTTCTCTGGACTCAAGAAGCAGGTGCTGGACTGCATGCGGCATACCCGCCTGATCGAGGCGGTCGGCGAGAACAATATCTTCGCCACCGTAGACCAGGCGATTGCCTCGATCTATGAACGCCTCGGCGACGCGGCCCGCGACGATCTCTTCTGCGCAGTGAAGCCGGCCGCTGCCTAAGCGCGTCGAGGAAGGCGAACATGGAAATCAACTCCATCACCAAGAAGCTGCTGTTCAACACCGTGCGGGTCGATACCGTGCTGGAGGACGGCAGCGAGGGGTCCGGCACCGCCTTCGTGGTGAGCCACACGCATCCGCGCGGCACCAACACCTTCATCGTCACCAACCGCCATCTGGTCGACGGCGTGCGCCGCGGCGGACTGGTGTTCACCCAGAAGCGCAACGGCCAGCCGGTATTCGGCCAACGCTTTCAGCTCAACATTGAAGATTTCCCGCACGCCTGGTTCACGCATCCCGATCCCGAAGTCGACCTTGCGATCATCCCGATGCGGCCGCTGGAGCAGGCGGCAAACGACCAGGGCGTCGAGCTTTATTACCACGCGATCGACAGCCGCCTCGCACCCGACGCCGCGACCCAGCGTGGGTTCGACGCGCTGGAAGACGTGCTGTTCGTCGGCTACCCCAGTGGCGTCTGGGACCAGACCAACCTGATGCCCATTCTGCGCCGTGGCACCACCGCGACGCCGATGGCCCTCGACTTCGAAGGCCGCAAGGAATTCCTGATCGACGCCGCGGTGTATCCGGGTTCGAGCGGCAGCCCGGTGTTCGTCTACCAAACGGACGTGATGCGCCCGGCGCAGGGCAACAGCAAGAAATTCCTGTTTGCCGGCGTGGTCGCCGCGGTGTTTTTCCGCGAGGAAGCCAACCACCTGGTGCCGGCGCCGGTGCCGGCCAACAACCACGGTTTGGTGATGGGTTCGGAAATGATCGACCTCGGCCTCGTCATCAAGGCCGAAGCCGTGCTTGAAGTCATCAACGCCTATCTCGGCAAATGGGCAGAGTGATCTCGCCCTCCAATCCTGACTGACTGAGAACACCATGCAAAACAAGATGATCTATCCGGGATTCCATCAGGATTCCCACGGCATGACCACGCTGTCGCGGGTCGTCCTCGATGCGTGGCTCTTCGGCATCCTTCCGGAAACGGAAGACTGCGCCGGCTGGGATCTGCAGCGCATGCAGAAACTGATGGGCGAGGTCGAACAGGAATGGGACAAGTACGGCAGCCTGCCGAGTTTCCTGCCGCCCGAGCTGCGTCAGCGCCATGCCGAGCTTTATGAAAAGGCGACCGAGCGCGCCAAAGCGCGCGGCTGGAACCCCGAGCTCGGCGACGACGAGTAAGGCGCTCGCCGGGTCAGGCAGGCGCGCGATCGTACTGATTGGCCAGCGTCTCCAGGGCCATGGCCTTGCTGAGGAAAATGTTTTCCCGGCCCAGCGCCTCGTCCAGCCCGGAACGCGCCAGCGCTTCCCGGACCGGTTTCTTCAGACCCGATAACATCAGCGTCACGCCGGCCCGCTTGAGATCGGTCGCGAGCGCACGCAGCTTTTCCTCGCCGGTGGCATCGATCTGGTTGATGCCGTTGCCGATCACCAGCACCGCCTTCGCCTGTGGAAACTGGCTGATCGCCTTCATCACCGCCTGCTCGAAAAAAGCCGAATTGATGAACACCAGCGAGGCGTCGAAGCGCAGCGCCACGTAATGCTCGCTGATCGGCGGCAGATCGTGGCTCGCCGCGCCGGCGAGCGTGCCGTCCCGGGTCCGTCCCAGCACTTCGCTGCGCGGCTGCATCACGCCATGCAGGAACAGCAGGATGGTCAGCACCACGCCGACCAGCACGCCGCTTGCGAGCTGTGGCGCCATCACGAGCGTGGCGACGAAGGTGAGCAGACCGACCACGCCGTCGCTGCGGCGCACGTGCCACGAATGGCGCAGCGACTTGAAGTCGATCAGGCCGAACACCGCGCTCATCACGATCGCCGCCAGCACCGGCTGCGGCAGGTGATAGAAATACTCGGTCAGGAACAGCATCACGATGACGACGCCGATCGCGCTGATGATCGCGTAGAGACCCGTGCGCGCGCCGGATTTCGCCGCCACCGCCGAGCGCGAGAACGAACCCGATACCGTATAGGACTGGAAGAAGCTGCCGACGATGTTGGCCAGGCCCTGGCCGATCAGCTCCTGGTTGGGATTGAGCTTTTCGCGGCTCTTGGCGGCGAGCGCGCGTGAGATCGAGGTCGCTTCCATGAAGCCGATCAGCGCCATGATGAAGGCCGTGCCCAGCAGGCCGCTCAACACGCCCAGATCCATCGCGGGGATCGTGAAGCTGGGCAGACCGGCGGGGATGTTGCCGACCACCTGGCCGCCGCCGGAGAGGCGGAACTGGCCGTCCACACCGCCGGCGAAGCGCCAGGGCGTCGTGATCCAGTCGGACTCGGCCACCGCGCGGTAACGCAGCGTGCCGTCCGCGCCCGCGACAGGCTCGAGCGCATGACGGAACACCGCGACCCGCTGACCATAGAGCTGCTTCTTCAGGCTCTGCTCTTCCCCCAGCAGACGCAACTCTTCGGATTCCAGCGTGTAGTCGTGGGCATCGGTCCGGGCGAGCGTGGCAATCTGCTTGCGCACCTCACCCTGCGCGGACTTGTTGCTGGCGAGTGCCGTTTCCAGTTCGGCGTATCGGGCGTAGGCCGCGCGCGCGTCCGCATCGACGATCTGTTCGGGTGCAACCACGGCTGTTTTCTCGAAGCCGACGACCGCGCTGAGCACGGTGCCCAGCACCACGACTGCCAGCACGCCGGGCAACCGGGGCAACCATTTCTTCAACAACGACATCGCCGCCAGTGTGCCGACGCCGAAGACGATGGTCGGCCAGTGCGCCAGCGGCAACTGCATCACCACATGCCAGAGGTCGCGCAGGAACATGTCCGAGCGCGGCATCGGCACGTTGATGAAGGTGTTGAGCAGCGACAGGCCGATGATCAGCGCGGCGGCATTGGTGAAGCCGTTGATCACCGGGTGCGAGGCGAGGTTGATCAGCACGCCCATGCGGAAGGCGCCGAGCGCGAGCCGCATGACGCCGACCATCAGTGCGAGCGTCATCGACAGGGCGACGAATTCGTCGGTGCCGCGACTCGCCAGCGGTTCAATCGCCGCCGCCGACATCAGCGATAGCAGCGCGACAGGGCCGGTATGGAGGAAGCGCGACGCGCCCCACATCGACGCCACCATGACCGGCAGGAAGGCGGCATACAGGCCATAGACCACCGGCAGGCCGGCCAGCGTCGCGTAGGCCATCGATTGCGGGATCAGGATCAGCGAGACCGTGATGCCGGCGATGAGATCGCTGCGCAGGGACTCGCCTTGCAGCGGAAACCAGCGCAGAAAGGGAAAAAGACGATTCAACATGGGTGCAAAACAGTCAAAAAAAGCAATCCTCTCATGCCTGCGCCGCGGCACGAGGCACGAGAGGGGGTGGTGTTAGCGGGAAAGATCAGGCCGCGCGGCTGGCAGCGTCCGGCGTCTCGGATGCTGTGCGGGCGCGGCTGGCCGCTTCGGCGGTGGCGACCAGAACGACCGGCACGGGAATGGCGTCGCGCCGCACGCTGCCTGTCAGCAGGCTGCGGCCCAGATAGCCCGTTTCATTGCAGATCAGAAACGCCACGTCAGCACGCTTGCGCAGCGCGTGGACCAGCGCAGCAGGCGGCTCGCCGGCCAGCAGGCTCAGTTCGGTATGGATGTCGGCCGCCGCGAGCGCTTCCCGGTGAGGGGCCAGCAGCCGCTCGGCTTCGCTCGCCGACTGGAACGTCAGGACGCGCAGGCCGTGCCGCAGACGGCCGCAGGTCTGGATCACATATTGCATGACGTCGGCGGGCAATTCGCTGCCCAGATACAGGCCGACCTGGGGGCCGGTGGCCGCTGGCGCGCGCGGCGCGGGCTCGACAACGGGCACCGTGCTGCCCGAGAGCGCCCGGTCCTTTTGCTGTCGGGTGAGGTATTCGCCGGCGTTGGCGTGGGCGAGGGCGTTCAGCATGCGCTGGATGTCCTGGGTCAGTTTCATGGTGGGCTCCTGTTCAGATCGGGTTCTAGCCTACCCTATGCACGGGCCGTGCCAGCGAGTTAAACTCTTAAATATCAAATGGATAGCGATATTCAGCGATTTTTCCCTGGCACCGGACTGTTGCATGATGTAGCGACACCTGTTGCAAGTGTTGTAATATGCAACATCCTGTCAGCCGGCTTTGCCCATGCCCAGCCTCCGCAACAAAATCCTGCGCACCTACGGGTTTTCCAAGCTCGTCATGTTGGGCTTCGCCGTCGTCGTCTTCGTCGACCTCCACTACCTCAATCGTCAGATCGAGGCCGGACAGGTGATCACCGATTTCCGCGAGGCCACGCTGGAAATGCGCCGCGACGAAAAAAACCTGTTTCTTTATCGCGATTACGCCGGTCTCGACCAGTTGCTGATGCAGATCGACGCCAGCCGCAAGGCGCTCGTCGACAACCGGGAAATCTTCGCGGCGATCGGCGGCATGGCGATGCAGCGACGCCTCGAAGCGCTCATGCAGCGCTACCGCGCCGAACTCGCGCGCTATCCAAATCTCGGCCAGGCGGAGCAGGCCGTGGCGCGCAGCGTGATTCGCGACCTTGGCCACGACCTCGGCGAGGCGTCGGACGAATTGTCCCGCGGCGAGCGCCAGCTGCTCGTCGAGGCCACGCAGCGGGCGGCGCTGCTGTTGTTGCTGGCGTTTGCCGGCGTGGTCGCGCTGGGCCTGGCCGGCGGACTCTTTCTGGTGCGACGGGTGGTGCGGCCGCTGCGTGAACTCGAAACCGGCCTGCGCGCGATCGACGAAGGCCGCGCGCGCGCGTTGCCGATGTCTGCAGGCGATCAGGAAATCCAGTCCTTCGTCACGGCGTTCAACGCCATGCTGAAGCACATGCGCCAGCAGCAGGATCAGGCCCGCCGCAACGAAAAGGCGGCCGCGCTCGGCGTGCTGGTGTCCGGCGTGGCGCATGAGCTCAACAATCCCCTGTCGAACATTTCCACGTCGGCGCAATTGCTGTTGGAAGAAGACGCGGCGGGCGACCCCGAAATGAAGCATCTGTGGCTGACGCAGATCGACAGCGAGACCGAGCGTGCGCGGCGCATCGTTCGGCGACTGCTCGACAGCGTGCGACAACCCAAGCTGCACCGGCAGCGCCTGTCGCTCGCCGATCTTGTCCAGTCCTCGCTGGCGCTGGTGAACCGCCAGCTGCCGGCGGGGGTGCAGGTGTGCGTGGGCACGATGGCCGAAATCGAAATCGAGGTCGATCGCGAGCGCCTGCACCAGGTCTTCATCAACCTGATCAAGAACGCTGCAGACGCCGGCGCCAAGCACGTCACGGTGAGTGCACGCGCGGAAGTCTGGGATGCCGAATCCGTAGACACCGCACTGCTGATCGGCGACCCCGCGATGATCGCGGAGTCCGAGGCGGTGGTGCGGATCACGGTGGAGGACGACGGTCCCGGCATTCCCCTCGAGCTGCGCGAACACATCTTCGATCCCTTCTTCACCACACGGGTCAGCGGCGAGGGCACCGGCCTCGGCCTCTACCTCGTCGAGGAAATCGTCAGCGAGCATCAGGGCTGCATCGTGCTCGACGCGCCCGCGAGCGGCGGTACGTGTTTCTCGATCTGGCTGCCCGGCCCCAAGGACATCAACGCATGAGTCAAACCCGCATTCTCCTGATCGACGACGAGACGATCGCGCTGACGAATCTCACCCACGTGCTGCAGCGCGAAGGCTATGCAGTCACCGCGTGCAAGGACGGCGAATCGGGTCTGGCCGCGTTGCGAACGACCGACTTCGATCTGGTGCTCACCGACCTCAAGATGCCGGGCATCGACGGCATGGAAGTGCTGCGCGAGGTGCATACCCGCTACCCTGGCGTCCCGGTGATCATGATCACCGGCCACGCCTCGCTCGATTCGGCGGTCGAAGCGATGAAGGCCGGCGCCTACCATTACCTCGCCAAGCCCTTCCGGCTGGCCGAGGCGCGCGAGGTGGTGCGCGCCGCGCTCGAACTGCGCCGGGTCAAGCGCGAGAACCACGACCTGAAACTGCGCATCGAGCAGCTGCAGAATCCGCACACGCTGATCACCCAGGATCTCGGCATGCAGCGGCTCCTGGAAACCGCGCGTCAGATCGCCACCAGCGACAGCAGCGTGGTCATCCACGGCGAGTCGGGCACCGGCAAGGAGCTGCTCGCGCGCTATATCCACCGGAGCAGCCGACGCACGGAAGGCCCCTTCGTCGCATTCAACTGTGGCGCGCTGTCGGAGGACCTGGCGGCGAGCGAGCTGTTCGGCCATGAAAAAGGCGCCTTCACCGGCGCGCAGGCGCGCAAGCTCGGCCTGTTCGAAGCGGCCAACGGCGGCACGCTATTCCTTGACGAAGTCGCCGAGCTGCCGCCGTCGGTGCAGGTCAAGCTGCTGCGCGTATTGCAGGAACGCGAAGTGCTGCGCGTTGGCGCGGTCGAGCCGGTGAAAATCGATGTGCGCGTGCTGGCGGCGAGCAACCGCGACCTGCGGGAAGCGGTCGAGGCCGGCCACCTGCGCAACGATCTCTATTTCCGCCTCAACGTGGTGACTTTGTCCCTGCCACCGCTGCGCGAACGGCGTGATGACATTCCGCTACTTGCCTATTTCCTGTTGCGCAAGTTCGCGGTGACGATGGACCGCCCGGTCGAGGAAATCACGCCGGAAGCCATGCAGCGTCTGGTCGAGTACGACTATCCCGGCAACGTGCGCGAGCTGTCCAATTTCATCGAACGCGGCGTCGCGCTGGCGCAGGGAGAGGTACTCGACGTCGAGCATCTGCCGCAGCACCTGGGCCGGCTGACCGTGCGCGTGTTCGCCCCGGAATTGGCGGCGGCCCCCGCCACACTGGAAGCACAGGAAAAGGCCCACATTCTGCAGGCGCTCAAGCTGGCCGGGGGAAACCGCAGCGAGGCTGCGCGCATGCTCGGCATCGACCGCGTGTCGCTGTGGCGCAAGCTCAAAAAATACGGCGTGAATGACCGATAATGGCGGCCTTTCGCTATGGATTTCTCGTATGACTTCGCCGCTTCATACCGCCTCCGACTACGTCTTCGACACTCACCTTGAGCATTTCGACCGCGACGTCATCGAAGCCTCGCGCGGTGTGCCGATGCTGGTCGATTTCTGGGCCGACTGGTGCCCGCCCTGCCGCGCGCTGACGCCGGTGCTGGAACGCGTTGTCGCGCACCACGCCGGGAAAATCCGCATGGCCAAGGTCGAGGTCGACGAGGGCGACAACATGAAGCTCGCCGGCCGCTATGAATTGCGCGGTTTCCCCACCGTGCTGCTATTCGTCGGCGGCGAGATCGTCGGACGTTTTTCCAGCGCCCGCCCGGAAGGCTGGGTGCGCGAATTCATCGCCGAGCACACCGATATTGAATAAGCCATTATGGGTGATCGACACCAACGTGGTGCTCGACATGTTGCATTTCGACGATGTGGCTGCACGCCCCCTGCGGCTTGCGCTGGAAGACGGGCGTGTGCGCTGCATGGTATCGGACAGCATGCTGGCAGAGTGGCGGCGGGTGCTGGCCTATCCGGAATTTGGCCTGGATTTGGCGCAACAGGCGAGATTGTTTGCGCGTTATCAGGCCTTGGCGATTAAGACGGATGCCGTGGGGGTGGATGTTGGCCTGCCGCGTTGCAGCGATCCCGATGACCAGCAGTTCATCGAACTGGCTGCGGCAGTCCGCGCGCAGGGCTTAGTGAGCAAGGATCGGGCGCTGATCAAGCTGCGCCGCCGCTGTGCGCCACAATTCCGGATCCTGACGCCGGCCGAGGCGGTGTGCTGGCTGGACGATTCGGCAGCTTGAGTAGACGCCTGGGAATCAGTCCGCATTCCGTGGCTGAAACCGGCGCCGCGCTGCTTCGCTGACCGCCACCACCGCCGGGTGGCTCAATCGCCGCTCCACAGAAATGGCGAAAAAGCGTTCGCGGATCTCCAGCGTCTGCCCCAGTTCAATCACGTCGTGCTGCCGCATCACGTCCGGCGCGGTGGTCAGCGGCACCGGGAATACGCCGGCGCCCGCCTGGCCAAACGCGCTCATCAAGGCGCTGTCGTCGAATTCGCCGACGATGGTGGGCTGCAGTCCCTTGCGCTCGAGCCAGCGCAGCAGGGGTGCGCGGAGCGCGCTGTCCGCGCCCGGGATCAGCAGCGGCGCACCGTGCAGGCAGGCGGGAAAGCCGGGCGTCAGCGTGTGTGCCAGGGCGCGGGCGGCCAAAAAGGCGACCCCGCATTCGCCCAGCGGGTGGCTGTAGCCTTTGATGTCCATGGTGGTCGGCAGCGGACGATCGGCCAGCACCATGTCGAGCCGGTGGATGGAGAGCTCGGCCGCCAGTTGCTCCAGCCGGTCCTCCCGGCATATCAGCTTGACCGGTTCAGCCAGGGTGAGGGCGGGGGCCAGCAGTTGATAGGCGATGGCCTTGGGCACCACGTCAGCGATGCCGACCCGAAACGGGTGGACGCGGGCGGCCGGGTTGTTTTGCAAGGCTTCCTCGAGTTCGGCGCCAACGTCGAAAATTTCGTCAGCGTAGGTCAGCGCGGTGCGCCCGGCATCGGTCAGTTCGAGCCGGCGTCCGCTGCGGCGGAACAGCGCTACCCCCAGGCGGTCTTCCAGAATGCTGATTTGTCCGGACAGCGTCTGCGGTGTCAGGTGCAGTTTCTCGGCAGCCCGGTTGATGGCACCGGTTTTGGCCACGGTGCGGAAGTAATGCAGGTGCTTGAAGTTGAGCATGATGCGGAGTCAGTTCGGTAAAACCGAACAATAGCAGTATAAAAATCGAATTTTATTGTTTGTACTCGATCTGTATTCTCCTGTGTGCGCATGGAAAGGCCACCATAAGTTGGCCCACGATTTGAGTTTTTAAGTAGAACACCATGAAACGTATTGTTCTGTTCCTCGCCACCAACATGGCCATCGTGCTGGTGCTGTCCGTCACCATGCGCATCCTGGGCGTCGAGCCCTACCTCACCGCACAGGGATTGAACCTCACCTCGCTGCTGATCTTCGCCGCGGTAATGGGCTTTGGCGGTTCGCTGATTTCACTCGCGATCTCGAAGTGGATGGCGAAGAAATCGATGGGCGTGCGGGTGATCGAGACGCCGTCCAGTTCCAAGGAATTCTGGCTGGTCGAAACCGTGAAGAAATACGCGGCGGATGCCGGTATCGGCATGCCTGAAGTCGGCATATTCGATTCGCCCGAGGTCAACGCCTTTGCCACTGGCATGAATAAGAACAACGCGCTGGTTGCAGTGTCGTCGGGCCTGCTGAATGCGATGACAAAGGAAGAAGCCGAAGCGGTGATCGGCCATGAAATCGCGCACATCGCCAACGGCGACATGGTGACGCTGGCGCTGATCCAGGGGGTGGTAAACACCTTCGTCATGTTCCTGTCGCGCGTGATCGGCCACACGGTCGACCGTGTGGTGTTCAAGAACGAGAATGGCCACGGCCCGGCATTTTGGGTGACCATGATCATCGCCGAACTGGTGCTGGGCATTCTGGCGTCGATCATCGTCATGTGGTTCTCACGTCAGCGTGAATTCCGCGCCGACCGCGGCGGTGCCAGCCTGGCCGGCGGGCAGAACATGATCGCGGCGCTGGAGCGTCTAAACAGCCTGCATCCGGCCCCGCTGCCGGAAAAAATGGCGGCCTTCGGCATCGCCGGTGGCGGCGCGTCGGGCCTCAAGCGCCTGTTCATGACGCACCCGCCGCTGGAAGAGCGGATCGCGGCACTCAAGGCGGTGCAGGAATGAGCGCGCGGCTGGTGGTGGCGGATCGGCTCACGAAATCTACTGACCGCTGAGGCGTCGCCATGAACAAACCCGGTCTTTTCGCCTTCGCCACTCAGTTCGCACCCGGGCTCTTCCAGGTGCGCCGCGGCACCTGGATCGCCGTTGGCGTGGGGCTGCTGGTGCTGTTCGGCCTGTTGATCTGGGCCGCTCTGGCGCTGGCCGGCTGGCTATTCGGGCAGGCGCAAGGCTGGATGGGTGTCGCGCCCGAGGCAGTGCGCGGGGTCATGGAGCAGGCGGAGCAGGTCGTGCCCGGTGCGCGCGAGAAACTGGGCGAGTTCGTGCCGGCCCTCAAGCCCTCGCCGCCGCGACGCGACGTCTCCGGCACCGATCTGGGCCCGGTGGCGCGCTACCCCGGACTCGCGCGTACCTACTGGCACCGCGAAGGCACGCAGGTGACGATCGAATACGAAGGCGAGGCCGACTATGCCGCGGTGCTTGACCACTATGCCAAGGGGTTCGCCACGCAGGGCTACGCCCAGAGCGTGCAATCCGCCACGCCTTCCACCGAGACGCACGAATATACGAAAGGTGGCGAGCGCATTATCTTGAAGATTGCGCAACTGCCCGGGGGTGCCGTCAGCGCGCGCATCGAAACGCCCCTGCAATGAATGACAACCGAAATTCGAGATGAACACGAGTAATGCAATCTCCATCGGCGAACCCTGGATGTGGGGTGCCTTCATCGCCTTCGTGCTGGTGATGCTGGCGCTCGACCTGTTCGTGTTCGGCGGCAGGAAGGCGCACAAGGTTAGTGTCAAGGAAGCCGCGCTCTGGTCGCTGGCCTGGTTTTCGCTGGCGCTCGTGTTCAACGTCGGCCTGTGGTGGTATCTGAACGGCACGGTGGGCGCGGAGATCGCCGACCGCAAGGCGCTGGAATTCTTCACCGGCTATCTGATCGAGAAGTCGCTGTCGGTGGACAACGTGTTCGTCTTCCTGCTGATCTTCACCGCCTTCCACGTCCCCGCCGAATACCAGCGCCGGGTGCTCCTCTACGGTGTGCTGGGCGCCATCGCCATGCGCGCCATCATGATCCTGGCCGGGGCATGGGTGGTGCGGGAGTATTCCTGGGTGCTCTACATCTTCGGCGCATTCCTCGTCGTCACCGGCATACGCATGCTGGTCATGGCGGAGAAGACCCCCGATCTGGAAAAAAACCCGGTGCTGAAATTCGCGCGTAAACATCTGCGCATCACCGAGGACTATCACGGCGAGAAATTCACCGTGATGAAGGACGGCGTGCGCTATTTCACGCCGTTGTTCCTGGTGCTGATCCTGATCGAGGTCACCGACCTGGTGTTCGCGGTGGATTCCATCCCGGCCATCTTCGCCATCACCACCGATCCCTTCATCGTTTTCACTTCCAACATCTTCGCCATCATGGGCCTGCGCGCACTGTATTTCCTGCTGGCCGACGTGGCGGATCGCTTCCATCTGCTGAAATACGGCCTGGCCATGGTGCTCACCTTCATTGGCACCAAGATGCTCATCATGCCCTGGTACCACATACCGGTGCAGGCCTCGCTCGCCATCGTGGCCATCTTGATCGGGTCGAGCGTGATTGCCAGCCTGATCGCCACGCGCAAGAAAGCGGCGTGATGCTTCCGCGTTTGCTCGGTGACGTGCTGCTCGCGGGCGCCCTCGGCGGATGCGCCGAGCCGCCCTACAGTAACGCGGACAACGAGCAGTTGAAGGCCTTGCTGGCGCAAGACGTGCCGATCTACGACATCCGCCGGCAGGCGGAATGGCGATCGACCGGTGTGGTGGAGGGTAGCCACACCCTGACTTTCGTGGATGCAGGGCACCACCAAGCCTAGCCGGCTGATCGAACTCGCGGCCCCCTGATTGTTCCCTCATGATCATGAGGCCGTCTTGTAACTACCTGGCACGCTCGATCCACGAACTTGCCGAAGCACTGAAAGGACCCGCATGAACAGCAAACCCGAACGCGATGTAGAAAAAAACTACCCCCTGCCGGAATTCATTGCGAAGTTGCGGCGCCTTGCCGATGCGCTCGAACAGGGCGAACGCTTTGAAATTCAGATCGCAGGCGAAAGAATTTCGGTGCCGGCGCGAGCGATATGCAATATCGAGCATGAACGCGAAGGCGCGTCGGAGGAAATCGAGTTTCAGATCAAATGGGAGAACCCGCAATGAACCCCGAACAGCAGAAATCCATTCTCGCCATTGCCCTCTACGCCGCCTTCGCCGACGGCGCCAAGCATGACCGTGAGCGCGAGGAAATCCGCCGCATCGCCGAGTCCCTCGGCGGCGAAGCGGGTGGGGCCGATCTCGCGCGCCTCTACCAGGACGTGCTGCTCAAGCGCATCAGCCTGGATGCCGCCGCCGTTGCGTTGCAGGACCCCGGCGAGCGCCAGTTGGCGTATGAAATGGCGGTGTGCGTGTGTGACGCC
>CAZUVC010000035.1:0-37007 GCA_964623745.1 uncultured Thiobacillus sp. | reverse complement strand
AGTGCGCCGCCCTCTCTGCCGCCAACTGGTTCACGGCCTCGACAAACACCTCGGCGCGATGCACGTAGTTGCGGAACATGTCGAAGCTGGCACAGGCGGGCGACAGCAGCACCGCGTCGCCCGGCTGCGCGAGGCGCTTCGCCTGCGCAACGGCATCAGGCATGCTGGCGGCGCGGTGGATATCAACACCGCTGCCGGCGATGGCCGCTTCGATCAGCGGCGCGTCGCGCCCGATCAGCAGTACCGCGCGGGCATTGGCCTCGACCGCCGCTTTCAGCGGGCCGAAATCCTGCCCCTTGCCGTCGCCCCCCAGTATCACCACGGCACGGCGGTTGCCCATGCCATAGAGCGCGGCTTCGGTGGCGCCGACATTGGTGCCTTTGGAATCGTCGTACCAGGTCACGCCGTCGATCTCGGCGACCTTTTCCACTCGGTGCGGCAGGCCCTTGAAGTGCAGCAGCCCGCGCAGCAGCGCTTCCATCGGCAAGCCCAGCGCGCGCGTCAGCGCCAGCGCCGCCAGCGCATTGGCGGCGTTGTGCAGGCCAGCCACCGGCAGCGCGGACAGCGGCATCAGCATGTCGCCGCCGACACACAGCTCGTCTTCGCACAGGCCGAAATTCTCGTCCACCGGGCAGCGGTCGAGGCCGAAGCTCACCACGCGCCGTTCTGCCTGGGCCATCGCCAGGCTGCGAGGATCGTCGCGATTGACCACCTGCACGCCGTTGCCGCTGTAGATCCGTGCCTTGGCCGCCGCATAGGCCGTCATGTCGGGGTAACGGTCCATGTGGTCTTCCGACAGGTTGAGCACAGTAGCCGCATCGGCATCGAGGCTCGACGTGGTCTCGAGCTGGAACGACGACAGCTCCAGCACCCAGACCTGCGGCGCGGGCGCGAATCCCTGCTCGATATCGAGCAACGCATCCAGCACCGGCAGGCCGATATTGCCCGCCACACAGGTGGTCAGGCCGGCCATGCGGCACATGTCACCACACATGGCGGTGACAGTGCTTTTGCCGTTGCTGCCGGTGATCGCGATCACCCGCATCGTACCGCCTGCATCACCTGTCTCGGCGCGCTGCGCGTTGCGCGCGCGGAGGGCGCGCGCGAACAGCTCGACGTCGCCGACGGCCTCGACTCCGGCGGCAATGGCGCGCGCGATCGTCGGGTCGGCCAGCGGCACGCCGGGGCTCACCACCAGCATGTCGGCCGACTGCAGACGCGCGTCGTCGAACGGCCCGGTGAAAAGCGGCACCTGCGGCAGCAGCTCAGCCAGGGGGTTGGCATGGGGCGGTGCATCGCGACTGTCGGCCACGCTCACCTGCGCACCCTGCGCCGCCAGCCAGCGCGCGCACGACAGGCCGGTGTCGCCGAGGCCAATCACCAGGACACGCTTGCCGGAGAAGTCGAGGCTGTGCGCGCTCATCTCAGTTTCAGACTCGAAAGGCCAATCAGCACCAGCATCATGCTGATGATCCAGAAACGCACGGGCAGGTTCTGGTGTCGCCCTAACCTGCTGGCGTTGCCGGCACGTGAGTCTCCCCCGAACCTTCCCGTGCTGCGTTTCATCCTGGTTGTGTTCATCTCAGTTTCAAACTCGAAAGCCCAATCAACACCAGCATCATGCTGATGATCCAGAAACGCACCACCACCTGGTTTTCTTTCCAGCCCTTGAGTTCGTAATGGTGGTGAATCGGAGCCATGCGGAACACGCGCTTGCCGGTGAGCTTGAACGAAGCGACCTGCACCATCACCGACAGCGTCTCGACGACAAACACGCCGCACATGATGAAAAGCACGATTTCCTGCCGCACGATGACGGCGACCACGCCCAGCGCGGCGCCCAGCGCCAGCGCGCCGACGTCGCCCATGAAGACTTCGGCCGGGTAGGCGTTGAACCACAGGAAGGCCAGCCCCGCGCCCGCCATCGCGGCGCAGAAGATCGCCAGTTCGCCGGCGCCCGGCACGAAAGGCACGCCGAGGTAATTGGAGAACACCGCATTACCAGCCACGTAGGCGAAGATCGCCAGCGCGGACGCCACCATCACCGTCGGCAGGATCGCCAGGCCGTCTAGACCATCGGTCAGGTTGACCGCGTTGCTCGAGCCCACCACGACAAAGTAGGTGAGTGCGATGAAGGCCGCGGCCGACAGGGCTAGCGTGGCATTCTTGAAGAAGGGGACGATGAGTTCGGTGTGCGCCGGCAGGCTGGCGGTGTTCCATAGGTAGACCGCGACCGCGAGGCCGATCACCGACTGCCAGAAATACTTCCAGCGTGAAGGCAGTCCGCGGGAGTTCTTTTCGACCACCTTGCGCCAGTCGTCGACCCAGCCGATCAGGCCAAAGCCGACCAGGGTGAGCAGCGCCACCCAGACATACGCGTTCGACAGGTCTGCCCACAACAGCGTGGTAACCGCGACTGATACCAGGATCAGCGCACCGCCCATGGTCGGCGTGCCGGCCTTGACCAGATGGGTCTGCGGGCCGTCGCTGCGGACCGACTGACCGATCTTCAGCGCGGTGAGCTTGCGGATCACCGCAGGGCCGACGATGAAGGAAATCGTCAGTGCGGTCAGCGTCGCCAGTACAGCGCGCAGCGTCAGATAACTGAAGACGTTGAATGCCCGGATGTCCTGGCCCAGCGTTTCGAACAGCCACAGGAGCATGTCAGTGTTCCCCGTTGTCGGACCGCAGCGCGGCCGGGTTTTCGATGAAGCTTTGCACCACGCGTTCCATCTGCATGAAACGCGACCCTTTCACCAGCACGGTGGTATCGGCCGTGAGTTCGTTTTCGAGCTCGGCCAGCAGTTCCTGGATGCGCTCGAAGTGCATCGCTCCGGCGCCGAAGGCTGCGACGGTTTCGCGGCTCAGATCCCCCAGCGCCAGCAGCCGGTCGATGCCCGCAGCGCGCGCAGCAAGGCCGATCTGTGCGTGCATGGCGGCGGCATCGGTGCCCAGCTCGCCCATGTCGCCCAGCACCAGCACTCTTCTGCCGGGTTGCTGCGCCAGCACCGCCAGCGCGGCCTTCACCGAATCGGGGTTGGCGTTGTAGGTATCGTCGATGAAGATGCTTCCGTGCAGCGCCGGCTTTTTTTGCAGTCGTCCCTTGACGCCGCCGAAGCCGGACAGGCCGGCAACGATGCTGTGATGGCTGACATCGAGTGCGAATGCGGCCGCAGCGGCGGCAAGCGCGTTCATCACGTTGTGTTCGCCCGGCACCTGCAGGTCCACCTCGAATTCGGCGTCGGGCAGCATCACGGTCAGCACCGAACCGAAGAGGCTCGGCCGATAGTGTCCGCGCACTACCGACGGATGCCTCAGGCTGAAATCGATGATGCTGCGGTGCGCATTCGTTTCGCGCCACAGCCAGGCATGGTCGTCGTCGGCGTTGAACACCGCGATACCCGCATCGGTCAGACCGTTGAAAATTTCGCCCTTGGCGCGGGCAATGTTCTCGATCGAGCCGAGATAGCCAATGTGCGCGGTCAACGCGTTGTTGACCAGCGCCACATCGGGCCGCGCCAGTCGCGTCAGATAATCGATTTCGCCCGCGTGGTTCATGCCCATTTCCAGCACCGCGAACCGATGTGTGCTGCGCAGACGCAGCAGCATCTGCGGCAGGCCGATGTCGTTGTTGAGATTGCCTTCGGTCTGCAGCACGGCCTCGTCGCCGGCTTCCATCCGCAGGATGGCCGACAGCATTTCCTTGACCGTGGTCTTGCCGTTGCTGCCGGTGATGGCGACGACCGGAATCGCGAAACGGCGGCGCCACGCGGCCGCCAGACGGCCGAGCGCGAGCCGGGTGTCGTCGACGCGGAGCGCTGTCGTGATCTCGGGCGCCTGCGCCGCATCCAGCACCACGCCGACCGCACCCTGCTGCAAGGCCTGCGCCGCAAAGGCGCCGCCATCGAATTTTTCGCCGCGCAGCGCAATGAACAGATCGCCTGCCCGGATGCTGCGGCTGTCGGTGGACACGCGCAGCACCTCGGCATCGGGTCCGGCACAAGGAACGCCGAGCAGGGCGGCGGCTTCGGAAAGTTTGAGATTCATGTCCATGCGGCCAGCGCCTTTTCTGCCACGGCCACATCCGAGAACGGCAGCCGCTCGCCGGCGATTTCCTGATAATCCTCGTGGCCCTTGCCGGCGATCAGCACGACGTCGCCCTGGTGCGCCCCGCCGATGGCTTCGAATATGGCACGCGCGCGATCCGGTTCGGCATGGATCGGGCCATTGGGCTTGACGCCCGGCATGCCGGCCAGGATGTCGTCAATGATGTGGCGCGGGTCCTCGTTGCGCGGGTTGTCGCTGGTCACCCAGACCTCGTCCGCGCCGTGCGCCACGGCCCGGCCCATCAGGGGACGTTTGCCCTTGTCGCGATTGCCGCCGCAGCCGAAGACGCAGATCAGGCGCCCACCGCTGACGATTTCGCGCAGCGTGGCGAGCACCTTTTCCAGTGCATCCGGGGTGTGCGCATAATCCACCACCACCAGCGGATGCGCGTTGCCACCCAGTGTCTGCATACGTCCCGGCGGCGGCGTGATGTGCGCCAGCGCCCGGCAGGCGTCGTCCAGCTTCACGCCGGAGACCAGCAGGGTGGTCAGCACGGCCAGCAGGTTGGCGGCGTTAAAACGGCCCAATAACGGCACGTCGAGTTCGGCATTGCCCCAGTCGGTGCGTACCGCGAGGTGCAGACCGGCCTGCGACAGCTGCAGTTTCTCGCCGATCACCGCCCCGCGCCGGAAACCGTAGCCCGCCACGCGCGCCGGCCGGGTCTCGCCTTCCAACTGCTGGCCGAAGGCATCGTCGACGTTCAGCACCGCCCACTCCAGCCCCGGCCAGTTGAACAGCCGTGCCTTGGCGGCGGCGTAGCGATCCATGTCGCCGTGATAATCGAGGTGGTCGCGCGACAGGTTGGTCAGCACCGCAATCCTGAATGTCGTGCCGTTGACGCGCCCCTGCGCAAGGCCGTGCGAGGAGACTTCCATCGCGCACGCAGTTGCACCCTGCTGCTGGTAATACGCCAGGCGCTGCTGCAGTTCGATGGGATCCGGCGTGGTGTTGAGCGCAGGCGTGAGCGCGCCGGGTTTGTCGCCGACAGCGGGGAAGCCGTTGCCGACGGTGCCGATGATGGCGGTTTTCTGGCCCACCTGCGACAAGGCCTGGGCAATCCAGTGCGCCACCGAGGTCTTGCCGTTGGTGCCGGTGATGCCGACCATATGGAGCGCACGCGACGGCTCGCCATAGACGTGCGCGGCGATCTCGCCGAGACGGGCCCTGAGCCCGGCGACGCCGACATTCGGTACGCCGAACGCGGGATCCCACTGGTAGTGATCCGCTTCCCACAGCACGCCGTCGACCCGCTGCGCGACCGCCTGCGGGATGAAATCGCGGCCATCGCGCGCCTCGCCGGGGCACGCGACAAACACGTTGCCGGGACCGGCCTTGCGGCTGTCGCCGACGAGCTCGGTCACCGCGATGCCGAGGCGTTCCAGGATATGCGGCACCGATTCGCGGATGCCGGCGACGCCGAAATCGGGCTGCACCTGTGGGCTCGCCATCACGCGCCCCCCGCCGTGCGCAGCGGATGCTGCGTGATATGCGTCGCGCTTTCCGGCGCGTCGGGCGGCAGCGCCAGCTGGCGCAGGCTGGCCGCCATCACCTGGGCGAACACCGGTCCCGCCACGCTGCCGCCGTAATACACGCCGCCGGACGGCTCGTCGATCACCACGCCGATGATCAGGCGGGGATTGGATGCCGGCGCCATGCCGACAAAGGACGACAGGTAGCGGTCGGGCGCATAGCGGCCGTCGACCAGCTTGTGCGCGGTGCCGGTCTTGCCGGCCACGCGGTAGCCCGGCACCCGGGTGCGCATGCCGGTGCCGCCTTCCTGCGTCACCGTTTCCATCATCGCGCGCACCTCACGCGCCACACCGGGCGAAAACACGCGCACGCCCATGATTTCCTGCGGCTCGCGCTTGAGGAAGGACAGCGGCATCACTTCGCCGTCGTTGGCAAATGCCATGTAGGCACGGGTCAGCTGCAGAAGACTGACCGACAGGCCGTAGCCGTAAGCCATGGTGGCGTGCTCGACCGGCTTCCAGGTATCCGCATTGCGCAGGCGGCCGGCTGTCTCGCCGGGAAAGCCCGAGCCCGGCAGTTCACCGAAACCGGAGCGGTGCAGCACGTCCCAGTACTGCTGCGGGGTCAGCGACATGGCCAGCTTCACTGCGCCGACGTTGCTCGATTTCTGAATGATCTCGCTCACCGTCATCTGCGGATGCGGATGCAGGTCGCGCACCAGCTTGGCGCCGACGCGCCAGGTCTCCGGCGTATCGATCACGCTGCCGGTTTTGTACAGGCCGCGCTCGAGCACCGCGGCCGCGACAAAGGGCTTGATGGTGGAGCCCGGCTCGAAGGTGTCGATCACCGCGCGGTTGCGCATCGGCCCCGGTTTGTAGTTGCGACGGTTGTTGGGATTGAAAATGGGTTGATTCGCCAGCGCCAGAATCTCGCCGGTCTTGGCGTCGAGCACCACCACACTGCCGCCCTTGGCCTTGTTCTTGGCGATGGCCGCAGCCAGTTCGCGGTGGGCCAGATACTGGATCTTGAGGTCAAGCGCGAGCGTCAGATTGCCGCCCATCTGCGCGGTCTTGATCGGTGCGAGGTCACGGATGGTGTTGCCGCGCCGGTCGCGCAGGATCTGGCGCTTGCCTTCGCGGCCCGCCAGCCAGTCCTGATAGGCGCGCTCGACGCCTTCCTGGCCCAGGTCGTCGACATTGGTGAAGCCCACCACATGCGCGGCCACTTCGCCCGCCGGGTAATAGCGGCGGAATTCGCGCCGCAAATGCAGGCCGGGCGCGCCCATCGCCGTGATGCGTGCTGCCTGTTCCGGCGTGACCGGGCGCCGCACGCTGAATTCGCCGCGCGTCTTGCGCGCCAGCGTTTTTGTCAGATCCTGCGGCTTCACCCCCAGCACCCGGGCCAGCTGGTCATGCTGCTCGGCGCTCAGCTTGAGTTCGTCCGGACGCCCCCACAGCGATTCGACCGGGGTGCTGATCGCCAGCAACTGGCCGTTGCGATCGGCGATCTGGCCACGATGCGCAGGCAGGGTCAGGTTGCGGTTGGACACCGCATCGCCCTTGCCTTGCAGATACGCAGTGTTGAGGCCCTGCAGATAAAAGGCGCGCGCCGCCACCACCCCCAGGCCGAGCAGCAGCAGGCTGCCCACGGCCGCCATGCGCCAGGGCGCAAGGTTGAGCTTGAGCAGTTTGCGCGAGTGATAGTTCATGGCGCACTCACCGGCTTAGCGGCCTCGCCAGTCTCGAGGTGGATGCGTTCCGGCGGCGGCGCCACCAGGCCCAGACGGGTGCGCGCAAGCGTGTCGACCCGCGCCGGATTGGCCCAGGTACCTTGTTCCAGCTGCAACTGCCCCCACTGCTCGTCCAATACGCGCGCCTCTTTTTTCAGGCGTTCCAGTTCAACAAAATATGTACGTGCGCGATGCTGTGACTGGATCACCGCAAGCGCGCACACCACCAGCATCAGCGCCAGGACGACGTTGAGGCGGCTCATCTCGCAGCCTCATCGGCGGTCGACTCGATGCCATCGACCGCATGTCGGCCGCTGGCGCCATTCGCCTTGCCGTCGATCCCGCTGCGCGGGCCCCTCGCCGGGTGGCTCATCTCGCCCCCGCTTCCGCAGCACTCACGCGTTCCGCCACCCGCAGCACGGCGCTGCGCGCACGCGGGTTGGCCACCACTTCGGCGTCGCTCGCATGCTGCGCGCGCCCCACCAGCTTCAGCCGGCCCGGCTTCAGCATCGCGGCCGGGATCGGTAGGCGCCGCGGCGGCTGCTCGCCCATCGCCTCGTCGCGCATGAAGCGCTTGACGATGCGGTCTTCCAGCGAATGAAAACTGATCACCGCAAGCCGCCCACCCGGCTGCAATCTGTCCACGCATTGCGGCAGTACGGCACTCAGTTCTTCCAGTTCGCGGTTGATGTAAATCCGTATAGCCTGGAAGCTGCGGGTCGCCGGGTGCTGCCCCGGTTCATGTCGCTTGACCGTTGCCGCGATGAGCCTCGCCAGTTGCCCGGTGCTGCGGATCGCGTCTTCCTGCCGTGCCGCAACAATCGCGCGCGCAATCGATTTAGCAAACCGCTCTTCCCCGTAGGTGCGGATGACTTCACATATTTCCCCTTCTGCCGCCGTTGCCAGCCAGTCCGCCGCCGACAGCCCGCTTTCCGGGTCCATCCGCATGTCGAGCGGCGCATCGGCGCGAAAGCTGAATCCGCGTGCGGCGTCGTCGATCTGCGGCGACGACACCCCGATGTCCAGCAATATTCCGTCTACCCGCGCCACGTCCAGCTCGTCGAGCACCGCGCCCAATCCTGAAAATGCGCGCTTCACCAGCGTGAGCCGGCGGTCCTGCAATGCTGCGCCGGCGCGGATGGCATCGGGATCGCGATCCAGCGCGATCAAGCGACCTTCCGGCCCCAGTTGCGCCAGGATCAGCCGGCTGTGCCCGCCACGCCCGAAGGTGGCGTCGACATACACGCCATCGGGTCTGATCGCCAGCGCCGCTACCGCCTCCTGTGCCAGCACCGGCACATGGGCGGGCGTCATCACAACGTAAAGCCCTCCAGTTCGGGCGGCAGCGCGTCATCGCTGAAGCTGAGCGCCTGTGCCACCTTCTCTTCCCAGCGTGTTTCGTTCCACAACTCCACCTTGCCGCCCTGGCCCACCATCACCACGCTTTTGTCGAGCTCGGCAAACTTGCGCAGCATCGGCGGCAGCAGCACGCGACCGGCGCTGTCCATGTCCATGTCGTGCGCATAGCCGACGAGCAATTGCTTGAGACTGCGGGTACGGGGATTGAAATCGGACAGCCCGTTGAGCTTCTTCTCGATCGGCTCCCATTCGGGCAGGGGATACAGCAGCAGGCACTGGCTGGGGTCGGCGGTGATGACGACACGCCCGCCCCCGTTTACCAGCAGGGCGTCGCGATAGCGCGCCGGCACGACGAGCCGGTTCTTGCTATCCAGACTGACTGTTGCGACCCCGCGAAACATGCGCTCCCCCAAATAATTGATATGGCCGAATCCGGCCGTGTTTGGCGGGCGCATTCTCCCACAACTTCCCACCATTCACCACTGAGACCCACTATAGGGGATAGTTTTGGGGGGGTCAAGCACGAAGACGTAAAAAAACCCCTATGCCTCAAGGACTTAGGGGTGGTTCGGGGTTGTGGATAAGTTTCTGGAAAAACCGTAGCTTAGCGGCAAATTCTGCTCTGTTTTCTAGGTAAAAACGCTAAGCGATTGAATTACAAAAAGAAGTGGAAAAGTCGGTCGATAAGCCGGGTTCTGTCGTGGACAACCATTCCTCTAGGCTGGCCATTGCTGACCCGCTCCAGCCACCTACCCGCAGACTCGGCGAGCCGCGTCATCGTCTGCCTATTTGGTGTTGCTCCGGATGGAGGTTACCGCGTTTCACCGTAACTGAATACGCTCGTCTCTGTGGCCCTATTCCTCGCCTCGCGGCGTCCGGCCGTTAGCCGGCATCCTGCTCTGTGGAGCCCGGACTTTCCTCTCCCGCTTGCGCGGCAGCGGTTGTCTGACCGGCTTTCCCGCTGTTGATTATACGCCCCGGCTTGACTCGGGCGGGCGATCTGCTAACTACAAGTAACCGGGCCGGTATGACCCCAACCAGGAGACTCATCATGAGAAGACGTTTGTATTTCATGGTGCCGGACACGCATAGCGCCCGCCGTATTCGCGACGAACTGCTTCTTGCCCGCATCGAAGACAGCCACATCCATGTGATGGCCAAAGACGGTATGCCGCTGGAGGGATTGCACGAAGCGTCCATCCTGCAGAAAACCGACTTCGTCCACGGCGCCGAAACCGGACTCGCGGTCGGCGGCGGACTCGGCATCATCGCCGGACTGGTCGCGGTGTTTTTCCCGCCGGCCGGCGTCGACCTGCAACTCGTCACCATCCTGCTCACCGCGCTGATCGGCGCCGCATTCGGTGCCTGGGTCGCCAGCATGGTGGCCAGCTCGATTCCGAATTCGCGGCTGAAGACGTTCGAGTCGGCCATCGCAGCCGGTCACGTCCTGATGATGGCGGATGTGCCGTCGGGCCGGGTGGAAGAGATCAAGAAGCTGATCGCCGCGCAGCATCCCGAAGCGATGAACTCCGGCATCGAGCCGACGATTCCGGCCTTCCCCTGAGCAGGGACCTGCGCACCGCACCGGATCCTGAACCTTCCCCACTCAACCGGGCCTGTGTGCCCGGTTTTTTTTATGCGACGACGCGCCAGCGTATCGCCTCGCCGGCGCGCAGCGGCACCAATGCCGTGTCACCAAGCGGGATCTGCTGCGGTGCGGTCCAGCTTTCGCGCCGCAGCGTGATGCGCCCGGCATGCCGCGGCAGGCCGTAGAAATCCGCGCCATAAAAACTGGCGAAGGCTTCCAGCTTGTCGAGCGCGCCGGCATCCTCGAACGCCTCGGCGTACAGTTCGATCGCGGCGTGCGCGGAATAAATGCCGGCACAGCCGCACGCGGTTTCCTTGGCACCGATCGCATGCGGTGCGGAATCGGTGCCGAGGAAAAATTTGGGGTTGGCGGAGATCGCCGCGGCCACTAGTGCCTGGCGATGCTGTTCGCGCTTCAGCACCGGCAGGCAATACAGATGCGGGCGGATGCCGCCTTTGAACATGGCGTTGCGGTTGTACAGCAGGTGGTGCACGGTGATCGTTGCGGCGACGTTGGCCGGCGCCGCCGTAACGAACTCGGCGGCCTGGCGCGTGGTGATGTGCTCGAGCACAATTTTCAGCCGGGGAAAATCGCGCAGCAATCTGACCAGATGGCGTTCGATGAACACCGCCTCGCGGTCGAACACGTCGACGTCGGCATCGACCACTTCGCCGTGCAGCAACAGCGGCATGCCGACCTCTTCCATCGCGGCGATCGCCTTGTAGGCCTTGGTGAGGTCGGTGACGCCGGAGTCGGAATTGGTGGTCGCGCCGGCCGGGTAATACTTCACCGCATGCACGAAGCCGCATTCGCGCGCGCGGCGGATTTCCTCGGGCGTCGTGTTGTCGGTGAGATAAAGCGTCATCAGCGGCTCGAACGCCGTGCCCGCTGCGGCGGCGAGCAAACGCGCGCGATAAGCGGCCGCATCGTCCACATTCACCACCGGCGGCCGCAGGTTGGGCATCGCAATCGCGCGGCCGAACACGCGCGCCGTGTCGGGCAGCACGCTTTGCATCGCGGCACCATCACGGAAATGGATGTGCCAGTCGTCGGGGCGGGTGATCGTGAGGGTATCGGTCATGCGTCGTCTTGATCTTGTGGCTTGAGTGCCAGGCTCATTTTATAGAGTTCGGCCTTGCTGCGCCCGGTGATCTTCGACGCCAGTCTGGCCGCCAGTGTCGGCGGCAAGTCGCCCAGCAGGATGTCGAGCACGCGCATCGCTTCCGCATCGACCACCGCTGCGGCCGCCGCCGGCGGATGCACGATGACGACGAATTCGCCGCGCACGTGGTTGGGGTCGGACGCCAGCCAGGCCGGCGCCTCGACGAGCGGCAGCGTGACGATGCTCTCGAAGCGTTTGGTCAGTTCGCGCGCCAGCGTCACCCGCCGCGCGCTGTCGAGCACCGCCGCCATGTCGGCAAGCGTCTCCTCGATGCGATGCGGCGCTTCGTAGAACACCAGCGCCGCCGGCAGCGCCGCCAGTGTCTGCAGTTGGGCGCGGCGCGCGCCGGACTTGGGCGGCAAAAAACCGTGAAATAGCCATTGTCCGGATTCCACACCCGCGGCCGACAGCGCCGTGGTCACCGCGGAGGCGCCTGGAATCGGCACCACGCTCAGCCCGGCGGCCGACACTGCAGCCACCAGCCGCGCGCCGGGGTCGGATACCGCCGGCGTGCCGGCATCCGACATGTAGGCCACCGCTTCGCCGGCGGCGATCCACGCGATCACCTTGTCGGCGGCTTCGCGCTCGTTGTGTTCGCGAATCGACACCATTGGTTTGGACAGGTTGAAATGCGTAAGCAGCTGGCCGGATACACGGGTGTCTTCGGCCGCCACACGGTCTACGCATTTCAGCGTGTCGAGCGCACGCAATGTGATGTCGCCGAGGTTGCCGATCGGCGTGGCGACGACATAGAGCGCGGGCGGCAGGCGGGTATGATGCGGACTCTCACTCATCCCGGCATTGTCGCAGATGTTGAAATCTCTGCTTGGGCACGCAGCGGAATCGCGTGCCGAAGCCTTCCTGAAAACGCAGGGCCTCACGCTGGTAGCGCGCAACTGGCGCTGCCGCTTCGGCGAGATCGATCTGGTCATGCAGGACGGTGCCACGCTGGTGTTCATCGAGGTGCGGCTGCGCAGCCGTAGCGACTTCGGCGGCGCCGCCGCCAGCGTGACGCCCGCCAAGCAGAAAAAACTGCTCGCCGCCGCACGACAGTATCTCTCCGCGTTGAAAACGCTGCCGCCCTGCCGCTTCGACGTGATCGCGCTGGACCGCGATGCCGCGCCCGAGTGGATCAGGAACGCCTTCGACGATGTGGGATAATCCGGGCCAACCATGCCTCTACACGACAGAATCCTCGGCCACTTCAAGGCATCCGCGCAGGCCAAGCTGGCCACTGCCGATGCGCTGGCGCCGCATATCGAACAGGCCGCCCGCCTGATGGTGCACAGCCTCGCCGAGGGCGGCAAGATTCTCGCCTGCGGCAATGGCGGCTCGGCCGCCGATGCGCAGCGCTTTGCCGCCAAAATGGTCAACCGGTTTGAACAGGAGCGCCCCGGCCTCGCGGCGCTCGCACTCACGTCCGACCCGTGCACGCTGACTTCGATCGCCAACGACCACGCCTACGAGCAGGTGTTTGCGCGGCAGGTAAAGGTGCTGGGACACGCCGGCGACTTGCTGCTGGCGATTTCCAGCAGTGGCAATTCGCCCAGCGTGTTGCAGGCGGTGGCCGCCGCCCACGCACGCGGCATGCCGGTGATCGCACTCACCGGGCGCAGCGGCGGGGGTCTGGCGGAACAAATGCAGCATGACGACGTCCTTCTCTGCGTGCCCGCCGAATCCACGGCGCGTATCCAGGAAATTCATCTGCTGGTCATCCATTGCCTGTGCGATGCGGTGGACAGCGTCTTACTAGGAGTCGAAGAATGAACAAACTGACCCAAATCGCGCTGATGGGCGTGGCCCTTTCGCAATTGCACGGCTGCGCCGCAGTCGTCGTGGGGGGCGCGGCCACCGGTGCGGTGGCCGCCACCGACCGTCGCACCGCCGGCGTCTTTGTCGGCGACCAGGAAATCGAACTGCGTGCGATGAGCCGCCTGAGCGAGGCCTTGCCGGAAAAAAATGCCCGCATCGCCGTCACCAGCTTTAATCGCCAGGTGCTGCTCACCGGGCAGGTGCCGGATGAGGCTGCGCGTGCGCGCGCCACCGAGGCGGTCAAGGGTGTGCCCGATGTGCGTACGGTGTTCAACGAGCTCAGCGTCGCCGGCGTCACCTCGCTGACCTCGACCGCCAACGACACCGCGATCACCGCCAACGTCAAGACCCGCCTGCTGCGCGACGAACGCGTGCCCGGCACCAAGGTCAAGCTCAAGACCGAAGCCGGCGTGGTCTACCTGATGGGGCTGGTGACGCAGGCCGAGGCCGGGATCGCCACCGAGATCGCGCGCACCTCGTCGGGCGTGACCAAGGTCGTCACCCTGTTCGAAATCATCAACTGATGCCGCAGCCCGCCTGCACTCGCATCGCATCCTGATCGGCCGTCCATGATTTATCGCGACCTGCGCGATTTCATCGCGCAACTCGAAACCATGGGCGAGCTGAAACGCATCGCCGTCGAAGTCGACCCCAAACTGGAAATGACCGAGATCGCCGACCGCGTGCTGCGCGCCGGCGGCCCGGCGCTGCTGTTCGAGAACCCGAAGGGCAGCCGCATTCCGGTGCTGGCCAATCTGTTCGGAACGGTCAAGCGCGTGGCGCTGGGGATGGGCGAGGACGACCCGAGCCGGCTGCGCGAAGTCGGCAAGCTGCTGGCCTACCTGAAGGAACCTGAGCCGCCGAAAGGTCTGCGCGACGCCTGGGACAAGTGGCCGGTGTTGAAGCAGGTGCTGAACATGGCGCCGAAGGAAGTCCGCAGCGCGCCGTGTCAGGAAATCGTGTGGGAGGGCGCCGACGTCGATCTCGGCCGGCTGCCGATCCAGCACTGCTGGCCGGGCGATGTGGCGCCATTGATCACCTGGGGACTCACCGTTACGCGCGGCCCGCACAAGAAGCGGCAGAATCTCGGCATCTACCGCCAGCAGGTGATCGCGCCCAACAAGCTCATCATGCGCTGGCTGGCGCATCGCGGCGGCGCGCTGGATTTCCGCGAGCACACGCTCGCGCATCCGGGCGAGCCTTTCCCGGTCGCGGTCGCGCTCGGCGCGGATCCGGCGACCATCCTCGGCGCGGTCACCCCGGTGCCGGACTCGCTGTCGGAATACCAGTTCGCCGGCTTGTTGCGCGGTGCCAAGACCGAAGTGGTGCAGTGCCTCGGCAACACGCTGCAGGTGCCGGCGTCGGCCGAAATCGTGCTCGAGGGCGTCATTCATCCCGGCGAAACTGCGCTCGAGGGTCCTTACGGCGACCATACCGGCTACTACAACGAGCAGGAAACCTTCCCCGTCTTCACCATCGAACGCATCACGATGCGGCGCGACCCGATCTACCACAGCACCTACACCGGCAAGCCGCCGGACGAGCCGGCGATCCTCGGCGTGGCCTTGAACGAGGTGTTCGTGCCGCTGCTGCAGAAGCAGTTTCCCGAGATCACCGATTTCTACCTGCCGCCCGAGGGCTGTTCCTACCGCATGGCGGTGGTCAGCATGAAGAAGGCCTATCCGGGCCACGCCAAGCGCGTGATGTTCGGCGTGTGGAGCTTCCTGCGCCAGTTCATGTACACCAAGTTCATCCTCGTCACCGACGACGACGTCAACGTGCGCGACTGGAAGGAAGTGATCTGGGCACTCACCACGCGCGTCGATCCCGCGCGCGACACGCTGCTGGTGGAGAACACGCCGATCGACTACCTCGACTTCGCCAGCCCGGTGTCGGGCCTGGGCAGCAAGATGGGGATCGACGCCACCCACAAATGGCCGGGCGAAACGGCGCGCGAATGGGGCACGCCGATCGAGATGGATGCCGCCGTGAAAGCGCGCATCGATACGCTCTGGAAGGACCTGGGCCTATAGCCGTGACGACCACGGATATTTTCCTGGCGCGCCAGCCGATACTCGATCGCGAGCAGCGCATCGTCGCCTATGAGCTGCTGTTCCGTACCGGCAACACTGCCGGTGTGACCATCACCGACGACCTGCATGCAACCGCCAGCGTGATCCACCACGCATTCAGCGAAATGGGCGCCCACGCCGTGCTTGGCGCACTGCAGGGTTACATCAACGTCAGCGCCAACATGCTGCAGTCCGAGTGGGTGGAACTGCTGCCCCCCGAGCAGGTGGTGCTGGAACTGCTTGAAAGCATCGAGCTGACGGACGCCGTGGTCGCGCGCTGTGGCGTGCTCAGGCAGCAGGGTTTCTCGCTGGCGCTGGACGACTTCGTTTATGACGACCGCTACCTTCCCTTGCTCGACCTGGTCGACATCGTCAAGGTGGATGTGCTGCTGAACGACCGCGACGCCTTGCGCACCACCGTGGACCGGCTCCGGCAGTGGCCGGTGAAACTGCTGGCCGAAAAGGTCGACAGTGCCGAGCAGGCCGCCTTTTGCCATTCGCTCGGCTTCGATCTCTTTCAGGGTTACTACTTTGCGCGTCCGCTGGTGCTCTCCGCCAAGCGCGCCGATCCCAGCCAGCTGGCGCTGGCGCAGCTTCTTGGACTGCTGCTGAACGACGCGGAGACGGCGCAGATCGAGCAGATTTTCAAACAGCACCCCAATCTCACCTACAACCTGATGCGACTGGTGAATTCGGTGGCCAGCGGCACCCGTCACAGCATCGCCTCGGTGTCGCAGGCGATCATGGTGCTGGGCCGCAGGCAGTTGCAGCGCTGGCTGCAGCTGCTGCTGTTCACCCTGCAGGCCGGCTCGGCCTATCCCAGCCCGCTGCTGTTGCTGGCCGCCACGCGCGGCAAGCTGATGGAACTGCTGGCCGCCCGCCAGAAACGCACCGTCGATTACTGCGACGAGGCGTTCATGGCGGGCATCCTGTCGCTGATCGACACGCTGATCGACAAGCCGCTGCCCGAGATCGTGGTCGAACTTCATGTAGGCGATCGCATCGCAGCGGCCTTGCTGCGCCGGGAGGGTGAACTGGGCACGCTGCTGCAATTGGTCGAAAGCGTCGAGCACACCGACCTCGATCGTACGCTGACCCTGCTGGCGGCTGCCGGCAAGCTGTCGCCCGCCGACCTGACCGAAGCCGAAATCGAAGCCATGAGCTGGGCCAACCAGATTGCCGAGGCCACGGCGTGATCCGCCCCGATTGGAGGCAGCACCCATGAGCGATTTGCCACCGGGCAGGCGCACCTGCCTGTATTCCCCCGCGCAGATGGATGCGCTCATCGACGACATGGCGCGCCAGGCCGCCGGCCTGCTGACGGGGCGCGAACGGATCGCGATCGTCGGCATCCTGCGGCGCGGCGCGCCGCTGGCCGACCGGCTGCATGCGCGCCTGGCCGATACCTGGGGACTGACCGGCTGCATGCGGCTCGACCTGAAAATCAAGCGCTATGCCGACGATCTCACACTGCTGCATCCCGATACGCAGCTGACGGAAAATCCGGCGCACGCCAGCCTCGACCTCAGCGGCCACACGCTGCTGGTGGTGGACGACGTGATGTATCACGGCCATTCCATGCTGCGTGCAGTGGACTACCTTGCCCGCAGGCAGCCGGCCGAGATCCGCACCGTGGTGCTGGTGGATCGCGGCGCATCCAAGCTGCCGGTGCGCACCGACATCGTCGGCGTGCGGCTCGACATCGCGCCGCCGGACATCATCGAATGCAATGTGCCGCCCTACGAAGCCAGCTTCAGGGTCGACCTGCTGCAGCCCGAATAGCCCTACTATCCCATCGTGGAACACCGGTTGCGCTTGAACTATCATTCGCAGCGTGGTGCACGCTCGCAGTTTCAACGTTCAGGAGAACGCACATGAATAAATCGATGATGACCGGGGTGATCGCAGGCGCCATCGCCGTCACCGCCATTGGTGGCGTGGCCGGCTACAAGGCGCTCAATCCGGAGCCGGAATTTGCCGAGGTGCTGGCCGTCAAGGCGGTGACCGAAACCACGAGAACGCCCAAGGAGGTCTGCGAGGACGTGGTCGTCAACGAGCAGGCGCCGGTCAAGGATCCCAACCGCATCGCCGGCACCGCGGTCGGCGCGGTGGCGGGTGGACTGCTCGGCAACCAGATCGGCGGCGGCAGCGGCAAAACGATCGCCACCGTCGCCGGCGCTGCGGCCGGCGGCTATGCCGGCAACCAGGTGCAGAAGAACATGCAGGAAAAAGACGTGGTCAGCCGCACCGAACGGCGCTGCCGAACCGTGCAGGAATCGAGCAGCCGCACCATCGGCTACGACGTGCGCTACCGCCTGGGCGAGGAAGAAGGCACGGTGCGCATGACGCAGCAACCCGGCGAACGCATTCCGGTGAAGAACGGAAAACTGCAACTCGACGCGCCGGCCGCGCCCTGAGGCTCAGCCGCGCTGCGGCGGCCATCGCGTCAGCGTGGCCTCCCAGTCGTCCGGCGGCGCCGTCTGCCCCAGCCGAACGATGCGACCGACTTCGTTTTCGTACCAACCGCGATCCTGCTGATTGGGCTCGGCTTCGTACGCCCACCAGGTGCCGTCGGCATCCTGCGCCAGCCAACGCGCCCAGGCGGGCACCTCATCGAGGTTCATTGTCATCGCCGCACTGGCGGCAGCCAAAAATGCTGAAAAAGCGCAGATACAGCCACAGCGCGACCGGCAGCAGCGCCAGCCGCACCCATTCGCCGAGCGTATCCGGCCACTGCCGCGCTTCCCACGCATCCACCGCCACCGGCACCGCCTGGAACAGCGCCAGCAACACCAGAAACAACGCCATCACGCGGCAGCCGGGATTCATTGCGCCCCGCCTCCGGCCTGCCCCTGTGGCGTCGAATACACCCATTCCAGCAGCGCGCGCTGCGCCGCTTCGCTGCGCGTCGCGTTGGCGTGATAGATCAGCAGAACGAGGCTCACGCGCTGACCCTGCGCGGTATACACATAGCCCGCCAGCGCGCTCGCGTCGCGCAGGGTGCCGGTCTTGAGATGCGCGCTGCCGCTGACCGAGCTGCCGTTGAAGCGACGCTTCAGCGTGCCATCAAGGGCGGCGATGGGTAGCGCCGACTCGAACTCCGCGAACAGCGGACTGCGATAGGCCGCGTGCAGCAGGCGGGTGAGCGTGTCCGCACTGATGCGTTCGATGCGCGACAGGCCGGCGCCGTTTTCCAGCACCAGCTTGTGCGTCGGCACGCCGCGCTGCGCGAGGAGTTCGCGCACCGCGTCCTCGCCCTTTTCCAGCGTCGCCGGCGGGCCATAGCGTTGCGCGCCCAGCGTCAGGAACAAATTACGCGTCATCAGGTTGTTGGAATGTTTGTTGAGGCGATTGAGCACCTGGGACACCGGCTCCGACGCGAATTGCAGCAGCGGTTCCGACGCCGGCGCCGTCCCCGCAACCGTGGCGCCGGCCAGCGTGCCGCCGGATTCCGCCCACAGGTCGCGAAAAACGAAATCGAACGTGGCCGCCGGCGCGAACAGGCTGAGCGACCACGCCTGTTCGCCGCAGCCGCGTGGATAGACGCCGCTGACCACCAGTTCATTGCGCGCGGCGTCGGCAAACGCCGGCGCCAGTGCGCTGCGCCAGCCGTTACAGGCGCTATCGGTCAGCGCCAGACGCGAAGTGAAGGTCACGCCGGGCAGCGCGATGTCCGGCACGATCAGCACTCGATCCGTATCCGGTTTCAGGCGCAGCGTGGTCGCGTTGAAGTTGGCCACCAGCGCGCCGGGCGGGGCATTGTAGGGCGCCAGCGGTGTGTCGTCGAATGCGCCCGGGTCGATCGCGGACAGGTTGAAATGGCGGGTGTCGAGCACCAGTCCGCCGCGGATGTGGCGCACACCGCGCGCGCGCAGCTCGCGCTGCAGCAGCCACATGCGCTCCAGCGTCAGCGTGGGATCGCCATGGCCCTTGATGATGAGGTTGCCCTGCAGCACGCCGTCTGCGATGGGGCCGTCGGCCCATATGTCCGTGGTCCAGGTGTAGCCCGGCCCGAGCTGGTGCAGCGCCGCGAAGCTCGTCACCAGCTTCATCACCGACGCCGGGTTCAGCGCGGCGTCGGCATTGTGGCTGAGCAGCGGCTGCTCCGCGTCGAGCGCCTGCACCTGCACCGCCACATGGGTGAGCGGGATCCCGGCCCGCTTCAGCGCAGCGGTAAAGGCATCGGGGAGCGCCGCCGCGTGCGAAGAGACGGCCAGGCCCGCGAGCAGCAGGCCGGCAAAAAATCGGGGAAGGACTTGAGCGGACGGCATCGCCCCATTATGCCGAATTCACGGCGTGGTTCAGAGCGATTGTCGGATCGCCAGCACGGCCTGGTTGCGCAAGGACTTCAGCAGCGACAGTTCCTTCTCGGGAATCGTGATGTCGCCGGGGCCGGGGCGGTCCGCATAGATCAGGCCGATCGGCTTGCCCTTGACGACGATGGGGAACAACACGAAGGTGCGGGCCGGCACGTTTTTCCGGTACCACGCCGGGATGCGTGCGGCGATCTTGGGGTCGTCGATATCGCTGATCAGGATATCGGCATTGTTCTGCAAGGCCACCAGAAACACATCCGGCTGCGCCACCAGCGAAAAGTCGAACGCCTTGACCAGGTCCTGGGCGTGATCGCCGAAGCCGAACTTGCCGACCATGCTATTGTGGCGACCGTCCTTGATGCACAACACCACATGCGCGAAGCCCATGCTGCTGAACATCGCTTCGAGAATCATGCGCAGGATGTCGTTCAGAGAAACCGCATCGTCGATCAACGAATTGCTGACGTCCTGCAAGCCCGAAGCCAGCATCGCCTGTATGGCCTCGCTGGTGCGCGGCACGTTGCTGTCGGGCACGTCCACCTCGCCGCCGGGTGCGGTCACATGCAGCACGCTGCCCTCCAGCGCGGCACGCGCGTCTTCGGGCGGTGCCGCGTCGGGTGTGTCCGGTTCGGATGTGTCGGGCTCGGGCGTGCTCGCCGGCAACGCGGCCATGCCGGCCCACTTCGACGCCTGCTTGGCAAAATCGCTGCGGCCGAGGCTCACGTTCACCACCAGTGCGAACTGCCCGATATCCTGCATCGACCGCTCCATCAGCCCGGTCAGCTGTTCGACCGTGAGCGGCACACTGTCGCCAAAGCGCGCCGTCAGACCGGCGAGCGCCTTGACGCGATCCGCTTCCGGCGTTTCCAGCACCAGCTCGCACAGTTCATTGGAAAAACCGGCGAGCGCATGCAGCCGTTCGGGGTCGCTGGTGGCCCGGCGAATCCGGCCGGCGGGCAAGGGTTTCATCGTTTGCACCAGCGTGGCGGGGAAGCCCCAGCTGCGCGCCACGCTGATGCCCAGATTCTCGAACGACACGCCCAGCACCTCGGTCGACGCGCGCGCATCGTTCATGTTCTCGTCCTCGAGACGCGTCCGGATCGCCGCCATTTCCTCCGGAAAATAGAACATGGTCAGCATCCGCCCCAGGTTGTGCAGCATGGCGCCGATGAACGCCTCTTCCGCATCCTTCACCTGGGTATGGCCGGCCATCTCGCGCGCCAGCATGCCGGCATACAGCACCTTGATGAATTCTTCCTTCAGTTCCTGCGCGTGCGCCTTGTTGCCCAGGTTTTCGAACAGGATCAGGCTCAGTGCGATGGCGCGCACGGTATTGAACCCGAGGATCACCACCGCGCGCGAGACGGTGCTGATCGAGCCGCCGCCGACCTGGCTGTAATACGCCACATTGGCCAGCCGCAAGAGTTTGCTGGTGAGCGCGACGTCGCGCAGGATGCTGTTGGAGAGTTCGTTGACGCCTTCCGTTTCGGACGACGCGATGCGGTTGATGGCGCCGATGGCTTCGGACAGGGCCGGGAAATCGCTGTCGCTGCCCATGCGGCGCATCAGGACTTCGAGCGGACTGGGCTTCGCGCCGGGCGGCAACACCTGCGACGCGCCTTTTTCGTTACGTGTCATGGCAGTCTGCGGCCGCCATGACACCGCTCAACCCAGATCATTCACGTACCAGTCCATCGCCTCGGCCAGGCCTTCGCTGATGCGGTGCGTCGGTGCATAGCCCAGACGCGTTTGCGCCTTGGAAATATCGGCCAGCGAATGGCGCACGTCGCCGGCGCGAAAATCGCGGTAGACCGGCTTGGTATCTGCCAGATGCGGAAACTTCGGTGCCAGCAGCGAACGGATGGCTTCGAACAGCTGGTTCAGCGTGGTGCGGTCGCCCACCGCCACGTTGTAGACCTGGTTGGCCGCCTCCGCATGCGTGCTGGTGGCGGCGAGCAGGTTGGCCTGGATCACGTTGTCGATGTAGCAGAAATCGCGGCTGGTTTCGCCGTCGCCGTTGATGTAGACCGGCGTGTTGTGGATCATGCTGGCGACCCATTTGGGTACCACCGCGGCGTAAGCGCCGTTGGGATCCTGGCGGCGGCCGAAGATGTTGAAGTACCTGAGACCGATCGACTCCATGCCGTAGCAGCGGCCGAACACGTCGGCGTACAGCTCGTTGACCAGCTTGGTCACCGCATACGGCGACAGCGGCTTGCCGATGACATCCTCGACCTTGGGCAGGCCGGGATGGTCGCCATAGGTCGAGGAAGACGCCGCGTAGACGAAGCGCTTGACCTTCGCGTCGCGCGCTGCCACCAGCATGTTGAGGAAGCCGGTGTTGTTGGCGGCGTGGGTGGAGAGCGGGTCTTCCAGCGAACGCGGTACCGAGCCCAGTGCGGCCTGGTGCAGCACGTAGTCGACACCTTTGCACGCGGTGTGGCAGGTGATGAGGTCGCGGATGTCACCGCGCTTGAAGCTGAAATGTTCCCAGCGTTCGGGGCCGACGCTCTGCTGCACCTGCGCCAGGTTTTTTTCGTGGCCGGTGGCGAAGTTGTCGAGACCGACGACGCGCTGGTCGAGCAGCAGCAGGGCTTCGACCAGGTTGCAGCCGATGAAGCCGGCCGCACCGGTGACGAGCCAGGTGCGGGGCTCGGCCCGCAGCTGCGTTTTCAGCGCGTCGAACGCGCTCATCACAGCCTCCAGAGCCTGAAGCCCGCTGCCTTGACCGTATCCGGATCGTAGGCCGATTTGACGTCGGTGAAGGCGCCGCCTTTCTTTAGCTTGGCGGTGAGGTCGGCAAAGGATTTGTCGAGGTACTCGGTGTGCGAAACCGCGGCAATGATGGCATCGCACTCGGGCAGGTCGTCCCACGCGGTGAGCGTGATGCCGTATTCGTGCTCGGCTTCCTTCGCTTCGCCGAGCGGGTCGTTGACGTGAACATCGCAGCCGAAGGTTTGCAGCTCACGGATGACGTCGACCACCTTGGAATTGCGCAGGTCGGGGCAGTTTTCCTTGAAGGTGAGGCCGAGCACGTTGACCTTGGCACCCTTCACCTGCACGCCGTTGGCGATCATGTTCTTCACCGTTTCCTGCGCCACGTAGGCGCCCATGCCGTCGTTGATGCGGCGGCCGGCGAGGATCACCTGCGGGTGATAGCCCAGCATGTCGGCCTTGTGGGTGAGGTAGTAGGGATCGACGCCGATGCAGTGGCCGCCGACCAGACCCGGACGGAAGGGCAGGAAGTTCCACTTGGTGCCGGCGGCCTTCAGCACTTCCAGCGTGTCGATGCCAAGACGATGGAAAATCAGTGAGAGCTCGTTCATCAGCGCGATGTTGAGGTCGCGCTGGGTGTTTTCGATCACCTTGGCGGCTTCGGCCACCTTGATCGAGCTGGCGCGGTGCACGCCGGCGGTGATCACGCTGCTGTAGAGCGCGGCCACCTTGTCCAGCGTGGCGGCATCGTCGCCCGACACCACTTTAACGATCTTGGTAATCGTCCGCTCCTTGTCGCCCGGATTGACGCGCTCGGGCGAGTAGCCGACGTGGAAATCCTGCAGCCATTTCATCCCGGACTGCTTTTCCAGAATCGGAATGCAGACCTCTTCGGTGGCGCCGGGGTAGACTGTCGATTCGTAAATGACCGTCGCGCCCTTCTTCATGTATTTGCCGACGGTGGTGCTGGATCCGACCAGCGGCGAGAAATCCGGGATATGCGCCGCGTCGACCGGTGTCGGCACGGCAACGATAATGAAGTCGGCTTTCGCCAGATCGGCCGGATCCGTGGTCACCGTCAACTGCGTGGCAGCCTTGAGATCGTCCGTCGACACTTCGCCGGTGGGGTCGCAGAATCGACGGTAGGCCTCGATTTTTTCCAGCGAAAGGTCATAGCCGATGGTGGCCGTTTTCTTGCCGAATTCCACCGCCAACGGCAGGCCCACGTAGCCCAGCCCGACAACCGCAACAACGCTCATACCTGGATTCCCCTATGAATAGAAAGTCTTTGCTCCGGCCCGGATTGTATCGAATTTATATGACGCTGCCCGGCCATGCCCTGCATCTGGCAAGCCGATGGTTCAGCAAGTGGCGTACCAGTTGGGCCCTGATGCTGATCGCGGCGGCGCTGCCGGTCCAGGCCGATGTCGCCGACACGCTGTTATTGGTGAAGCCGGGCGTGGTCGGCGTCGGCCTCTACAGCCCCACCAGCAGCCCGCGTGCCAACCTGATGGGGACGGGCTTTGCGGTGCTGAACGGACGCTACATCGTGTCGTGCGCCCATATATTCGTCAAACAGCCCGACACCGAAAAGAAGGAAACCTTCGCCGTCTTCGTCGGCCGCGACCGCCTGATGGCGGTGCGCCCCGCCAAACTGATCGCCACCGACAAGGCCCGCGATCTGGCGCTGCTTAAAATCGAGGGCGACCCGCTCCCCGCCCTCAAACTCGGGGATTCGGCAAACGTGCGCGAAGGCTGGCAGCTCTATTTCACCGGCTACCCGATCGGCACGGCGCTGGGGTTGAACCCCTCCACCCACCGCGCCGGCCTCGCCGCCGTCGTGCCGATCTACACACCGGTGCCGAACATGGCGCAGGTCAACACACGCACGCTGAAGCAGGCACATGAGCCTTACGAAGTGCTCGCCCTCGACGCCATCGCCTATCCCGGCAACAGCGGCAGCCCGGTGTGGCACCCCGACACCGGCGAAGTGTTCGGGGTCGTCAATTCGGTCTACGTGAAAGGCGCCAAGGAAGCCGCGCTCACCGCACCCAGCGGCATCAGCTACGCCATCCCGGTGAAGTATGTGCACGCGCTGATTGAGAAGGCGCTGCCGGAAGCGAAGTAACCGCAGACACAAGCCTTGGGTTGGAGTTATAACCGGCCAGGAGGAGCGGAAGTTAAGGTTGGGGAAACCCGACAGTCTCTTGTTCGGCCGAAGCAGTCGCTGGAGATTTGGGCCGACTATTTCCGCTATGGGCTTCTGACCGGTCATTCGCAAATCAGTAACGCCGAGTGTCCACTTCAGATTTCCGCGAATGCGTACTTCCGACCCGAAGCGGCTGGTCACGGCGTACTCATCGACCGTCCGTTGATGTAATGAAACCAGCCATCTGACAATCCGCGCCACTTAACTCCACTTCCGGCGACTGCTAAAAATGGGGGATTACCACTTGACCTACGGCTTCTGGAAGAACCTTATCGCCCCATGAAACCCCAGAAGTGCGTTAAGACTGTATTAAGTTTTGAAGTTCAGAGTACATGAACAGTCAGCGTCGACTGGACTCGATCGAAAGGAAGAATCATGAAGCCAAGCATTATTGCCGTGGTGCTGAGCGTCGCAGCAACCATGATGAGCATGCCTTCGCATGCAGACGATCCTCGCAAGGATGCAGGAGACAGTCATCGGATCAATTCAGGCATGCAAGCTGTCTCCAATGACTCAACGATCGGGCAGCCGGGCTATGGCTGGCACTACTTTGTCGATGCACGCAAAGGCAGGGCAGTCGCGATCAGCCCTAGTGGAGACTATTTCTACGGTCACGGGAAAGCTCCCTCCCTGGTGTTCAAGGCAACCGGCGCCGACTAGCCTTTCCATCGAGAGGACATGCCTTGGCAATCCGGGGCACGCCTCTAATGCCAAAAGTTGACCGCTTGGGGCGGACCTTCTTAATTGTTACCGCTTCTGGCCTATTGTGTGAGTTCGACGTGGTGCCCGTAAGCAGACAGAAGCGCTAACGTACTGAAGAGGAGCTTTCCATGAAACACCAGCACCGCAAATCGTTTGTCATACATCCCTCCCTGCGCCGTGGCTTGCTGGCCCTGTCACTGGGCCTGACCGCCCTGCCCGCATTGGCCGATGACGATTGCGATGCGCCGGTAGAGCGCTGGCAGTCACGCGAGGCTGTGCGGCAGATGGCAGCCCAACAGGGCTGGCAAATCCAGCGGCTGAAAATCGACGACGGCTGCTACGAAATTCGCGGCACAGACTCACAGGGCCGCATCTTCAAGGCCAAAATCGATCCGGAAACCCTGAAGGTATTGAAGATGAAGCAAGGGGACCGCCAGCGTTCCCGAGAGCGCGACCGTGAGCACGCCGCGTCGCAACCAGACGGCGCCGCCGCACCATCGTCCCCATTCACCCCTGGCACCGCACCGCGCGGCCAGATCGATTAATCCCCCACTGGAGTATCACCATGTCCAAACTACTTTTGACCACTTTGGCCGCCGCCTGCGCGCTGGCCATTCCCGCCCTGGCGCACAGCCGCCAGCTCACGCTGACCGCCCAGTTCAAGAATTACGGCGGCGACGGCGCCTACCTGGCCGCGTACCTGACCGACGCCAAGGGCGCCTATGTGCGTACGCTGTGGGTGGCCGGCGGCAAGGCCAAGTACTACAAACACCTGTCGAACTGGAATCGGCTGTCCGCCGGTGACGCCAAGCGTTTGAATGGCGTGACCGGCGCCAGTGTGGGCGCGGGGCGCACGCTCAAGGTCACGGCCGACCTGGCAGATGCACTGATTGACGCAGGCTACGAAATCCGCATCGACGCGGCCGTGGAAGACATGCGCGACAGCCCGTCGGAAGTGCGCGTGCCGCTGTCCACCGGCAACGCCGGCAAGCCGCAGGCCGGCAAGCAGTACATCCAGGCGCTGACCTTCCAACTGCGGTAAAGGACGCGCACATGGGATGGAAGTCAATCCACCGCTGGCTGGGCCTGACGATAGGCACCCTGGCCGTGGTGCTGGGCATTACCGGCGCCATCTTGGCGTTCGATCCGGTGCAACAGGCGTGGCAGGCACCCGCCGCGCCGGACGACCTGTCGGTGGCCACGCTGGTGGAGCGCGTGACACGCACCGTCCCGGGCGCTGAGGAAATCCGCCACCTGCCCTCGGGCGCCATCGTGGTGTTCGGCTTTGTCGGCGACCAGGCGCAGGCGTCCTACGTGGACCCGGCCGATGGTCGCGTGCTGGGCGCTTGGCAGCCTTCGGCGCTGCCGCGCTGGGTGAAGAACCTGCACCGCTCGCTGCTCCTGGGCGACGCCGGGCGTTGGGGTGCGGCGGGCATTGCGCTGGCCATAGGGGTGTTGTGCGTCTCGGCCCTCGTACTGCTGCTGCGCCGCATGGGCGGCTGGCGGCGGCTGGCGGCAAGGGTGCGTGGCTCGCTGGCGCAGCGCATCCACGTGGTCACGGGCCGGGTGGTGCTGGCGGTGCTGTGCCTGACGTCGCTCACGGCGCTGACCATGAGCGCCTCGACCCTGGGACTGGTGGCGCTGGACGCCGGGACCGAGCCCGACGTGGTCTCCGTGGCCACCGGCCAGACGGCTCTGCCCGTGGGGCAGCTTTCCATGCTGCAAAACCTCTCCGTGCAGGACTTGCGCAAGCTGAATTTCCCCTACGCTGCCGATCCTGAAGACACCTGGAAGGTGGCCACCAGTCAGGGCGAAGGCTGGATCGACCGCTACTCAGGGAAAACACTGGCCTGGCAGGACGTCACCCTGGCGCAGCGCATCTACGACTGGGCTCTGGTGCTGCACACGGGTGAAGGAGCTTGGCCCTGGGCCGTGGTGCTCGCGCTCGTGGGCGCCAGCGTGCTGTTGTTCTGGCTGTCGGGCGTCTACATCTGGTGGCAGGCACGCCGCCAGGCGCCGCACATCACGGGCAACAACCCGCTGGCACAGGCCGACGTGCTCATCTTCGTTGCCAGCGAAGGTGGCAGCACGTGGGGCTTTGCCCAAGCGTTGCACGATGCGCTGGGCCACAACGGTCACCGCGTGTACACCGGCGCACTGGAGCTTTTCCAGACCACGGCCGCCACGCGGCAGGTGTTTGTGCTCGCCGCAACCTATGGCGAGGGCCAGGCCCCGGCCCACGCCAGCCACGCCCTGGAGCGCATGGCAAAGCTCAGCACCAACACCGTGCCGGTGACGGTACTGGGCTTTGGCGACCGACAGTTCCCGGCGTTCTGCGCCTTTGCCGAGGCGCTGGAGAAAACCCTGCGTGCACAGGGCTGGCCCGCGCTTCTGCCGCTGGAATGCATCCACCAGCAATCAAGCCAGCAGTTCGCTCGCTGGGGCCAGGCCCTGGCGCAGGCGCTCGGCGAACCCCTGGTGCTGGAGCATGTGCCGCGCATGCCGCCCACCACTGCGCTCACGCTCATGACGCGCCAGGACTACCCGGGGGGCGTCGGCGAGCCCACGGTGATCCTGCGCTTTGCGTGGCCTGCACAAGCTTGGCTGGAACGCCTGCGCGGGCACGGTCTGGCGCACTTTGCGGCGGGCGACCTCGTGGGCATCGTGCCACCGGGCTCGGCCGTGCCGCGCTACTATTCCCTGGCATCGGGCCGGGAGGACGGGTTTTTGGAAATCTGCGTGCGCCAGATGCCCGGCGGCCTGTGCTCAACGCACCTGCATGGCCTGAAGCCGGGCGACCATATCGCCGCCTTCATCCGATCCAACCCCGGCTTTGCGCTGCCGCGCACGCGGCGGCCCGTGTTGCTGATCGGGGCGGGCACGGGGGTGGCGCCCTTGGCAGGCTTCATCCGCCGCAACGACCGGCACACCCCTATGCACCTGTACTTTGGTGGGCGCAACCCTGAGCGGGATTTTTACTTCGGCCCCGAGATCCAGCACTGGCTCGGCGAAGGACGCCTGGCCAGTGTGCAGACGGTGTTCTCGCGCATACCGGAGGGGGGTGGCTATGTGCAGGATGTTTTGCGCCGCGACGCCGAGCGCCTGCGCGACTTGGTGGCCCAAGGCGCCATCGTGCGTGTCTGCGGCAGCCGCGCTATGGCGCGCGACGTGGCCGAGACGTTGGACGCCGTGCTGGCGCCGCTGCAGTTGAGCATATCGCAGCTCAAAGCGAAGGAACGCTATGCCGAAGACGTCTTCTGAACCTGCTGTGGTCTGCAAGCGGACCACCCTGCACGGCCCGACCATGGGCACGCGCTGGTCCGCCAGTGTGGATGCCGACGCCAGCCTGGACTTGGCGGCCCTGCGTCGGGACCTCGCCGCCGCAGTGCAGCAGGTGGACGAGCAGATGTCTCCCTGGAAGCCTGATAGCGACCTCATGCGCCTGAACCGTGCGCGCGTGGACGCCTGGGTCGAACTGCCCACCGAAATGCTGGAGGTGCTGGCCTGCGCGCTCGATATCCACCGCCTCAGTGCCGGCGCATTTGATCCAGGCGTCGGCGCGCTGGTCGATGCCTGGGGCTTTGGTGCGGTGCGCGATGCGCCCGACGCTGGGGCGATCCGCACCGCACGCCAACTCGCGCCGCACCCTACGCACGAGTGCTTGGAGTTCGACCGCCCCGCAGGCCGCGCCCGCAAGCGCGCCCCCTTGCAGCTCGACCTGTGCGGCATTGCCAAGGGCTACGCGGTAGACCGCATGGCCGCCGTGTTGCAGCAGCACGGGGTGCAGCATGCGCTGGTGGCGCTTGATGGTGAGCTGCGCGCAGTGGGCAGCCAGGCCAGCGGTGCGCCCTGGGCCGTGGCGCTGGAGCAACCCGAGGTTGGGCGTCGCGCGGTGCACGGAGTCATCGAACTGCAGGACCTGGCCGTGGCCACATCAGGCGACTACCGGCGCTATCTACAGGTGGGTGATGCGCGCCTCGCACACACCATGGACGCGCGCCGCGCTGCGCCCGTGAACAATGCCGTCGCATCGGTCACGGTGCTGGCGCGCACCTGCATGCACGCGGACGCCTGGGCCACCGCATTGCTGGTGGCCGGCCCTGGAGAAGGCTTGGGCCTGGCACAGCGCATGGGGCTGGAAGCACTGTTTCTGCTGCGCCGTCCCGAAGGGCTGGTGGAAATGGGGCTGGGGCGGTTCGGCGCCTCCACCGTGCCGGGAGGCATTAGAGGCTTCGCTGAATAAGTACCCTCGAAACATTCGGCGTTCCAAACGTTGCTGCCGTTGACTTGACTCCATAGGCCCGGCCGCACATTGAATAGCTGATCACTCTGGCCGCCAGCAAGCACCTGCTCGGCGGCTACCCCCTGGGCCACGTCATCTGGGCTCTGATGAACATCGCCGCGTTCTACATAGCGTTCTTGCGCTTCGGCTTCAGGCACGCAAAGCCCATCCATTGAGCCGTTCGCCACTCCGGCAGCATGCCGGCGTGGCGCCTTGTTCCGCGTTTTTCTCTCTCCCCGTGCAACTGAACAATCAAAGACCTCGGTTCATCAAGATGTCCAATCTGGTTGATCTTTGGGCGAGGACCATGCCACGTCGAGATCACCTATCTTTCCCTACCTTAACAACAAGGAACAGACTGATGTGTCCCCTGTTATTCCCGTCACGGTTTGGACGGTTCGGGGCATTGAGGGGGAGGGGCATCAAAACCGCTTTCCGCGCTGCCTGATTGCGCGCACGACAGCACCTCTAGCAACCTGTGCAGTTCATTCCGGTGCGACTGCGCGACACGTTCAACCAGCGCTTCTCCCGCCGGCAGCAAATGGATTTCCACTACACGCCGGTCGAGGCGTCCGGGCCTGCGCGTGACCCACTGCAACTTCGCGCAGCGATCGATCAGCGAAACTACCCCATGGTGCTTTGCCTGCAGGCGCTCCGCCAACTCACCGATGCTTGCCCAGTCCCGCCCCTGGAATCCTCGCACATGCAGCAGCAGCTGATATTGCAGGGGGGTGAGCCCCTGCCGTCGGCAGATTTCCTCGCTGGCCCGCAGGAAATGCCGCAGGCTATAGCGGAAGTTCGACAGGCGCTCATAATCCGGTTTGCCGAGAGGGGCAGGTGAATTCTTGCTTGACGTCGTAGATTCCATGGCCTAGGTTTATATCACGTTGTGATATGTTTAAGTATGTCCAACTATCCTATCTTCCTTGGAGGCTAATCATGAAACTGAGCACACTTTTCCACTTGCCATTTTCCAACGACCAAGGCTGGCCCGAGATCGAGCGTCTGCATCCACGGCTAGTGAAGTTGTTCGCACTCGTCGCACTCCCCTTGTCGCTGCTGCCGCCGATCATGCTGTACTACGCGGGCAGCGTGCAGCCCGAAATTTTCCCCCCCCAATTGGCCGGCAAGGACTGGGGGGCAATCGCGGTCGTTTTCTTCGTCGCCGAAATGGCCACGCTGGCCTTCATGGGCTGGTTCATCCGCCAAGTGGCGGACGGCAACGGCCTGCGCATTGACTACCACGATGCCTATGTGATCGCTGCGATCGCGCCAATTCCGATGTGGCTGTCCGCGTTAGGGTTGCTCATGCCGAGCTTGGGCTTCAGCGTCGTGCTTGCCCTCGTCGGGCTTGGCCTTTCCTGCAGCCTTGTCTACCACGGTATCGAGGGACTGACACACTCGCGCGAAGATGTTTCGGCGGCGGGGATCGTGCAGACTGTAATCGGGGCCGGGCTCGTTGCGTGGGCGTTACTGCTGATGCTGCTGCTTCTGCTTTAGTTTGCCCGAGGCGCCCGAATTCATTCGGGCGTCAGCTGCAGGGCGCGGATCGCGGCGTCTGCAGCATAAAGCCGGCAACAGAATAAATAACAGGGTGCACAGTTTCCAGATGACTGCTTGGAGGCGTAAGTCGCCTGTGGGATTGTGGAATCCAACGACTTCTACGGGTCAAAAGGGTGAGTAGCGGTTTTCGATATGCGGCCGCTCGGATTCGTCGGCCCAACTTTTCCGCCAGAAGTGAACGAACGGCTGCAATACGAAGTGCTGCTGCCGTTCATGCTCCATATCATCTATGACGCCTTTGGCCGATGAGCGGACGATCTTGGAATGCACACGGTGATCTCTTCAGGGCCAAGAGTTGCCGTTAACCCCTACTTCCAGCCTCGCATTTTTTGGCCCGAAAAGCGTCCCTGAACCGTTCCACACGCCGTCCCGAATACCCAGACTTACATGCCTTCGGTCAGGCTGCTGCCAAATCCGAATGATTGCGGCAGGCTGGGCAGGCGAAGCCCAGGACCTCGATACGACGCCTCATGGCGTGGGCATGACGCCGTAGCCCCTGATGGTCTGGATGTCCTCGACCTCCAAACTGGATGCGTCTGAAACAAAGGTGCCTTTCGTACTTCCGGCTTGTGGTCTTACTATGCAGATCGTCTCCAGCTGCTGCAAAACCTGTCTGAACATGAAGCCACCCAGTTCGCCAATGCCACAAAGAGACAACGCCGGATGAAGCGGCGCGGCTTCCTGCTGGCCGCCTGTTGCATGCCCGTGCTGGCACATGCAAACCGCCAGGAACTGGTCTTCGTCGTGCATCCCTACGACACGCCTTCGCGCATCTATGGGCGTTTTCGGCCGCTCACGCTGTATCTGGGCGCTACGCTGCAACGTCCGGTCAGGCTGGTGATCGCATCCACCTACGATGAGCAGATGGCCATGATCGCGGACGGTCGTGCCGATCTCACCTATATCGGCCCGACGCCCTACGTCCAGGTCCGTCAGCGCTCCCCGATCCGCATCCTGGCCGGTGAAGCCGAAAAGGGGCAGGCGTTCTATCAAAGCGCGATCGTGGTCCGCGCGGCCAGCCCGATCCACACGCTCGCCGACCTCAAAGGCAAGCGCATGGCCTTTGGCGCGGCAATCTCGATGTCCAGCACGATTGCGCCGATGCTGATGCTGGTCCAGGCGGGCGTGCAGCTCAGCGACCTGGCTGGCCATGCCCAGCTGGACCGTCATGAGCGCGTCGCACTGTCGGTCGTGCACGACGATTTCGATGCCGGCGGGTTGCGCCTCGACATTGCGCGGCAGTATCTTCCGCGCGGCCTGAGAATCCTCGCCACCTCGCAGCCCCTGCCGCCGCACCTGATCGCCTGCGCCGCCAGCTTTCCTGAAGCGCTCGAAAGCCGGGTCCGCGAGGCCCTGCTCAACCCGGGCGAAGACGGGCTGCGTGCGTTCGATGCCATGGGCGAATCCATCCGTTTCGTCCCGGTCGACGATTCCCACTATCACAGCGTGCGCCGCATGTTGCGCATGCTGGGCAAATGACGCCGCGTTCGCTCACCTTCTGGCTCAGCGCCTATCTGGGGCTGGCCGGGCTGCTCCTTTCGCTGCTGCTCGGCACCGCCATGTGGCAAACGATGCGGCACCTGGTGGAGGCCGCCGAAACCGACAAGGCCCAGGCGCTGGTCAACCAGCTCGCGGCGGTGTCGGTCGACGCCGTGCTGATTCGCGACTATGGCGCGATCGAACGGGCGGTCGATGAACTGGTCAGCCGCCGCGGTCTGGCCTATGTCGAAATCCGCCGGGACGATGACGTGGTGCTGGGCCAGGCCGGCACGGCCTCGCCCTCCAACACCACTTTTTCCGCCACCATGATGGCGGCGGGCGAACCGCTGGGCCAGGTCGTCGCCCAGTATGACGATTCTCCGGTGCAGGACGCCGCCTGGCGCCTGGCGGCATCGGCGGCCGTGGCGCTGGCGCTGTTTTCGCTGCTGACCTTCTGGCTGCTGCGTCGCCTGCTTGCCGCGCGCCTGGTGGCCCCACTCAAGAATCTGATCGCCAGCGTGGCGCCGGGCGAAACCCGCCACATCATCGCGGACGATGCGCCGGCCGAAGTGCACGAACTGGCCCATGCGCTGACTGATCTTGAGACCCGCGTGCACGACCACATCACCGCGCTGGAAGAATCCAACCAGGCCCACAACGATGCGTTGCGACGGCTGTGTGCCGAGCAGCGGCTGGCCACGGTGGGGCAGATGGCGGGGGAAGTCGCGCACGAACTCAACACCCCGCTCGCCAATATCCTCGGCTACGCGCAACTGGCGCAATCGCAAACCGCCGATGCCGGCGTGCGCGAACCGCTCGACGTCATCGTCGAGCAGGCGCGGCGCGCGGGGCAGATCGTGGGCGACATGCTCACCGTGGCGCGTGCGCCGGCGCTGACCAATCAGGCGGTCGACCTGGCCGAGCTGGCCCGCGCGTTTTCACGGCTGGTGGCGCCCCTCGCGCGGCGCCAGGGAATCGAGGTCGAGATCAGGGATGCGGGGCCGGCGCCCGCCTGGGCCGACGCCTCGCGCATCGAGCAGATTCTGTTCAATCTCGTCACCAACGCCACCCAGGCCGGCGCGCACCACATCACGCTGATTCCCGCCACCGGCGTGCTCGACGTCATCGACGACGGCCCCGGCGTGGTGCCCGAAATGCGCGATCGCCTGTTTGAGCCCTTCGCCACCAGCAAACCACAAGGACAGGGCACCGGGCTCGGGCTCGCCATCTGCCGCCGGCTCGCCGAAGAAATGGGCGGCAGCCTCGCGCTGGCCGCAAGCGCGCCGGGGCATACCTGTTTCCGCCTTACACTCCCGACCTCACCATGATGCCCACCCTCCTGATTGCCGAAGACGATGCCGCACTGGCCAAGCTGGCCGCGCGCGTGGCCGAGGAAGCTGGGTTCAGCGTGGTCGTCCGCCACGACGGGGATGCCGCCCGCAGCACCCTGGAAACCGAGGTGCCCGATGCCCTGCTCACCGACCTGCGTTTGCCGGGGTGCGATGGCCTGGATTTGCTGCGGACGTCGAAGGCGCTGGACCCGCAGCGGCCGGTCCTGCTGATGACCGGCTACGCCACCCCGATGACCGCCATCGAGGCCTTCCGCCTGGGTGTATCCGACATCCTGCTCAAGCCCTTCGACCTGGATGTGGCCCGCGCCGCGCTGGTGCGGCTCAAAAGCGCATTCGACCAGAAGGCGCGTCTGCTGCAGCTCACCGAACAGGTTGCACGCAGCCAGGACGCGGCTTACCTGGCAGCAAAATCTCCAGCGATGCAGGAGACGCTGGAGCTCGCCGCCCAGGTCGCCGACAGCCCCTTGCCGGTGTTGCTCGAGGGCGAAACCGGGGTCGGCAAGGGCGTGCTGGCACGTCATATCCATGCCTTGTCACCGCGTGCCGGCGGGCCGTTTTTCACCCTGCATTGCGGGGCCTTGCCGCAAACCCTGCTGGAATCCGAATTGTTCGGCTATGAAAAGGGCGCGTTCTCCGGCGCCACCGCACGCAAACCCGGGCTGCTCGAACTGGCTGCGGGCGGCACCCTGTTCCTTGACGAAATCAACAGCACCAGCCTCGACGCGCAAACCCGGCTGCTGCAATTCATCCAGGACAAGCAGGTGTTCCGCATCGGCGGCGTCAAACCGGTCAAGGTCGACGTGCGCCTGATCTTCGCTTCCAACCAGTCGCTGAAGGAGCGGGTGCGCGACGGCGGCCTGCGCGAAGACCTGTATTACCGCATCGCGGTGTTCCCCATCACCGTGCCGCCGCTGCGCGAGCGCCGCGAAGATCTCGCCGATCTGGCCGGCTTTCTGCTGGCCCGGAGCGCGTTCGAAATGGGACGGCCGGCACTGCCGCTGGACGCGGATGCGCTGGCCCGCATCCAGGCCTATGCCTGGCCGGGCAACGTGCGCGAACTGGCGAACACGCTGCAGCGCGCACTGGTCCTGGCCCGCGGCGCGCTGATTCGCGCAGCCGACCTGCCGGCAGAACTGCACGAGCGGCCCGGCGCGCCAAGCTGCCCCTGGGACGAATCGGCCACCCTGGCCGAAGTCGAATCGGCCTGGATCAAGCAGGCGCTGGAACGCTGTGGCGGCAACCGCACCCAGGCCGCAAAAATGCTCGGCATTGATCCGTCCACCTTGTGGCGAAAATTGAAGGGCAACGAGTCCTGAGCAGGTTTGCATCCTGCAAGCCCCTTGCAAGATGCAAGAGCTGCCTTCGTTGCAGCGGATTATTTTTATCTTGTCTTTCAATGTCTTAGTAAATCCAATCCGCTGGCACGCTCCCTGCTGATAGGGGTTCAGCTTCGGCTGAATTCACTCACAGAGGAGACATCGATGAAATATAACGCTTTGAGCTTGAGCCTGGCGCTCGCGCTGGCCGCACCGCTGGCCTGGGGCGAGGCCAGTGTGGCGGATTACCGCGCTGCGCTGGCGGACAAGGACGCCAACCCCGCCTTTCTGGTGATCGACCAGGGGGAAATGCGCTTCAAGGAAAAACGCGGCCCCAAAAATGCCAGCCTGGAAAAGTGTGACTTCGGCCTCGGCCCCGGCAAGCTGAAAGGCGCCTACGCCCAGCTGCCGCGCTACTTCAAGGACACCAAACAGGTGCAGGACCTGGAATCGCGCGTGATGACCTGCATGATCAAACTGCAGGGCTTCACCGAGGCGGAGATCAAGCAAAAACTCTATGCCGACCAGCGCCTGAACGAGAGCAATACCGACCTGGAATCGATCGTCGCCTACGTGGCCGCGCAATCGGACGGCATGAAGATCAACCCGCCGATGAAGCATGCGGCCGAGAAGGAAGCCGTCAAGCTGGGCGAGGAAATGTTCTGGCGCCGCCATGGGCCGATGGATTTCTCCTGTGCCACCTGCCACAACGAAGACGGCAAGCGCATTCGACTGCAATCACTGGTCAACGTCTACAACCCCCAGGACATCCAGGCGACCATGTCGACCTGGCCGACCTATCGTGTGTCGCACGGCGTGGTGCGCAACATGCAGCACCGCATGTGGGACTGCCACTGGCAGATGCGCACGCCGGACATCGACTACGGCTCGCCTGCGACCGTTGCGCTGATTTCCTTCCTCACCAACCAGGCCAAGGGCGGCACCTATGACCTGCCCGGCATCAAGCGCTAATCGGAGGACGCCCACATGAAAAACACACTCATCATCACGGCCCTGCTGGCCGTTGCATTCAGCCCCGCGCACGCAGACAGCACGCTGGCCGGCAAGGTCGACAAACTGGTCGCCGACAGCTTCAAGCCCGGGCCGGGCCAGGACATGGCGCGCCTGGTCCAGGACGAAACCCAGAAAGTCTGTTCGGTCACCCGCAACAATCCCTCCGCCGCACAGGCGGCCGCGATCAATGCGCGCGAGCAGGCCACCATCAAGTATCCCGACAGCAATCAGCTGATGGGCGACTGGAAAAACGGCGAGAAGCTGGTCAAGGGCGGCTTCGGCATGCGTGTCGGCAATATCGAACCTGACAACGAAGTGCGTCGCAAGGGCAATGTCGGCGGCAACTGCTATGCCTGCCACGCGATGGATCCGAAGGAAGTCGCAGCCGGCAACCTCGGGCCCAGTCTCACCGGTTACGGCGCGCTGCGCGGCGCCAGCAGCGATATCGTTAAATACACCTACGACAAGCTCTACAACGCCCAGGCTACGGTGGCGTGTTCCAACATGCCGCGGATGGGCCATAACGGCATTCTCTCGCCGGCCCAGATCGCCGACATCACCGCCTATCTGGTGTCGCCCGAGTCTTCGTTGAACACCAAATGAGCGGCGCTGCCGACCTGAAAATTTGAAACGGACTAACCAAAGGAACCCAACATGAATGCACTTCGTAGAAACGTACTGAAAGGCGCTGCCGGTGCAGGCGCTGTGGCCGTGGCTGTGGCCGCTGGTCTCTTGAAGCCGACCCAGGCGATGGCTGCCT
>CAZUVC010000034.1:0-38514 GCA_964623745.1 uncultured Thiobacillus sp. | reverse complement strand
TCATCACCATGCGGGCGACCCAGAAGAAGATGATGTCGAAGCCGGTGACCAGCACCGAGGTCGGCAGGTAGCGCTCGAGCTCCGGTGTTTGCTCCGGCCAGCCCAGCGTCGAGAAGGGCCACAGTGCGCTCGAGAACCAGGTGTCGAGCACGTCGTTGTCCTGCGTCAACTCGCGGCCGCCGGCCTGCTTCTTCGCTTCTTCTTCCGTGTAGGCGACGTAGAAATTGCCGTCGGCGTCGTACCACGCCGGGATGCGGTGGCCCCACCACAATTGCCGGGAGACGCACCAGTCCTGAATGTTTTCCAGCCACTGGCGATAGGTGGTCGTCCAGTTCTCCGGCACGAATTTGAGTTCGCCCGAATCGACCGCAGCCAGGCCCTGCTGGGCCAGGCCTTCCATGCTCATGAACCACTGGTCGGTAAGCATCGGCTCGATCACCGCGTGGGTGCGGTCGCCGCGCGGGATCATCAGCTTGTGCGGCTTGGCCGAGACCAGCAGGCCACGGGCCTGCAATTCGTCGAGTAATTTTTGCCGCGCATCGTAGCGGTCGAGGCCTTGGTATTCGGTGGGGCAGAGCTCGTTCATCTTCGCGTCGAGCGTCAGCACGCTGATCGCCACCAACTTGTGGCGCTGACCGACCTGCCAGTCGTTGAAGTCGTGCGCGGGCGTGATCTTGACCACGCCAGTGCCGAACTCGCGGTCGACATAGTCGTCGGCGATGATGGGGATGCTGCGTTCGGCGACCGGCAGGCGTACGTGCTTGCCGATCAGATGCCTGTAGCGTTCGTCGTCCGGATGCACCGCGACGGCGCTGTCGCCGAGCAGGGTTTCCGGTCGCGTGGTGGCGACGGTCAAAACGCCGGAGCCGTCTTCAAGCGGGTAGTTGATCTCCCACATGAAGCCGTCTTCCTCGGCACTGACCACTTCGAGGTCGGACACCGCGGTGCCGAGTACCGGATCCCAGTTCACCAGCCGCTTGCCGCGGTAAATGAGGCCTTCGCGGTAGAGCCGCACGAAGACTTCGGTGACGGCTTTAGACAGGCCTTCGTCCATGGTGAAGCGCTCGCGGCTCCAGTCCGGGCTGGTGCCGAGACGCCGCATCTGGCGGGTGATGGTGGAGCCGGAGTGCTCCTTCCAGTCCCACACCTTTTCAAGAAATTTCTCGCGGCCGAGGTCGTGGCGCGAGACGCCTTGTGCGTCGAGCTGACGCTCCACCACGATCTGGGTGGCGATGCCGGCATGGTCGGTGCCCGGCTGCCACAACGTGTTGTCGCCCGCCATGCGGTGATAGCGGGTCAGCGCGTCCATCAGGGTGTGCTGGAAGGCATGCCCCATGTGCAGCGTGCCGGTGACGTTGGGCGGCGGCAGCATGATGCAGTAGGCGGGGACGTCGGGCACGTCGCCGGCCTTGAAGTAGCCGGCGCTTTCCCACTGGGCGTACCAGCGTTTTTCAATATCAGCCGGTTCGAAGGATTTGGCGAGTTCCATGGCGTGCGCGCAAAGGCTGCATTATCCCAAAGAATCCTGGGACAGGTCCCAAAAAGCCGGGAGCACGACCCAAAGAAATCAGCACACGGCTCTAAAAACGTCGCCGCATGCGGTTTCAGGTCGAGGGGTCGCGCGGTTGCTTGAGTTTCTCTGCGACGGCGTCGCGGACGATTTCGCGCACGTTGACGTCGAGCTGGCTGAGCAGGGTGGCGACGGTCTGATCGAGATTTTTGCGCAGTTCGGCGGCGACCTGCTTTTCCATCACCTCGGACAAGCGTGGCGCCAGCTCGCTCATCAGCTGCTCGGCCAGGGTGTCGTTGACGAGGGTCGTCGCGGGGTCTGTCAGCGGCGCGGGCGCTGTGGTTGATGCTGGAACGGGTTCAGCGGTGGGCGCTGCAGCGGCCGCAACAGGGGCGGCGGTGGCTCTGGCGGGCGGCGTCCCGCGTTCGATCACATCGGTCAGCACCGGCAGCCAGGCGCCGACTGGCGGCGCGGACGCATGCGTTGGCCCGGATAAGGCAGATGGATCGGTACGCACAGCCGGGTCGGTCTCGTTGCCGCCGCGGTGCTTTTTCAGCAGCGCATCCATCTTGCTCAACAGGGGACTGTCGCTCATCGTGCCTCCTGGCCGGCCTGCTGCCGCAGGTCGTGCGTTTGCAGGGCGTAGCCACGCGTCTTGTAAAAGCGATAGCGTTCGCGTCCCGCCTCGACCCGGGCTTCATCCAGGCCAATGATTTCGACCAGACGCTCGAAGCGGGCAAAGGCGGGCGGCTGTTCGGTGTGCAGGTTGATCATGACGTCGGCGCTGCGCAGGGCGTCGGCGTCGGTGCCGATCAGCACCGGCGTTTCGCCTGCCAGTGCATCGCTGTCGCGGCAGTGCGGGACGAAACCCAGCGCGGGCGTCGTCCACAACAGACGGTCGATGGCGTCGGCCACCGCCGCATCGGGCGCGTAAATCATCACCTGCCGGCCCTGGCCATGCGCCTTGGCGGCGACGCGGCGCGCGACGTCGAGCGGATTGTCGGCAAAGGTATAGAAGAGAATCTCGGTCACTGCCGCAAGCCTACTTCTCGGCGCGATTCAGCAGGAAGTGCACCAGCAGCGAAACCGGACGACCGGTCGAGCCTTTTTCGCGGCCGCCTTTCCAGGCCGTTCCCGCGATGTCGAGGTGCGCCCAGTGGTATTTCTTGGTGAAGCGCGACAGGAAGCAGGCCGCGGTGATCGAGCCGCCCGGCCGTCCGCCGATGTTGGCCATGTCGGCGAGACTGCTTTTCAGCTGATCCTGATAGTCGTCCCACAGCGGCATGCGCCAGACGCGGTCCCAGGCGTGGTCGGCGGCATGCTCGATTTCGCGTGCGAGTGGGTCATGGTTGCTGAACAGCGCGCTCGGGTGGGCACCGAGTGCGATCACGCAGGCACCGGTCAGCGTTGCCAGGTCGACCACCGCGTCGGGCTCGAAGCGTTCGGCATAGGTCAGCGCATCGCACAGGATCAGGCGGCCTTCGGCATCGGTGTTGAGGATTTCGATGGTCTGGCCGGACATCGAGGTGACGATGTCGCCCGGCTTGTTGGCACTGGCGTCCGGCATGTTCTCGCAGGCCGGGATCAGGCCGATGACGTTGAGCGCGAGGCCCAGTTCGCCGATGGCGCGGAAAGTGGCGATGACCGCGCCGCCGCCGCTCATGTCGTAGTTCATCTCGTCCATTTCACCGGCGGGCTTCAGCGAAATGCCGCCGGCGTCGAAAGTGACCGCCTTGCCGACCAGCACCACGGGCTTGTCGCCTTTTTTGCCGCCCATGTGCTTCAGCACGATGAAGCGTGGCGGCTTGTCGCTGCCCTTGCCGACCGACAGGAAGGCGCCCATGCCGAGTTTTTCGCAGGCGGCGTAGTCCAGTACTTCGCAGCCAAAGCCGTGCGCCTTCGCCACTTTTTTTGCCTCGGCCGCCAGGTATTCCGGCGTGCAGATGTTGGACGGGGTGTTGCCCAGGTCCTTGGCGAGCTGGATGCCGTGGGCGATGGCCAGGCCGCGTGCGAGGCCGACTTCGCCGAACTTGAGTTCGCCACGCCGTGTCACGGCAAAGGTGACGCGCTTGAGCGGTCGGCGTGCTTCGCTCGGTTTGCTTTTCATGCGGTCGAAGCGATACAGCGCATCGTGCGCGCTGATCACCGCCTGCTCGATGTTCCAGGTGGTATCGCGCTTCTTCAGCGGAATTTCGCTGAGCGTGATGGTGGCTTCCATCGAGCCGGTGTCGCGCAGCGTCTTGACCGCACAGGCGATGGCATCGCGATAGGCTTTTTCGTGGAAGTCGCGCTCCTTGCCGAGGCCGACCAGCAGTACCCGGTCTGCCAGGATGTTGGGTACCCGGTGCAGCAGCAGCGTGCTGCCGGCCTTGCCGTCCATGTCGCCGCCGCGCAGAATCTCGGACAGGTAGCCGTCGCTGGCGCGATCGATGTCCATTGCGGGCTCAGACAGCTTGCGGCTTTCGAACACGCCGACCACCACGCAGGCGGTGCGCTGCTTTTCGGGCGCGCCGCTTTTTATGCTAAATTCAAGTTCGATTTCCTTGTTTTCCATGTCTGTGCTCAAAAAAATGCAATTTGCCGATACGGGGAGGTTCAATGTTGCCGCCCTGACGATTATTGGCGCAGGCGTGACGGAATGTCAAAACACCGTTTTGTTCACAAACGGTACCCGGATTGTCCCATGCTCTATCGCCGCGCGCTGACCCGCGAGATGGCCCTCACCACCGGCGCCGTGCTGACGGTGCTGGTGGCGATCGCGCTGGTGGTGCTGTTCATCCGTCTGCTCGGCGATGTGGCGCGTGGCGAACTCGCCAACGAGGCGGTCTTCGTTTTTCTCGGCTTTTCCCTGCTGCACTTCTTACCGGTGTTGATGACGATCGCGCTGTTCGTGGGGGTGCTGCTGCCCTTGTCGCGTATGTGGCGAGACAGCGAGATGGTCATCTGGTTCAATGCCGGCCTCTCGCTCCAGCAATGGCTGCGCCCGGTGCTGGCCTTTGCTGTGCCGTTTGCGCTGGTGATCCTGCTGCTGACGCTGGTGATCACCCCGTGGATGCAGGGTAAGAAAAACGAATATCGCCAGGACCTGCACAGCCGCAGTGAAAGCACGCTGATCGCGGCCGGGCTGTTCGCCGAATCGGGCGCCAACCAGCGTGTCTATTATGTCGAATCGCTCAACCCGCTGACCGGCATCGTGCGCAACGTCTTCATGCAGTCGCGCATCGACGGCCAGCTGGGTCTGGTGGTCGCGCGCGAAGGCAGCCATACCCAGCTGGCCGACGGGTCGCGCTATCTGGTGTTCAAGGACGGGCGGCGCTATGAAGGCACACCGGGCCAGCTCGATTACCGCATCGTGCAGTTCGAACGCTACTGGATGCGGCTCGACCCGGTCGCCGTGGCGGCCGGCGATGCCGGCGTGCGTGCAGCGGACGCGGGGACCTTGCTGGCTGACCCCTCGCCGCAGGCGCGCGCCGAACTGCTGTGGCGGCTGGGCGTGCCGGTTTCCGCGCTGATTCTGGCGGTCATGGCGGTTCCGCTGAGCTACGTCAACACGCGCGCGCGCCGTTCCTATGGCTTGCTGGTCGCGCTGCTGCTGTATTTCGTCTACAACAACCTGCTGTCGCTGTCGCAGGCCTGGGTGTCGCAGGCCAAGCTCAACCCCTGGTCAGGCATGGTGTCGTCCCACCTGGTGATGCTGCTTGCGGTGGGCGTGCTGTTCTACCTGCGTGCGCATCAAAACGCGCCGCGCAGGAGACCCGCATGAGCCTGCTGGCGCGCTACCTGGCCAGTCAGGTGCTGGTGGCGTCGGGGTTCATCCTGCTGGCGCTGATGGTGCTGTTCGCCTTCTTCGACGTGATGCAGGAGCTCGGCAGCCTGGGCCGCAACGATTACGGTCTGGGGCAGGCCATCGTGGTGGTGTTGCTGAACATGCCGGGGCACCTCTACGAAATCCTGCCGGTGGCGGCGCTGATCGGCACGCTGTTTGCGTTGTCGCGCCTGGTGGGCAATTCGGAATACGCGGTGATGCGCGTATCGGGCCTGTCCAACTGGCGCGTGGCGGGCTACTTTGCAATGATCGGCGCGGTGCTGTCGATGCTGCTGATGCTGCTCGGGGAATTCGTCGCGCCCTGGTCGGAGCAGGCGGCTCAGCGCTACAAGCTGCTGGCCACCCGTGCGGTGGTGGCGCAGCAGTTCCGTTCCGGCTTGTGGGTCAAGGATGGCAGCGCCTTCATCAATGTGCGCGAAGTGATGGCGGACAATACGCTGCGCGGCGTCGAGATCTACGGCTTCGAGGCCGACGGCCAGCTGGGTTCGATCCGGGCCGCCGAGCAGGCCGACTGGCGCGGCGGCCAGACCTGGGATCTGCAGCAGGTGATGGAAACGCATTTCGATGCGGATGGCGGCATCCGTGCGGTCCGCAGCGAACGCCAGGACTGGGAGTCGGTGCTGACGCCCGACATTCTCAGCGTGCTGCTGATTGCGCCGGAGAAAATGTCGGCGCGGACCTTGTGGCGCTATGTGACGCACTTGAAGGAAAACAACCAGAAGGCCGCCCGCTACGAGATCGCACTGTGGTCGAAATTCATCAATCCCTTCGTCATCCCGATCATGATGCTGATCGTCATGCCGTTTGCGATCCAGGGCCCCCGCGCCGGCGGCACCAGTGCCAAGATTTTCATCGGCATTCTGACCGGTCTGAGCTTCCACCTGCTGAGCAGGCTGTTCGGCCATCTGGGCCTGCTCAACGACTGGCCGGCGGCGGCGGTGGTCAGCCTGCCGCTGCTGATATTCCTCGCCATCGCGCTGTTCGGCATCCGGTGGGTGGACCGGCGCTAGCAGCGCTGCCCGGGCGCCTGGCTCAGTGCCTTTGGGCGAGCGAACCCGCAGCCAAGATTGCCTGCGTGCACGGCTTGCAGGCCGACTGGCTGGCCGGCAGGGTCGACGCTGACACGGACACGCCGCGCGCGCCGATCGACCAGCCCGGACGACCGGCCCGCCCCGAACGTGTCTCGCCGCACCAGGTGCCGCGCCGTCGCGTCGATACCGTGGGCGGACGGGCAGCGCTCGTGCACGCGCTGGCGCACATCGAATTCAATGCCATCAACCTGGCGCTTGACGCCGCCCACCGCTTCGCCGGCATGCCGGTCGCCTATTACGCCGACGGGCTCCGGGTGGCGGACGAAGAAGCGCTGCATTTCGAATTGCTCGACACGCATCTGGCGACGCTGGGACACCGCTACGGGGATTTTCCTGCGCACGACGGCCTGTGGGACATGGCGCTAAAAACCGCGCACGATCCGCTGGTGAGGATGGCGCTGGTGCCGCGCGTACTGGAGGCGCGCGGACTCGATGCCGCGCCGCTCATTGTCGACAAACTGAAAGCCGTGAAGGATGCGCGCATGGTCGAGATCCTCGGCGTCATCGAGCGTGACGAGATTGGCCATGTCGCCATCGGCAGCTACTGGTTTGACTGGCTGTGCCGCGCGCGCGGGGTGGAACCCGATGCGACATTTCGCCAGTTGCTGGTCGAGTATGATGCACCGCCGTTGAAGCCGCCCTTCAATCTGGCGGCACGCCGTGCCGCGGGCTTCAGCGAATCCGAGCTGGACTGGCTGAGCGGGCTTTAAGGTCCGCGGAAGAACGCCCGAATCGATCTACAGCCCAAGTGTCGTTGCCGACACGCCGGCGGGCGAGCGCTGCCACATGCCTTCAAATTGCTGATGCAGCAACACGGCATCGCGCGTGTCGTCGAGGTGCAGCGTGCCATGCACCGCAGCCTTGTCGGCACGCAGCAGCACGCCGTGACGGTCGGCCAACGCAAAGGATTCGTCCGGGCGGGGGGCGTCGGGATCGGCCTGGCGGATTTCGAGGACATGACCGAAATCGCGCACCAGCTGCATTAGCCGCGGATGGCTGCGGGCAACATGGCTGATGTCATCAAGCAGCAGTTCGATGCGGCGGCCGCCGCCGGCCACGCACAGCGCGCGCAGCATCGCGTAACGCGGCGCATCGTCGATCTCGAACAGGTCAAGGTTGCGGTCGTAGACGCGCAACTGCCGGTGCGTGCCGGCCAGCAAGGCGTTGAATGCGGTACGGAATTCGCTCGGGGTTTCAAAGGTGCTCATGCGGCATTGATCTCCAGCCAGCCGGCTTCATACCAGTCGTAAAAGCGATCGCGCAGCGCGGCAGGCAGGGGCGGCACGAGCTTGCGCTGATCGGCCAGCTGTTTCAGCGCAGCAGTTTCGTCGGCAGCCCCCGTGAAGGTGTCGCCGTTGATGAAAAAGCGTCCACCTATGAACAGCAGGCGTGACTTGGGGTTGAGCGCAACGCCATGACTGTTCGCCTGCTTGTTGAACGCGGCGCGTGTAAGCGGGGCTTCGGGTGGATCGAAGAACACATTCGGCTTCGGCTCGGACAGGTAGCGCCCGGCAAATTCGGCAATGTCGCGCTTGTCCCATTTTATTTTGGCGATCATGCCCTCGATCTGCGACAGCATTGCCCGGCTGATTTCGCCAGGGTGGGCCTGTAGACGCAGATCGGGGTCGGCGTAGCGACCTTCCGGTTTGAGCGTGTCCTGTAAATGCATCAGAAAGCCATGCGCCAGTTCTTCGGTGGTGGGGGCACGGAAACCGATCGAATAGGTCGTGCAGGCGTCTTCGGCGACGCCGTAATGGGCGACGTGCGGCGGCAGATAGAGCATGTCGCCGGGGCCGAGCAGCCATTCCTCTTCAGACTTGAAACGGCGCAGAATTTTCAGCGGTGCGTCATCCTGCAGCGTCAGATCGTTTTGCGTGCTGATCTGCCAGCGGCGGTGCCCCTGGCCCTGCAGCAGAAATACATCGTAGGAATCGAAATGCGGTCCCACGCTGCCGCCGGGCACGGCATAACTCACCATCAAATCGTCGAGCCGGGCATGCGGGATGAAGTTGAAGCGCGCCAGCAGCGCATCGGCTTCGGGCAGAATGTGATTGAGCGACTGCACCAGCAGGGTCCATTCGGTTTTGGGCAGACGCTTGAAATCGTTTTTGCCGAACGGGCCGTGATCGAGCTGCCAGCGCGTGCCGCTGCCCTGGATCAGCCGTGACTCCACGTCGTCGCGACACGCCAGCTGCTGCATCTCGCCGGGCGTCAACAGACCAGTGAAATCCGGCACGGCGTTGCGGATCAAAAACGGGCGCTTGTGCCATACATCGCGCAGGAAACGGGTGGGGCTCAAGCCGCCGAGCAGGGTCGCAGTCATAAAATAATTATAACGATGTGGCTGGGGTTGCCCTGCTAGAATGCGCGAAATTACGTGGCGGAGCCAAGCATGCTGAAAGCGGGAGACCGCGCGCCGGATTTCTCAAATCCGGATGCGGACATGAACATCGTCGAGTTATCCCAGTTCCGCGGCAAGACGCTCGTGCTGTATTTCTATGTGCGTGACGATACGCCGGGCTGCACGACAGAAGCCATCGAATTTTCCGAACTGGAGAACGATTTTGCCAAGCTGGGTGCCGAGGTGCTGGGGGTGTCGCGCGACGACTGCATCAAGCATGGCGAATTTCGCGACAAGCACGGCATCAGCGTGCGCCTGCTGGCGGACAAGGAACAGATCACCAACAAGGCCTATGGCGTGTTGCAGGACAAGGAGGTGGACGGCGTGATGCGCAAGAGTCCGGTTCGCTCCACCTTCATCATCGACAAACAGGGCGTCATCCGTCACGCCCTGTACGGCGTTTCCAGCCGCGGTCACGCGGAGGAAGTGCTTCAACTGGTTGCTTCAATGAGCAAAGGGGAACACAAGTGAATATCGGCAAGGACACCGTCGTCACCATCACCTACATCGTCAAGGACATGGAGGGCAAGCTGCTGGAGGAAAGCGACGAACCGGTTAGCTACCTGCACGGCGGTTACGACAACATTTTTCCGCTGGTCGAGCAGGCGCTGGAAGGCAAGGCCGTGGGCGACAAGATCGATCTCAAGCTGCAGCCGGCCGATGCTTTCGGCGAATACGAGGACGATCTGGTGCGACTGGAGCCACGCGAGGCCTTCCCGGCAGACATCGAAGTGGGTATGCAGTTCGTCGGCTCACCGGTCGACGGAACCGAGGAAATGCTCTACACCGTGACCGACATCGCCGAAGAAAAAGTGGTGGTCGACGGTAACCACCCCTACGCGGGTCAGGCAGTGCATTTCCAGTGTGTGGTGGCCGAAGTGCGTGCGGCGTCGGCGGATGAAGTCGAACACCGCCACGCACATGGCGCGCACGGCCACCATCATCATTAAGTCACTGCTGGGAAATGGTGCCGGGCTGCTAAAATACCCGGCTAATCAGTTTTCTGTGATTGTTTAATGAAAACCACCTTCCTCGATTTCGAGCAGCCGATCGCCGAGCTCGAAGCCAAGATCGAAGAGTTGCGCTTTGTGCAGGACGATTCCGCCCTCGATATCTCGGAGGAAATCCGCCGCCTGCAGAAAAAAAGCCAGACCCTGACCAAGGACATCTATGCCAAGCTCAACGCGTGGCAGGTGTCGCAGGTGGCGCGCCATCCGCAACGGCCCTATACGCTCGATTATGTGCAGGGCCTGTTCACCGACTTTTCTGAACTGCACGGCGATCGCGCCTACGCCGACGATCAGGCGATTGTCGGCGGCATCGCGCGCTTCAATGGTGAGCCGGTGATGGTGGTCGGCCATCAGAAGGGCCGTGATACCAAGGAAAAAATTGTCCGTAACTTCGGCATGCCGCGTCCCGAAGGCTATCGCAAGGCCTTGCGCCTGATGCGTCTGGCAGAAAAATTCCGGCTGCCGATTTTCACCTTCATCGACACCCCTGGCGCCTACCCCGGCATCGGTGCCGAGGAGCGCGGACAATCCGAGGCGATTGCGCGCAACCTGTACGTGATGGCCGAACTGCAGACGCCGATCATCTGCACCATCGTCGGCGAAGGCGGGTCGGGCGGCGCGCTGGCGATCGGTGTCGGCGACCGCACGCTGATCCTGCAGTACTCCACGTATTCGGTCATCTCGCCCGAAGGCTGCGCGTCGATTCTGTGGAAGAGCGCCGACAAGGCTTCGGTCGCGGCCGAAACGCTGGGCATCACCGCCGACCGCTTGAAGGCCAACGGCCTGGTCGACCGCATCATCGATGAACCGCTGGGCGGCGCTCAGCGCGACTGGGATGCCATGTTCCAGAACATGCGCCGCGCGCTGACCGACACGCTGTCCGAGTTGCGCAAGCCGTCGCTTGACGCGCTGTTGGCCGAGCGCTACCAGCGTCTGCGGGCGTATGGCAGCTTCAAGGAAACTCCTGCCAAGTAAGGCGCTAGTCGAGGTCGTGGCGGGCGTGCTGGCCCGCCATGTTGTGCCGCATGCGCGTCTGACCCTGGCCCTGTCGGGCGGACTCGATTCGGTGGTCCTGCTGCATGCGCTGGTGACACTGCGCGATCGTTATCCCTTCGACCTCGAAGCTGTGCACGTGCACCACGGGCTCTCGCCGCACGCCGAAGACTGGGCCGATTTCTGCGCGCGCCTGTGCGTGTCGAATGCGGTCGAATTGAGGGTCCATCGCGTCGCGATCGCGCGCGACGATGCGGCGGGTATCGAAGCCGCTGCGCGATACGCGCGCCAGCGCATTTTTGCCGCGGTCGCGGCCGACTTCCTGCTGACCGCGCACCAGCAGGATGACCAGGCCGAGACGCTGTTGCTGCAGTTGCTGCGCGGCGCCGGGCCGAAAGGCCTGGCGGCGATGCCGGTGCTACAGCATCGGCACGGCTGGCGGGCCGCGCAGTTGCGGCCGCTGCTCGGTGTCACGCGCCGCGCCATCCTGGAGACGGCACAACGACAGGGCCTCGCCTGGGTCGAAGACGAAAGCAACCAGGACCCCCGCTACCGTCGCAACGCGCTGCGTCAGCAGGTGATGCCATTGCTGTCCACGCATTTTCCCGGCGGCCCGGCCACGCTCGCGCGTGCGGCGGCCCTGCAGGCCGAAGCGGCCGACCTGCTGGATGATCTGGCACGGCTGGATGCGACCGCCGCCGTTGTCGGGGCGCGGCTCGATTGCGCCGTTCTGGCGGGCCTGACGCTGCCGCGCGCGCGCAACCTGCTGCGCTATTTCATTGCGCAGCAGGGTCATGCCTTGCCCAATGCGCGGCGGCTCGACGAAGCCTTGCATCAAATGTGCGAGGCGCAGCCCGATGCGCGAGTACGCGTCAACCTGGGATCGGGCGAACTGTGGCGTTTTCGGGGTGGCGCGTATCTGGTGCCGCCGCCGCCGGCGGCGGCACCCGCCGTGCGCTGGCAGGGCGAGGCGCAGCTCTGGGTGCCGGCTGCGGGCGTGGACGTGCGGATGGAACCGGTGATCGGGGCGGGCCTCAAGCGCAGCGTACTGGAAGCGGGTACAGTCACGCTGGGCGTGCGCCAGGGTGGTGAGCGCCTGCGCCTGCATGCCGGCGGTCCGTATCGCAGCCTGAAGAACCTGCTGCAGGAACAGGCGGTCCCGCCCTGGCAGCGCGGGCGTTTGCCGCTGTTGTGGTGCGACGGCCAACTGACGTGGGCCGCGGGCGTCGGATTCGACGCCGACTGGTGCGCGGCGCCGGGCGAGGCAGGGATGCTGCCGCAGGTGGTCGGCTAGTCGCCGGACGAGACAGGGCGGACTCGGGCGTGGTATCCTAGCAGGCTGATTTTCATGGTTTTTTGAACGTTTTTCTCATTCTTTCCGGAGCATTCACATGGCAGTTCAGCGCACCTTTTCCATCATCAAACCCGATGCCGTCAAAAAGAACGTGATCGGCAAGATCGTCAGCCGCTTCGAAAGCAACGGGCTCAAGGTGGTGGCGTCGAAGATGAAGCACCTGTCGCGTCAGGAAGCCGAAGGCTTTTACGCCGTTCACAAGGAGCGCCCCTTCTTCAAGGATCTGGTCGACTTCATGATTTCGGGCCCGGTCGTGCTGCAAGTGCTGGAAGGCGAGGATGCCATCGCCAAGAACCGCGAACTGATGGGCGCTACCGATCCGAAGAAGGCCGATGCCGGCACCATTCGCGCCGATTTCGCCGAGAGCATCGACGCCAATGCGGTGCACGGTTCCGACGCGCCTGAAACCGCGGCAATCGAAATCGCCTATTTCTTCCCGGCCAGCGAAGTCTACGCGGGCCGCTAAGCTGTACGCATGACGCAAAATCTGCTCGATCTCGACCTCGCAGGACTGACCGCCTGGTTCGGTGACCGCGGCGAAAAGCCGTTCCGTGCCCGGCAGGTGTTCCACTGGCTGCATCAGGCCGGGGTGGCGGATTTTGTGCAGATGACCGATATCGCCAAGAGCCTGCGCGAGAAACTGCAGCAGCAGGCAGTGGTTGCGGCGCCGGCGATCAGCTACGCGCACACGTCGACCGACGGCACCCGCAAGTGGCTGTTCGACGTCGGCGTTGCCAACGGCATCGAGACCGTATTCATCCCCGAAGACGATCGCGGCACCCTGTGCATATCGTCGCAGGTGGGCTGCGCGCTCGAATGCACCTTCTGCTCGACCGGGCGCCAGGGCTTCAACCGCAACCTGACGGTGGCCGAGATCATCGGCCAGCTGTGGGTGGCGCACCACAGCCTGAAGGCCGAGCCCAATCGCACGACTGGGGAAATCTCCGAGCGGCCTGTGACCAATGTGGTGATGATGGGCATGGGCGAGCCGCTGGCGAATTTCGAAAACGTGGTGACCGCGCTCGGCATCATGCTCGACGACCATGCCTACGGCCTGTCGCGGCGGCGGGTGACGGTGTCGACTTCCGGCCTGGTGCCGGCGATGGACCGGCTGGCCGAGCGTTGCCCGGTGGCACTGGCGGTGAGTCTGCACGCACCGAACGACGCGCTGCGCGACCAGATCGTGCCGATCAACAAGAAGTATCCGCTCGCAGAATTGATGGCGGCGTGTCGGCGCTATCTGGTGCATGCGCCGCGCGATTTCATCACCTTCGAGTACGTGATGCTGGCCGGGGTGAACGATCAGCCCGAGCATGCGCGCCAGTTGATCGCGCTGACGCGCGACGTGCCGTGCAAGTTCAACCTGATCCCGTTCAATCCGTTCCCGGATTCAGGCTACGAAAAGCCGCGAGGCGAACCCATGCGGGTGTTCCGCGAAATCCTGCAGGACGCCGGCTACGTGGTGACGACGCGCAAGACGCGCGGCGACGACATCGACGCGGCCTGCGGGCAACTGGCGGGCAAGGTGGCCGACAAGAGCGGACGCGTGATGAAAAGAATACACAAGGAGGCGGCGTGAAAAAATGGATCGTGATGGCAGCAGTGCTGCTGGCCGGCTGTGCGGCTCAGCCGGCCAGCGAAAGTGGCGTGGCCAATACGCAAGTCGACAGTGAAAGCCGTCAACGGGCGCGAGCCTTCACCGATCTGGCCGGTGCCTATTTCGTCCGCGCCCAGTACAAAACCGCGCTGGACGAACTGCGCAAGGCGATTGTCGCGGATGCCCGCTACGGACCGGCCTACAACATCTATGGCCTGATCTACATGGAGCTGGCCGAAGACAAGCTGGCCGAGGAGAATTTTCGCCGCGCCATCGAACTGGATCGCAGCGATTCTGAGTCGCGCAACAATTACGGCTGGTTTCTCTGCACCCGTGGCCGTCACGACGAAGGCCTCGAACAGTTCAGCACCGCCTTGCGCAATCCGTTGTATGCGCAACCCGAGCAGGCCATGGCCAATGCCGGCCTGTGCGCGGAGCGAAAAGGCGATCTGGCGTTGGCCGAAGCCAATCTGATCAAATCGCTCAAGCTGCAGCCGGACAACCCCAACACCGTGATCAAACTGGCAGGCCTGCATTTCCGTCAGGGCAATCTGGTCGAGGCGCAGCGCTATCTGACCCGTCATGCCGAACTCGCACCGCCGACGGCAGAAAGCCTGTGGCTGGGTGTGCGGCTTGAGCGCAAGCTGGGCGACCGGGCGCAGGAGGCGGCCTACGGCCTGCAATTGCGCAAGCGTTTTCCGGATTCCAATGAGGAGCGTTTGCTGCGGGCGGGGCAGTTCGAATGAGCGAGAGCGCGCAGCTTTCAATCGGGCAGACCCTGCGCGCGGCGCGCGAAGCGCACGGCATGTCGCTGGATGATGTCGCGGCGCATCTGCGGCTGATGCATCGTCAGATCGAGGCGATGGAGTCGGACGATTTTGCGAGCCTTGGTCAGTCGGTGTTTGCGCGTGGCTTCGTGCGCAACTATGCGCGCCTGCTTGGACTGGTGCCGGAGGATCTGCTGGCACGTATGGGCGGCGCGCCGGCCGAGGCCGCGCCGATTACCCAGGCAGAACCACCGCCGCCGGCAGCCTGGCTGACCTCACCCTGGCTGATTCTGATACTGCTGGGCACGCTGATCGTGGTGGCGGTGCCGGTTGCGCTGTATCTGTGGCTGAACAGTGAAGTGGACGAGGACCTGCCCAGCCGGCAGCCATCGGCCATGCAGACGGAGTCTGTGCCTGCTGTAGCGCCTGCACCGGTGGAGGCGCCCGTGGAAGCGCCTGCACCGGTCGAGGCGTCACCGGCGCCCGCTGCGGAGTCAGCTGCGGAGCCGACGCCCACGCCCGCGGCCCCGCTTCCTGCACCCACGTTCCAGGACCCTGCCGAAGCAGGCGCGCCCACCATTCCGCCCGCGACAAATGGCAGCGTGCTGCGCTTCGACTTCGGCGACGAGGCCTGGGTCGAGGTCAAGGATGGCAGCGGGCGCATGGTGCATCGTCAGCTCAACCCTGCGGGCAGCCGGGTCGACGTTCAGGGGCAGCCGCCGTTCGATCTGGTGGTGGGCAATGCGACGCAGGTGCGCGTGCACTACAACGGCCGCCCGATCGATCTCAAACCCTTCATTGCGGTGACGGTTGCCCGTTTCACCCTCGAAGAATAACCCCCGAAGAATCGAGACGCATGATGTCCCCAATTATCCGTCGTCCCACCCGGCAGGTGCGGATCGGCCAGGTACGGGTCGGTGGCGATGCGCCCGTGGTGGTGCAGTCGATGACCAACACCGATACTGTCGACGTCACCGGCACCGTGCGCCAGGTGCAGGCACTCGCCGAAGCCGGCTCGGAGCTGGTCCGCATCACCGTCAACACGCTGGAAGCCGCCGCAGCGGTGCCGCGCATCCGCGAACGTCTCGACGTGCTGGGCTGCCGGGTGCCGTTGATTGGCGATTTCCATTTCAACGGCCACAAGCTCCTGACCCAGGTCCCCGAGTGCGCTCAGGCGCTGGCCAAGCTCAGGATCAACCCCGGCAACATCGGCCGCGGCAACAAGCGCGACGAGCAGTTCGCAACGCTGATCGAAGTGGCGTGCCGCTACGACAAGCCGGTGCGCATCGGTGTCAACTGGGGCAGCCTCGACCAGGCCCTGGCGGTGCGCATGATGGACGACAATGCGCGCCTGGCCGAGCCGGAAGATGCCGACGTGGTGATGCGGCGCGCGATGGTCGCGTCTGCGCTTGAATCCGCGAGGAAGGCCGAAGAACTGGGTCTGGGCGGCGACAAAATCATCCTGTCGTGCAAGATGAGCCGGGTGCAGGACCTGATCGCGGTCTACCGCGACCTCGGGGCGCAGTGCGACTATCCGCTGCATCTGGGGCTGACCGAAGCCGGCATGGGATCGAAAGGCATCGTCGCCTCGACCGCTGCGCTGGCGGTGCTGCTGCAGGAAGGCATCGGCGATACCATACGCATTTCCCTGACGCCGGAGCCGGGCGGTGATCGCGCCCAGGAAGTCCGCGTCGGCCAGGAAATCCTGCAAGCGCTCGGCCTGCGCGCGTTCACCCCGCAGGTTACCGCTTGTCCCGGCTGCGGCCGCACCACCTCGACCGTGTTCCAGGAACTGGCGCAGGACATTGAAAGCTATCTGCGCAATCAGATGCCGGTCTGGCGCAGCCAGTATCCCGGCGTCGAATCGATGCAGGTGGCGGTGATGGGCTGCGTGGTCAACGGCCCCGGCGAATCCAAGCACGCCAACATTGGCATCTCGCTGCCCGGCACCGGCGAAGTGCCGGTCGCGCCGGTCTATGTCGACGGCGAAAAGACCGTGACGCTGAAAGGCGATCGCATTGCTGCGGACTTCCAGGCGATCGTCGAGGACTATGTACGCAGCCACTACGCGGCTGCGTGACACGCAACTCAGTTGATGAATTTATGAGCAACAATATTCAATCCGTGCGCGGCATGAACGACCTGCTGCCCGATGTCACCGACACCTGGCAGGGTTTCGAGGCGATCGTGCGCGACTGGTTGCGGCGCTACGGCTACCGCGAGATGCGGACGCCGATCCTCGAGCATACCGGCTTGTTTAAGCGCGCGATCGGCGAGGTCACCGACATCGTCGAGAAGGAGATGTACACCTTCGTCGACGAACTCAACGGCGAATCGCTGGCGCTGCGTCCGGAAGGCACGGCCTCGTCGGTGCGCGCGGTGATCCAGCACAACCTGTTGTACGACGGCGGCAAGCGCCTCTGGTACACGGGCCCGATGTTCCGTCACGAGCGTCCGCAGAAAGGCCGCTACCGGCAGTTCCACCAGGTCGGCGTCGAGGCGCTCGGCTTTGCCGGGCCGGACGTCGATGCGGAATTGATCATCATGTGCGCCGATCTATGGCGCGCGCTCGGTATCGCGCCGACACTGCAGATCAACACGCTGGGCGACCTCGAATCGCGGCATCGGCACCGCGCCAAACTGATTGCCTATTTCGAGGCGCATCAGGACGCGCTCGACGAGGATTCGACGCGCCGCCTGCACAGCAATCCACTGCGCATTCTCGACAGCAAGAATCCGGCGATGCAGGTGCTGAACGACGCGGCGCCCAAACTGATGGACGAGCTCGACGAAGCAGCGCTGGCGCACTTCGAAGCGCTGCAGGCGCTGCTGCGTGCCAATGGCATCGCGTATGAAATCAATCCGCGGTTGGTGCGCGGGCTCGACTATTACAATCGCACCGTGTTCGAGTGGGTGACCGACCAGCTCGGCGCGCAGGGCACGGTGTGCGCGGGCGGGCGCTATGACGGCCTGATCGAGCAGCTGGGCGGCAAGCCGGCGCCGGCCGCCGGTTTCGCCATGGGCATCGAGCGCCTGCTGTCGCTGATGGAAGCGGCCGGCACGCCGCTGGCGACAGCGATGCCGGATGCGTATATCGTGCACGCTGGCGAAGCGGCACAGGCGTTTGCCTGGCAGGCGGCTGCTGCGTTGCGCAGCGCAGGGCTCGCCAGCGTGCTGCATTGCGGCGGCGGCAGCTTCAAGTCGCAAATGAAAAAGGCCGACGCCAGCCGCGCACGCTATGCGGTGATCATCGGCGACGACGAAGCCGCGGCACAGCAGGTGACGCTGAAATCCCTGCGCGGCGCCGGCGAACAGACCCGCGTTGAACTGGCGCGGGCCACCGACATTCTGAAACAGGCTTAACTTAAAAAGGCATTACGCAATGGCAACCTACGATCTCGACGAACAGGAACGGCTGGACGAACTCAAGGCCTGGTGGAAACGCTGGGGCAGTGTGGCGCTGTTCGGTCTGGCGGTGGTGATCGCGGCCGTGGCCGGCTGGCGCTACTGGCAGAACCACACCGTGACGCAAAGCCTGGAAGCCGCCACAGTCTATGAAAAACTGACGCAGTCGCTGGCAGCCAACGACCTCAAGGCCGCGCGCGACTCGGGCGGTCTGCTGATTGAGCAATACAAGGGCACCGCCTACGCACCGCGCGCCGCGCTGTTGCTGGCCAAGTTGCACGTCGCCACGAAGGACCTGAAAAGCGCGCAGACCCAGCTGGAATGGGCAGTGGCCAACGGCAAGGAACCCGCGATCCGGGATCTGGCGCGGCTGCGTCTCGCAGCGGTGCAGCTCGACCAGAAAGCCTACGACGCGGCGCTGAAAACGCTCTCCGCCACACGCAGCGATGCCTACGCTCCGCGCTTCGAAGACCTGCGCGGCGACGTGCTGCTGGCCCAGGGCAAAACAGCCGATGCGCGCGCCGCGTATCAGACCGCGTTCGGCAAGATGGACGCAGACAATCCCTACCGCAACATCGTCGAACTGAAGCTCGACGCGCTGGGGGGAGACGCCAAGTGAAGACACACATGATTGTTGCCAGCCTCGCGCTGGCGCTCTCCGGCTGCAGTGCGGTCGGTTCGATGACCAGCACCGTGGGTGGCTGGTTCGGCGCCGGCCCGGCCAAGGCCAAGCCGGCTGAACTGGTCGAATTCAAGCCGCGTGCCAGCCTGGCCGAAGCCTGGAAAGCTGACACCGGCGATGCCGGTGGCTATTTACTGCGTCCGCAGGCCGAGGGTGACGATGTGCTGGCCGCCGGTGGCAGCCGCGTGGTGCGCGTTGCCGTCGCCAATGGCAACACGGTCTGGCGCACCGATACCGGCGTCAAGCTGTCGGCCGGCGCGGCGGCGGGACAAAACCTCGCGCTGGCGGGTGGCGGCAAGGGCGAACTGCTGGCGCTCGACCTTGCCACCGGCCAGCAGCGCTGGAAAGTGACGCTGTCGAGCGAGGTGAGTGGCCAGTTGCTGACCGTGGCCGACACCGTGATCGCCCGCACTGGCGACGGCCGTATCCATGGCCTGGCCACGGCTGACGGCAGCCGCAAGTGGCTGTACACCCGCACCCTGCCGGCGCTGAACCTGCGCGGATCGGGCGGCATGGTGGTGCTGGACGATGTGCTCTACGCCGGTTTTCCCGGCGGCAAGCTGGTCGCGCTCAACGCCCTCAACGGCGCCCAGTTGTGGGAAGCCACGGTGGCCTTGCCGCGCGGCGCCACCGAACTCGAGCGGGTGGCCGACGTGATGGGCAATCCGGTGGTGGACGCGCAGCAGGTGTGCGCCGTCGCCTATCAAGGCCGTGTGGCCTGCTTCGACCGCCGCACCGGCGCCAACTTGTGGGCGCGCGACACCTCCAGCAACAGCGGACTGGCGATGGACGAACGCACCCTCTACGTCACCGACGACAAGGATGCGGTGACTGCCTACGACAAGGCCAGCGGCCGCGCCGGCTGGCGCCAGGATGCGCTGGCGCGCCGCCAGGTTACCGCGCCGCTGGCGCTCGGCGCCTGGGTCGTGGTGGCCGACGGCGAGGGCTATGTGCATGTGCTGTCGGCCGACGACGGCAGCTTCGTCGCGCGCGCCAAGGTCGACAGCGGCGTGCGCACGGCGCCGGTCGACATCGGCCCGGGCTTCGCGGTGCAGACGATCAAGGGCACCGTGGTCGCTTTCAGACTCAAATAAATCGCGCGTCGATCAGATCGACGCGCAGCTAGGATCAACATGCTACCCACTCTGGTTCTTGTCGGGCGTCCCAACGTCGGCAAGTCCACGCTTTTCAACCGCCTCACCGGCACGCGTGACGCCCTGGTGCACGACATGCCGGGGATGACGCGCGACCGTCATTACGGGCGCGGACGCATCGGTGAAAAACCGTATCTGGTGGTCGACACCGGCGGTCTCGAACCGGTGGCCAAGGAAGGCATCATGGCCGAAATGGCCCGCCAGACCCTGCAGGCCATCGACGAGGCCGACGCGGTCATTTTCATGGTCGATGCGCGCAGCGGCGTCACGCCGCAGGACAAGGTGATCGCCGACCGTCTGCGTCGCGCGACCTGTCCGGTGTTGCTGGCGGTCAACAAGGCCGAAGGCATGAACCGCGCGGTGGTCACCGCCGAATTCCACGAACTGGGCCTGGGCGAGCCGCTGGCGATTTCCGGCGCGCATGGCGACGGCATCGCCGATCTGGTGGACATGGCGCTGGCGCCGTTTCCCGAAGAGGAAGAACAGACCGACGATTTCGGCATTCCGAAAATTGCGCTGGTGGGGCGACCCAACGTCGGCAAGTCGACCCTGGTCAACGCGCTGGTCGGCGAGGAACGCGTGATTGCCTTCGACCAGCCGGGTACCACGCGCGATTCGATCTATGTCGAGTTCGAGCGCGACAACAAGCCCTACATCCTGATCGACACCGCCGGCGTGCGTCGACGCGGCAAGGTGTTCGAGACCTTTGAAAAGTTTTCCGTCATCAAGACGCTGCAGGCGATCGAAGACGCCAACGTGGTGGTGCTGGTGCTCGACGCGCGCGAAAACATTTCCGAGCAGGACGCGCACCTCGCCGGCTTCGTGCTGGAAACCGGCCGTGCACTGGTGGTCGCGATCAACAAGTGGGACGGGCTCAGTGCCGAGCAGCGCGACGACATCAAGCGGGACATCGGACGCAAGCTTGCCTTCCTCGACTTCGCCCGCTTCAATTACATCTCGGCGCTGAAAAGCAAGGGCCTCGATGTCCTGCTAAAGGATGTGGAAGCCGCGCACGCTGCCGCCTTCATCAAGATGACGACGCCCAAGCTCACGCGGGTGCTGGAAATGGCGGTGGAGCAGCACGCGCCGCCGAAGAACGGCCTGTTCCGGCCGAAGCCGCGCTACGCCCACCAGGGCGGCAAGAACCCGCCGGTCATCATCCTGCACGGCAACGCGCTGGAAGGCCTGCGCGACGACTACAAGCGCTATCTGGAAGCCAGCTTCCGCAAGGCGTTCAAGCTGCAGGGCACGCCGCTGCGGATCCAGGTCAAGGAAGACACGGGCAAGAACCCGTTCGAAGGCAAGAAGCGCGCAGCGCCCACTGAAGGCGACGAGACGCGGCGCCGGCGCGAGAAGCGGATACGCCGCAAGGTCTACGGATCGAGTTAAGCGGCCGGTCAGGGCGAACGGGAATGCCGGGGCCCGGTTTGACAGGCATCAATGGGCTCGGCCGCAGGGAATGCCGCTAGCACTGCGCGCGGACGGGCGCGTGTCCCAGGGGTGAGGCCTCCTGATCAGTCCAGCCAGCGCACCAGATAAAACATCTTGAACCCCTCGGAAGACCGCGACGGGCCGCTGGCGATGGCGGCGTGCCGGCTCTTTTCCGGGTCGGCGTGCGCACGCGCCTCGTCCTCGCTGGCGTAGACCTCGACCACGCCCTCGGGGAAACGCGTGCGGCTCGCCTTGCCCGAAGGCGAATAGATCACCACCGCCGAGGTGCCGACGACATTCGATTCGACATCGGTGAACAGGCTGGTGGCTTGCGGCATCTCAGTGGGTTTTTTTCGGAATGCTGCTGATTTTTACGGCGTGACTGGTGGGCGTCTCGTCGCTGTAATGCGGACGCTCGTCGAGCGTGCGGCCGGTCAGCCGGGCGAGCTCGGTCTCGCGGCTGGAAATCACCACCAGGCAATCCTTGATGCCGAGGATGGTCGCCTCGGTCAGCGGGCTCGGGTTGCCGTCACGCGGCGCGGTGTCGCGCACGATGGAAGTGAGGGTCTTGCGCATCATGCGCATCAGGCGCTGCTCGTCGTGCAGGGCTTTTTCGTCCATGGGGATACTCCGGAAACAAGCAGGGAACTGCCATTGTCGACGCCGGCCACGGCCACGTCAACGGAAGCCCTGGTCCGGGCGGGGATAAATAACCCGAGTGCGGGCATAAGCAGATTGAACTGCCGCCGCCGCGCGGCTGCACTATGCTTGCCGGCTGAGGAGACCCCCATGTCAGACAGCCCGAACGATTCGAAGGACGTCCGCGAAATCCGCATCAACCCCATCGTGCCGAGCGAATCGGTGCTGGTCGCCACCGCGCGCAGCATGCGCCCGAAAAAGGCCGAGGAACTGGCGCCGCGCGACACCCGCAAGCACGTCGAAACCTGTCCCTTTTGCCGCGGCAACGAACACAAGACGCCGCCGCTGATCCTGAGCTGGCCGGAGAGCGGCGACTGGCAGATTCGCATGGTCGAGAACCTCTATCCAGTGCTGGGCGACGACCGCGAGCAGTCCAATTTCAACTTCGGTCTGCAACAGACGATCGATGGCTACGGCCGCCACGAGGTCATCATCGACCACTTTGAACACGGCATTGCCGTCCACGAAATGGCCGAATCGCACCTGGCGGCGTTGTTCGGCGTCTACCAGACGCGCATGCGGCAGCTGTTCGAGTCGGACGAGCGGCTGAAATACGTGCTGATTTTCAAGAACTTCGGCCCCGCCGCCGGCGCCTCGATTCCGCACACCCACAGCCAGGTGATCGCGATGCCGGTGGTGCCGGAAAACGTCGACGCCGAGGTGAAGAACAGCGCCGCGCATTATGCCAAGCACCACCACTGCATCTTCTGCGCGCTGATCGACGAGGCGCTGACCTTCGAGGCGACGATCTACGACCGCACCTCGGGCGCGGTGCGGCGCAAGATCAACGTCGGCCAGTACGTGGTCGAGCGTGGCGAGAAGTTCATCGCCATCAAGCCCTTCGCCAGCCGCTACGAGTGGGAAGTGCACATCCTGCCTCTGACCCACCAGGCCGATTTTCTGGACGTGCGCGCGGAGGACTTCGCCGACCTGGCGCGGGTGATGAAGCGCACCATGGCGCGGCTCGACGCCGTCATTGGCGGCGCGCAGTACAACTTTTTCCTCCACGCCGTGCCGCACGATGCTCAGCAGCAGGCTCACGCTGCGAGCTACCACTGGCATCTGGAAATCTGCCCACGCACCTCGATCCCCACCGGTTTCGAGCTGGGGTCGGGGCTGTTCGTCAACACCATCAACCCGGAACAGGCGGCTGAGCGTCTGCGCACGGTGGAGTTGCAAGACGTGCCTTGAGATTACAATGGCGTCACTGTTAGTGTGACCAGGCGAGGACCATGCAGCCAGCCGACCCATCCGATTCATTCGTGGCCGAAACCGGCCAGGGCGAGCCGCATGTCGATCGTTTAAACACCCTGTGGAAACTGTCGGTACAGCGGGGGCTCTCCGACGCCGAGCGCATCCGCGCCATGCTGGAGATGGCGTCTGATGTGCTGGACATGGATCTGGTGGTGCTGGGCGAATTCGGCGAACGCTACACTGCGCACTATGTCAGCGACCGGCTGGGCGTCTTTCCCGAAGGCACGGTGAAGATGGTTGAGACGGTGTTGTGTCATGGCGTGCAGCTCAGCCGCGAACCCAGCCATATTGCCGACCTGCGTGCGCACCCGCTGTATGCCGACCATCCCGTAGTGAGCACGCTGGGGCTGCGAACCTACTCCGGCCTCCCGGTGGCGGTGGGCGACGATGACCGCTGGGTGCTGGCTTTTCTGCGTCGGCGTTGCGAATCGCCGCCTGACGCGGTCGACATCGCCTACATGGGACTGATCGCCGACTGGCTCGGCAACGCGCTGCATCAATCCGCACAGAAGGACCTGCTGCAGCGCATTGCGCTGACCGACCCGCTGACCAGCCTGCCCAACCGGCGAGCCGCCGAGGAGCGCCTGCAGAAGGAAGAGGCGCGTACACCACGCGACGGCCACGGTTTTGCGCTCGCCCTGGTTGACCTCGATCATTTCAAGATGGTGAACGATCGCTACGGTCATGCCGTGGGCGACGAGGTGCTGAAAGCAGTGGCCAGCCGCTTCCAATCTGGGCTGCGCGAAGGCGACTGGGTGGCGCGCTGGGGCGGGGAGGAATTCCTGTTCGTGCTGCACGGCAGCACCCTGGAACAGGCGGCCGACATCATGCAGCGGCTCGCCGACCAGGCCCGCGCGGCGCCCGTCCAGACCAGCGTCGGCGCCATTTCGCTGAGTTTCTCCGCCGGTGTGGCCGCCTTCGGCACCAACGACAGCGGAATCCAGCCCTTGCTGGAACAGATCGACCACGCCATGTATCGGGCCAAAGCGGACGGCCGCGATCAGGTCAAGACGGTGGCGCAGCCAAGCGTGCCATGGAACAGCGCGCTGCTGCGGCAGGCACTGGTTGAAAACCGCGTCCGGCAGGCGTCCCAGCCCATCGTCGACTTGCAGAGCGGACAGGTCATCGCCGACGAGGCGCTGGCGCGTATCGAGAGCGCGTCTGGCGAGATCGTCGAGGCCAAGGATTTTGTCGACATGGCCGAAGGCCTGGGCCTGATGGCCGAAATCGACCGCCAGGTGATCCGGGGCGTGATGCAACGCTGCGTTGTCCGTGTGGACCAGGGCGGCGCGCCGGATTTTGCCCATTTCGTGAACGTCTCGCCGCAATTCCTGGCGCGCCACGACCTGGTCGAGGAAATGCTCGAGAATGCCCTGAACTACTGCCAGACCTGCAGTGTGATGCTGGGGCCGGTCAAGCCCATCGTGCTGGAACTGACCGAGCGCCAGCGCATCGTCAGCCTGGACAAATTGCGTGCCGACCTTCAGCCCTTCATCGACTTCGGCTTCCGCCTGGCGCTGGACGATTTCGGCAGCGGCTATTCGTCCTACCTCTATCTGGCGCACCTGCCGGTCAGCTTCCTCAAGATCGAGGGCTGGCTGGTGTCGCACATGCGGCAGGACCGCAAGATCGCGGGCATCGTCGAAAGCCTGGCGAACTTTGCGCGCAAGGAGGGCATGCGCACCGTGGCCGAGCACGTCGAAGATGCAGAAACCGCGCGCATCCTGGCCGACATGGGGGTGGACTACGGGCAGGGCTGGCATTTCGGGCGCCCGCAGCTGGTGTGATAAGGGCTAGAATGAAATGTCCCTGCCACGCTGGCCGGGGTGCCGCATGCCTGCCCGTTCCCTGCCCCCTCCTGAATCCTTGCCTGTGAAACCCACCCTGTACCGCCTCGCCGCAACAACAACCGCCGCGTGTCCCCAGCGGGAGTCTGCCCGTGTTTGAACGGCACGCCGGCGGCGAGCGCGTCATCCTGGTGGCGCTCGATTTCGGCGACCCGGATTTTGCCGAGAGCGTGGCCGAGTTGCGCCTGCTGGCGTCAGGCGCCGGGCTGGACGTGCAGGGCGAGGTGACGGGCAAGCGCAGCCGTCCGGACGCCGCGCTGTTCGTGGGCAGCGGCAAGGCCGACGAGATCGCCGCGCTGGTTCTGGCGACCGAAGCCGACGTCGTCATCTTCAACCACGAGCTGTCGCCCGCGCAGGAGCGCAATCTGGAGCGCCGCCTGCATTGCCGGGTGATTGACCGCACCAGCCTGATCCTGGACATCTTTGCCCGCCGCGCGCAAAGCGCCGAGGGCAAGCTGCAGGTCGAGCTGGCCCAGCTGCAGCATCTGTCGACCCGCTTGGTGCGCGGCTGGACCCACCTCGAACGCCAGCGCGGCGGTGTCGGCATGCGCGGCCCGGGTGAGAAGCAACTGGAAACCGACCGTCGGCTGCTGGGCGTGCGGGTCAAGGCACTGCGCGAACGACTCGCGCGGTTGGGCAAGCAGCGGCGAACCCAGCGGCGCTCGCGGTCGCGCCAGCAGGTGCTATCGGTGGCACTGGTGGGCTACACCAACGCCGGGAAGTCCACCCTGTTCAATGCCCTGACGCATGCCGGCGCCTACGCCGCCGACCAGTTGTTTGCCACCCTCGACACCACCACGCGCAAGATCTATCTTCCGGAAGTGGGCGAAGTGGTGTTGTCGGATACCGTCGGTTTCATCACCCGCCTGCCGCACGACCTGGTGGCAGCCTTCCGCGCCACGCTGGAAGCCACCACCGAGGCCGACTTGCTGCTGCATGTGATCGATCTCTCCAGCCCCGCACGCGAGCGCCAGATCGAGGCGGTCGACAAGGTGTTGCACGAAATCGGCGCCGATGCGGTGCCGCAGCTGCGCGTCTACAACAAGCTTGATTTGACGGGCGTTGCGCCGGGAGTCGGGCGCGACGAATATGGTAAACTGCACGGCGTGTATGTCTCCGCGCAAACCGGCGCGGGACTTGAACTATTACGCGAGGCGCTGTCAGAAATCCTGCTCGCCGGCCGGACTCACCTTGATGTGGGCGCGTCGGACGAAGTCTCCCTCCAACCTTCAGTCTTCTCCACATAACGCTATGGCATGGAACGACCCGCAATGGGGCAACAAAGGCAACCGCAATCCTGACGGCGGCCCCCCCGACCTTGACGAACTCTGGCGACGCGTCAATCAGCGTCTCAACGGCCTGTTCGGCAAAAAGAACACCGGCGGCGGCAGTGGCGGCGGTGGTGATGGTTTCTCCCCCGAGGGCTTCCCCGGCGGCGGCAATCTGGTCGGCCTGCTCGCCGGGGTACTGGCGCTGGTGTGGGTGGCCAGCGGTTTCTATATTGTCGACACCGGCCAGCGTGGCATGGTGCTGCGTTTCGGACAGTATGTCGAAACCACCGAACCGGGCCCGCGCTGGCATTTCCCGTGGCCAATCGAGTCGCGCGAAATCGTCAACGTCGACCAGGTGCGTACGGTCGAAATCGGCTACCGCAACAACGTCAAGAGCAAGGTGCTGAAAGAGTCGCTGATGCTGACCGACGACGAAAACATCATCGACCTGCAGTTTGCCGTGCAGTACATTCTGAAGGACCCGGTCGAATTCCTGTTCATCAACCGCGCGCCCGAAGACAGCGCGCTGCAGATCGCCGAAACTGCGATGCGCGAAATCGTCGGCAAGAACAAGATGGACTTCGTGCTGTACGAAGGCCGCGCCGAGATCGCCGCGCGCGCCAAGCAGCTGATGCAGGACATTCATGACCGCCACAAGACCGGCATCAGCATCAGCCAGGTGACGCTGCAGAACATCCAGCCGCCGGAGCAGGTTCAGGCTGCGTTCGACGACGCGGTGAAGGCGGGCCAGGACCGTGAGCGCCTGAAGAACGAGGCCGAGGCCTATTTCAACGACGTGGTGCCCCGTGCCCGCGGTCTGGCCTCGCGCCTGCAGGCGGAAGCTGAAGGCTACAAGCTGTCGGTGATCGCGAACGCCGAAGGTGAAGCCAGCCGCTTTACGCAGATTTTGGCCGAATACCAGAAGGCGCCGCAGGTCACGCGCCAGCGACTCTATCTCGACACCATGCAAACCGTGATGAACAACACCAGCAAGATCCTGGTGGATCAGAAGGGCGGCAACAGCCTCCTGTATCTGCCGCTCGACAAACTGCAGCAGATCGTCAGCCAGCCCTACGCCAGCGCGCCGGAGGTCCTGGCGCAGCCGGCGCCGGCCTCGGTCGGGGGCGATACGCGTTCGCGTGATGCCTTGCGCAACCGCGATCGGGAGGCACGGCCATGAACAAGCTCAGCCTATTCCTGATCGGTCTGCTGGTCGTGCTGGTGGTACTGAGCGCCAGCATGTTCACGGTGGACCAGCGGCAGAACGCCCTGGTGTTCCAGCTGGGTGAAGTGGTGTCGGTGAAAACCAAGCCAGGCCTGTATTTCAAGCTGCCGCTGGTGCAGAACGTCCGCTATTTCGATACCCGCATCCTGACCCTGGATTCGTCTGACCCCGAGCGCTTCATCACCTCGGAAAAGAAGAACGTGCTGGTGGATTCGTTCATCAAGTGGCGCGTGATCGATGCGCGGCAGTTCTACGTGTCGGTCGGCGGCGATGAGACACGCGCGCAGATCCGTCTCAACCAGACGGTCAACGACGGCCTGCGCGCCGAGTTCGGCAAGCGCACCATCAACGAGGTGGTGTCGGGGCGTCGCGAGGAAATCATGAACATCATCCGTACCAAGGCCGACAGCGATGCGCGCAAGATCGGCGTGCAGGTGGTCGATGTGCGGATCAAGCGGGTCGACCTGCCGGAGTCGGTGTCGGAGAACGTCTACCGCCGGATGGAAGCCGAGCGCAAGCAGGTGGCCAACGAGCTGCGATCGACCGGTGCGGCCGAAGCGGAAAAAATCAAGGCCGATGCCGACAAGCAAAAGGATGTGATCGTTGCCGAAGCCTACCGCGATGCCCAGGGCGTCAAGGGCGAAGGCGATGCCAGGGCGTCGACCCTGTATGCCGCAGCCTATGGCAAGAATGCCGAGTTCTACGCGTTCTACCGGTCGATGCAGGCCTATCGCGAAAGTTTCAAGAACAAGAGCGACGTGATGGTGCTTGATCCCAGCGCCGACTTCTTCAAATACCTGAAGAATCCCCGTGCCGCCGGTGGTTAATGACCGGTTTTGACTGGCTTGCGGCAATCGGCCTGTTGCTGGTGATTGAAGGTATCCTGCCGTTTGCCGCGCCTGCAATGTGGCGCGATGGCTTTCGCCGGATGCTGGCGCTCAGCGATGGCCAATTGCGTTTTATCGGAGCCACCTCGATGCTGGGTGGCCTTTTTTTGTTGATGTGGCTGAATTGAAATGACTGCCTGGTTGTTGCCCGAAAACGTCGAGGATGTGCTGCCGCCGCAGGCCTGGCGCATGGAAGACATGCGGCGTGCGCTGCTCGACCTGTTCCGCAGCCGCGGCTACCAGCTGGTGGTGCCGCCGCTGATGGAATATGTCGATTCGCTGCTGACTGGCGTCGGCGCCGACCTCGATCTCAAGACTTTCAAGCTGGTCGACCAGCTGACCGGTCGGCTGATGGGCGTGCGCGCCGACATCACGCCGCAGGTGGCGCGCATCGACGCCCACCTGCTGGCCGCCAATCCGGTCAACCGCCTGTGCTACACGGGCAGCGTGCTGCACACCCAGTCCGACGGCTTCCACCGTTCGCGCGAGCCGATCCAGATCGGCGCCGAGCTGTACGGCGAAGCCGGGGCCGAAGCCGACCTCGAAATCCTCACCCTGATGCTGCAGGGCCTGGCCGCGTGCGGCGTCAAGACGCTGCAACTCGATATCGGCCACGTCGGCGTCTACCGTGCGCTGGCGCAGGAAGCCGGCCTGTCGGGCGAGGTCGAACACCAGTTGTTCGGCGCGCTGCAGGCCAAGGACAGCAGCGCCGTGGCGGTGCTGACCGCTGGCCTGTCTGTCGGCCTGCGCGATGCCTTTGCCGCGTTGCCGCAGCTGTACGGCGACCGCAGCGTGTTGGTCGAGGCGCGCGCACGGCTGCCGCAATTGCCGGCGGTGGTCACCGCACTGGATACGCTGGAGACGCTCGATCAGGCGCTGACGCACGTCGAGGCTGCTTACGATCTGGCCGAACTGCGCGGCTACGGCTACCACAGCGGCGTCGTGTTCGCCGCCTATACCGGCGGACGCAGCCACGCGATCGCGCAGGGCGGGCGTTACGACGAGGTGGGGCGGGTCTTCGGCCGGGCGCGTCCGGCCACCGGTTTCAGTCTGGATTTGCGCGAGCTGGTCATCGCCGGCTCGGACACACAATAAGTTAGGGAGATAGCACCATGGCAGCAAAAAACGTCGTCGTCATCGGCACCCAGTGGGGCGATGAAGGCAAGGGCAAGATCGTCGACTGGCTGACCGACCGCGCGCAGGGCGTGGTGCGCTTCCAGGGCGGCCACAATGCCGGCCATACGCTGGTGGTGGCGGGCAAGAAAACGGTGCTGCACCTGATTCCGTCTGGCATCCTGCGCGACAACGTCACCTGCTACATCGGCAACGGTGTCGTGCTGTCGCCCGACGCGCTGCTGGAAGAAATGGACATGCTGATCGCCGCCGGCGTCGACGTCGCCAGCCGGCTGAAGCTCAGCGAGGCCTGCCCGCTGATCATGCCGCACCATATCGCGCTCGACCAGGCGCGCGAAATCGCCAAGGGCGCCGGCAAGATCGGCACCACCGGGCGCGGCATCGGCCCCGCCTACGAAGACAAGGTGGCGCGCCGCGCGCTGCGCCTGCAGGACATGTTCCACCGCGAGCGCTTCGCCGCCAAGCTGGGCGAAGTGCTCGACCACCACAACTTCATGCTGAAGAACTACTACAAGGCCGATGTGGTCGACTTCAACCAGACGCTCGACAGCATGATGGCGATGGCCGAACGCCTGAAGCCGATGGTGGCCGACGTGCCGCGCAGCCTGTACGAAGTCAACAAGGCGGGCGGCAACCTGCTGTTCGAGGGCGCGCAGGGTACGCTGCTCGACATCGACCACGGCACCTATCCGTTTGTCACCTCGTCCAACTGCACCGCCGGTGGCGCCTCCACCGGCTCGGGCGTCGGGCCGTCCGCGATGCACTACGTGCTGGGCATCACCAAGGCCTACACCACGCGCGTCGGCTCCGGCCCGTTCCCCACCGAACTGTTCGACAATATCGGTCAGTACCTCGGCGAGAAGGGCCACGAATTCGGCGCCACCACCGGGCGGGCGCGCCGCTGCGGCTGGTTCGATGCCGCCGCGCTCAAGCGTTCGATCCAGATCAACGGCGTGTCGGGCCTGTGCGTGACCAAGCTGGACGTGCTGGACGGACTGGAAACCGTGCGGGTGTGCGTGGGCTACAAGATCGACGGCGAGGCCTGCGACATCCTGCCGGTGGGCGCCGAATCGATTGCCCAGGTCGAACCCATCTACGAAGACCTGCCGGGCTGGAGCGACACCACGGTGGGGGTGCATGAGTTCGACAAGCTGCCGCAGAAGGCGCAGACCTACCTGAAAAGGATGGAAGCCCTGTGCGAAGTGCCGGTGGACGTGGTGTCGACCGGCCCGGACCGGGTGGAGACGATCGTACGTCGCCACCCTTACGAGGCTTAATGGCTACAATAAGCCTGACCCAAGCAAAAAGCCGACACGAGGTCGGCTTTTTGCTTGCAACATCTGGTGCCCGGAAGAGGACTCGAACCTCCACACCTTGCGGCACACGGACCTGAACCGTGCGCGTCTACCAATTCCGCCATCCGGGCAATAAGGCGCGCATTCTAGAGAGCAGAGATTAAATTGTCAACGAACAAATCAAGCAGTCGCGCAAGCAAGCACAAAATTCCGGCAATCCGCCTGGCCGATCCGTTTTACGAGCGTGAAATCGAACGCTACGAATCGCCGCTGCCCAGCCGCGAATACATCCTGCAATTGCTGACCGAAGCCGGCTGTCCGGTCGACGCCGAAGCCTTTGCCGAACAGCTGCAGATCACCGAGGACGAATTCGAGCTGTTCCAGCGACGACTCGGCGCGATGCAGCGCGACGGCCAACTGATGATCAACCGCAAGCGCCAGTTGTGCCTGCCGGACAAGCTCGACCTGATCAAGGGCCGCGTCGAAGGCCACCCGGACGGCTTCGGCTTTGTGGTGCCGGAAGAGGGCGGCGACGATCTCTACATGTCGCCCAAGGAAATGCACCGCGTGCTGCACGGCGACAAGGTGCTGGTGCGGGTGGCGGGCCTCGACCGGCGCGGCCGCCGCGAGGCCAAGATCGTCGAGGTGCTGGAGCACGTCAACACGCACGTCGTTGGCCGCTACTACCTCGAGGGCGGCGTCGGCTTCCTGATCCCCGAAAACCGCCGCATCAACCAGGACATTCTCGTCCCGACCGAGAACGCCGGCACGGCGAAGTCCGGCCAGGTGGTGACGGTGGAAATCGTCACCCAGCCGGGCGCGCACAACGAGGCGGTCGGCCGCGTGGCCGAGGTGCTCGGCAGCTATACCGGCCCTGGCATGGAAATCGAGATCGCGCTGCGCAAGCACGACCTGCCGCATGTGTTTCCCCCCGAGGTCGAGGCGCAGGCAGCCAAGCTGCCGGCCACGGTGCAGAAAAAAGACATGGCCGGGCGCGAGGACATCCGCCACCTGCCGCTCGTCACCATCGACGGCGAAACCGCGCGCGACTTCGACGACGCGGTGTACTGCGAACCGCAGGGCCGCAGCGGCTTCCGGCTGATCGTGGCGATCGCCGACGTCAGCCATTACGTGCGCCCGCGCGACGCGCTCGACACCGAGGGCTACAACCGCGGCAACTCGGTCTATTTCCCGCGCCGCGTGATCCCGATGCTGCCCGAGGCGCTGTCCAATGGCCTGTGCTCGCTCAATCCCGAAGTCGACCGCCTGTCGATGGTGTGCGACATGCAGATCTCCAGTACCGGCAGCATCAAGGAATACCGCTTCTACCCGGCGGTGATCTTTTCGCACGCGCGGCTGACCTACAACCAGGTGTGGGACTGGCTCTCCGGCGCCGCCCAACCCGACGCCAAGCAGGCCGCGCTGATGCCGCATCTGCAGGCGCTCGACAAGCTGTTCCGCGTGCTGCTGAAGGCCCGCGCCAAGCGCGGCGCCATCGACTTCGGCTCGACCGAAACGCAGATCATTTTTGACGACCAAGGCAAGATCAAGGCCATCGTGCCGGTGATCCGCAACGACGCCCACCGCATCATCGAGGAATGCATGCTGGCGGCCAACGTTTGCGCCTCGGATTACTTGCACGAAAACGAGCAGCCCGCGCTGTTCCGCGTCCACGAAGGCCCGACGCCGGAGAAGCTCGCCGCGCTGCGCGGCTTTCTGGCCGAGTTCGGCCTCGATCTCGGCGGCGGCGAGAAGCCGCACGCCAAGGATTACGCCGCGCTGCTGGAAAAGATCAAGGACCGCCCCGACCATGGCCTGTTGCAGACCGTGATGTTGCGTTCGCTTCGGCAGGCGGTCTACAGCCCCGACAACAAGGGCCACTTCGGTCTCGCCTACGAGGCCTACACCCACTTCACCTCGCCGATCCGCCGCTACCCGGACCTGCTGGTGCATCGCGGCATCAAGGCCGTGTTGAACGGCGAGAAGCTGCCCGCCAAGGGCCTGGCCGAAGTCGGCACGCACTGCTCGCTGACCGAGCGCCGCGCCGACGACGCCACCCGCGACGTCGATGCCTGGCTCAAGACCTACTTCATGCAGGACCGCATCGGCGACGAATACGACGGCACCGTCAGCGCGGTGACCAGCTTCGGCATGTTCGTCGCGATCGACGACATCTTCATCGAAGGTCTGGTCCACGTGTCCGAGCTCGGCCAGGACTACTTCCACTACGACCAGGCCAAGCACATGATGCTCGGCGAGCGCACCGGCAAGCGGTATCGCCTGGGCGACCGCGTGCGCATCAAGGTGATGCGCGCCGACATCGAAACCAGCAAGATCGACTTCAGCCTGGTCGAGCAGGAAGGCTCCGCGCTCGACATGCAGCGCGCGTTCGAGAAGCGCGAGCCGGAAAAAAAATCCGCCAAGTCGAGATCGGGCGGCAAGAAGAAATGAGCGAGAAGTCCGCCGATCGGCACCCCGCGGAAAAACTCATCTACGGCTTTCACCCGGTCCTCGCCCGTTTGCGCCAGGACCCCGCGGGCATCTTCGAAATCTACCTCGACCTGACCCGGCGCGACGCGCGCGCGCGCGACCTGGTGCACCAGGCCAAGGATAACGGCGTCAAGCTCGCGCAGGTCGAGGCCGACCGGCTGACACGGCTGGTCGGCAAGGCCGCCAAGCACCAGGGCGTGGTCGCCCGCGTCAAGCCGGTCGCGCTCACGCATTCGCTAGACGAGGTGCTGGAGAACATCCAGGGCCCGCCGCTGCTGGTCATCCTCGACGGCGTCACTGATCCGCACAACCTCGGCGCGATCATGCGCTCGGCCGACGCCTTCGGCGTCCACGCCGTCATCGCGCCGAAGGACAACGCCGTCGGCATTAATGCCACCGTGGAAAAGGTCGCCTCAGGCGCCGCGGAGACCGTGCCCTACATCATGGTCACCAACCTCGCGCGCACGATCGATGACCTGAAGGAACACAACATCTGGGTCATCGCCGCCGACATGGACGGCGAGCAGCCCCTGTCCGGCATCGACGCCAAGACCGGCATCGCCTGGGTGCTCGGCGCTGAGGGCGCGGGCATCCGCCGCCTGGTCAAGCAAAGCTGCGACCAGGTCGCGCGCATCCCCATCGGCGGCACGGTGGAAAGCCTCAATGTGTCGGTGTCGGCAGCGCTGTGTTTGTATGAAACAGCGAGGCAGCGCGCGGCAGGCTAGAATGAATGGCGTTTAAACGGGTTTTCCAAGGAGTCACCCCATGCAAACCGTCAAACAAATCGTCCACGATATTGCTGACCACTTGCCAGATCAGGCAAGCTTCGACGATGCCATGTATGCCCTCTACGTGCGCCAGAAACTGGAGCGCTCGCTGAAAGCGGCTGAAGAAGGCAAGATCACCTCGCAGGAAGAAATGGAAAAACGCTATCTCAACCATGAAGGTTGAGTGGTCGGATTGCGCGCGGGACGATCTGGACGATCTTGTTCGCTACATCAGCCGGGATTCCGGATTCTATGCCCGGCGCTTTGCCGAAAGGGTTGTCCTTGCCACGCGGAGGTTACAAGCCTTTCCAGAGAGCGGCCGCATCATTCCCGAGGCGGAAGACAAAACCCTGCGGGAAATCATCGTTCAGGGGTATCGAGTCATGTACCGCCTTGAACCGGGTCGTGTGCTCGTGCTTGCGGTGATGCACGGCAGCCGCGACGTTGACGGGATGGTGGACAAGCCCTGGGATGAGAAGTAGATCGATCAACACCAGATCCTTGCTGATCGCCATCGTTCAGGGTGAATGGAGAAACCGTGGTCTGTCCCTTGTCCTGGGTTTCCCTGTGGAAAACCTCAATGTGTCGGTGTCGTAGGCGCTGAGTTTGTACGAGGTTGTGGGGCAGCGGGTGGCGCGGGTGTAAGGCCTGACAAAGTGAGCACCGAAATGAAAAGAGATAATCTGCCCCGGTATCGTAAAGCGCAGGCGCAGCTTAAAGAAAAGTCCTCTCTGACGCCAGAAAAACATGGCCGTGTAGCTTTGGCTAACCTGTCGTTGTTTCTTATGCTGTTGAGCGGCGGGTTGCTTGCCTCTACGCTCGCTTTATTCGCCGTATTGCTCTTTATGGGTGGCACTGAACTCGTATCTGAATTTCTCGTATCTGAATTTACTGGTAGTGAATCAAAGGGCGATGTTCAGGAGGCTATCTTTTGGGTATTCATCTTGACCTCTGGGCCGGGGGCGGTGCAGGGGGTCTGGCTATGGTCAAAGGTGATGCGAAAAACTGCCCTCATCAGTGAAGCTCGAGTTAAGAAGATGAGCGGTTTCTGAAAAGGTAGAGCAGCCTGAACTCTCATAGTTCTGCAAGCGTAATTAGCACTCTGGCTCTGGATTCTGACGCCGCAACATTCCGCTGCCTGCGTGCCAGTAACTAAAACTGGAATGCTTCATTTGGATATCAGCGACAGCTAACCCAGAGCGACTCACTCCTGCTCCTGCAATCGCAACAGTCGCGCAGCCTCGGCTTCACGCGCGTCATCAATCTCCCGTATCACGCCCTCCAGATCGACCGGCGGCATTTCGCATTCGAACCGACCGGTGAGTTCGACATCGGGATTCAGCTTGCCGTGTTCATACAGTGACCAGATTTCCTCGGCGTATTGCGTCGCCAACAGCGCCGGCGCGAACTGGCCGAAATAGATTCTCAAGTTGTTCACGTCGCGCGCCAGCATCGCCTGGGCGTGATTATTGCCGGCGGCGTCGACCGCTTGCGGCAGGTCGATAATCACCGGGCCATCGGCGCTGACGAGGATGTTGAACTCGGACAGGTCGCCGTGGATCACGCCGGCGCACAGCATGCGCACGACTTCGCTGATCAGGGTGCGGTGGTGGGCGAGGGCTTCGTCTTCGGTGAACGACACGTCATTGAGGCGGGGCGCGGCGTTGCCGTCGGCGTCGGCCACCAGTTCCATCAGCAGCACGCCTTCGTGGAAGTTGTACGGCGTGGGCACGCGCACGCCGGCGGCGGCCAGCCGGTACAGCGCATCGACTTCGGCGCTCTGCCAGGCGGCTTCCTGCATTTCGCGGCCGTACTTGCTGCCCTTGGCCATGGCGCGCGCCTGGCGGCTGTTCTTGGTCTTGCGGTTTTCGGTGTAGTCGACGGCCTGGCGGAAGCTGCGCTTGTTGGCTTCCTTGTAGACCTTGGCGCAGCGGATGTCGTCGCCGCAGCGGACGACGAAGACCATGGCTTCCTTGCCGCTCATCAGCTGGCGAACGACGCCGTCGATCAGGCCGTCTTCGAGCAGGGGTTCGAGTCGTTTGGGGATTTTCATCGATGTTCGTAAAGAGTAGAGAGGCTAGCCGCGCACCATGCGGTACGCCTCCAGCAGGCGTTGGTGGATTGCGCTGCCCTCAAAGTCGTTGCCCAGTTTGGTCAATCCAAAAAATCGCTCGTCCTGGTTGAACAGCGCGAACGCCTGCTCCAGCGTCTCGCGGCCGTACATCAGGGCGAGCGCGGACTCGAAGGGACTGGGGTCGTCGAGCTGGGCGAGGTCGGCGATGCAGCGGTAGACCTTGAGTCGCGCGTCGCTTCGCTGGCCATACTGGGCGATCCAGGTGCAGCCTTCGAGGATGGCGTCGTCGTCGCCGAGCGCGAGTGCGAGCAGCAGCTTGATTTCGCCGACGCGGATGTCGGTCCACGGCGAATCGGCATCGGGTGCGAGGCCGATCAGCACCGTCACCAGGCGGTCGTCGGCGAGCTCCAGTTCATCGATCAGGTCCAATAGCTCGGCGCATTCGTCGTCGCTCAGTTCAGGCAGGCGCGCGAGCGCGGGGCGGATCAGGTTGCCGACGCTGTTGTTCTCGAATTCGAGTTCTTCAAAAGGATAAATTTCGGACACGCCCGGTACCAGGATGCGGCAGGCGTAGACGCCGAGGTGGGTGAAGTCGGCGATATAGAGCTCGTGGCCTTCGGCGTGCAGCGCGTCGACCGACCAGTGGTAATCCTCGTCGGTGGTGGTGCCGAAGTTCCAGTCGACGAAATCGAAGTCGGGCGTGTCGCGCAGGAACTGCCAGGAAATCACGCCGCTGGAATCGACGAAGTGGATTTCCAGGTTCTGCGGGTCGGCGATCTCGGTCTGGTCGAAGCCGGGGGCAGGGAAGCCGGCCAACGAATCGAGCGCGCGGCCTTGCAGTAATTCAGTGAGCGCACGCTCGAGCGCGACCTCAAAGCGCGGATGTGCGCCGAAGCTGGCGAAGCAGCCCTGGTCCTGCGGGTGCAGCAGCGTCACGTTCATCACCGGATACTGGCCGCCGAGCGAGGCGTCCTTCACCAGGATGCCGAAGCCGGCCTCGCGCAGGTCGCGGATGCCGGCGGCGATGTGCGGATAGCGGTTGATCACATCCTCGGGCACGTCGGGCAGGCACAGGCCCTCTTCGATGATGCGGAATTTGATATGGCGCTCAAAGATTTCGGCCAGCGCCTGGGCGCGCGCTTCCTTCAGCGTGTTGCCGGCCGACATGCCGTTGCTGACGTAGAGGTTGCCGATCAGGTTAACCGGGAAATACACGGTCTGGCTGTCGGAGAGGCGCTGGTAGGGAATGGCGCAGATGCCGCGTTCGGCGTTGCCGGAGTTGAGGTCGATCAGCTGGTCGGCGCGCACGCCTTGATCCGGGTTGTAGAGATCCTGCAGCTCGGGGCTCAGCAGGCCGTCCGGCCAGGCATCGTCACCGTCATAGGGGGCGAACCAGCGCTCGTCGGGATGGTGCACGTAGGCGCGGTTGGCGATCGTCTCGCCGAGGTAGAAATGGGTCCAGAAATAATTGGTCGACAGCCGCTCAAAATATTCGCCCAACGCGCTCGCCCGCGCAGCCAGCTCCGACGCGCCCTTGCCGTTGGTGAACAGCAGCGGACAGTCGCGGTCGCGGATGTGCACCGACCACACGCCTTCCACCGGGTTGAGCCAGGAACGCTCCTCGGTGTGGAAGCCGATCGCTTCCAGCTTGGACTGCAGGGTGGCGATCGACGCTTCGAGCGACGCGTCCTTGCCGGGGATGAAATGTTCGGGGGCGTGCATGGGGGAAAACCTCGTGGGAAGACCCCACAGCATACGCGACGCGTCAAGCCCGGCCGGCTGGCGTGTGGGTCAGCTGGTGAGGGTTTCGAATTCGGCCACGGCCTGCCGCAGGCGGCTGGCTTCCTGCTCCGGCCGCATCAGCACGCGCCGGCGGCGGGCATGGTCGCGCAGCCGGGCGTAGAAGTCGGGGTCGCTCTCGGCCTGCGCCATCAGCCGGGCCAGCTGGCGCTCGTCGCCCACCGGAAAATAGCCGGGGTAATCCTCGCCCAGCATGCCGATGTTGCCCGGGATGTGCGACGCCAGCACCGGCATATCGGCCGCCAGCGCCTCGCAGATGACGTTGGCGCCGCCTTCCATCACCGAGCTGATGACCATCAGCTGCGCCCGCGCCAGACGCTTCAACACGGTTTTGTGCGGCACGTCGCCGGCCCAGTGCCAGCGCGGCAGCTTGATCTGGGCCAGTTCCGCGGTGTCGGTCATGTCTTGGTCGAGTGCGCGCCCGAGATGCGTCACCTGGATCAGCGAATGCTCGGACAGGTAGGCGGTCGCCAGCGCGGCGCGGAAGGGGTCCTTTACGGCGCGCAGGTGGCCGATCACCAGCACCTCGAAACTGCGCGGCGAGGCACGC
>CAZUVC010000033.1:0-38872 GCA_964623745.1 uncultured Thiobacillus sp. | reverse complement strand
TTTTGGCGAGACAAAAGAAAGTGACTAGCTGCCGGGCTACCCCCGGCCAACGGTCAACAGCCCAGCAAAGGTTTAACCACTGAACGTGCCTCGCGCCTTGTCCGAACTGGATTGCTTCGCTCCACTCGCAACGACGGCGCATGAAGAATGCAGCCCCTTCTAAGCGCTCGCCGCTTCCAGCGCCTCAATCTCCCCCGACAATTCCAACCACTCCCCCTCTTCAATCGCCAACTCGTCAATGACGTGCTGAAGCTGCTTGCCGGTTTCGGAAATCTCCTTGACAGAAAGCGTTCCCCCCAAACGGGCTTCGAACGCTGCCTTTTCTTTTTGTAGCGCAGCCATGCTCTTGTCGAGCTTCTCCAGTTTTTGCCTCAGCGACTTGATCTTGCCCGATGACACCGGCTTCTTCGCCGCCACCGGCGCAGGTTCCGCCTTGACCACCGGCGCGCTCGCCAGCTTGCCGGCTTCCTTCAGGCTTTCTCGCACGCGCTTGCCCTCCTCCAGCAAATAACGCTGGTAGTCGTCCAGATCGCCGTCGAACGGTTCCACGCCACCGCGCGTGACCAGCCAGAACTCGTCGCACACCGAACGCAGCAGGGCGCGGTCATGGCTGACCAGCATCAGCGTGCCTTCGAATTCGTTCAAGGCCATCGCCAGCGCTTCGCGCGTAGCCAGATCGAGGTGGTTGGTCGGTTCGTCCAGCAGCAACAGATTCGGCCGCTGCCACACGATCATGCACAGCACCAGCCGTGCCTTTTCACCGCCGCTCATGGTGCCGACGGCCTGCTTGACCATATCGCCACTGAAGTTGAAGGTGCCGAGAAAATTGCGCAGGTCCTGCTCTCGGCTGCTGAACTGGCCGGCGCCGCCATTCGCAATCGTGTCGCGCGCGAGCCGGATCATGTGTTCCAGCGGCGTATCCAGCGGGCGCAGCACGTCAAGCTCCTGCTGCGCGAAGTAGCCGATGTTGAGGCCGCGGCCTTCGGTCACGGCGCCGGCAACGACCGCGAGGTCGCGCGCGATGGTCTTGACCAGCGTCGACTTGCCCTGGCCGTTGGCGCCGAGGATGCCGATGCGCTGACCGGCGAAGACGGACTTGCTGACGTGCTGCACGATCACCGTTGGCGCCGTGCCGGCCGGCGCGTCCGCCGGCGGTGGATAGCCGAAGCTGGCGTCGTCGATGGTCAGCATGGGGTTGGGCAGGTTGAGCGGCTCCTTGAATTCGAAGGTGAAATCCGCGCTCGCCAGCATCGGCGCCAGGCGCTCCATGCGGTCCAGCGCCTTGACCCGGCTTTGCGCCTGCTTGGCCTTGCTGGCCTTGGCTTTGAAGCGGTTGATGAATTCCTGCAGGTGGGCGATCTTGTCCTGCTGCTTGGCAAACGCCGCCTGCTGCAGTGCCATCTGCTCGGCGCGCATGTCCTCGAAGGTGCTGTAGTTGCCGCCGTAGCGGGTGAGCTGGCCGTTTTCGATGTGGATGGTGACGTTGGTCACCGCGTCGAGAAATTCGCGGTCGTGGCTGATCACCAGCATGGTGCCGGGGTATTTCTTCAGCCAGGCCTCCAGCCACACCAGTGCGTCGAGATCGAGGTGGTTGGTCGGTTCGTCGAGCAGCAGCAGGTCGGATGGGCACATCAGCGCGCGGGCCAATTGGAGCCGCATGCGCCAACCACCAGAAAAGCTGTTGACCGGCTGGTTCAGCTCACGCACCTGGAAACCCAGGCCCAGAATAAGCGCCTGCGCGCGCGACTGCGCATCATGGGCGCCGGCGTCGTGCAGCGCCATGTAGGCGTGGGCCATGCGTTCGCCGTCGTCGCTGTCCTCGGCAGCGGTCACTTCCCGCTGCGCTTCGGCCAAGGTGGTATCGCCCGCGATGACGAAGTCGGTCGCGGATTCGCTGGTTTCCGGCATGTCCTGCGCCACCTGCGCCATGCGCCACTGCAACGGCATGGAAAAGTCGCCCTTGTCTTCGTGCAGGGTGCCGTTGATGAGCGCGAACAGGCTGGACTTGCCGGCGCCGTTGCGGCCGACCAGGCCGACCTTTTCGCCGGGGTTGATCGACACCGAGGCGTTGTCGAGCAGGACCTTGGCGCTGCGCCGAAGGCTGAGATTCTTGAGGATGATCATGCAGAAGACGCGGCGCGCAGGACAGGCGCCGCCCAAATCGTAAAGCCGGATTCTACCCTGTCGTCTTTTTCACGTCCGTTTGCGCTGCCGGATGTTTGCCGCTTCGACACGGGTTGACGGCTTTCCGTCAATCCGCGCCCTCTGTCCTGCCGGGGCATTCCACCCTGACACAACAACACCTTGTTTTTTATTGCATTTTTTTGATTCGCTGCCGATGCGCTGGGTGGCACAGGGGTTGCAAGTATTCAGGCAAGCACCCCCACCAAGGAGAACATCATGAAACTGCAACTCGGCCAAAACCAACTGGTTCTCGAACTCAGCACCTCGCCCTTTGCCTGGTTTCATGGTGAAACCGAGCGCATGAGCCTCACCAGCCTGTCGCTGCTGTTCGTTCAGTTCTCCTTGTTCGCCCGCCAGCCGGCTGTCTGATGCAAATCGGTAAAGGAACCAGCGTGAGCCTGAGTCTGTCGCGTTCGCTGCTGGGCTTTTTCAGCGGAAGCACCGGCCGGATGTCGATGTTCAGCCTGACGCTGTTGTTCATCGAATTTCGGGTGATGCGCCGCCTGGTCAATACGCACTGCGCATGAAGTGACCGTCTCACACGTGGCTGCCTCGCGTATCGCGTCGATCCGCCCCCGCCCGCTTAGGGCACCCCACGCCGAATCTCCAGCACCGCCTCGATCCCGCCTGTTGGGCGGTTTGCAAGCCAGACCTTCCAGCCATGCGTTTCCGCCAGCTGACGCACGATCGCCAGCCCCAGTCCGGTCCCACCGGTGGCTTGCGAGCGCGACGCTTCCAGCCGGTAAAACGGCCTGAACACTTTGTCCAGTTGGTCCTCCGGAATGCCCGATCCGGTGTCGCGCACACTCACCCGAACCAGGTTGTCGGCACATTCCAGCGCCAGTTCGACCGGGCCCGCGCCCCCGTAGCGCTGCGCATTCTCGATCAGGTTGGACACGATTCGCCGCACCGCCAGCCGGCTGGCCTCGATCTCGCACGGCGCCGCACCCGACCACACGAGGCCGGCATCGGCAGCGACTTCATCCAGCAAGGTGGCCAGATCGAAGCGCGAGGCCGGCGCGGCCCGGGTGGTGCGCGCCAGTTCCAGATAGCCTGAAATCAGCGTGTTCATCTCGGTCAGGTCGCCCAGCGAACGGTCGATGCGTGCCTGATTGGGTTCGTCGCGCAACATTTCCAGATTCAGTTGCAAGCGCGTCATCGGCGTGCGCAGGTCGTGCGAAATCCCGGCCAGCAACGTGGTGCGGTTGTCGAGCAGGTTGCGCACCTCGGTGGCCATGGTATTGAAGCGGCGCGCCAGTTCGGCCAGCTCGGCCGGCCCGGTTTCCGGCAAGGGTTCGGGCAGTTCGCCCGCGCCCACCTGGCGGGCCGCCTGCGCCGCGCGCGCCAGCGGCACGGTGAGACGGCGCACCAGGAACAGCGCAGTCAGCAGGCTGAGAAAGGTGCCCACCGCGACCACCGCAATGGCGGCCAGCGGGGGCTTGACCGCGTAACGACCCGGAAAGAAACCGACCCGCAGATCGTGCCCGCCCACCGGAATGTCCAGCCAGGCCGCGGCCTTGCCCGGCACGCCGCGCAACACGACCGACTCGCCCACGCGGCGGCTGAGCGCCGCTTCGATCTGGGTGCGGAAGGCAAAGCGCGGGGCATCCGCCGTCGCCCCGACATTCATGGTCGTCAGGCGCAGGCCATGGCGACGCGCCAGTTCCTGTTCAAATGCCGCGCGCGTCTCCGGCGGCAGTTCCACCCAGGTTTGCGCCGACAGCACGATCAGGCCGGCCAGGTCGTCGGCCGAGCGCTCCGCCACCGGCACGATCAGGGTGCGATACACCACCCAGAACGCCGCCGCCTGGAACACGATGAAGGCCAGCGCCAGTGTCAGCGCGGTGCGGGCGAAGAGGGATCGGGGCAAGGGGGCCAAGGAGTCAGGGGCAAAGAGAATATTGCGGCCTGTGTTCGCTCATTCGCTGAATCCTGAATCCTGACCCCTGGATTCTGGCCCTTTGCCCTGCGGCACAAACAGATAACCCTGGCCACGCTGGGTGCGGATGTAGGCGGGGTTGGCCGGGTCGTCCTCGATTTTCTTGCGCAGGCGGTTCACCCGCACGTCGATGCTGCGATCGAACGGGTCGCGCTCAAACCCGCGCAGCTGATCCATCAGCCAGTCGCGCGACAGCGCGCGGTTGGCGTGGGTGACAAAGATTTCCAGCAGTTCGTATTCGCCGCTGGTGAGCGGGATTTCGGCGCCGTCTCGGGTCAGCGTGCGGGCATCGAGGTTGACGCTGAACGGGCCGAAACGCACCGCCCGCGCCGTGTCGCCTGCTGTCGGCGCGGCGGGCACGCCGTTGCGCCGCATCACCGCGCGGATGCGCGCCAGCAGCTCGCGCGGGTTGAACGGCTTGGGCAGGTAATCGTCGGCCCCGACTTCGAGGCCGATGATGCGATCGATATCCTCGCCCTTGGCCGACAGCATGATGATGGGCGGAAACCCCGGCTGCCCGCGCAGACGCCGCGCCACCGACAGGCCGTCCTCGCCCGGCATCATCCAGTCCAGCACCAAGAGATCCGGCAGCTGCCGGGCCAGCAGACGATCGAGCGCAGCTGCGTCTTCGGCCGTCTCGACCGCATAGCCCTGGCTGGTCAGGTATTCGGCGACCAGCTCGCGGATGCCGGGGTCGTCGTCGGTGACGTAGATGGTGTCTTTTTCCATGCGGCAACTATAGCAGCGGCTGGATGGCCGCTTGCCCCCTCCCGTTACACACTGTTACAAAATCACCCTTGCGTGAAACAGTGCGCTTACTTTCCTCAACCAGACTGCGAAGCGTGGAAGCAAGACAAGGCGACCACGGAAATGGAGACGACGATGAATGCACGACAACTTGGACTGTTCGGACTGGCTGCACTGGGACTGGCGCTGACTGCGCCGGTTCACGCCGCGCCCGACTTCATGGAAAGCGCCTTCATCGTGGCCCAGCGCGATCGCGGCGAGCGGGATGACGCGCGCCGTCAGGACCGCCGCGAGACGCGCCAAGACGACCGCCGCGACACCCGTCGCGACGCCGGGCGCGAAGAATCGCGGGGCTACGGCTACGGCTACGAGCGTCGCCAGCAGCAACGATCTGAGGACGAGGACCGCCAGCGCGGTCGTCGCTGAACCCGATTCACCTGAAGCAGCAAGGAGCGCACCATGAAATCACGCACGCTGAACACCACCCTGATCGCCGCCCTGCTGGGCGCGAGCGGGGCTGCATACGCCGCCCCCGGCCAGGGCGACGGTTTCACCGCCCGCGCAAAGGTGCTGGCCAGCACCCCGGTATACGAGACGATCAACGAACCGCGCCGCGAATGCTGGGTTGAGACGGTGGGGTATGAAACCCGGGACACCCGCAGCGGCGGCAACACGGGCGGCACCATCATCGGCGCCATCGCCGGGGGCCTGCTCGGCTCCACCGTCGGCAAGGGTGACGGCCGCGTGGCGGCCGCCGCCGTCGGCGCCGCCACCGGCGCCGTGGTGGGCAACCGCTGGAACAATGGCAACAGCCGCTATGAATCGCAACCGCAGCAGGTGGAGCGTTGCCGTACCCATGACGACTTTCGCCAGGTGGTGAGCGGCTACGACGTGCGCTACCGCTTCCAGGATCGCGAGTACACCACCTACCTGCCGTATGACCCGGGTCCGTGGCTGACCCTGAATGTGAGCTTCACCGTGGCCGAGGATCCGCGCGACCCACGCTGGAACAGCAGCCACAACAACTGGAAGCGCTGAAGCATCCGAGCGCTCGCCATCCGCAACCGAAAGGAGACACACCATGTTACGCACACTACTGATTGCAACGGCCTTGCTGACTGCTTCGGGTAGCGCCCTCGCCTACGACCGCGGCTACGGACGCGTCGTGCAGGTTGAACCCCAGTTCAGCATTTCGTTCGGCACCCGCCATCACGATGGATTCCGCGTGCTGTATGAAAGCGGCGGCTCCCATTACTGGACGCATACAGCCTATCGCCCCAGCCATGTCATCGTGCTGCCGCCTCAGCATCACCGGGTGAAGCACGTCTACCATCACTACGACAATCGCGGGGGCTGGGACAAGCATCGCAAGCACTGGCGTGATGACCGCCGTGATGACCGGCGCGGCCATCGCGATGACCGGCGCGACCACCGCCGCCATTGAAAAATGGGCCCATGATCACCTGGGCCCATTGATTCGCGACACACGTGGTGGGGCCGGATTATTCCCGGATTATTCGTGGTGCAGGACAAAGGCGACTTCGGTGGTGAAGTTGCCGACGCCACGGTGGTTGGTCAGGGTCCAGCCGGCGTCCTTGAGGTGGCGTGTCAGTTCGCGCGTCATCGCCGGATTGCCGCAAATCATCACGCGGTCCTGTTCCGGGTCCGGCGGCGGTAGCCCAAGGCGCTGCGACAGCGCGCCGGAGCGAAACAGGTCGGCGCCGCGTTCGGGCGTGGGAAAGGTCTCGCGCGTTACCGTGGGCACGTAATGCAGCTGCGGCTGATCGAGCGCCTCGATCTCATCACGGTAGGCCAGCTCGGCCACTGTGCGCACCGAGTGCACCAGCACTACCTGTTGAAAACGCGCATAGAGGGCGGGATCGCGGATCAGGCTGATGAAGGGCGCCAGCCCGGTCCCGGTCGCCAGCATGTATGCGACCCGGCCCGGCAGCACATGGTTGAGCGTGAGCGTGCCGGTCGTCTTGCTGTTGACCCACACGCTGTCGCCGGGGCGGATCCGGGCCAGTTCGCTGGTCAGCGGTCCATCGGGCACGTGGATGCTGAGGAATTCCAGATGGTCGCGGTCGGCGGTTGAAACGATGGAATACGCGCGCGCCACCAGCTTGCCTTCGCGCTTCAGTCCGATGGTGACGAACTCACCGTTCTCGAATGCAAAGTCCGGCGGACGGCTGAGCGTAAAGCTGAAGGTCTTGTCCGACCAGGGCCGGATCGACTGCACCATTTGTTCACTGTAAGGCATGGTTCACTCCATTGAACAGGCGCCGGAATTCGGCGGATCCTGCATTCCCACTGGCTGTCTGCGCTGCCTATCCAGTATAGAAAGCGTCCTGGGCTGGCTTGCCAGTTGGCCCGATTCGCGGCAGTCAAACGTCGCGACGCGCGCGCCACGCCGCAACCGATGCTGTCCGCGCCTGAAAGATCGCGTCGCGGATCCGTGCGGGATCGGCCGTGCGCGCCACCTCGGCCGCATCGATGGCCTGCGCCGCATCGAGCGCCTGCTGCAGGTAGGCAGGCGGCGGAAAAGGCCGGTCTTCGTACCCGGGGCGTCCGCGGAAATCGCATTCACAGGCCTGCAAAAATTCCTCGAAGCGGTCCGGGCGGCGAAAGGCATCGACGCGTTCAAGCAGTTCGACGAGTGTCGCCGGGCGCAGTTCCAATGCGCGGTGAACGTTGCCATGCTCGCGTGCCACCGCGACGGCAAGGTCGCGGCAATCGGCCGGCACGCGGATGCGATCGCTCAGCGTGCGCACCAGCTCGACGCTGCGGGCTTCGTGTCCAATGTGCCGCGGCCACTGTTCGGGCGGCGTGACGCCTTTTCCCAGATCATGCGTCAGGGCGGCAAAACGCACCGGCAGGCTCATGCCCTGCCGCGCCGCCCAGTCGACGACCAGCATCACATGCACGCCGGTGTCGACTTCCGGATGGTGCGCAGGCGGCTGCGGTACGCCGAACAGACGGTCGATTTCGGGAAACAGTCGCGCCAGCGCGCCGCAGTCGCGCAGCGCGTGGAACATGCGCGAAGGCTGTGCTTCCATCAGCCCGCGCGCGACTTCCTGCCACACGCGCTCGGGCACCAGTGCGTCGACTTCGCCGTTGTCGACCATCCGCCGCATCAGCGCGTTGGTTTCCGGCGCCACGGAAAAATCGGTGAAACGGGCGGCGAAACGCGCGACCCGCAGGATGCGCACCGGGTCTTCGGCAAAGGCGGCGCTGACATGGCGAAAGCACCGCGCCGCCAGATCGCGCTGGCCGCCGTAGGGGTCGATCAGCGCGCCGGACTCGTCCTCGGCGATGGCGTTGATGGTGAGGTCGCGCCGCTGCAAGTCCTCTTCCAGCGTGACGTCCGGGGTGGCGTAGACCGTGAAGCCCTTGTAGCCGTGGCCGGACTTGCGCTCGGTGCGCGCGAGGGCGTATTCCGCGTGGGTGTGCGGGTGAAGAAAAACGGGAAAATCCTTGCCGACCGGCTGGTAGCCCTGCGCCACCATCTCGTCGGGCGTGGCGCCGACGACGACGTAATCGCGATCGGCTATCGGCAGGCCCAGCAACCGGTCACGCACTGCGCCGCCCACGATGTAGGTTTTCATGGCGGCGCGGCGGACTTAGCGGCGGGCACTCTCGCGATAGCCCTCGTAGCGCGCCCGCGGGGTGCCGGCGCGCAGGTATTCGGGGGCGACGGCCTCGAGCGTGGCCGGCTGGAAATCGAATACCGTGGGCCAGCCGCCGGCGCAGACATTGTCGGTCGCCATGGCGTAGTAGTTGTCGCGCGTCATCAGCTTGCTGCCGGGCTTGAATTCCATCGCCCAGGCCTGGAAATACGACATCCACTTGCCCAGCGGCAGAATGTTGCGCCGCTTGCCGGTGACCTCGCCGACGTAGCGCACCAGCTCCTGCAGGGTATATGTCCGCGGTCCGCACAGGTCGTAGCTGTGGCCGTAGGTCGCCGGATTGTCGAGGCTGTCGGCGAAGGCGCGCGCAACGTCCTCGACATGCACCGGCGCAAAACGCGCACCCGCGCTGGCCAGCGGCACAATCGGGAAGACCTTCAGCAGCGAGGCGAACATCGACAGGAAGGAATCGCCACGGCCGAAAATGACCGACGGCCGGAACACGGTGACGTTGAGGCCGTAGCCGTGAATGAACTTCGGGCCATTGAGGTACCAGTTCTCGTGTTCGATATGGTGGCGTCCCGCCTCGTGCACCAGCGCCTCGCCGATGCCCTTCGAACGCTGGTAGGCCGAGCGCGCATTGGGGTCCGCGCCGAGCGCGCTCATCTGCAGCAGCCGGTGCACGCCGGCCTCGCCCATCGCATGGATGACCTTGCGCGTCAGTTCGATATGGGTGTGCTGGAAATCACCGCGGCGCGCGCTCGGCAGATCGGCACGTCCCACGGTGCGTTCGTGCAGGATGCCAACCAGGTTGATGACGGCGTCCATGCCGCGAAACTGGCGGATCAGTTCCTGCTGGTCATGGACATCGGCTTCGACCACTTCCACCGTAGGCAGCAGGATCAACTCCTTGGCCATTTCACGCCGGCGCGACAGCACGCGCACCTTGAGGCCGCGTGCGGCAAGCTGGCTGACAAGATGGGTGCCGACAAAGCCGGAACCGCCGAGGATGCAGATGCGTTCAATCTTCATGGTCGAGATTCGTTTCAGAATATAAGGCGTTGCTGATTTTATCCCGGATGCGCCCGAAATTTGCGCTCAGGGCGATTCTTCGGCCGATTCGGCAAGCTGGGTGACGTCTGCCTCCGTGTCCGCGGCTGCTGCACTCCGGCGCGGTGGCACGGTGCCGAGCCGATCTTTCAGCAGCACCGAAGGCTGACCGAAGCGCACCGCGTAATACATGGCATTGCTCATCACTTTCTTGACGTAGTCGCGTGTTTCAGAGAACGGGATCGATTCGATGTAGACCGCGGCCTCCATCGGCCGGGTATCGCGCCAGCGCTGCGCGCGGCCCGGGCCGGCGTTGTAGGCGGCGGTGGCCAGCACCGGCGAGCCATCCAGTGTGGTCTGCACATGCTTCAGGTAATACGCGCCGAACTGGATGTTCCTGGCCGGATCCTGCATCTCGTTCGGATTGAAGCGCTGGATGCCGAGCCGCTGCGCAATCCAGCGCGCGGTGGCCGGCATGATCTGCATCAGGCCGGCGGCACCGACGTGGGAGCGGGCAACGTTGATGAAACGGCTTTCCTGCCGTATCAGGCCGAAGATCCAGGCTTCGTCGAGACCGTTTTCGCGGGCGGCGCGTTGCGCCAGTTCACGATAGGGCGCGAGGAAACGCAAATCGAAATCGTGCAGTTCGCGGGTGCGCTCGGCGGTGTTGATGGCGCGGTCGTACCATTCCATGCGCCGCGCCAGTTCGGCCGCCGCCAGCAACTGCGGGTCGGAAAAGGTGCGGATCGCCCAGTTCCATTCCTGGTTCGCATCCTGGCGCAGGCCGAGCTGATACAGCGCCTGCGCACGCACGATGCCCGGATGGCGTGCAATCTCCGCAATGTCGTCGCCGCCCATCTTGATGTTGAGGACGGGTGCCTGCATCACCGCACCCAGCTCTTCCTGCGCCAGCTGGCCGTAATAGGTATGTTCACGCGACAAGGCCACGAACAGCGCATTCGCGGCGACACGCTGGCCGCCGGCCAGCAGCGCACGCCCGCGCCAGTAGCGCCAGGTGGGCTGCTCGCGGCCGGCCTCGCTCATGCCATCGATCGCGCGCTGCACGGCCGCCCAGTCGCCGGCCCGCAATGCCGCGCGCGCCCACCACTCACGCTGGAAATCGCTGATCTCGGCCGGTCCTGCCTGGCCGAATCCGGCCAACGCGGCGGGCTCATGCCGGCGTGCCGCCCAGGTGGCGAGGCGCACCCACACCGTGCCCAACTCCTCCGCATTGAACTGCGCTGCACGTGCACGCAGCGCCTGTTCAGCATCGGCGGAACTGCGCCTGGCCAGTTGGTCGAGCGCATACAGCGCGATTTCGCGATCGCCGCGCCGCGACGGGTCCAGGCGGTTTCCGCGCAGCACCGCCGCCGGGTCGCGACGGGCCTGGTCGAACAACGCAGCGGCCGGCCGCTCGCCAGCGGGCAGCGCATTGGCAATGACCCGCGCGACGTTGGGATTGCCCGCCTCCAGCGCCAGCCGCAGCCGGCGCCAGACATCGGCCTCGGCGATCAGCCCCTCCGCCATCAGCTGCTCGAACAGCGGCGTGCAGGCCGACGGCATGTCGCGCCCGGTAAACCACAGTGCGACGGCATCTCGCAGCGAACTGCGGTTGCCCTGCGCAAGATCGGCGCGATAGGCATAGCACTGGTGTGCGGCATCAGGCTTGGCGAGCCGGGCATATTCGGGCAGATACTGCGGCCAGGCCGCGCGTGCACCCAGCGATTTGAGCCAGTCGGCACGCAATGCGTCGGCCATGCGGCTGCCCGGATAGCGCGCCAGGAAATCAGCAATACGCGCGTCGTCAGTACGGCTGCTCAGCATCAGGCGCCAGTACTCGACATAGGGCGCCAGCACATGATCGGCCGGCACGCGGCGCGCCGCCTGCTCCAGATTGGCGAGCTTACGTGCGGCAAACGCCTGCTGCGCTGCCATCACGGCATCATCGCCCGGCGCCGCCCACACGACAGGGGAAAACACCCCACCCAACAGAAAAATCAGGACGATTCGGAACATGGTGCGAGGTTAACATGCGCGCCGGCGGTCGCGCCCCGGACAAAACCACGCTGGCATCATGTCCCGCGCTCCGCGGCGCGCTATAGTGGAATTCTCTTCAATTGACCCGGAGTTCGCCATGACCGCCAACATCGGCACGATCGACCGCATCATCCGCATCGTTGCAGGCCTCGCCCTGCTTGCCTGGGCCGCGTTCTTCGATGGCCCGCCGTGGGCGTGGATCGGCGTGCTGCCGCTGGCCACCGGCTTGCTGCAGGTGTGCCCAGCCTACAGCCTGCTCGGCGTCAACACCTGCGGCATGAAAAAATAGTCCGACCGACTCAGGCCAGAAACAGCGTGTAGGCCGGATTGCGGGTCTCGTCCCAGTAGCGGTAGCCCAGCCCGTCCAGAAACTTCTGGAAGCTGGGCTTTTCCTTTTCCGGCACCTGGATGCCGACCAGGATGCGGCCGTAGTCCGCCCCATGGTTGCGGTAGTGGAACAGGCTGATGTTCCAGCCGCGGCTCATGCTTTCCAGAAACTGCATCAGCGCGCCGGGGCGCTCGGGGAATTCGAAGCGGTACAGCACTTCGTTGACGGCGTCGGGCGCGCGTCCGCCAACGAGGTGGCGGACGTGCAGCTTGGCCATTTCGTTGTCGGTGAGGTCGAGGGCCTCGAGGCCGTGGCGCTGCAGCAGGTCGACCACGCGCGCGCCCTCGCCCGCACCCGGCACGGACAATCCGACGAACACGCGGGCCTGTTTGGGATCGGAATAGCGGTAGTTGAATTCGGTGATATTGCGCGCGCCCAAGAGACTGCAGAAGGTCTTGAAGCTGCCTGGTGTTTCGGGAATGGTCACCGCCAGCACGGCTTCGCGTTTTTCGCCCAGCTCTGCGCGCTCGGCGATGTGGCGTAGGCGATCGAAATTCATGTTGGCGCCCGAGGCCACTGCCACCAGCGTCTTGCCCTTGAGCTTGTCGCCGGCGATCGCGGCCTTCATGCCGGCGATCGACAGCGCACCGGCCGGCTCCAGGATCGAACGGGTGTCCTCGAACACGTCCTTGATCGCCGCGCAAATGGCGTCGTTGTTGACGCGGATGATCTCGTCGACATACAACTGCGCCAGCCGGAAGGTTTCCTTGCCGACCCGTTTGACCGCCACGCCGTCGGCGAAGATGCCGACACGCGGCAGCGTGATGCGCTCGCCCTTGCACAGCGAGCGCGCCATCGCATCGGCATCCTCGGGCTCGACGCCAACGATCTTGATATCCGGCCGCAGCCGCTTGACGTAGGCCGCCATGCCGGCGATCAAGCCGCCGCCGCCGACCGGAATGTAGACCGAGTGGATCGGCCCGGGGTGCTGGCGCAGCAGCTCCATCGCCACCGTGCCCTGGCCGGCGATGACATCGGGGTCATCGTAGGGGTGGACGAAAGTCGCCTTCGCTTCCTTGGCCAACTGGGTCGCGTGGACGCAGGCCTCGTCGTAGTTGTCGCCGTGCAGGATCACCTGCGCGCCGCGCGCCGCCACCGCGTCGACCTTGATCCGCGGCGTGGTTGCCGGCATCACGATGATCGCCGTCACCCCCAGCTTTTGCGCCGCCAGCGCCACGCCCTGGGCGTGGTTGCCGGCCGACGCCGCCACCACGCCGCGCGCCAGCTGCGCCGCCGTCAGCTTCGCCATCTTGTTGTAAGCGCCTCGACACTTGAAGGAAAACACCGGCTGCAGGTCTTCGCGCTTCAGCAGAATCTGGTTGTTGAGGCGTCGCGAGAGGTTATGGGCCACATCGAGCGGCGACTCCACCGCCACGTCGTAGACGCGCGAAGTGAGGATGCGTTCGAGGTAATCGTCAGGTTGGCTCATGGCGGCGGCAAGGGCGAGGTTTGATAAAAAGGGGCGATGCCGCTATCTTAGCCGGCTGAATCCAAATCGACGAAAACATCATGACTCAAGACGAAATGAAGCAAGCCGTGGCACGTGCCGCGGTGGAGTATGCCCGCGGCGGCATCATCGGGGTCGGCACCGGCTCGACCGCCAATTATTTCATCGACGCGCTAGCCGAGGTGAAGGGCCGCATCGACGGCGCAGTGGCGAGCTCGGAAGCGACCGCCACCCGCCTGAAAAGCCACGGCATCCAGGTGCTGGATCTGAACAGCGTGGGCGAACTCGAAATCTACGTCGACGGCGCCGACGAAATCACCGAGCACTTCGCGATGGTGAAGGGCGGTGGCGGCGCGCTGACGCGCGAAAAAATCGTTGCGGCCTGCAGCAAGCAGTTCATCTGCATCGCCGACGAAAGCAAGCTGGTCGGCATGCTGGGCGCGTTCCCACTGCCGGTCGAGGTCATTCCGATGGCGCGCTCGTACGTTGCCCGCGAACTGGTGAAACTGGGCGGGCAGCCGCGCTTGAGGGAAGGTTTCATCACCGACAACGGCAACCTCATCCTCGATGTGCACGGCCTGTCGATCGTCGATCCGGTATCGCTGGAAACCGCGATCAATCACATCGTCGGCGTGGTGACGAACGGCCTGTTCGCGCGGCGCGGCGCCGATGTCCTGCTGCTGGGGACCGCGGCCGGCGTCAAGACCTCCACGAAGTAATCATTGCCTGGGCGGGGATTCGTCTTCGGGTTCCTGCTCCTCGGCCGGCACCCGGTATTTTTCGGTGGCCCATTGGCCGAGGTCGATCAGCTTGCAGCGCTCGCTGCAAAACGGCCGCCAGCGGTTTTCGGCCGTCCAGGGCACCGCGGTATTGCAGGTCGGGCAGTTGACGAGTGGGGGGGCAGCCGGTTTCACAGCGTGCAGAACGTCAGGTCAAAATCGAGCGGCTCGGCAGTGCAGGTCCGCGCGGCGCCCGATCCGGCATGCACGAAGCGGATATTGAGCATGTATTTGTTACCGGAAATTTCCGGCACGCACGGCAATTCGTCGGCCAGGCTGACCCGGATCAATTGCGGATTGCGCGACTCGAGCATGCGCTGATAGCTGCCATTCTTGGCATGCTGCGATTCAGGATGGCCGCTGTCGCGCAGCAGGCCGAGCACGATGCCGACTGCGGAGCGGATCGACGAAAACGGCGCCAGCCAGCGCTGCAACTGGTGCCCCCGCACGTCGGCTGGCTGGTGGCGCCAGTAATGATAGGACGGCAGATCGAACTCGCACATGCCGCCCGGGATGGCCGAGCGCTGCTTGACGGTCATCAGCCAGTCGTCGTCACGCAGATGCTGGCCGACTTTTCCCGGCAACTGATACATACCATGATGCGCCGATTCGATCGCCGCCAGCACCTGTTCCAGCGTGTCGCCCTGTACATGCGGATTGCCACGCAGCGCGGCCAACACCGATTTCTGCCGGTCAAGTTCCTGCAGCAGGTCGGACTTGAGATCGGCGCGCGCCGCCACTTCCGCGATTTCGAACAGGGTCAGCAGGGCCGCGTGATGCGCGTGATGATCGGTCGATGCGGCATAGGCGTCGAATCGATCGAACATGTCTTCCAGCCGCAATAGGGTGCGGATGCGTTCGCTGAGGGGATATTCGTAGTGGATCACGCCGCAACGCGTTGGGTTCAATTGGGGGATTGTCGCTGATCCGCGTGGAAAATCAAGGCGAAGCGGCGGCGGCCTGCGTCATGTACTGCGCGTGGAGCGCATGCACGCGGTCGCGCAATCCCTCGGGGGCGCCGGCATTGTCGATCACGTCGTCGGCCGCCGCCAGCCGCACGGCGCGTTCTGCCTGCGCTGCCAGGATGGCTTCCACCTCCGCGCGGGTGAGGTCGTTGCGCGCCATGACCCGCGCGATCTGCGTGTCTTCGGGACAATCGACCACCAGCACGCGGTCGAGGATCTCCGCATAGGCGCCGGTTTCGACCAGCAGGGGTATCACGATAAGCGCATACGGCGCATGCAGTTCGGCCAGCGCCTGCACCACCGCCTGCCGGATGCGCGGATGCAGGATGGCTTCGAGGATGTGCCGCGCCACGGGATCGGCAAACACGCGACGACGCAGCTCGGCGCGATCCAGGCTGCCATCCTCGCGCATGACCGCGTCGCCGAATGCGTCTTGGATGGCTATCAGCGCTGCGCTGTCCGGTGCGGTGAGTTCGCGCGCGATGACGTCGGTGTCGATCACCGGCACGCCCCGTTCGGCAAACAGTTCGGCCACGGTGGATTTGCCCGAGCCGATGCCGCCCGTGAGGCCAACCGTGAACATCAGAACTGGCCGAGATAGGCCTGCGTCAGATCGGCGCCAAAGAACAGCGCCACCAGTCCGCCGCCCGCCAGATAGGGGCCGAAGGGAATCGGCACGCGCCGGTCATGTTTGACCAGCACGATCATCGCGATGCCGATCGCCGCGCCGACCACGGAGGACAGCAGCAGCGTGACGGGCAACAACTGCCAGCCGAGCCAGGCACCAATGGCTGCCAGCAGCTTGAAGTCGCCAAAGCCCATGCCGTCCTTGCCGGTCACCAGCTTGAACACCCAGTACACCGACCACAACACGCCATAACCGGCAATGGCGCCGATGACCGCATCGGGCAGGCTGGCGAAATGGCCATTCAGGTTGAACAGCAGACCCAGCCACAGCAACGGCAGCGTCAGATTGTCAGGCAGCAGCGTGGTATCGAGATCGATGAAGGCCAGCGCGATCAGCGTCCACACCAGGAACAATGCGCCGAGTGTCTGCACACTCAGGCCCCATTGCCACGCCACCGCCGCCGACAGCAGGCCGGTGAGCAGTTCCACCAGCGGGTAGCGCGCGCTGATCGGCGTGCTGCAGGCCGAGCAGCGGCCGCGCAGCCACAGCCAGGACAAAATGGGGATGTTTTCCAGCGCGGCAATCTGATGCCCGCAGTGGGTGCAGGCCGAGCGCGGCACCCACAGGTTGTAACGCGGGGTCTCCGGCATCGTCTCGCCACGCAGATCGGCACACTGATGATGCCAGTCCGCTTCCATCATCCTGGGCAGGCGATGAATGACGACATTCAGGAAACTGCCGATCAGCAGCCCGAATAAAAAAACCAGCCCCGTGAAGAGGGCTGGTTCGGTTTGCAGCAGTTCCATTAGACGACCGAACCCATCTTGAAGATCGGCAGGTACATCGCGATGACCATGCCACCGATCAGGGTGCCCAGCACCACCATGATGATGGGCTCCATCAGACTGGACAGTGCCGCCACCGCATCATCCACTTCGGCCTCGTAGAAGTCGGCGACCTTGCCCAGCATGGAGTCGAGCGACCCGGATTCCTCGCCGATGGCCGCCATCTGCAGCACCATGTTGGGGAAACGCCCGGAATTCTGCATCGCCACCGTCAGTGCGGTGCCGGTCGACACCTCGTTGCGGATTTTATGCGTGGCTTCGACGAACACCTGATTGCCCGACGCGCCGCCCACCGAGTCGAGCGCCTCGACCAGCGGCACACCGGCGGCGAACATCGTGGCCAGGGTACGGGTCCAGCGCGCGATGGTCGCTTTTTCGATCACCGCACCAAAAATCGGCAGCTTGAGCATCACGCGGTCCATGAACATCTGTACCTTGCGCGAGCGCTTCCAGGCCTGCAGCAGCGCATAGATGCCGCCGCCGATCACACCGAAGATCGCCCACCACCATTCGACGAAGAAATCCGAAATCGCCATCACCACCAGGGTCGGCCCCGGCAGGTCGGCGCCGAAGCTGCTGAACAGATCCTTGAATGCCGGGATCACGAAAATCATGATGATCGCGGTGATCACAAACGCCACCACGATGATGGAGATCGGGTAGAACAGCGCCGATTTGATCTTGCTCTTGATGGCGAGGATTTTTTCCTTGTACACCGCCAGGCGTTCGAGCACGCCCTCCAGAATACCGGCTGACTCGCCCGCCCCGACCAGGTTGCAGAACAGCGCATCGAAATACAGTGGATGGCGCCCGAAGGACTGGGTGAGGCTGCTGCCCTTTTCAATGTCCGACTTGATTTCCAGCAACAGCCGCTGCATCGAGGGATTGGAATGTCCACGCGCGACGATTTCGAACGATTGCAGCAAGGGCACGCCGGCTTTCATCATGGTTGCCAGTTGCCGGGTGAACAGGGTGACATCCTTGTCGGTGATTTTCTTGCCGCTGCTGAACAGCGCGCTCTGCTTCTTGACCTTGGTGACGGTGATGCCCTGCTTGCGCAGCGTGGAATTGACCACCGCCTCGCCGCCGGCCTGCATCTGGCCCTTGACCTTCTTGCCGCGCTTGTCCATGCCTTCCCACTGGAAGGTGGCGTCCTTGACTGCCCTTGCCGCTGTTGCCATAGGGAAAATCCTTTATATGTTGGTCACGGCCTCGACCTCTTCCAGCGAGGTCATGCCAGCTTTCACTTTCAACAAACCCGCCTGACGCAGGTCACGCACACCCTCACGTCGCGCCTGGTCGGCGATATCGGATTCGTTGCCCCCCTTGAGGATGATGCGGGTCATCGCGTCGGTAATCGGCATCACCTGATAGATGCCCACCCGCCCCTTGTAGCCGGTGCCGCCGCAGATATCGCAGCCCACCGGCTTGTAGGGTTTCCAGCTGCCGTCCAGCTGGTCTTCGGAGAAGCCCGCCGCCAGCAGCGCCTCCTGCGGAAGATCGGTCGGCTGTTTGCACGAACACAGACGCCGCGCCAGGCGCTGGGCGGTAATCAGGATCACCGACGAGGCGACGTTGAACGGCGCCACCCCCATGTTCAACAGGCGGGTCAGGGTGCCGGGCGCGTCGTTGGTATGCAGCGTGGACATCACCATGTGGCCGGTCTGCGCAGCCTTGATCGCGATGTCGGCGGTTTCAAGGTCGCGGATTTCGCCGACCATGATGACGTCGGGATCCTGCCGCAGGAAGGACTTCAGCGCGGCCGAAAACGTCAGTCCGGCTTTGTCGTTGACGTTGACCTGGTTGATGCCGGGCAGCTGGATTTCCGCCGGGTCTTCCGCGGTTGAGATGTTGACGTCGGGCTTGTTGAGGATATTCAGGCAGGTGTAGAGCGAAACCGTCTTGCCGGAGCCGGTCGGGCCAGTCACCAGCACCATGCCGTAGGGGCGCTGCACCGCATTCAGCAGCAGTTCCTTCTGCCACGGCTCATAGCCCAGCGCCTCGATCCCCAGCTGGGCGCTGGTGGGATCGAGAATACGCATGACGATCTTTTCGCCATACAGCGTCGGCAGGGTGCTGACCCGGAAATCGATCGCGCGGTTCTTCGACAACACCATTTTCATGCGGCCGTCCTGCGGCACGCGCTTCTCGGAAATATCCAGCCGCGACAGCACCTTGATGCGCGACGCGACCTTGTCCTTGATCGCCATCGGCGGCTGCGCCACTTCGGCCAGCACACCGTCGCGTCGATAGCGAATGCGGTAGTACTTTTCGTAGGGCTCGAAATGAATGTCGGAGGCGCCCTGGTTGATGGCATCGAGCATGATCTTCTGCAGGTAGCGCACCACCGGCGCATCGTCGATTTCGATGCCGCCGGTATCCTGCTGCGCGGCGGCGGCACTTTCCTCGTCGGCAAAGTCCAGATTGAGGTCTTCGGCATTCAACACCGCCATCGTGTTGTCGTCGGCCTCGCCGACTTTCTGGATCAGCTTGCCGAGCTTGTCGTCCTCCACCACGATCGGTTCGACCGCCTGGCCGGTCTGGAACTTCACTTCGTCCAGCGCCTGCAGATGGGTGGGGTCGGACGTCGCCACATAGAGCTTGTTGCCGCGCTGGTACAAGGCGATCACGCGGCGTTTTTGCACCAGCTTCGGGTCGAGCACGCCCTGGGGCAGGCTGTCTGCGTCCATGGCGCCCAGGTCCAGATAGGGGAACCCGAACGAGGTGGCCGCGAATTCCGCAACCTGATCGGCCTTGAATCGTTTGCCCTTGACCAGTTCCGTCACGAATGACTCGCCCGACTGGGCCGCGCGCTGCCCCACGCCTTCGGCATCCGCTTCGGACAGCCAGCCATGATTGACCATGGCACGCGCCAGTCCGGTCAACGTCGTGTTATGTGTCACAGCAGCCATAAATTCGGTCCAGGCAACTCCACGTGGATGAGGGTTTACACATCGCCGGCAGCAACCGGCATAGGGGAATCACAGGCCTTAACGGCGATATTTCGACTAAATTGAGGCGTTTTCAGGTTCCGCCGCCTGCTCAGCCGGCAGATAGATGCGCGCCATCCGGACTGCGCGGTCCTGCGTCTGCACGATTTCCACCGGAACATCGCCCAGCTTGAGGCTCACGCCAGCCTCGGGAATGTCCTCGAATTGCTCCAGCAGCAAGCCGTTCAGCGTCTTCGGCCCGTCCAGCGGCAGCGACAGGCCCAGCTTGCGGTTCAGGTGGCGTAGCAGCACGCTGCCTTCGGCCAGCCAGGTGCCGTCCGCTTCGCGCCGCAGGTAACCGGTGTCGGATGGCGCCTGGGTGGTGAATTCGCCCACCATTTCTTCCAGCAGATCTTCCAGCGTCACCAGGCCCTGCAGCTCGCCGTACTCGTCGACCACCAGCGCCAGCCGCCGCCGGCTGCTCTGGAAATTGCGCAACTGGGTGAACAGCGGCGTGCCCGCCGGGACGAAATAGGGTGCTTCCAGATTTTCCTTCAGCGTGTCGGGGTCGAGCTCCTCGCCCGTCAATGCATGCAGCACGCGGCGCACATGCAGCACGCCGAGCAGGGTGTCGACCGAGCCCTGCTGCACCACCAGCCGGGTGTGGTGACTGGTCGAAATCTGCTGGCGCAGCCGCTCGGGGTCGTCCTCGATGTCGATCGCCTCGATCTGGCTGCGCGGCGTCATCACGTCGTCGACGGTAATATCTTCAAGTTCCAGCAGCTTCACCAGAATCCGGTGATGCTCGCGTGGCAGCATCCCGGACGATTCCAGCACGATGGTGCGCAGCTCTTCCAGTCCCAGACGGCTACCATGCCCAGGCTCGGGCGGCTTGATCCGCAGCAGCCACAGGATGCCCTGCACGAACAGGTTGACGAACCAGATCACCGGATAGGTCAGCTTGAGCATCGGCGTCAGCACATACGCCGCCGGGTAGGCGATGCGCTCGGGGTAGGACGACCCCAGCACCTTGGGCGTGACTTCGCTGAACACCAGAATCAGAAAGGTCAGCAGCAGGGTCGCCAGCGACAGTGCGAGGTCGGAATCGCCGAACAGACGGATCGAAATGATCGTTGCCAGCGTCGCCGCAGCGATATTGACCAGGTTGTTGCCGAGCAGAATCACGCCCAGCAGCTTGTCGGTCCGGTTCAGCAGCGACTGCGTCAGCATCGCGCCCCGATGACCGGTTTCGGCCGCATGGCGCAGCCGGTAACGGTTGATCGCCATCATGGCGGTTTCGGACGCCGAAAAGCAGGCCGACAGGAACAGCAGGCCCGCGAGCAGGCCGAACAGGGTATTGATAGACAGGTTTTCCAAGGGCTATTCCTGAAAGGGGCGACTCAATCGAGTCAGCAGGCGGACACGTCAGCGTCCCAGCAGCACTTCGAGCACGAACTGGGTGCCCAGATAGGCCAGCAGCAGCAAGGTAAAACCGGTAATCGTCCACACCAGCGCGGTGCGTCCGCGCCAGCCGCGAAAGTGCCGCCCCACCAGCAGACCGCCAAACACCAGCCAGGACAGGATGGCCAGCACCACCTTGTGGGTAAACTGCAGCGGCGTGCCGAACACGACATCGGAGAAAAACACCCCGCTGAACACTGCCAGCGTCAGCAACGCGAAGCCGACGCCGATGGTCCTGAACAGCATGGCCTCCATCGTCAGCAGCGGCGGCGCGCCGCCCGCCAGCTGGCCGCCCCGGTGCAATTGCCGTTCCAGCAGCGTCATCATCACCGCGTGCAATGCCGCCACTGCGAGCAGGCCATAGGCAAGAAACGACACCACCAGATGCGTGCGCAGCGCCAGCGCCTGCGAATTGGGAATCGCGTGGGTCTCGGTAAACAGCGCCATCCCCAGTACCGACAGCGCCGCCAGCCCGCTGACCCAGGACTGCAGGCGCGCCAGCGGCGCACCGTGGCTGGACAGCCAGTAGGTCAGCGCGGTCAGCCACAGGATCGTCGACAGCGAACTGCCGAAACCCAGCCGGATATCGCCCTGCCCCAGCACCGACTGATAGAGCAGCACCCCGTGCGCCAGCAGCGCCACAGGCAGCAGGACGCGCACCGACACGGCCGACGGCATGCGCTGCAGGCGCCAGGCCACCCAGCCATAGAGCGCGCTCACAAACAAAGTAACCAGCAATAGCGGAGACATTCGTTAAAATGCAAATCAGAATTCAGCGAGCCTCATTATCCATGCCGCCCCGCGCGGCAACAAGAAACCATGTTAGAAAACCGCCATGCTCGATAATCTCAGCGGACGCCTCGCCGGCGTCGTCAAAAACCTGCGTGGACAGGCGCGCATCACCGAAACCAACGTGCAGGACACGCTGCGACAGGTGCGCCTGGCGCTGCTCGAGGCCGACGTCGCGCTGCCGGTGGTCAAGGACTTCATCGAAGCGGTCAAGGCGCGTGCGCTGGGTCAGGAAGTGCTCACCAGCCTGTCGCCGGGCCAGGCACTGATCGGCATCGTCCACGAAGAACTCACCCGCCTGATGGGCGGCGAAAATGCCGACCTCAACCTGGCCGCCACCCCGCCCGCGACGATCCTGATGGCCGGCCTGCAGGGCTCGGGCAAGACGACCACCAGCGGCAAGCTCGCGCTCTTGCTGAAGAACCGCAAGAAAAAAGTCCTGCTTGCGTCGGCCGACGTCTACCGCCCCGCCGCCATCGACCAGCTGCGCCAGCTCGCGATCCAGCTCGACGTCAGTTTTTTCGAGGCGGGCGACGAGCGCGATCCGCTTAAGATTGCCGAGGCCGCACAGAATCATGCACGCAAGCAGTTTTATGACGTGCTGATCGTCGACACCGCCGGCCGCCTGGCGATCGACGCGGCGATGATGGCCGAGATCACGGCCTTGCACGCTGCAGTCAAGCCGATCGAAACCCTGTTCGTGGTCGACGCGATGCAGGGCCAGGATGCGATCAACGTCGCCCGTGCCTTCAACGAGGCGCTGCCCTTGACCGGCATCGTGCTGACCAAGCTCGACGGCGACGCGCGCGGCGGCGCGGCACTGTCGGTGCGTCACATCACCGGCAAGCCGCTCAAGTTCATCGGCGTCGGCGAAAAACCCACCGGGCTGGAAGCCTTCCATCCCGAACGGATGGCGCAGCGCATCCTCGGCATGGGCGACGTGCTCTCGCTGATCGAGCAGGCACAAGGCTCGGTCGACCTGGCCGAAGCCAAGAAACTGGCCGACAAGGTCAAGAAAGGCAAGGACTTCGACCTTGAGGACTTCAAGGCGCAAATCCAGCAGATGAAGAAAATGGGCGGCCTCTCGGCACTGATGGACAAGCTCCCCGGCGCCGGCCAGATGGCGATGCCGGCGGGCGCCGATGACAAGGCGGTCAACCGGCTGGAAGGCATCATCAACAGCATGACCCCGCTGGAACGCCGCAAGCCCGAGATCATCAAGGCCAGCCGCAAGCGCCGCATCGCCGCCGGCGCCGGGGTGCAGGTGCAGGAAATCAACAAGCTTTTGAAGCAATTCGAGCAGGCGCAGAAGATGATGAAAATGATGGGCAAGGGCGGCCTGTCCAAGATGATGCGCGGCATGAAAGGCATGCTGCCGGGGATGCGCTGACCCGAACCGCTGGCCAACGGGGCAATTATGGGTATAATTCCCGGTTTTCTCCGTTTACCCGGTGGGTTAAATCATGGTTGTTATTCGTCTTTCGCGCGGCGGCGCCAAAAACCGTCCCTTCTACAACGTGGTGGTGGCCGATTCGCGCTGCCGCCGTGATGGCCGCTTCATCGAGCGCGTCGGTTTCTACAATCCGGTGGCCTCCGAAGGTTCCGAAGCCCTGCGCCTGGATCAGGAGCGCATCGGCTACTGGGTGAGCAACGGCGCACAGCTGTCCGACACCGTCGCCCGCCTGGTCAAGAAGAACCCGCCCGCTGCCGCTGCTGTGTGAGTCAGTCTGACGACTGGGTGGTGATGGGGCGCATTGCCGCCCCGTTCGGCATCAAGGGCTGGGTCAAGGTCCAGCCTTTCAGCGAAGACCCGGGCACGCTGCTGGATTTCGAATCCTGGCGCGTCGGCCGGGGCGAGCAGCACACGCACTACAGCGTCGAAGCCGCGCAGGACCACGGCAAGGCCCTGGTCGCCAAACTGGCCGGCATCGACGACCGCGACGCGGCGTATGCGCTGCGCGGGCAGGAAATTTCGGTGGCAAAAAGCGCCTTGCCGCCGCCGCAGGACAACGAGTACTACTGGTCGGACCTGATCGGCCTCAGGGTCGTCAACCGCGAAGGGGTCGAGCTGGGCACCGTCGACAGCCTGATGGAAAGCGGCGCGAACGATCTGCTGGTGGTCAAAGGCGCGCGCGAGCACCTGATTCCGTTCATCGCGGCCTTCGTCGGCCAGGTGGATCTGGCAGGTGGAACGATCGAGGTGGACTGGGGCGAAGATTTTTAAGGGAGGGCGTGTGCGGTTCGATGCGGTCACGCTGTTCCCCGAGATGTTCGATGCCGTACTGGATTACGGCATCAGCCGACGGGCGCTGGATCGTGGGCTGTACCGGTTCAAATCGTGGAATCCGCGCGATTTCACCGACGATCCGCATCGCACGGTGGACGACCGGCCTTACGGCGGCGGTCCCGGCATGCTGATGCTGGCCGAACCGCTGGACCGTACGTTGAACGCGGTGCAGCAGGATCTGGCGAACGAAAATTTGCCGCCGTGGGTGGTGCATTTCTCCCCTCGCGGCCGCCCGCTGACGCACACGCGGGTGATGGAGTTGAAAGAGAAGCCCGCACTTGTAATGCTGTGCGGGCGCTACGAAGGCATCGACGAGCGGCTGTTGCAACGCCGCGTCGACGAGGAAATCTCGCTCGGCGACTTCGTGCTGTCGGGCGGCGAACTGCCGGCGCTGGCGCTGATGGATGCAATCATCCGGCAGCTGCCGGGGGCGTTGAACGACGCCGAATCGGCGGTACAGGATTCGTTCAGCCACGGGCTGCTCGACTGCCCGCACTACACCCGGCCTGAGGTCTGGCAGGGCATGGCGGTGCCGGCGGTGCTGAAAGGCGGCAACCATGCGGCGATTGCCCAATGGCGGCACGAGGAAAGCCTGCGGCTGACTGCCGCACTGCGGCCCGACCTGCTGGAGCAGGCGCAGCAACAAAAGGATTGACCGGCGTGCCTTGTCAGGCAAACCGGAAATGAGCGGCGCCGGGGTTGAAACCAACCCGGCGCAATATGAAACGGCGTGACGTCCACCCTTCGGGGTATACCTCTCCCGCCAGATGCAAGGAAATAGCATGAACATCATCGAGCAACTCGAACAGGAAGAAATCGCCCGCCTGGGCAAGACCCTCCCCGATTTCGCCCCCGGCGACACCATCGTCGTCCAGGTGAAAGTGAAGGAAGGCAACCGCGAGCGTCTGCAGGCCTACGAAGGCGTCGTCATTGCCAAGCGCAACCGCGGCCTCAACTCCGCCTTCACCGTGCGCAAGATCTCGGCCGGCGAAGGCGTCGAGCGCACCTTCCAGACCTACTCGCCGCTGGTCGCCAGTGTCGAAGTCAAGCGCCGCGGCGACGTCCGCCGCGCCAAGCTGTACTACCTGCGCGAGCGCTCCGGCAAGTCCGCACGCATCAAGGAAAAGCTGCCCGCCCGCAAGGCCAAGGCTGTCGCTGCCGAATAAGCAGTCTTCCTGTGCCCACAAAAACGCCCGCTTCATGCGGGCGTTTTTGTTTCTGGCGGGCGCTAAAATGCGGCAATGCCGACCTACGATGCCATCCTGGACGCTCCGCCCTGCCGCCTCGGTGCGATCTTCACCGGCGACGCGCTGACCCGGCTGGACTTCCTGCCCGCCGACACGCCCGTTTCCAAACTGACCGAGCCGCGCGCACGCCATCTGGCCGACGAACTCGGGGCCTACTGGGTCAATCCCGCGCATCCCTTCGATCTGCTTTTTGTGCCCCAGGGCACGCCATTCCAGCTGCGAGTGTGGCAGGCACTGATGGCGATTCCGGCCGGACGGCCGACCACCTACGGCGCGCTGGCAAAGCAGCTCGGCACCGCGCCGCGCGCGGTAGGTCAGGCATGCGGCGCGAATCCTCTGCCGGTCCTGATTCCCTGCCACCGCGTGCTGGCGGCAAACGGGCTGGGCGGCTTCATGCATGCGTCCAGCGGCGCGCCGCTCGATGTGAAAACCTGGCTGCTGACGCATGAACGGGCGGCACCACACACAGCCCGCCCCCTCTCCACAACCCTCCCCCAATGGGGGAGGGGGCGAACGTGATGCCCAAACCGATTAATGGCCTGATTGACCGGTTCTGCGACCACCTGTGGCTGGAAGACGGGCTGGCGGACCTGACGCTGGCGGCGTATCGGCGCGACCTGACGCTCTTTGGCGCCTGGCTGGAACAGGAACGCCGGCACGGCCTCGACGCCACGGTGGCGGGCGACATCGAGGCCTACCTCGCGTGGCGCTTCAGCCAGCGCACGCAACCGCGCAGCGCGGCGCGCTACACCTCGGCGCTGAAACGCTTTTACCGCTATCTGCTGCGCGAAAACCTGATCGCCGCCGACCCCACGCTGAATCTGGACAGCCCCAAGCTGCCGCGTGCGCTGCCGAAGACGCTGACCGAGGCCGACGTCGAGCGCCTGCTCGACAGCGCAAACGTCAACACCCCGCTCGGCCTGCGTGACCGCGCGATGCTGGAAACGCTGTACGCCACCGGTTTGCGTGTTTCAGAACTGGTGGGACTGAAACTGACCGCGGTGAACCTCAACGACGGCGTGCTGCGGGTGACCGGCAAGGGCAACAAGGACCGGCTGGTGCCGCTGGGCGAGGAGGCAGTGCAGTGGCTCAAGCGCTATCTGGCTGACGCGCGGCCGCTGCTGATGGAAAAGAACCTGTCCGATGCGGTGTTCGTGACCGCGCGCGGCGGCGGCATGACGCGGCAGGGCTTCTGGTACCTGATCAGGCGGCGTGCGCAGGCTGCCGGCATCACCCGCCCACTGTCGCCGCACACGCTGCGCCACGCCTTTGCCACCCATCTGCTCAATCATGGCGCCGACCTGCGCGTGGTGCAGATGCTGCTCGGCCACAGCGACATTTCCACCACACAGATCTACACCCACGTGGCGCGCGAGCGGATGAAGCAGCTGCACGCGCAGCATCACCCGCGCGGCTAATTCCATTTCCAGATTGAAAAGATCGCGAAGGTGAGCCGCAGACAGTGCTGTGGCACGGCAAGTCGAAACCGACAAAGAGATTTTCAATCTGGAAATGGAATAAGTCAGCCCGGCATCCCGATCCGTTCCATCAGATAGCACAGGCAGTCCTGGCGGATCACCCGTTCGTCGCGCGTCAGCATGGCCGGCATCAGCGGCTTCGCCAGGGTGATCGCGCCCCTGCGGTAATCGAACAGGCGGTCGCCGATGTCCTCGCCATTTTCATTCCATGCATGCAGCCGCGCGGCGCTGCCCGGCCGGAGCCGGCCCCAGACATCGCGCGGCGTCAGCTCGCGAAAATTGAAATGGTCCAGCGCGGAGGCAAAGTCGATGTCGGCCTCGGGGGCGTCGAAGCCGAAGCTGACCGTGTCCGGCAGCTTGACCGTGGCCACGGTGTGAAACAGATCGATGTCGTGCGGCGCCACCGGATGGACCGGAAATTCGGACAGGTGCAGACAGGCTTCCATGAAGGCGGCGGCATGCTCGACACTGCCCGGGGTGCCGGGCTTGCCACATTCCAGCGTGACCGACGGGCACAGCTCGGCAAACGCGGCCGACTGCACGCCGAGCGGCCGGATGAAGTAGACGACCACACGCGAAAACAGCGTGGCGAGATGCAGAAAATTCGGCTCCAGCCGGTTGACGCAGGCGTAATGCGGATTCAGGCCCGTGTTGTTGTGGATGTCGAGGCTGGCGAACACGCCGCGCGCGCGCATCGCGTCGACCACCTGCTGCATCATCGCCGCTTCGGCCGAATCCGTTTCCTCGCTACCGGGCCACACCCGATTGTAGTCGGGCTGGCCGTCGAGCCGGCGCACGCCCGAACGGGCCGCGGCAACATTGCCGATGTAGAGTGACAGCGCGCGCGGCAGCTCGGCCCCGGCAAATTTCTGCAGCACCGACTGCGCGGCCCGCCAGCCGGTGTCCTCGTTGCCGTGCAACAGCACCGACACGAACAGCGGCGGGGTACGGCGGCCGGGCAGGTGGATCAGCGCCGGCCCCGGCAACACCTCGCCCAGTCTCGATGCCGGCAGGTCCAGCAGTCCGCGGGGCACGGCGTCGTAGTGCATCAACATTACAGGTTCCACTGGTGCACCGGTGCGCCGGAGCGCTGATTGTCGAGGTAATCGTCCATCAGGCGGTGCAGTTTCCCCCCAACCTGTTCAAGCCGTTGCAGCTGCCAGGCCGAGCCGGTCTGGCCACTGCGCACCCGCGCTTCGACGACGCCCAGATAATGCTCGATCTCGGCCTCCGGCAGGCCGAAATCGTCCAGCCCGCGGCGGGCCAGCGGCAGTCCGGTCTCGAGCAGCCAGCCGCGCACGGGCTGGCGCCGGCCATCCATCCCGATTATCTCGGCCTGCAGGCCATGACGGGCCGCCGCATAAAAGTTGGCGCGCGCATCGGCAAACGACAGCTCGGATTCGGCGGCCTGCGGCTGCCGCGCCAGCGCGTGCACCAGGCCGAAATACAGCGCCGCATTGGCCACCATGTCGAGTACCGTCGGGCCGCTCGGCAGCACCCGCTGTTCCATCCGGATATGGGCCTGTCCTGCGGCGTCGAAGCCGATCAGCGGACGCACCCAGCGCCAGATCGCGCCGTTATGCAGGCGCAGATGCGGAAAGCGCGCCGGCGATTCGATCTGCGGCATCGGCAACAGCACCGGATAATGCTCGAGGTTTTCCTCGAACAGTTCGAGCGGGCTGTGCGCCACATAGTCGCGCCCGAAGGTCACGCGCCGCACGGTCGGTTCGGCCAGGCCGTTGTAGCCGCCCAGCTCCACCGACTGCTCGAACAGCGGCACGCGCGTTTCCTGCCACAGACGCTGACCGAACAAGAGCGGCGAATTGACCGCCGCCGCCAGCAGCGGCGCGCAGCTGATCAGCGCGGCATTGTAGTAGCGGCCCGCGCGCTCGAACGGCACCTGCAGATGCAGCTGGAACGACGTGGTGGCCGCTTCCAGCATGACGTCGGGCCGGCTCAGATGGAGATGATCCGCGCCTTCGATGTCGATCCGGATCGGGGCACCGTCGCGCTGCTGCAGCACCTGCGCGTTCAGTACATCGAAACGGTTCATCGCCGACATGTTGGCGAGGCACAGGTCCTCGTCGCGGATGGTCGGCAGAATGCCGATCATCGCCAGCACCGTATCCATGCCGTGCGCGACCTGCTGGCAGTGGTCCCAGGTGCGCAGCAGGGATTCCTCCATCGCGGCCAGCACGCCCGCGCCCATGTCCAGCGGCGGCGCATTCAGTTCGACGTTGAAGCGCGACAGCTCGGGCACCACCATGGGATCGTTCAGCGCGCGCAGGTAGGCCTCGTTGACCGGGCTGGGCCGGCCGGCGTGATCGAGCAGCCAGGCTTCGAGTTCGAACCCGGCGACGTAGCGCGTATCGGTGAAGCCGCCGGTTCTGGAAAACGACCGCAGCGCCGCCGTTTCCTCCGTCAGCCGGGCGGCAAACTGGTCGATGTCGGCTTCGGAGAAGCGGGTGCGGTTGATTTCCTGTCCCATGCGCGCGTTCGGATTTGATTTATCAGGCCGCGAGCGCGCCCGCGCTCACACCCGCGTGCTGCGGCGGGCGAGGTAAAACCATTCCTGCCCCGGCAGCGCGTTGGGATTGGGAAACACGATATGGCCGTCGCGGTCCGCCTGCACCGGCGTGCCATCGTGGCGTGTGCCGATCACTTCGCCTGCCCGCACCGGGTCGAAGCTGGACCACGGCCGCGCAAAAGCATCATCTGTATGGCCACGGTCGACGACCTGGTACAGGCGCAGTGCCTCGGTGTGGTCGACCGGTGCCGGCGCGGCTTCGGCGCTCAGGCGCAGATGCGCCAGCGCATGGTGAATCGCGCGATACGCCACCTCGGGCGCGGCCGGGTCGTCGTGCTGGCCGCATTCCAGCGTCAGCGCGATGCCGCCGTGCGCGCGCATGTATTCGGTGGTGCCCACCCCGTAATGCACGTCGGCCTCGCGCGACGACGCGCCCGCGGCGAGGCGGCGCGCCACCCCGGCCGCGTAGGTGTCGAGCCAGCCGTCGACGAAGCGATGCACGCCGAGGACGAGCGCCAGCGCGGTTTCCTCGGCCGCGCGCGCAAACGGTTCCAGCGTGCCGTGATTGTTCTCCGGCCCCAGCATGACGAACGGATCGCCCGCGGTATGAAAGGAGTGCAGGTCGAGCAGCGCGTCGTGCTGCGCCAGCAACGGACACAGCCAGTTGGCGATGCGGTCCTCGAACTCGGCCGGAGTGTCGGTCGGCACCAGATTGCGATTGAGGTTGCGGTCGCCCATGCGCTGGTGGCGCGCGTAGGCCAAAGGATTGGTGACCGGAACGAAGGTGACGTGGCCCGCGGCGATGCGCAACTCGCCGGATTCGATCTCGCCGATCACGCGGCGGATCGCCCGGGTGCCGCAGGTCTCGTTGCCGTGCACCGCGCCCAGCACGATCAGGTGCGCGCCCGGCGCCAGGCCGGCGAACGACACCGATTGAAAATGCAGCGAATCCGTTTCAGTCATAACTCATGGCCTTGAACAGCAACGATACACTCGACACCAGCAACAGCACGCCGACCAGCCGCGTCATCTGCTGCTGCGTCAGGCCGACATGCACGCGCCCACCCAGATAGAGCGCGCCCAGCACCAGCGGCAGCGCGGCAAAGTAAGCGACCCATACCGGGCCGGTCAGCAGCAGGCCGGCCACCAGAAAGCTCGCGATACGCGTGATCCCTTCGATAAAGAACGTCGCCGAAAATGTCGCGCGCAATTCGCCCTTGTCGCGGATGCGATGGCTCAAGTAAATCACATACGGCGGCCCACCGGTACCGAACAGCCCGCCCACGGTGCCGCCGATCAGCGAGGCCGGCACCGCCCAGCCGCGCGAAATCGTCTTGTCGCCGTGGATGTTGAAGATGCTGCGAAGCGCGAACAGAAACACAAACCCGGCCAGCGTCAGCAGCATGGGCTCGGGCGGCAGCTTGACCAGCAGGCTGGTGCCCAGCACCACACCGACGACGCCGAAGGGAATCAGGATGCCCACCTCGCCCCATTTCACGTGCTTGAAATTCAGGCCGCCGATCACGATCGACGCGGTGAAATCGAGCAGCAGCACCAGCGGCACGACGAATTTCAGCGGCAGGAACAAGGCCAGCAGCGGCACTGCAATCAGCCCCGAACCAAAGCCGGTGATGCCGCGGATGACATACGCCGCCAACAGGATGGCGCCCGCGCCGGCAATACTGCTGGCGGCCAGCTGCTCCAGACTCACAAACGCGTGCCGCGCTCGATGGTGATGCCGAGCTCCTTGATACCGGGCACGATCGCAAACTTGGTCACCGACACCTTGACCCACGGCGCGCCGAATTCGTCGCGCACGATGGCGGCCACGTGCTCGGCCACCGATTCGACCAGCGTGATCGGCTGCGGCGCGTTGTGCAGGTAATCCTTCACCCGCATCGCCACCGCGCCGTAGTCGATGGTGTCGGCCACATCGTCGGTGCCACCGGCCTTGCTGTCAGGCAGGCCGATTTCGAGGTCGAGCCGAACCGGCTGTGGTACTTTGCGTTCCCACTCGTATATGCCGATAATCAGTTCGAGACGAAAGTCCCGCAAAAATAGAATATCCATTGCCTTGATTGTCCGCGGAACGTCCGCCACGGACTCATCCAAAACCTGCCATTTTACTGACTTATGACCACGCTGTTGTTTATTGCCGTTGCCTATCTGCTGGGCTCCCTGTCGTTTGCGGTGATCGTCAGCCGCGCCATGCGTCTGCCCGACCCGCGCAGCTTCGGCTCGGGCAATCCCGGCGCCACCAATGTGCTGCGCAGCGGACGCAAGCTGGCCGCCGTGCTGACGCTGCTGGGCGACGCGCTGAAGGGTTGGGTGGCGGTGGTGCTGGCGCGCATGCTGGCGCCGCAGTTCGGCCTCGACGACGACATCGTGCTGCTGTGCGCGCTGGCGGTGTTCATCGGCCACCTGTTTCCGGTGTTCTTCCGTTTCCAGGGCGGCAAGGGCGTGGCCACTGCCTTCGGCGTGCTGGTCGGCCTCAACCCCTGGCTCGGCCTGGCCTGCATGGCCACCTGGCTGTTCATGGCCGGGGCGTTCCGCATTTCCTCGCTGGCCGCGCTGACCACTGCACTGCTCGCCCCGGTCTATGTCACGCTGCTGATGGGCTGGGGCAACACGGCCATCACGGTACTGGTGATTGCGCTGCTGCTGGTCTATCGTCACAAGAACAATTTGATCAAGCTGGTCAACGGCGAAGAAGGCCGCATCGGCGCGCGCTCCTGACCCATTCAAAGACATGGCCCTGTTCGACAAAACCATCAGCAACGCCAAGGACAGCCTCGCCGAAGTCTCGCGCGAAGCGATCGACCACGCCGGCGTGCGTCTGGCCGACGTGGTGAAAGTCGGCGTCTCGCAGGCCGGCACCGAACTGAAGGACGTCATCTGGAAGGCCAGCCAGGAAATCGACACCAAGCTCGACAAGATTTCCGACGAGCTGCACGCGCAACGCCAGTTCACCAAGGACGATGTGCGCGAAATGGTCGATTACGCGGGGGAAAGACTCAGCGCCGTGATGGACGCGCGCATCGTCCACGCCAAAGCGGAAATTTCATCGCTGGTGCAGGAAAAGGTCGAGTATTTCAAGCACGAGATCGACAGCTTCTTCATTGAGCGGCAGCGTGATCTGGCGCGCGAGCGGCGGCGACTGTTCATCAACGTCGCGATCGCGATTCTGGCTTCGTTGTCGCTCGGCTTCGTGTCTTGGCTCTACCACCAGTACCTCGGCGGCGGACTCGACGTGTTCGCCATTTTCCGCATTGTGTTCGCCTCGCTGATGGGCGGCTATGCGGCCTACCTCGCGGTCCGGCTGGTGCGTCGCTGGGTGTCGATGTCGGAACACAGGAAAGACACGTTATTCCTGGTCAGCCGCTACTGGGGCGCGCTGCGGCCGGAAAGCATTTTCGGCACGGTGATCCTGGTATGTCTGATGGCGGTGCTGGTGGGCTTCCTGCTGTTTCCCGACCAGATTGCCCGCCTCACCGGCAGCGAGGCCTGGCTGCAGGCCCTGCGCGAGGCATTCCCTTTCCTCGATCGGCGCAACTAGCGCACCACTACACCGCGTCGAGCGTCGCCAGTTCCCAACGCGGCTTGACCGCAAACGTCAGGTCCCGATTTGCGTGCACCAACCGCTGCGCGCCGGCGTAGGCGATCATCGCGCCGTTGTCGGTACAGAACTCCAGCCGCGGGTAGAACACCTCGATGCCGCGCGCGGCGGCTTCGCGCGTAAGGCGTTCGCGCAACTGCGCGTTGGCGCCCACGCCGCCGGCGACCACCAGCCGCGTCGCACCGCTGTGCTGGCAGGCTGCCAGACTCTTGTTCACCAGCACCTCCACCGCGGCGGCCTGGAAGGCAGCCGCGATATCCGCGGCGTGCGCCAGCCCCTGCTTCCGCACCAGTGTCAGCACCGCGGTCTTCAGCCCGGAAAAGCTGAAATCGAAATCGCCGGAATTCAGCATCGGCCGCGGCAAGCTAAAGCGGCCGGCGTCACCGGTTGCCGCCAGTTTCGACAGCGCCGGCCCGCCCGGATAGCCCAGCCCCAGCAGTTGGGCCGTCTTGTCGAACGCCTCGCCGGCGGCGTCGTCGAGGGTTTCGCCCAACAGCGTATAGCGGCCGACGCCCGACACCAGCATCAATTGGGTGTGCCCGCCCGACACCAGCAGCGCGACAAACGGGAAGGCCGGCGGCGTATCCGAAATCAGCGGCGACAGCAGATGGCCCTCGAGATGGTGCACGCCCACGGCCGGAATGTTCAGCGCATACGCCAGCGCGCGCGCCATCCCCGCCCCCACCAGCAGGGCGCCGGCCAGCCCCGGGCCCTGCGTGTAGGCGATGCCGTCGAGGTCGGCGAGGGTGCGGCCACTTTCGGCCAGCACCTGCCGGGTCAGGGGCAGCACCCGCCGGATATGGTCGCGCGAGGCGAGCTCGGGCACCACGCCGCCGTAGTCGGCGTGCATCGCGATCTGCGAATACAGGGCATGCGCCAACAGGCCGTGTGCGCTGTCATACAGCGCGACACCGGTTTCATCGCAGGAGGATTCGACGCCAAGCACCAGCATAGGGGGGCAAATTCAAACCAGAACCTGCGCATGATAGCGCGAGCAAGCCATCGCTCGAATCAGGCTTCCCGGAACCCGGGCACCAGCGGCGGGCATTGTTTGGGTAAAATTGCCTCTGGTTTCACTTTATGCGGACAGCGTCTTTCGCAGTGAAGCCCTCATCCAAGGAAAGTCTCATGTCGCACGATTCCACGCCGCCCCGCCCTGCCGAACACCGCTGCGACGTGCTGGTGATCGGTGGCGGCCCGGCCGGCTCGACCGCCGCCGCCCTGCTGGCGGAAAAAGGGCATCAGGTCACCCTGCTGGAAAAGGCACATCACCCGCGCTTCCACATCGGCGAATCCCTGCTGCCGGCCAACCTGCCGCTGTTCGACAAGCTGGGTGTGCGTGCCGAAGTGGAGGCCATCGGCATGCAGAAATGGGGGGCGGAATTCGTCTCGCCCTGGCACGCGCACCGGCAGAATTTCGAATTCGCCGATGCCTGGGACAAGTCCATGCCTTGCGCCTACCAGGTGCGCCGCTCCGAATTCGACGAAATCCTGATCCGCAATGCCGCGCGCAAGGGCGCCGACGTCATTGAAGGCTGCCGTGTACGCGAGGTGGAATTCCTGCCGGACGATGCCGGCGTCATCGTCCGGGCCGAACACAACGACGGCCGCAGCGAAACCTGGCGCTGCCGCTTTCTCGTCGACGCCTCCGGTCGCGACACCTTCCTCGGCAACCGTTTCCAGGCCAAGCAACGCAATCCCAAACATAACAGCGCCGCACTCTATGGCCATTTCAGGGGCGCCCAGCGGCACCTTGGCAAAATGGAAGGCCACATCAGCATCTTCTGGTTCGAGCAGGGCTGGTTCTGGTTCATTCCGCTCGCCGACGGCACCACCAGTGTCGGCGCGGTGACCTGGCCCCCCCCTCCCTTGTGACCTACGTTGACCTGCTCAAACCCCTTCTAAAAGCGCCAGCCAGCCCACCCGAAATAGCGCAGACACAGGATGGGACTGGAAAAAACTTCGGGGGCTTGCTATTATTCTCGTTTTTCCAGTTCACAGGAAGCTTCGCCGGAAGCCCATTTCATCTATATGCCTCACGTTAAAGTCAAAGAAAACGAGCCGTTCGACGTCGCCCTGCGCCGGTTCAAGCGTTCCATCGAAAAAGTCGGTCTGCTCACCGAGCTGCGCGCGCGCGAGTTCTACGAGAAGCCCACTGCCGAGCGCAAGCGCAAGCTCGCCGCCGCGGTCAAACGCCAGAGCAAGCGCCTGCGCGGCCAGCAACTCCCCCCCAAGATGTATTGATTCTGCGGCCACGCAGGATCACGCCTTCCCATGTCGCTCAAGGCACGCGTCACTGACGACATGAAGACGGCCATGCGCGCCAAGGACACGGCGCGCCTCGGCACGATTCGCCTGTTGCTCGCTGCGATCAAACAGCGCGAAGTCGACGAACGGATCGAGCTGGACGACGCTGCGCTGGGTGATCCCATCATCGGCAGCATCGTCGAAAAACTCATCAAGCAGCGCAAGGATTCGATCAGCCAGTTCCAGGCTGCCGGCCGCGACGACCTGGTGGCGGCGGAACAGGCCGAACTCGTCGTGCTGCAAGCCTATCTGCCCGAACAGCTGTCCGCCGCCGAAGTCGAGGCTGCGGTCGTTGCGGCCATTGCCGAATCCGGTGCAGCCTCTGCCCGCGACATGGGCAAGGTCATGGGCCTGCTAAAGCCCCGCCTCGCCGGCCGTGCCGACATGGGGCAGGTTTCCGCGCTGATCAAAGCCCGCCTCGCCGGCTGATTCGCGTCCACTGCCCGGCCTGCGCGCGCCCGGGTTTATCATGCTGCAACCATGATCCCGCGTGACTTCATCGACACCCTGCTCGCCCGCGTCGACATCGTCGACGTCATCGACCGGCGCGTGCCGCTGAAAAAAGCCGGGCAGAACTACCAGGCCTGCTGTCCCTTCCACAGCGAAAAAACCCCCTCCTTCACGGTCAGCCCGACCAAGCAGTTCTATCACTGCTTCGGCTGCGGCGCGCACGGCACCGCGCTCGGTTTCCTGATGGAATACGAGCACATGAGCTTTCCCGACGCGGTGGCAGCGCTGGCGCAGGATGTCGGCCTGCCGGTGCCCGAATCCGGCGAGCCCGATCGCCCCAGGCCGCCGCCCGCGCTGTGGGACGCGCTGGAGCAGGCCGCGCAGCTTTATAAAAAACAGCTGAAGCAGACGCCGCGGGCCATCGATTATCTGAAGAATCGCGGGCTGACCGGCGCCATCGCGGCCCGCTACGGCATCGGCTATGCGCCGGACGGCTCGCCGTTGAAGCAGGTCTTTCCCGATTACACAGCAGATGCCCTGGCCGCGTCGGGGCTGGTGATCGACGGCGACCGCGGGCGCTACGACCGCTTCCGCGACCGCATCATGTTCCCGATCCGCAATATCAAGGGCCAGATCGTCGGCTTTGGCGGCCGCGTGCTCGACCAGGGCGAACCGAAATACCTGAACTCGCCGGAAACCCCGCTGTTTCACAAAGGTTCGGAGTTGTACGGCCTGTTCGAGGCACGCGCCGCGATCAAGGCGGCCGGGCGTGCCATCGTGGTCGAGGGCTACATGGACGTGGTCGCGCTGGCGCAGCACGGGGTGGAGTTTGCCGTCGCCGCGCTCGGGACCGCCACCACGCCGATTCATGTGCGCACCCTGCTGCGACATACCGATCGCCTGGTCTATGCTTTTGATGGCGACAATGCGGGCCGCAAGGCCGCCTGGCGCGCGCTGGAGAACTCGCTGGAAGCGCTGCAGGACGGTAAGGAAATCAGTTTCCTGTTCCTGCCCGAGGGCGAAGACCCCGACAGCTACATCCGCACCCACGGCCAGGCGGCATTTCTGCACCTGCTCGACAGCGACACGGTGCCGCTGTCGGCGTTTCTGGTACGCGAGCTGGCGCGTGATCGCAAGCTCGACAGCCAGGAAGGCCGCGCCGCGCTGATCAAGGATGCCAAGCCGCTGCTGGACAGGATTGCCGCGCCGCTGCTGGCCAGCCTGATTCGCCGGCAGGTGGCCGATCTGGCCCACCTGCAGGCCGATGAACTCGGCCTGGTGGGCGTCAGGCCCGGCGCCGGCCGCCGGGCTCCGCCCCGCCCGCAGCGGCGCCCGGCACCCTCGCGCGTGCGCAGCCTGGCCCGCACGCTGCTGATGAATCCGCAACGCGTCGGCGAAGTCGACACCTGCTGGCTGGATGCCAACGATCCGCTGAGCAGCCGCATGGGCGAACTGATGGCCTGGCTGCAGGATGTCGGGCAGCTCAGCCTGCCCGCCATTGCGGAAGCGGCGCGCGGCAGCACGCTGGAACCGCTGGTTGATGAACTGATGGTCGATTTGCTCGACAAAGATGACAGCTGGGACTGGAACGCGGAATTCGACGGCGCAGTGAAGCAGCTGCGTGACGACTGGCAGCGTCGCCGCTGGCAGGAACTGGCCACCCGCCCCCTGGGCAGTCTGAGCGAAAGCGAACGACGCGAACTGACCGAACTGGCACGGTCCTAGCTTGCCAGAAACGTCGAGACAACGCCGGCCTTTACGGTATAATTGCCGGTTTTTGAACGATTTTTTCTGCCGCGTGCGGTTCATGCGGGGCAGGACCTGAGCGGAGAATAACCTGTGGCTGTACGTGGAAGAAAACCGGGGAGCGGCGCCAAAAAAAGCGAAGCCCTGCTCCCGCTTAAAGAGCTCACGCCGGTCGAGGCCGAGGCGCGCCGCACCCAGCTGAAGAACCTGATCATCCTGGGCAAGGAACGCGGCTTTCTGACCTACGCCGAAATCAACGACCACCTGCCCGATGAAGTGCTGGACGCCGACCAGATCGAAGGCGTGATCAGCATGATCAACGACATGGGCATCCAGGTCTACGACGAGGCGCCGGATGCCGAAACCCTGCTGATGCAGGACGCCACCCCCGCCGTCGCCGACGAGGACGTGGTAGCCGAGGCCGAGCAGGCGTTGACCACGGTCGATTCCGAATTTGGCCGCACCACCGACCCGGTGCGCATGTACATGCGCGAAATGGGCTCGGTCGACCTGCTGACCCGCGAGGGCGAAATCGAAATCGCCAAGCGCATCGAGGAAGGCCTGCGCCACATGGTGCAGGCGATCTCGTCGTGCCCGCTCACCATCCAGCAGATTCTGGACATGGCGGCGCAGGTCGAAAAGGATGAGTTGCGCATCGACGAACTGATCGACGGGTTTGTCGAAGTCGAAGCCGAGGCCGCGGCCGCCGAGGAAGAAACCGAAGCCGAAGCCGAGGACACGGAAGCCGAGGAGGACGACGAGGACGCCACCGCTGCCGTGGCCGCCGCCAATCTTGCGCAATTGAAGACCGAGGCGCTGGCGCAGTTCGATTACATCCGCAAGGCCTACAAAAAGGCGCAAACCGCCCACACCAAATATGGTCTCGGCACGCCCCAGCACATGAAGGCGCAGTCCGAAGTCACCGAACTGCTGATGGCGTTCCGCTTTTCGGTGCGCCAGGTCGACCGTCTGTGCGACCAGATCCGCACGGCGGTGGAAGAAGTGCGCTCGCACGAGCGCAAGATCATGGAGTTCTGCGTCACTCGCTCGGGCATGCCGCGTGCGCATTTCATCAAGGCCTTCCCCGGTAACGAAACCAATCTGGCCTGGCTGGACAAGGAAATCGCCGCCAAGAAAGCCTATTGCTCGACGCTCGCCAAGGTGCAGTACGAGGTGAAGGCCCACCAGGAGGCGCTGATCGCGATGCAGGACCGTGTCGGTCTGCCGGTCAAGAACCTGAAGGACGTCAACAAGCAGATGTCCACCGGCGAAGCCAAGGCGCGCCGCGCCAAGCGCGAGATGATCGAGGCCAACCTGCGCCTGGTGATCTCGATCGCCAAGAAATACACCAACCGCGGCCTGCAGTTCCTCGACCTGATCCAGGAAGGCAACATCGGCC
>CAZUVC010000032.1:0-41261 GCA_964623745.1 uncultured Thiobacillus sp. | reverse complement strand
CGCACTGGAAGGGCATCGGCGTCACGCTGTTCGTCAACTGGGCGGTGAAGCCGTTCTCGATGGCGTTGCTGGCGTGGATATTCATCCGTCATGTGTTTGCACCCTATCTGCCGGCGGAGCAGCTCGACAGCTACGTCGCCGGCCTGATCCTGCTGGCCGCAGCGCCCTGCACCGCGATGGTGTTCGTGTGGAGCCGGCTCACCGGCGGCGATCCCTACTTCACGCTGTCACAGGTGGCGCTGAACGACGCCATCATGATCGTCGCTTTCGCGCCGATCGTCGGCCTGCTGCTCGGGCTGTCGGCGATCATCGTGCCGTGGGACACGCTGATTACCTCGGTGGTGCTGTACATCGTGGTCCCGGTGATTCTGGCGCAGCTGTGGCGCCGCGCGCTGCTCAAACGCGGGCAGGCGGTATTCGATGCCACGCTCGCCACGCTCGGGCATCTGTCCATCATTGCTTTGCTCGCCACGCTGGTGCTGCTGTTCGCCTTCCAGGGTGAGCAGATCATCGCGCAGCCGTTGATCATTGCGCTCCTGGCGGTGCCGATCCTGATCCAGGTGTTCTTCAACTCGGGCCTCGCCTACTGGCTCAACCGCAAAGTGGGCGAGCAGCACAGCGTCGCCTGCCCCTCCGCGCTGATCGGCGCGTCCAACTTCTTCGAGCTGGCGGTGGCGGCGGCGATCGCGCTGTTCGGCTTCCAGTCGGGCGCCGCACTCGCCACCGTGGTCGGCGTGCTGATCGAGGTGCCGGTGATGCTGCTGGTGGTTAAGATCGTCAACCGCAGCAAGGGCTGGTACGAAGCCGGCCTGCCCGCACGTTAATAGAAACCAAGGAAAAGCCATGTTCAAGTACACCGTATGGATCCTGCTCGCGACCGTCACAACCCTGTTCGCGCTGACTGCACGCGCCGACGCCGTGCCAGGCGTCGAATACCATCCCCGCGCGGAAAGGGTCGCCGCCAACGTCTACGCCATCGTCGGCCCCTTGGGCCAGCGCAGCGTGGACAACGACGGCCTCAACGCCAACTACGGCTTCATCGTCACGGATGAGGGCGTGATCCTGATCGACTCCGGCGCAAGCCGCCTTGGCGCGCAGAAGCTCGAGGCTGCGGTGCGCAAAGTCACCGAGCAGCCGGTGCGCTGGGTGATCAACACCGGCAGCCAGGATCACCGCTGGCTCGGCAACGACTATTTCGCCGGCAAAGGTGCCGAAGTCATCGCGCTGGCGCGCACCGCCGCCACCCAGGCCGAATACGCAACCCAACAGATGACCGGCCTCGAGCGCTTCCTCGGCAAGCGCCTGGAAGGCACCCAGCCCTTGCCCGCGCCCAAAACCCTGGCGGGGGAGTCGGCCACGCTGGAGCGGGGCGGCGTGACGTTCGAACTTGTCTACACCGACGCCCATTACCCGGGCGATGCCCGGGTGTGGCTGCCGACGCAGCGCGTGGTGTTCAGCGGCGACCTCATCTACGTCGACCGACTGATGAGCGTGCTGCCGTGGTCGAGCGTGAAGAACGGCCAGCGGGCCTTCAAGGCGCTGGCCGCGTTGAAGCCCGCGCGTATCGTGCCGGGACACGGCCGGGTGTGCGATCTGGCGCAGGCGCAGCGCGAAAGCGGCGACTACTATGATTTCCTGGTCGAGAAGGTGGGCGCGGCTGCGCGCGAGATGGAGCCACTGGCGGATACGCTTGACCGCCATGCCGACCTGCCTGCGTATCGCCATCTGGAAAATTTCAGTGACCTGCACCGTGCCAATATGAGCCGCGCGTTCGTCGAGTTCGAATCGCAGTAATCGGCACAGTTCGTCGCCGGCGCCGGCTTGCCGGCGACTTGCGGCGCAGACAGCGTTCCTGCACGCTGAACTGACCCGGCCGCCCGATTCCTTTTCTGGCCGCACTGTAAAGCCCCCCCTCCTTATAGCCGTTATCGCATTTAGCGGTTCATGGCTGCGTAATGTGTCCGAAGTGACAGCATGAAACGGCGCCCGTGCTGGCGCTGGGGATGCTTGCTGGCAGGCCATGCCGCTTGAGTAATGCCGATTCCAACATAAGACACAACATGACTCACCAGACGTCCGAGGCAGGCAGCAGGGAAAAACGGCGCCACGCGCGGAAAGCGACGTTGCAGGCCGTGCAGCTTCGATTTGGCGAAGCTGCAGCCATTCCCGCCGAGATTCGCGATTACTGCCAGACCGGGTTGTATGTGGCCTTTCCAGGCGGCCGCACGCCGGATGCCGCCATCCCGGCCCTGGTGGGAACGCTCGTCGGCGCGGGGTTTTCCGTTGGCGAGGGCGAGGCCTCGCGTTCGCACCAGCTCAATGGGTGGGTGGCGCGTGTCGCACCCGGCGGGGTGGGGGTTTTTGTGCCTGCCATGCCGGAGGCCGCATTGCAGAGCCTGCGCGCCGCGAGTGCGCGGCTTGCCCTGTCTGGCGCGCCGGCCGGACCGGAGCTGGGCCCGCAGCAGGCGCAGGCGCTGCAACAGGAATGCACCAGCCTGTTTCGAAATTTTCTCGATGCAGTGATGCAGGAATTTTTCCTCCAGAGCATGGAACGCCTGGCGCAGGCCGGTCAGGACGAGATGAGCTTTCTGGAGCGTGCCCGCTACGAGTACGGCGCCCAGGAACTGATGCAACATCGCAGCCGGATCGAGGACGATTTTTTCAATGCCATCCGCGATCGCATCCAGCATGTCGGGCCGTTAGCTGACATGGACCGTATGGCGCCCGGTGCGAACACGCTCACCCTGGTCGATGAGGCCGAGTTCGAGGACTGGCTGAACCTGTCGGCGGTCATCAAGCAGATCGAGGCGGACATCACCCCCCAGCTCAACGAATTCGAGCAGCGTTACAGCCGCCTGGTGGGGGCGCCCATCGACAGGAAGAGTAATCCCTTCGGGCCGGAAATGATCGGCCGTGCCTTCCAGGGCGCGATCCAGGGGCTGGACTTCACCAACCCGATGCGAACCGTCCTCTACAAGGGGCTGGGGCGGGCAGTATCGAGCCATGGGCCGGCGCTTTACCGGCAGCTTAACCAGACCCTGGCGTCGCTGCAGCCGCTGGCGCCCGCACGTCACCAGGACAAACCCAGGCCAGCGGCTGCAGAGAGCGGGGCCGCGGCCGCCGACAGCACCAAGTCCAAACCGGATCTGGCCGAAATCGCCGAAACCCTCAACCGGCTCTACAAGCAGGATCAGGCCAGCCACAGCCAGATGCCGGAGAGTGCCGAATACAGCCTCGACCGCATCCTCGCCACGCTCAATCAATCCCAGCGCCGCCCGGCGAGCCGTGTACGGGCCGGCGCGCCGGCAACGCGATCCAGCCTTCAGGGCGACCTGCCCACCGGGCATGCTGTCGCGTCCTCCGAAGTCCTGTCGATGGTCAACCGGCTGCAACAGACGGCCCGGCAACTGGTTAGGCACGACGGCCAGTCGCGCCCGGTCGGCGGAAGCGGCATGCCGGAGGCCAGCCTGCACGACTTGCTGGCTGCGCTGGAGGGCTTGCCGCTGCCCAACCAGACGGCAGTGGCGGGCAGTCCGACGCCCGCATCGCTTGCCGAACAGATCGATGTGCGCATCGCGTCGACGGCGGGGGATGGCAAACGCCTTGCCCTGGCTCACCGACAGATTCTGGATACCACGTCGGCACTGTTCAACCAGGCGCGGGCGGATTTCGTTCCCAGCTCCGAAGTGGAATTGCTGGTGAAGCGGTTGGAGCGTCCGCTCCTCAAGCTGGCGTTGCAGGACACCAGTTTCCCGTCCCTGCCCGACCATCCGGCCCGGCAGGTGCTCAACCTCATCGAGCAGTACGCCGTGGCGGCGGACGACAAGGGCAAGTTTTTCGATGCCAAGCTGCAACGCTTTCTGTATCTGCTGGTGGACCGGGTCTGCAGCCGCGCCGATGAGGACCCGGGCGTGTTCGAGATGGTGCGCGACAGCCTCGAAAAGGTCTTGCTGCCGATTCTGCAGATTCGCCGGACGCGCGTCGCACGTCTGCAGGAGGCCAGCGAGGGGCGGGAACGGATTCGTGCCGCCCGCTCAAGAGTCAACGCGGCGCTGGAAGCGCGCCTGGCGGGGCGCGAGGTGCCCGCCATGCTGCTGCGCCTGCTGGATGCAGGATGGCGCCAGTATCTTGTTCTGCTGGAAATGCGGCATGGATCGCACAGCGAAGCCTGGGAGGCGGGTCTGGCCGTACTGGACAAGGTGTTTGACTGCCTCAGTCCGGGGTCGGCTGCCGTCGCAGGCAGCACTGAATCCGGCCTGGCTTTGCAGAGCGAAATCGAGCGGGCCCTGGCGACGATCAATGTGGATGCCAACATGCTGGCGTCCTTCATGGACGAACTGGGGGCCAGTCTGACGGCGGGCCCCCCTGCGCCGGCAACCGCATCCGCAATGGTGTTCGTGCCGCCGGGCAAGCTTGCCACGGCGCAGGGCAAGCGTGAAACACCGGCGCATACCCGGCTGGCCGAGCGTCTGCGGGTGGGCGACTGGTGGGATTTCAGTCTGGAGGGCAACCGGGTCCCGATGCAGCTCATCTGGGTCAGTGAACCACCGGCCAGCTGTGCCTTTGCCAACCGTTCCGCCACCAGCAAGCTGGAGTTCACCCTCGCTGAACTGTCCAGACAACTGCAGAACGATCTCGCCAAACCCGGCAAGGATCTGGACCTGCCGCTGATGGAACGTTCGGAGCAGGCCCTGTTCGACGAGACCTATCAAAGCCTGGTCTACCAGGCAAACCACGACCCGGTATCGGGGCTGCTCAATCGCAAGGGCTTCATGCAGCGTCTGCATGCGCAGACAGGTCCGGACGAAGCGGACAAGGCGCACGTGGTGGGCGTCATCGAATTCGACCAGTTCCGCCTGATCCACAACACCTGCGGCGAAGAGGCGGTGGAGCGGTTGACGCGCAGCCTGACCGAGGAAATCCGGCGGCGCATCGGGCCCGAGGCGGCCGTGGCCCTGTTCCAGGAAGACATGCTGGCGCTGCTGTTGCCCAATTGCAGCCGCATCGCAGGGTGTCCTGCCGTCGCCACGCTGCTCGATGGGGTGAAGGACTATCACTTCCAGCATGAGCAACACAGCTATCGCATCGGTTTCAACATCGGCCTCAGTGAATACGATCCGGGCCGGATCTCGGCGGTGGAAGCCATCCGGCGGGCCGATTCGGCGTGCATCACCGCCAAGGCCCAGGGCCGCAACCGGATGCAGGCCTATGAGCAGGACAGTCCGCAATTGCAGAACCAGGAATCCCTGATGGACTGGGCCGGGCGTCTCGACTCCGTGCTGCAGGGCAGCGGCCTCTACCTGCGTTGCCAGAAAGTGATGCCAATCGGCGCCGACCTTGCCGTGCTGCCGTATTACGAAATCCTTCTGGGCATTGATGGCGTGGAAGGGCTGGCGATCAATCCTTCACACTTCATTCCCGCAGTGGAACAGTTGCAGCGTTCCCACGAAGTGGACATCTGGGTGCTGCGCAAAGTGTTCGAGTGGATCGGCGCCAACCAGGCCATTTTTGCGTCCGTGGGCGGCTTTGCCATCAACCTGTCTGCCACCTCGCTCAGCAGCCCCGAGGTCACCCGCTATTTGCAGAGCGTGCTGGTGGCCAGCGACTTCCCCACTGAGAAGATCATTTTCGAGATCACGGAAAGCGCAGCGATTGAAAGTTATGGCGCCGCGCAGGACTTCATCCGGGAAATGCGCCGCCACGGCTGCAAGTTCTCGCTGGATGACTTCGGCAGCGGTTATACCTCCTACGCGCACCTGAAAAACCTGCGCACCGACACCCTCAAGATCGACGGCAGTTTCGTCAAGGATATGCTGTTGAATCCGGGCGACTACGCCATGGTCAAGTCGATGAACGACATCGGGCACTCGCTCGGGATGCGGACCGTGGCCGAGTACGTGGAAACACCAGAGATTCTGGATGCGCTGCGCGAAGTGGGCGTCGACTATGTCCAGGGCTATGCCGTGCACAAGCCGTGTCGTATCGACGATATTCTGCTGGCACAGGCGAGCTAGATGGGGATGCGAGCTGGCATGCCGCCATGAAAAACGCCGCTCGATGAGCGGCGTTTTTTTACAACTGGTGCCGCTGGCCGGAATCGAACTGGCGACCTTCGCATTACGAATCAGAAGCAAGCCAAACACCCCCGCATTAATCGACCTTAACAAACCCATATACAGCAAGCATTTAGGCGTATAGTTACCTTAACGGGGTAACGTTAAATTTAACGAAATTTAACCGCCAAAGTTACCCCGGCGTTACCCGGGAAAAATGCGAAGGTTATGAGAGGGTCGAAAAATGGCGATGAAAATGCAGTTCACCAAAGACGTAATCAAGGGGCTGCCGCTTCCGGATACTGGCGTACGGGTTGACTACCAGGACACCAAAACAGCGGGGCTACAGCTTCGGGTTACGTCCAAGGGCGTCAAGACGTTTTCATTCCTGCGGCGCATCAATGGCAGCTTGGAGCGCATCACGCTGGGGCGCTTCCCCGAGGTAACGCTTGAGCAGGCGCGGGACAAGATTAAGCTGATAACTGCGGAGATCGTCAAAGGCGAAAACCCGGCCAAGGTTAAGCGGGCGCATCGGGAGGAACCTACTTTTTCGGAAGTGTTCGACCTATTCATTCCCGGCAAGCGGAAGCGGAACGGGCAACCGCTTTCAGAGCGCACGAAAACGGATTACCGGGACAGCCTGCGAATCCACCTCAGCAAGATCAAGAACCTGAAGCTGTCACGGATTGGGCGCGATGACGTGAGGCGCGCCCATGCCACCGCTACCAAAATATCACCGGCATCGGCTAATCGTGCCGTGGCGATTGTTTCCAGCGTGTTCAACTACGCTATCGACGAACTGGAAATCTACTCAGGGCCAAACCCTGCCGCGAAGATCAAAAAGAATTACGAGGCACCGCGAGAGCGTTTTGCACAGGCCGACGAAATGCCGCGTCTTGTTGCTGCGATGGCAGACGATCCGCTAGGCGACTTTTTCCTGCTGGCGCTGCTGACCGGCGCACGTCGCGCAAACCTTCAGGCCATGCGCAAGAGTGAGTTAAATCTTGACGAAGGATTGTGGCACATCACGAAAACGAAGAACGGCACCAGCCAGAACGTGACGCTATCACCGGAAGCCGTAATCATCCTGCGCAACCGTATCGAGGGCAGCGACCCTAAAGAGGATTTTGTGTTCCCCGGCACAGGCAAGACCGGACACCTGACTGAACCAAAAACGGCATGGGCGCGCATCCTGAAGAAAGCCAAAATCGAGGATTTACGAATCCATGACCTACGCCGCACACTGGGAAGCTGGCAGGCCAAGGCGGGCGCATCGTTGAGCATCATCGGCAAGAGCCTCAACCACAAGACGCACCAGGCTACGCAGATTTATGCACGGCTCGACCTAGACCCTGTACGCGCCAGCGTAGACACCGCGACCAGTGCAATGATGGTTGCAGCAGGCGTCAAGAAAACGGCTCAGGTTAAGCGGATAAGGGGCGCGAAATGAGCGAATTCGACTGGAAAGCACACCACCTGAAAGGCGACATAAGCCTTGCCGACGCGCTGCATTTCTACCTAAAGGAATCCGGCGCGCCTAGTTTCCTGCTGGCACAGTATGAGCAGGCGCTACAGAGATACCAGGATGGTGAGGCGTCGGACTTTGCTGAACCTTTCGGCATTGCGATGGGCAAGCGAGAAAAGAATGCAATGGATAAAGAAACGTGGGTTTCACACGTGCGCTTTCACGTTGATTCATTCCATGAGCAGGGTTACACGAAGCAAGACCCGACGAGCTACGACAACACCGCATTCCACAAGGCCGGGAAGCTTTTACACAAGTCGCCATCACAGATAGCCGATACCTACTACGGCAAGAAGTAGTCGCCTTATTGGGGGCGTTTTTAAAAAAGTCCCCAAATTACAGAGCGTCCACAGACGGGAATAGTGCACCCATACCGATGAGGTTTATCGGGGATTTATGGAGTGCATACGATGACCGCAGAAACAACCTTAGCCGCAATTCTCCGGCCCAAAAATACCGACTTAGTTGATGAACGCGAAGCCGCCGAGATTCTCGATATGGCACCCGGCACGCTCAGCGTTTGGCGCTCGACGGGCAGGTACGGAATCCCGTTTATTAAAGTAGGGCGCAAGGTACGCTACTCACGCACGGCGCTTAGCGCCTGGCTAGAGTCCCGCACCCGCACCAACGGCGCAACCGCTTAAAGGTGCGCGCCATGAACGCCCAACAAAAAGCCGCCAGCCCTGGCAGGGGCGAAGCGGCTCAGCACAACACAATCAGCGCGCAGTTTAGCCCAATCGGCTCCCTGTTGTCACGACTCGACAGAGTTAACCGCACCGGCCCGAATACCTGGCTGGCAAGCTGTCCGACCAGAGACGACAAGCACCCGTCCATGACGATCCGCGAGCTAGACGATGGCCGCGTGCTGCTGCACGACTTCGGCGGCGACAGTGTCGAGGAGATTCTCGGGGCGCTGGGACTGACTTTTTCCGATCTGTACCCACCCCGCGCAATCGGCCACCACGTTAAAGGCGAGCGCCGGCCATTCCCCTGCGCCGATGCTTTTCGGGCTGTCGCATTCGAAGCAACCATAGTTGCACTAGCAGGCGCGGCGATCATCGCAGGCGAACCAATCAACCAGTTCGACAAAGACCGGCTACTAATCGCGGTCGGCAGAATCAATGCGGCGCTTGATGCGGGAGGACTGAATCATGGGTGAATTCAGAGCAGACCGGAACGACGATAGAACCAAGCGCGGACAGCAGACCTTAGACGAACTCGCAGCAGAACTCATGGGCGACAGCGAAGAAGCCGAAGCCGTCCATATCAATCAGCCGAGACCGACAGAGGCAATGCTTTACGGCCTGGCTGGTGACGTAGGCAACACGGCAGCGGCAACAACCGAGGCCAACCGCTACGCCGTGTGCATGGGCTTCCTGTCCTTTCTGTCAGCGATGGCCGGACGTGACATTTACCTGCCAGTCGGTAACACACGCCACCATGCGCGACTGTTTACCCTGCACGTCGGGCGATCCAGCCGAGGCCGCAAAGGCGATGCGCTATCGCTTGTGCATTGCATCCGACACGCCATAGACAAGCGCGAGCATGGGCGCGGCACTGTTGGCGGCAGTCTGCTAGGGCAAGTCCACACCGGCGGGTTATCGAGCCGCGAAGGGCTGGTGATGCTCATTCACGATGCCTTCCAGCAAGGCAAGGACGAGACACCAGCAATCGACGACAAGCGGTTATGGGCAGTCGAAAGCGAATTCGCCAACGTCCTGCAACAAGCCAAACGCGACGGCAACACCCTGTCCTCAGCCTTGCGCGACGCTTGGGACGGCGTGGACATAAAGCCCGCCACCAAGACGGCACGCATAGGGACGACAGCCCCTCACATTGGATCAGCCGCAGCAATCACGCCGACGGAGCTTTGCGAAGTGGCGAAGGCGCGGGAATTGGCCAACGGCTTCGCCAACAGGTTTCTAATCTTCTGGGCAGAACGGGAACGCCTTGTGCCGTTTCCAACGGCAACGGATGACGCAACCCTGACCCGGCTAGTCGAGCGCACAGAGGAAGTGCTGCGATTCATGCGCGGCAATTACCCGGCTGAATCGGACACCCGCCAAATGTCCATGAGCCAAGCCGCACAGGATGCCTACAAAAAGCTTTACCGAGGCGACCTGAACAAAGGCACAGGAAGCGTGAAGCTTGACGGCATCCTAGAGCGACGCGCCCCCATGTTGCTGCGCCTGGCGATGCTTTTCGCAATGACAGACCAGACCTTGATGATCGAGGCGCATCACATCGAAGCGGCCTGGGCTTGGGTTTCATATTCGGTCGACTCAGTCCGCTACATTTTCAAAGAGTCGGCAGCGGGAGAGGTTGACGCGGAACGGCTAGCGGCGGCATCAGAAAGGCTCCTCGCATACCTGGCCACCAAGGGCGAAGCGACCCGCAAGGAAATCACCAACGAATGCTTTCAGCGGCGCGCACCTACTGGTGGACTCGACGCAGTAATTTCGGAGCTACTCAACACCACCCCGCCAAAGATTGAAACCTTCACCATGCCACGCCGTGATGGACTAACCGGCAAAGGCCGCACCATTTACCGGCCTTTGCTTACAACAAACCATGCGGACATTAGCGGACGTACGGACATAGGCGCAAATGCTGGGCTTGCGAGTGGATCACCAGGCGCGGACACAGGCGGACATGGGTTTGTTGAAAAAGCTAACTCCGCAATTCCGGCCCTGAGTCCGCACGGTGCGGACATAGCCGAAACCCGCATGGATAAACAAACTCCGCCAAGTCCGGTATGTCCGCAGCCACCTAATGAACTAACAGCAAGCGCGGAGGTGTTTTGATGGATGCCGCCGAAGCACTCCACCTGCTGCGCATTCTTGGATTGAGTCTGACTGCCACCGACGGACGGCTGCTAGTCCAACCGTCTGAACTTCTCGACGACGACGCCCGATGGTTGATCCGCAGGTATCGCGACGAAATTCTGGCTGCACTTGTGAACGATGGCCCGGCCCGGCATTGGAGCGTGACGTTTCCCGACTTCCACCGTAAGGAAATGCACTTCCACCCGGAGAGGGATCGAGCCTCAGTCCTGGCCCAGTACCCGAACGCGATCCACGCCGAACAAGTGCCGGAACCACCCAAGCCGGTTTGGACGCCTGAAGCATCAGAAGCATGGTTGTCGGCACTGACCGACACCGCCCCCAACTGAATGGAGACGAGAACATGGAAACCACATTTGAGCAGGCCGTCGAGCAGCACCAGTTAGCTAACGCAATGTTCGGCCCGGACGATCCCCGGACGATTGAAGCCGTTTATCTGGTGATGCTTCTAGCGCCGCCTGAACTGTTCGCGGAAATCGAGCAGATGGCGCACGCAACACGCCATTGATAACGTCAATCGATTATGCGAAAGATATTGACACTAGGCGTATAATCATGCGTATGAATTTAGAATTTTTTCAGCAACGTACCAAGGGCGGCGGGATGCCTGCCTTCGGTTTGCCTGGCCTGGTTGCGGGATGCACCAGAGCTTTGCGGTTTTTGATGATGCGCAGCGGGATGCTGCCCGAGTTGAAAACCGCCCTGCAAAAGCGAGAGCTGGAAAAGAAGCTGCGAGCTAACGGCTATGACAAGCGACTCGCAAAAATTGCGGTATCCGAGACTTTTCTCGACCGCTCAAACCCTATTTAAGGAAACACCATGAATATCAACGATCAAATGCTTAACGCCGTTGAAGGCGTCGCGACCAAGATGGAAAGCATGAAAACCGAGCAGGCGATTCTGGCCGACCGCTTGCTGCAAATTGAGCAGCGCGGCGGCATGATGCACCACGAAGGCAACACCGGCACCGGCACCACCGCAGGCGACCTGTTCATCAAACAGTTCGAAGCCAGTAAAGACTTGTTCGGCAAAACGGGTTCGCTCAGGCTTGAGATTAAGGCCGCCACCGACCTCATCGGCACCAGCAGCGGGCGCACGATTATCAGTGCTGGAGTTGGCGCACCGAACGGCAAGTTCATCGGATTGCAAAATGCCCTGCCCACTCGCCCAACCGCCGGCACAACTGTAGCCGAATACAGCCGCTTCACCGGCACGCAAGGCCTGGCAGCCCAGCAGACGACCGAGGGCAGCGCAAAAGCAGCCGTACGACCTGACCACACGTTGATCCAGCAATCTGCCCTGCAAGTGGCCGGCTACGCGAAACTTTCACGCCAAGCCCTGAACGATTCCTCAGAGCTTAAAAGCGCAATCGACCTCACCCTGGCGCGAAGTGTTTCAGGCTCGCTTAACGACGTCCTGACGAATGGCGGAACGAACTTTACCGGCGGCTTTCTCGCGCTGGCAACGGCATCGACCAGCTTGGTCTACACCCGACTGGCAGACGCCGTGTCTGAAGCTGTAGCAGACATGCAGACGGCCGGATTCAACCCCAATTGTGTGGCTATGTCCCCGGGCACATGGGTTTTGCTGATGACCGCGCAGGACACCATGGGGGGCTACTTGTCGGGGAACTACATGGCTCCGCTGCCCACCGAGCTTCGCGGCTTGCGGGTTGAACTCTCCCCCGGCATCACGGCAGGCTCGGCGCTGGTGATGGACACAACCCACTCGGAACTTCTCATCGTGAACGACTTCTCGGTCGAGGTTGGATATGTCAACGACGACATGATCAAGAACCAGGTAACGATTCTCGGAGAGGCTCGGGTTATCCCTGTGTTCCGCACTGCCGGCAGTGCAAAGCTGGTAACGCCCAAGCCGTAACGAATAGCCCGAAAGGGCTTTCATAGCCGGCCCGGCGGCCTGCTTCGGCAGATACCCGGGACGGGCGTTAGTCAGTCGTGGCCCATCAGACGTAAACACTGACAGCCATCGGGCGGATTGCGTAAGTCCGCTGCGATGGCACCCCACATTCAGGAGGCGACCCACATGGATCGAACCCCAACAAAGCGATGGGACAGGCTAAGCCCCGAGGCACGCCGCAAGGCCGAGCTACTCAGCGAGCGCAAAGCCTTCGGCCCGGATAGTAGCGCGATGGCTGAAGCATTACGGCAGGCGCTACAGGCTGCACCACCCACGGCAGACAACCCGGCACGCACCCAGCGCCTCAAGTGGAAGCAGCGCACCCCATAGGCCCATACAGAGTCGCCAGCATTCAAACCCCGACCGTGCGGATAACGTTTTATTCGCACCGTCAAAATGAAAAACTGGAATACACATGGCAGGTAGACCACGCAAGCCCCCGCAACTGAAGGTGATAGCAGGCACCACACGCCCAGACAGGGACAAAGGGCAGTCTGTATCCCTGCCGCTTGTTGCTGCTGTCCCTGATGCGCCTGACTGGCTTCCTAATGCCCATGCCGTGAGGGAGTGGGAACGCCTTGCCCCAATCCTGACGGCCAACAAGTTATTGACCGAGGCCGGATGCTCGACACTTGGACACCTGTGCGCGCTACATGGAAAGCTGGTTCAGATATGGGCAGCGGGAGAAGTACCGACCGGCCAGATGCAAGCCCAATACCGCAACCTGATTAACGACTTTGGGTTGACGCCTGTAGCGCAAGGCAAGGTGAAGCCAGCAGGCAGGGCGGCAGATGACAACCCATTCGCCCGTAATGGAAACCGTACCCGGTAGGCGGCTCGCAACTCGACAGCCTTCATAACCCAGAACGCGCAGATTTAGCTTTCATTGTGCTAACACTTTTTTTTCTTGTACGCGCTATGTGCTCGCGTGCGCGAGAGAGGATTAAACATGCTTCCCAAACCCGTCAAAACTGCCGTTAATCGCTTTGCCCACGCTCAAGGTATGAAGCACGCCGAAGTCACCAAGCAGCGCGTCCTGGCAGCTTTGGAAGCCCTGCGGCAGACTGAAAAAATGACGCCTGCCGAGCTGATAGCGCGAATTGAAGGAATCGAAAGCAACGCTGACGCCGAACCCCGGATAGGCTAGGACATAGGCCAGCCGGTTTTAATCGCTTGTAGGCGATCCTGGCGGGGCTGTTTGCTTTCTTTGCTGGTGCGGACTAGGATGAATCCGTCCAACCCTGTTGGATAGCGGGGCGACCAAGTGTTCGAGCACGAGGCCACCCCTAACCCTAATCAGTTTACGAGGAACCGATCATGGCTAAGAAGATTTTACCGCCTGCTGAGCTTACCCGCCTGCACTACCTGACCGATGAGGAGGCGGATATGATTTCAAATTACCGGCTCATGCCCGCCCAGTCGCAACAGGCAACTAGGTATCTAGTTAAAACGCATGCTGAAGGTTGTATTGAGTCCACCGCTGGCAACGTCTTTAGCATCGGCCGCGCTGCTGACTGATCCAGCCCGCAACACCCACACCGGCCCAGCCTTCGCGCTGGGCTTTTTGTTGTCCGTGAGTTACCCCGGCGTTACCCCGGGCTGAAATTGAAAACGGCCCCCATCGCTGAGAGCCGCTTATTTACTGGTGCCGCTGGCCGGAATCGAACTGGCGACCTTCGCATTACGAATGCGCTGCTCTACCAACTGAGCTACAGCGGCGAAAAACAGCGCGCATTATAGCGGAATCGCCCGCGCGTGTGACCCCTACAGCGCTGCTTTCAGGCGTGCAACCACCTTGTCCTTGCCGATCAGTTCCAGCGTCGCGTCGATCGCAGGGGTCTGCGGTTCGCCGGTCACCAGCACCCGCACCGGCATCGCCAGCTTCGGCATCTTGAGGCCATGGGCGGCCAGGGTTTCCTTGAACGCGGCGCTGATTGCGCTGCGCTCCCAGCTCAGCGCCTCGAAGCGGGCGGCCAGATCGGCCAGTGCCGGCAGCACCTCGGGCGTGACGTGCTGCGCCAGCAGTTCCGGCGTGGGGTGCAGGGTGCGGTAGAACAGGGTGGCGGCGTCGCCCAGTTCCACGATCGTCGCGGCGCGTTCCTTCACCAGTGCACACACGGCGGCAAGATCGGGGCCGTTGTCCGGGTCGGCGCCGTTGCGCACCAGGAAGGGACGCACGAGCCCGGCCAGCCGTGCGTCGTCGGCTGCCTTGATGTACTGCTGGTTGAGCCAGCGCAGCTTTTCGGTGTTGAACTGCGCGGCCGAGGGCGTGATGTGGTCGAGGTCGAACCACTGCACGAACTGCTCGCGGCTGAACAGTTCGGCGTCGCCGTGCGACCAGCCGAGCCGTGCCAGATAGTTGATCACGGCTTCCGGAAGATAGCCTTCCTCGAAATACTGCATCACCGACACGGCGCCGTGGCGCTTGGAGAGCTTGGTGCCGTCGTCGCCGAGGATCATCGACAGATGGGCGTACTGCGGCACTGTCGCGCCCAGTGCCTTCAAAATGTTGATCTGGCGCGGGGTGTTGTTGACGTGGTCGTCGCCGCGGATGACGTGGCTGATCTGCATGTCCCAGTCGTCGACCACCACGCAGAAGTTGTAGGTGGGCGTGCCGTCGGCACGCGCGATGATGAGGTCGTCGAGCTCGGCATTGGAAAACTCGATGGTGCCCTTGACCAGGTCCTTCCACGCCACCACGCCTTCCAGCGGATTTTTGAAGCGCACCACCGGCTGCACGCCGGCGGGCGGCACCGGCAGCGTTTTGCCGTCTTCGGGACGCCAGCGGCCGTCGTAGCGTGGCTTCTCGCCGCGCGTGCGCTGCGCCTCGCGCATGGCATCGAGTTCTTCGGTGCTGCAATAGCAGTGATACGCTTGGCCGGCGGCCAGCATCTGCTCGATCACTTCCTTGTAGCGGTACAGGCGCTGGGTCTGGTAGAACGGACCTTCGTCGTGGGTGAGCGCCAGCCAGGCCATGCCGTCGAGAATCGCCTGCACCGCCTCGGGGGTCGAGCGCGCGATGTCGGTGTCCTCGATGCGCAGAATGAACTGGCCGCCGTGATGCCGCGCAAACGCCCACGAAAACAGCGCGGTGCGCGCGCCGCCGATATGCAGGAAACCGGTGGGAGAAGGGGCGAAGCGGGTGCGGATCATGGCGGGGCCGGGCGGAAAAAGGGGCCATTTTACCGGATCGGGGGTCCTGAAATTGACCGCGCCGGGTCGGATGTGGTTTAATTCGCGCCGCTTCGGGGCAGTTAGCTCAGCGGTAGAGCATCGCCTTCACACGGCGGGGGTCACAGGTTCAAACCCTGTACTGCCCACCAGCCCGAACATCCCAAAGGGACCGGCCACAGGCCGGTCCCTTTTCATTTCCCCACGCCGGCGGCTGAAATGCATTGCCGCATCAGGGTCCAGCCGGTATAGTTCGGCCTCCCGCACCCTGCCAATCGGTGCGCGGTTCTTTTACCTCGATCTCACGATCCCCTATCCGTCTGCCTCGATTGGTGTCACTGCAAACGTGACAGGCCGTCGCAGGAAAAAACTACATGACTACTGAAATCACCTTTGCCAGTCTTGGACTGGCCGAACCCATCATGCGTGCGATTGCCGACGCCGGCTACACCACGCCCACCCCGATTCAGGCGCAGGCGATTCCGCAAGTGCTCGAAGGCGGCGACCTGCTTGCCGCCGCGCAGACAGGCACCGGCAAGACCGCCGGCTTCACGCTGCCGATCCTGCATCACCTGTCGACCCAGGCGGCCCCAAGCAAGCCGGGCCGCCCGCGCTGCCTGATCCTGGTGCCGACGCGCGAACTCGCCGCGCAGGTCGAGGAATCGGTCAAGACTTACGGCAAGTACCTCTCGCTCACCTCGATGGTGATGTTCGGCGGCGTCAACATCAACCCGCAGTTCAAGGCGCTGAAGTCGCGCGTCGACATCCTGGTTGCGACGCCGGGTCGCCTGCTCGACCACATGGGGCAGAAGACGGTGGATCTGTCCGGCGTCGAAATCCTGGTGCTGGACGAAGCCGACCGCATGCTCGACATGGGCTTCATCCGCGACATCAAGAAAGTGCTCGCGGTGCTGCCGAAGCAGCGCCAGAACCTGCTGTTCTCTGCGACCTTCTCCGACGAGATCCGCACGCTTGCCAACGGCCTGCTGCACAACCCGAAGAGCGTCGAAGTCGCGCGCCGCAACACCACGGTGGAAGTCATCGAGCAGTCGATGCACCGGGTGCCGCAGGCGCACAAGCGGGACCTGCTGGCGCACCTGATCAAGCATCACGATTGGCAGCAGGTGCTGGTGTTCACCCGAACCAAGCACGGCGCCAACAAGCTCGCCGAAAAGCTGATCAAGGACGGCATCACCGCCGCTGCGATCCACGGCAACAAGAGCCAGGGCGCACGCACCAAGGCGCTGGCGAGCTTCAAGGACGGCGGCGTGCGCGTGCTGGTGGCGACCGACATCGCGGCGCGCGGCATCGACATCGACCAGCTGCCGCAGGTGGTCAACTTCGAATTGCCCAACGTGCCGGAAGACTACGTGCACCGCATCGGCCGCACCGGCCGCGCCGGCACCACCGGCTCGGCACTGTCGCTGGTCGATGACGAGGAAATGAGCTATTTGCGCGACATCGAGAAGCTGATCAAGCGCTCGATCGTACGGGTCGAAATCGAACCCGGCTTCGTGGCGCCGGCCAAGGCCGACCTGATGTCCGACGAACGCCCGCCGCGCCCGCCGCAGGGCCGCGGTGGTCCGCGTCAGGGGCAGGGCGCCGGACCCGGCGGCCAACCCGGCGGCCGCAGTGGCGCCGGCCGTTCGTCACAGGCCAAGCCCGCCAGCACCGGCGCCAAGCCGGCAGGCGGACGCAGCGGCGCACCGGGGCAGTCGACCCAGGCGCGCAAGCCGCGTCCACAGGCGGCGCTGTTCTCGGCCAAGCCGGGCACGCGCGGACACTGATCCCGCCCAAGCCTGACCCGGGCGTCATGCCCGGGTCAGGCGCGCCGCGATCCAGGTGACGCCGACCGCCACCGCCATCAGCGCGAACGCGACGCCGAGCCGGTTCAGCAGCTCGGGTGCCAGCACCAGCAGTATTCCCAATTGCAGCATCATCAGACCTGACATTAATTTCAGCAGGCGGCCTTCGCGCTCGCTCAGCTTGCGTGCGCCCAGGGTGAAGGCGAACACCCCGACGATAACGGCGAGCGGGATCACATAGACCGCGTTGTACAGCGCCAGATACAGGTAATGCTGGGCGGGGCCGAGGTCCTGCAGCGTCAGCAGGCGCGTGTAGACCATGGGAAAACCGGCGGTGCACAAGAGTTCGTAGAAATTGACCGCCACCGCGAGCAGCACGGTGGCGGCGAGCATGGCCGGCACGCTGCCGGCGGCGAGGATGGCGCGGGCGCGCTGGTAGATCGCGGGCTTGCGGCTTTCTGGTATCGACAGCGACACGCCGCGTTCGAAGAAAAAGAAATCCTTCACGTTGATCAGTCCGACAGCCAGGGCCATCGCGCCGGCGGCGAGCGTCACCCACGCCAGGTTGCCGAGCAGCTGGAACAGGTTGAGCCACGCCGCCATGAAGGCAAAGTACATCAGCCCCGAGGTCAGCACGAACACGGCGCCAATCGCCAACATGCGCGCGCGGCTTTTCTGGTGGACCATCATCGACAGCAGGAACAGCAGCACGAAAAACGCGCAGGGGTTGAAGGCATCAAGGCCGGCGATCAGCACCGTCATCAGCGGCAGCGAAGTGCCGTCCAGGCTGACGTCGCCCAGCAATGGGACGCTGAACGCGGGCGTCGGGAGGGCATGCGCGATGTCGAGCGCGCTGCTGCGTCCGGCCGCGGCGCGGCAGGCATCCAGCTCGGCGAGCAGCGCCTGGCCGCTGGTCGCGTCGTCGTCCCAGCCGGTCTGCATGCGGCCGCAGAACAAAAGCCCCGGCACGTACTGTGCGGGCTGCCCCACCTGGTCCGCCAGCGCGACGTAGTGGCGCACGTTTTCCGGGTGGCGGGTGAGTTCCAGCGAATGCAGCTTCACCCACGGCCGTTCGGCCGGAATGGCCTCGATGAAGGGGCGCGCTTCCAGGCAATGCGGACAGGCGAGCGACCAGAAGAAATACAGGTGCACCATGGGCGCACCGTCGGCGCCGGGTTCGATCCAGGTCGCGTCGGCGCGGGCGCCCGGCGCCAGCATCATCAACACGAACAGGGCGCCTGCGAGTCGACGTAACAGGGTCGTCCGGAAGATCTGTGTCATGGCTCTAGGGCGTGTTATCACGCCCTGAGTATGGCGGACGCTACAATCTTTTGCATGGATACCCTGCAAAGCTATGACGAACTGCCCTACGACAGCCTGCCGCTGCCCGAAACCCAGCCGGATTTTCTGGCGGCGGTGGCGAGACTGCATGGCTTCGACGCGCCCGACCCCACCCGTTCACGCATTCTCGAACTCGGCTGCGCGCAGGGCGGCAACCTGATTCCGCTGGCGTGGCGCTGGCCCAACTGCGAATGCGTCGGCGTCGAGCTGTCGCGCGTGCAGGCCGAGGCGGGTGCGGCGTTCATCCAGGCACTGGGGCTGTCCAATGCCCGGATTCTTCACGGCGACCTTGCCGCGCTGCCGGACGATCTGGGCGAATTCGACTACATCATCGCCCACGGCGTGTTCTCCTGGGTGCCGCCTGCGGTGCAGCAGGCCTTGCTCGACGTCTGCCGGCGCCACCTGTCGCCGCAGGGTGTAGCCTACGTCAGCTTCAACGTCGCTGCCGGCTGGGAAAAGCTGCAGCCGCTGCGCATCGCGCTGACTGCGCGCACCTCGACCAACCTCCCCGCCCCCGAGCGCTTCCAGCAAGCGCTGCGCGTGCTGGACGACTTGTCGGCCGAGTGGAGCGACCCCGATTTACTGAAGGAAGTCGCTTATCTGAAGTCGGCCGCGCCGTCCTACCTCTTCCACGAATATCTCGCCGACTTCAACACGCCGATGACCTTCGGCGAATTCGCGACGCACCTCGACCAGCACGACCTTCGCTATGTCGGCGAAGCCGGCCCGCGCCGCGCCGTGGTCGAGCTCGAGGACGCCTGGGGCCTGATTCCCGAGAGCATGGCCGGCCGCTGGCTAGATGCCGAATCCGCGCTCGACGACGCGCTCGGCACGCGCTTTCGCCGTGCCCTGATTGCGCGCGCCGATGCGCCCTGCGCCCAGCCGCCACACGCCGAGGTGCTGAAGGGCCTGGCGTTTTATGCCGATCTTGGCAGTGACGAGGAAATCGAGCTGGAGGCGTTCGTCGAGCAGCGCTTCGTCAACCCCGCGGGGAGCGGCTTTCTGATTGCGGAGCCGGCGATGAAGGCGGCGGTCATGCTGCTGTCCGCCGCGTATCCCGCCGCGCCGGATTTCACCACGCTGTACGCGGATGCGTGCGCGCTGCTGGCCGATTACCCGCCTGGTGCGCCGCCGGACGAATCTGCGTTCCGCGACGCGCTGTTTCGCCTGGTGACGATGCACGCCGTGATGCCGACGACCTGGCGCGGCCCTCACGCCGCCGAAGAACCGGACGAGCGCCCCTGTGCGAATGCACTGGCACGCCTGCAGGCCACGACGCCTGGCTGGGTGGTCAGCGGCGCCCGCCATGTGGCGATGGATCTGGATGCGCCGGGACGCATCTTGCTGGGGCTACTGGATGGCTGCCGCACGATCGGCGAACTGGCGGTCGCCATGCAGGAGACGCTGGCATCGCAAGGCGTGAGTCTGCCCGCAGAAACTATCGGCGAACTGACCCGGCGGCAGGTATGGTTGTTTGCGCAGCAGGGGCTGCTGCTGGCGTGAATCCGGCCGTGCCGCGTTCTAGCGTGGCGCCTGCCAGCAGTTGTTACTGATCTGCCAGCTCATCGAGAGCTGCTCGCTGGTCGGGTGCAGCACGTATTTGACCCCCATGTAGTCCGCACCCTTGCGCCAGAACATGGCCAGCAGGTTTTTTTCGCCGTTGGCGACGACGCTGGAATAGGGGATGACCTTGAGCGGGTTGCCGTAGAGGTTGGCGTAGTTCGACGCGATGATGACGAAGTGGCGGAAAGCGGGCGTGACTTCCTGCTCGAACGCCACCAGCCTGTCGCTGCAGAAGGTGAACAGGAAGCGACGGCTAGCCGGGTTGGCGGGATAGTCGTAGGCAAACAGGCCGTCGCTGCCGATCGTCAGGGTGCGGTCGAATTTCCAGGTCTTGAGCGCGGCCTCGACTTCCGCACGCGACATGCCGTTGCTGAATTCGCCAACGTCCCAGGCGTGGGACGGCAGCGCAAGCAGCAATCCGGCGAGCAGGGCGCAGAGACGGACGTTCATCGGCGTGCTGCGGGGCTATCGGCCGGTGACGGCGCCGAATACCTTTTTCAACAGATCGCTGCCGGCCTGCATCGGGTTGGCGCGGAGTGCAGCTTCCTTCTCGCCGATCACGGTATAGAGGCGGTCGAGCGCCTGCTGGGTGACGTACTGCTCGACACTGGCCTGCTGCTTGTCGATCAGGTTGAACTGCGCGGCCATGCCGGCGTACTGGTTGTACTGCTGTGCGAGACCGACCCTGTCCGTGGTTGCCTTGACGATGGGGCCGAAGCGCTCGGTGAGGGTGGCTTCGGTCTTGTTGCGGAAAAAATCCGTGGCCGAGGTCTGGCCGCCAGTGAGGATGCCGCGGGCATCTTCCAGTGTCATCGCGCGCACCGCATCGACCAGCAGGGTCCGGGCTTCCGGCACCGCGGCCTCGGCGGCGCGGTTCATCGACAGCACCAGGTCGTCGGCCTGCTTGCCCATGCCGAACATGCGCATGGCTTTCTCGGCTTTCTGCAGGCTGGACGGCAGCGGGATTCTGAGTGCGGCGTTGCCGAAGAAACCGTCCTTCTGCCCGAGCTGGGCGACGGCCGCGTCGGCGCCGCGGGCGAGTGCCTCCTTCAGTCCGGCATTGATGTCGGTGTTGGACAGCGCATCGACGCCGCTGGCGGCGGGCTGTTCGGCCGGCTTGCCGAGCACGCCGCGCAGCATCTCGTTCCAGTCGATCGCATGGGCGGGCAGGGCAAGGGTCAGGCCGGCCGCCAGAATGAGCCAGTGCTTCATTGCGTCTCTCCTAGGGTGAAGTTCACAACACTTCTGCAGCATAGTCTGCCAGGCGCGAACGTTCACCCCGCTGCAGCGTGACGTGGCCGTTGTGCGGCCAGCCCTTGAAATGGTCGACCACGTAGGTGAGGCCGGAACTGCCTTCGGTGAGGTAGGGCGTGTCGATCTGCGAGATGTTGCCGAGACAGACCACCTTGGTGCCGGGGCCGGCGCGGGTGATCAGCGTCTTCATCTGCTTGGGCGTGAGGTTCTGCGCCTCATCGATGATCAGGAACTTGTTGAGGAAGGTGCGGCCGCGCATGAAGTTGAGCGACTTCACCTTGATGCGCGACCGGATCAGGTCCTGCGTCGCTGCGCGGCCCCAGTCGCCAGCCTCGTCGTCGCTCTTGTTCAGCACGTCGAGGTTGTCTTCCAGCGCGCCCATCCACGGCGTCATCTTTTCCTCTTCGGTGCCGGGCAGGAAGCCGATGTCCTCGCCCACCGGAACGGTGACGCGGGTCATGATGATTTCGGTGTAGAGCTTCTTGTCGAGCACCTGAGCCAGTGCCGAGGCCAGTGTGAGCAGGGTCTTGCCGGTACCAGCCTGGCCGAGCAGGGTGACGAAGTCGATCTCGGGGTCCATCAGCACGTTCAGCGCAAAGTTCTGCTCGCGGTTGCGCGCGGTGATGCCCCAGACGTTGTTCTTGTGGTGCGTGTAATCACGCACCGTGACGATTTCGGTCTGCTTGCCCTCGACTTTGACCACTTTGGCGTACAGCGGGTTGGGGCCTTCCTGGTAGACAAACTCGTTGGGCAGCATGCTCGCGACCAGCGGGCCCGTGATGCGGTAGTGGGTGTGACCGTTGGCCTGCCACGACTCCATGCCCTTGCCGTGGCTGTCCCAGAAATCCGGCGGCAGTTCGCGCACGCCGGCGTACAGCAGGTCGGTGTCTTCCAGCACCTTGTCGTTGAAGTAGTCCTCGGCCGGCAGGCCCAGCGCGCGTGCCTTGATGCGCATGTTGATGTCTTTCGACACCAGGATGACCTGACGCTTGGGATGGTGGCGCGACAGGAACAGCACCACGCCGAGGATCTGGTTGTCGACCTTGGAGGTCGGCAGGCTCATCGGGATGTCGCCGCTGATCGCCTGGGTCTGCAGGAACAGCTTGCCGGTGGCGGCGTTGTGGCTGTGCTTGGCGAGCGGCACGCCGTCCTCGATCGAGTCGAGTGTGCTGACGATCTCGTCGATGAAGCGGCTGGCCTGGCGCGCGTTGCGCGAGACTTCGGTCATGCCCTTCTTGTGCATGTCGAGTTCTTCCAGCGTGGCGATCGGCACGTAGATGTCGTGCTCCTCGAAGCGGTACAGGCTGGTGGGATCGTGCATCAGCACATTGGTGTCCAGAACGAAGAGCTTGGTCTGCGCGGCAGTTTTTCTCGGCATGGCGTGTTGGCATTGATTGATGAGAATGCATTCATCCTACCTCAAGCGGACGGCGGCTTGTCCAGCGAAAAAACTAAAGCCGAAACCTATGGGCCCGGGTGGATCAGGGAGGCGAATTTCCCACTAGAATGCTCGATTCGGAACCCGTGATTCGGAGTCCTTGATGCGTGGTCGGCTGGCGTGGCTGTGTCTGGTCTGGATGTGGGCGCTGCCGCTTCATGCGCAGGTCGCCGCGCACATCCTGCTGCAGGATTCGCCACTGGCCGGGTTTCAGTATCACGCTGGCAAGGCGCTGTGGCCGCAGCTGCGGGTGGGCGATGCGCTCACCCTGGTGCGCGAGCCGGACAATGCGCACGATGCCCGCGCCGTTCGGGTCGAATGGCAGGGTCGCAAGATCGGCTATGTGCCGCGCCGCGAGAATGCCGATGTCGCGCGCCTGATGGATGGCGGGCAGCGGCTGGCGGCCCGGATCACCCGGCTGGCCGACGTGCGCGATCCCTGGTCGCGCGTGCGCTTCGAGATCCTGATTCCGCTGCGGCCTGACTGAAAGGAGATTCTGATGCTGCGATGGATCGCTTTTTTCCTGCTGGCATTCGGCTGGCAGGTCCCGGCGCAGGCGGACACGCTGCCGCTGGCGCAACTGAAACTGCCCCCGGGTTTTAAGATCGAGCTGTTCGCGCGCGTCGACAACGCGCGGCAGATGGCGCTCGGCAAGAACACGCTTTTCGTCGGCAGCCGCCGCGCCGGCAAGGTCTATGCGATTCCGCTACAGGGAAACCGCACGCCGGTGGTCATTGCCGAGGGCCTCAACATGCCGGTGGGCGTGGCTTTTCGCGACGGTGACCTGTACGTGTCGGCGGTGAATCGAGTGCTGCGCCTGCGCGACATCGAGGCGCGCCTGAACAAGCCGCCGCGGCCGGAAACGGTGAGCGAGGGGTGGCCGAGCGACACCCACCACGGCTGGAAATTCATCGCCTTCGGTCCCGACGGCAAGCTCTATGTGCCGGTGGGCGCACCGTGCAACATCTGCGACGCCGGTGTCGACCGCTATGCGACCATCACCCGGCTCGACGTGGACAGCGGCAAGCTCGAGGTGGTGGCGCGCGGCGTGCGCAACACTGTGGGCTTCGACTGGCATCCCACCAGCGGCGAACTGTGGTTCACCGACAATGGGCGCGACATGATGGGCGACGACGTGCCGCCGGACGAGCTCAACCGGCTGGCAAAGCCCGGCCAGCACTTCGGTTACCCGCACTGCCACGGCCGCGCCATCGCCGACCCCGAATTCGGCCGCGGCCGGCGCTGTGCCGACTTCGTGCCGCCGGTGCAGGAACTCGGCGCCCACGTGGCGGCGCTCGGCATGCGCTTTTACACCGGCAAGACCTTCCCCGCGCGCTACCGCAACGCCGTCTTCATTGCCGAGCATGGTTCGTGGAACCGCAGCAGCAAGGTCGGCTATCGCGTCAGCATGGTGCAGCTGGAAGGCAACCGCGCGGTGCGCTACGAGCCCTTTGTCAGCGGCTGGCAGCAGGGGGAGGACGCCTGGGGCCGCCCGGCCGACGTGCTGGTGATGACCGACGGCAGCCTCTTGATCTCGGACGACCACGCCGGCGCGATCTATCGCGTCGTCTACCGCGGCCGCGTCTGACGCGCCCTGCCGCGGCCGGCAACGGCGGCCTGCTAAAATTGCGCCGATGAAAGTCCTTGTTCTCGATACCTCCACCGAATGGTGCTCGGCCGCGCTGTGGCTGGACGGCCGCATCCAGGCGCGCCGGGTGCTGGCCGAACAGCGGCACAGTTCGCTGCTGCTGCCGATGGTGGACGAGTTGCTGCGCGAGGCAGGGCTGACCCTGCGCCAGCTCGACGGCATCGGCTACGGTGCCGGCCCCGGCTCGTTCACCGGCCTCAGGATTGCCTGCGCGGTGACGCAGGGTCTGGCGTTTGGCGCCGATCTGCCGGTGGTCGGCGTGTCCACGCTGCAATCGATCGCCGAGCAGACGGGCGCCGATAAGGTGCTGACCGTGCTCGATGCGCGCATGGCCGAGGTGTACTGGGCGGCCTACGTGCGTGACGGGGCCGGCTGGCGCGCGGTGGCCGCGCCGCAGCTGGCGCTGCCCGAGTCGGTAATGATCCCGCCCGGCGACGACTGGGTGGGCGCCGGCAACGGCTTTGCTGCGCTGGGGACGGTGCTGCGGCCACGCCTGGAAGCCGAGCTGGTGCGTATCGACGACACGCTGATGCCCGACGCTGCCGCGATGGCGCCGCTCGCCGCCCGTGCCTTCGAGCGCGGCGAGGGCCTGGATGCGGCGCTGGCCGCGCCGATCTACCTGCGCGACAAGGTGGCGCTGACGGTGGACGAACGTCGCGCGAGGCAGCCGGCGTGAGCGCGGTCGACGCGGCGGTCCTGCATCGCATGCGCCCGATGGCCGAGGCCGATCTGCCGCATATCCACCGGATCGAACTGGACAGCTACGACTATCCCTGGACGCCCGGCCATTTTGCCGACTCGCTGACGGCCGGCTACAGCATGTGGGTGAGCGAGGCGGAGGGCGAGCTGACCGGCTATTACGCGATGATGGCGGCGGCCGGCGAGGCGCATCTGCTCAACCTCGCGATCGCGCCGGCCTGGCGCGGTCACGGTCATGGCCGCCGTCTGCTTGCCCATTGCCTGGCGGGCGCCTGCGACCACAAGGCAAGCGTGCTCTTTCTCGAAGTGCGCACCTCCAATACCGCCGCGATCGGGCTGTACCACAGCAGCGGTTTCGTCGACCTGGCGGTGCGGCGCGGCTACTACCCGGCGCGCGACGGCCGCGAGGATGCGCTCATCATGCGGAAAGATTTGTCATGCTGAGCCGCGACGATGTCTTCAGCGAACTCGGCATCGGCCCCGTCTGGCGCCTGCGCGAGGCGCCCACCGCGCCGCCTACCGCTGACGCCTCACCCGCCTACGACTGGGAGCAGCTCGCCGACGCGGTCGCGCACTGCACGAAATGCAAGCTTTCGACCACACGCACCCAGGGCGTGCTCGGCGTCGGCGACCGCAACGCCGACTGGCTGATCGTCGGCGAGGCGCCGGGCGCCGACGAGGACGCGCAGGGCGAGCCCTTCGTCGGCCAGGCCGGCAAGCTGCTCGACGCGATGCTGGGCGCGATCGACCTCGCGCGCGGCAACAAGGTCTACATCACCAATGTGCTGAAATCGCGCCCGCCCGGCAACCGCAACCCCGAGCCCGACGAAATCGGCGCCTGCATGCCCTATCTGCTGGCGCAGATCGAACTCATCCGCCCCAAACTCATCGTCGCGCTCGGCCGCTTCGCCGCGCAGACGCTGTTGCAGACCGACCAAGCCATCGCCCGTCTGCGCGGCCGCGTGCACCAGTATCAAGGCGTCCCGCTGATCGTGACCTATCATCCCGCCTACCTGCTGCGCAATCTGCCCGACAAGGCACGCGCCTGGGAAGACCTGTGCCTGGCGCGCCGCACGTACCACTCCCTAGCCCCTAATTCCTAGCTCCTAGAATCCCCAATGAAACTCCTGCACTCCGCCTTGCGTTTTCGCGTCAATTACTTTTCCGACCTCGGCCGCCATCAGGTGGTGATCTGGATGCCCGGCGACACGCCGCCGGTCGATGCCCAGGTCGACGTCGGCCCGAAAATCGAGCACGAGGTGCCGAACGAGGTGTTCCGCAGCGACATCGCGCCGCTGAAGTTCGGGCGTTTCTATCCCTCGCAGCTGTTGCACGCCGACGACGCGCCTGGTCCGATGTTCCGCGTGATGAAATTGAATGGCGAGCACTTCGTCGCCAATTTCAGCCACCCGCTGCAGGGCCGCATCTTCAGCATCGACAGCGGCAAGAGCGACGTCTCGACCGAGCCGGTCGGCAAGGTGGAACAGCTGCTGGAATGGAGCGGCATGGACGCGCAGATGCAGACGCCGACCGACTTCGAGGGGCCGGATGCGTTCGCCCGCGAGGACGAGACACCGGACGCCGCGTTCTACGCACAGCCCAGAAAAGTCACCCATGTCGACGCGGTATGCGCGCGCCGCATCCAGGCGCTGTACCGCACCGTGCTGCCGGAAAACGCGCGGGTGCTCGACCTGATGGCGGGCTGGCGCTCGCATCTGCCGGATACGGTGCAAACCGCCGTCGGCCTCGGCATGAGCGCCGAGGAACTCGCCGACAATCCGCAGCTCGCCGAGCGCATCGTGCACGACCTCAACGCCGATCCGACGCTGCCGTTCCCCGACGCCAGCTTCGACGCGGTGGTGTGCACGGTGTCGTTCGAATACCTGATCCAGCCGCACAGGATCGTCGCCGAGGCGCGGCGGGTGCTGAAGCCCGGCGGCATGTTCGTGGTGACGCTGTCGAACCGCTATTTCCCACCCAAGGTGATCAAGCTGTGGACCCAGCTGCACCCGATGGAGCGCATGGCCTGGGTCGGCTCGCTGATCAAGCAGGCCGGCTTCAAGAAAGTGGAAACCTACGTCGAGCGCGGCCTCAAGCGGCCGAAGGACGACCGCTACGCCGACAAGCTGACCGAATCCGATCCCTTGTTCGCCACCTGGGGCGTGGCGCCCTGATCGACACCCTGCGATGGCGCGCACCCTGATCGGACTGATCGCCGACACCCACGGCCTGCTGCGGCCCGAAGCCATCACGGCACTCGCGGGCGCGTCGCACATCGTCCACGCCGGCGACATCGGCTCGCGCAGCGGCGAGCCGCGCGGCGTACTCGACACGCTGGCGCAGATTGCGCCGTTGACAGTGGTGCGCGGCAACAACGACCGCGCCGACTGGGCGGCGCCCATTCCGTACACCGTGGATCTTGAATTCGAGGGCGTGCGCATCCACGTGCTGCACATTCTCGACGAACTCGCCATCGATCCGGCCGCAGCGGGCACGCAGGTCGTCGTGTCGGGCCACTCGCACCAGCCTCGCGTGGAAACCCGGGCCGGCGTACTGTTCGTCAACCCGGGCAGCGCGGGGCCGCGCCGCTTCAGGTTGCCGGTCAGCGTGGCGCGCCTGTGGGTGGGAGACGGACAGGCGGAAGCGGAACTGGTGACACTCTTGCAGTAAGCTAGTCTTCGCATCGACCGGGCATCCGCGGTTTGCGGTTCCCGGCCCCTCACTTGAACAAGGAGCGCGACATGTTGAAATGGCTGATGGTGACGTTGATGGCGCTGGCCCTGTCGGGCTGCGGCTATAACACCTTTCAATCGACCGACGAGGAAATCAAGGCGACCTGGGCCGAGGTGCTGAACCAGTACCAGCGCCGCGCCGACCTGGTGCCGAACCTGGTCAATGTGGTGAAGGGCTACGCGGCGCACGAGGAGAGGGTTTTCCTCGAAGTGACCCAGGCACGCGCCCGCGTCGGCAGCATTCAGGCCACGCCCGAGCTGGTCAACGACGAGGCGGCATTCCAGCGCTTCATTGCTGCGCAGGGCGAGCTGACCGGCGCGATTTCGCGGCTGCTGCTGGTGGCGGAAAACTATCCGCAGCTGAAGGCCGACGGCCTGTTCCGCGACCTGCAGGCCCAGCTCGAAGGCACCGAGAACCGTATCACCGTCGCGCGCAACCGCTACATCGACGCGGTGAAGACCTACAACGTCGCCGTGCGCTCTTTCCCGTCCAACCTCACCGCGATGCTGTTCGGCTACAAGACCAAGCCGAGCTTCACGGTGGAAAACGAGGCGGCGATCGCCGCACCACCCACGGTTGATTTCGGTACCCCGGCGCCGGCACCCGCTCCGACGCCCGTTCCGGCGCCTGCTCCGGCGCCTGCTCCGGCGCCTGCTCCGGCGCCTGCTCCGGCGCCCGCCAGCGGCGATTCGGGCGGCAGTCTGTCGCACGGGTACTGACACGCAGATGAGGCGCCTCGCCGCAACGCGCATGGCGCATACGATCTTTCGCGGGCTTCAGCTCGTAGGAAGTCGGCGTCCCCTTGTGGGGTTCGGCTTTCTGCTGGCGGCGCTTGCGCTTTACGCCTGGGCGCAGATCGCAGTACCCGAGCTCACGCGCCGCGTCACCGACCTGACGGCGACGCTAAGTGCCGAACAGACCGCCGCGCTGGAAAACAAACTGGCCGCATTCGAAGCGCAGAAGGGCAGCCAGATTGCGGTGCTGATGGTGCCGACGACGGCGGGCGAGGACATTGCGCAGTTCGGCATCCGCGTCGCCGAGCAATGGAAGATCGGCCGCGAGAAAGTCGACGACGGCGTGATCCTGATCGTCGCCAAGGACGACCGCGACATGCGGCTTGAAGTCGGCTACGGGCTGGAAGGCGCGATTCCCGATGCGGTTGCCAGACGGGTGATCGCCGAGGTCATCGCGCCGCGTTTTCGGGAGGGCGCCTACGCCGCAGGCATCGATGCCGGCGTCGACCAGCTGATGCGGCTGATCGAAGGCGAGGCGCTGCCGCCGCCGGCATCCGTCCGCGGCGAAGGCGATGATGCGGTGTTTGGCCTGCTGGTCATCGGTGGCGTGGTGGTCGGGTGGCTGCTGTCGGTGCTGATGAGCCGTCCGGCCGCGGGGGGGCTGGCTGCGCTCGGCAGCGGGACGGTGGGCGCATTCCTGCTCGGATTCAGCCCGTTGTTGCTGATCATTGGCGGGTTCGTGTTTGCGGCCGTGGCTTCGGGATTTCGCCAGGGCGGCGGCTGGACCAGCGGCGGCGGGATGGGGCGAGGCGGCGGATTCGGCGGGGGTGGTTCGTGGGGCGGAGGCGGCGGAGGATTTGGCGGCGGAGGCGCCTCGGGATCATGGTGAATATCAGGCGCGTGCTCAAACATCTGTTCCGGCCTGGGTGGGCATGGAAGCGCGCATTTCTGCAGGCTACGCTTGACGCGATCGAAGCCGCGATCACATCCAGCGAAACCGGCCACCGCGGCGAGATCCGTTTTGCCATCGAGAACAGCCTGCCCGCCACGCTGGTGTGGCGCGGCGTCAGCGGCCGGGAACGCGCGATCGAGGTGTTCTCCAACCTGCGCGTATGGGACACCGAACACAACAGCGGCGTGCTGATCTATCTGCTGCTGGCTGACCACGATATCGAAATCGTTGCCGACCGCGGTATTGCCGCGCAGGTGGATCCGGCTGACTGGGAAGCGGTGGCGCACGCGATGGAAGCCGCATTCCGGCAGGGCGATTTCGAACGCGGGGCGCTCGCGGGCATCGCGCAGATCGATGCCATCCTGACGGCACATTTTCCGCCGTCCGGGCATAATCCCGACGAGCTGGCGAACCGGCCGGTGATTCTGGGGAGATGAGATGCAGGCGTTTGTAGCGTGGTGGATTTTGGCGGCGGTGCTGGTGGGAGTGGAGCTCACCAGCGGGACCTTCTATCTGCTGGTGTACGGCGTCGCTGCCGCGGCGGCTGGTCTGGCCGCCTGGCTCGGCGGCGGCGTGCTGGTGCAGTTGCTGACGGCAGGCGCGATTGCCGTGCTGGGCACGCTGGCGCTGCGCCGCTGGAAACAGTCGACGGCCCATCCGGAATCCAATGTGCAGAACATGGACATCGGCCAGACGGTGCAGCTCGAATCCTGGCAGGCGGGACGCGGCCAGGTCAAATACCGTGGCGCGCTGTGGGATGCCGAAGCCGAATCGGACAGTGTCGACAGTACGCGGCCGCTGATGATCCGGGCCGTTCGGGGCAATACGCTGGTGCTGGGCAATTAGGCGCCGGCCGGCGCACAACATAAACACAATAGGGAGAACAGATGGATATCGTCGCACTGGTCATACTGGCCGTCATTCTGATCGTCGTCGCCAAGGGCGTGCGCGTGGTGCCGCAGCAGAACGCCTGGGTGGTCGAACGCCTCGGCAAGTTCCACGCAGTGCTCGCGCCCGGCCTCAACCTGGTGATTCCCTTCATCGACACCGTGGCCTACAAGCATTCGCTGAAGGAAATTCCACTCGACGTGCCGAGCCAGATCTGCATCACACGCGACAACACGCAGCTGGCGGTCGACGGCATCCTGTATTTCCAGGTCACCGACCCCAAGATGGCGTCCTACGGGGCAAGCGACTACATCGATGCGATTTCGCAGCTGGCGCAGACCACGTTGCGTTCGATGATCGGCCGCATGGAAATGGACCGCACCTTCGAGGAACGCGACGACATCAACCGCGGCGTGGTGCTGGCGCTGAACGAGGCATCGGTCAACTGGGGCGTCAAAGTGCTGCGTTACGAAATCAAGGATCTCACCCCGCCGAAGGAAATCCTGCACGCCATGCAGCGGCAGATCACCGCCGAACGCGAAAAGCGTGCGCTGATCGCGTCCTCCGAAGGCCGCATGCAGGAACAGATCAACATCGCCACCGGCGCGCGCAATGCCGCGATCCAGGAATCCGAGGGCGAAATGCAGGCGGCGATCAACGTCGCGCAGGGCGAGGCCGAGGCGATCAAGGCGATTGCCGCCGCCAATGCCGAAGCCATCGCCCGTGTCGCGCGCGCGGTCGAGTTGCCCGGCGGCATGCAGGCGGTGAATCTGAAAGTGGCCGAAAAGTACGTCGAGGCCTTTGCCGGCATCGCCAAGACCGGCAATACCCTGATCGTGCCGTCCAACATGGCCGACCTGAGCTCGCTGATCGCGGGCGCAATGAGCGTGGTGAAGTCGCAGGGCGGCAGCGGCGCAGCCAAGGCCTGAAGCCGGGTCCGGGGCATCCCATGCCCCGGCGGCCGGACCGTGGCGGGTTCAAGTTCGCGGCATTGCGGACGATATACCCAATAAGCATAAAAACACGCGCCCGCCGCGACGATCATGATCTGGTATCCACGCCCGCTGCTGGCCGTTCTGGCGCTGCTCGTGCTGAGCGCGCCTGCGTTCTCTCGCGCAGGCAGCGATGTCGAAGCGAAACTGCCTTCCGGAATGGTGGTCGGTGCGAGCTATCATCCGGGCCGCAAGCAGCTGCCGGCGGTGCTCATCCTGCATGGCTTTCTGCAAACCCGCGATTTTCCCACCGTGGCCAGCACCATGGATGCACTCACGAGTGGGGGGTATACGGTGCTGACGCCGACCCTGTCGCTGGGGGTGTCGCGGCGCAACAAAAGCCTGCCGTGCGAGGCGCTGCATTTGCATACGCTCGAGGAAGACGCGGAGGAGATTGCATTCTGGGTACGCTGGCTGATGTCGAAGGGGCATTCGCGCATCACGCTGATCGGCCACAGTTACGGCAATCTGCAGTTGCTTGCCTACCTGGGCCGGAATCCGTCGCCTGTCGTGAAGCAGTTGCTGATGATCAGCCTGACCGATGTGGAAGCCAAGCAGAGTGCGGCGCAACGCGCACGCTCCGCCCAGGCCTTGCGCGAACGCGTGGCGCGTGGGGACACCCGTCTGGCCGAAGTCGAGTTCGGCCATTGCAAGAAATATGTCAGTCCGCCCGCCAGCCTGCTGTCCTACATGAGCATCAGCCGGCAGCGCATCCTCGACGCGGTGGCACAGTCTCCGGTTCCAGCCCGGGTCATCATGGGTAGCCTGGATGACCGCATGGGGGCCGGCTGGGTGGAACATCTGCAGGCGCGCGGCATCGCCGTCAGCGTGATTCCGGGTGCCTCGCACTTTTTCGACAACCAGTTCGAATTCGATCTGCACGAAGTTGTGCTGCAGACCGTGACGGGGCGCTGACGCATGCCGCTGGCGTCGATACGTACCTGGCTTGCACCGCGGCCGATTGCCCACTACGCGCTGCTGCTGCTGTTTGTTCTGGTGGTATCGCTCGGCGTGCTCGCGAGCTTCGTTTTCAACGATGCCACGCGCCTGCGCGACCGAATCGCTCAGACCGACCAGACGCTCGCCAATCAGGAACTGGAAGAAGCCGTGTCGCTGCTGAGCCGGCACGCCCGGGACGCAGCGGCGGCGCTGACGCAATGGGATGAGGCGCGCCAGCAACTAGACAACCCGATCTACTACGGCTACTGGCGCAATTCGCGTGCGCTGGTTGCAGGGGTGCTGCCAGAAGGCATGGTGGCCGTCGACCTCTACGACGTGCAGGGGCGCAATCTGTCGGCGTTCCCGGAGAAAGAGGCCAGCATGCCGCCGCAGATCGATCCGCAGGACTTGTCGTCTTTTCTGCAGCGAGAAAGCGGCCGCCATTATCTGTATTTCTTTTTTCCGTTCCACCAGGATGCCGGCAAGAAATACCTGAGCGGCTACGCCGGGCTCAAGTTCGATTTCGAGCGCGAGCTCAGGCAGCTGCGTACCTTCCGTTATCTGGATCTGTTGAGCCTGCATCTGGAAGCCGGCGACGGGGTGCGTATCCCGGTCGACACTCTGGTTTCCGCCATGCGCTTCGAGTCAACCGGCAATCCCGAGACGCGCGAGCTGGCGGTGCTGGTGACCCGCTCGTTCTATGAAATCGCGCTCATCATCGCGGCCATTTCGCTGATCGGGTATGTCGCGCTGGTATATGTGGTTGCAAAGCCCTTGCGGCGGCTGTCGAGCCATATCGATTCGATGCGGCGCGGTCGCAGCCAGGGCCAGCTTCTCGACGACAGCTATCGTGGCATGCTGGCCGTGACCGAACTGGAAAACGTCCGTCATTCGCTGAACGACTATCAGCACCAGCTCGACGACATGCATGTGAGTCTGGCGCACAAGAACAAGGAATTGTGGACGCTGGCGCACCAGGACCCGCTGACGGGCATTTTTAACCGGCGTGCATTCGACGACGACTGGCGCGCCATGCTGCGCAGCCATCGCGACACGCCGCAGGGCGTGGCCTTCCTGCTGTTCGACTGCGATCACTTCAAACCGATCAACGACACCTATGGACATCAGGTGGGCGATCGCGTGATCGAGGGATTGGCGCTGTCTCTGGGTGGCGCCCTGCGGGCAGGCGACCGGCTCTACCGGCTGGGCGGTGACGAATTCGCCACCGTCCTGTTTGCCACCGATCCCGAACGCGCAAGGCAGGTGGCGGAGCGTTGTGTCGAAGACGTGCTGCGTTATGACTTCAACGCCTATGGCGTCAAGGAGCCGGTGCGCGTCAGCGTCGGCATCGCCTGCGTCGAGGAGGCCGATGCCAGTGTGGACGGGCTGCAGCACCTGCACCGACAGGCCGATATCGCGATGTACTATGCCAAGCGCCCGGGGCAGGGCAAGATCGCGGTCTATTCGGAAGAAATGGGCGAAGGCCTGGAGGCCGTGGTGTCGAGCGCCGAAACCAGCGCGGTCTACGAGGCGATGTCGGACCCCAGCCGGCTGGAAATGCATTATCAGCCTGTGCTGAATCTGTCCACGTCGCGCTTCGATTACTACGAAGCGCTGGTGCGCATCCGCGGGGAACAGGGGCTCGTCATGCCATCCAGCATTTTCCCGGTGGTCGAGCTGCGTGGGCTGGAGTGCGAATTCGATCTTGCCGTACTGGAACGGGTGCGGGCTGATCTGGAGGCGGGGCTCGTACCCGATGGCGCGGGCGTCTCGCTCAACGTGTCCGGCCCCGGCATCGTCAGTCAGCGCGTCAATGACGCGCTGATGCAGTTCGCGCCGCTGCTGATCACGCACAAACTGGTGCTGGAAGTGACGGAAACCTCGCTGATCACGCAAATCGCCCAGGCTTCGGCCAATCTGGCCCACCTGCGCAAGGCGGGATTCATCATCGCGCTGGACGATTTCGGCAGCGGCTATTCTTCATTGCGGTATCTCTCGAGCATGCCTGTGGATCTGGTGAAGTTCGACATTTCCATGGTGCGCAGCCTTGAAGAGTCAGGGCGTCAGGCCGTCTTTGTCGAAGACCTTGCGCGCATGATCAAGGACGCGGGCTACCGTCTGGTGGCCGAGGGCATCGAATCCGAGTCGCTGCTGGCCAAGGTGAGGCAGCTTGGTTTTTCGCACGCCCAGGGCTTCCATATCGGCCGCCCCGCTGCGCTGACCCGGTATCCGGAGCCGCAACGCGCCAGCATCTAGTGTCGCGTCACTCAGTGCACCACGTCGTTGCGGTGGCGCAGCCAGATCAGGCTCATCACGCTGCTGATGAACAGGCCGAATACCCAGATGATGGTGTGGATGTGCCATTCGGCACGCACCATCAGGGCGTAGGCGCCGGTCAACACCAGTATGCTGATGTTCTCATTGAAATTCTGCTGGGCGATGGAATGTCCGGCGCCCATCAGCAGGTGGCCGCGATGCTGCAGCAACGCGTTCATCGGCACCACGAAATAGCCTGCCAGAATGCCCGCCAGCAGCAACAGCAGCAGTGCGGGCAACAGGCTTTCCACCCAGATCAGCGCAATCGGCACGAAGCCCAGGACGATGCCGGCCGGCAGCACGCTGACGGCCCGTTGCAGGCTGACGAAGCGGCCGGCCAGCACGGAGCCGATCGCGATGCCGAACGCGGTGGCGGCGGTGAGCTGGGTCGCCTGGTCGAGCCCATATTTCAGGTTGAGTGCCGCCCACGCGATGATGAGCAGGCGCAGGGTGGCGCCGACGCCCCAGAACAGCGTGGTGACGGCGAGCGACACCTGGCCGAGCGGATCGCGCCACAGCAGGACGAAGCTGTGCCCGAAGTCGTGCAGGATGAACAGCGGCGACTTGCTGGGCAGCTTGTGGTCGATCGGCAGGCGCGGAATGAACAGGTTGGCAAGGGCGGCGGCCAGATACAGGCCGGTGATGAAGACGATGGCGAACTTGGGTGCGATCAGCCGGCTGTCCAGCCCGAGGTTGATCAGGATGCCCTCGGCCAGCTGCGGGTTGATCAGCGCGCCGCCGATAATGGCGCCAAGCACGATGGCGGCCACCGTGGTGCCTTCCACCCAGCTGTTGGCGACGACCAGCCTTTCGGGCGGCAGCAGTTCGGTGAGGATTCCATACTTGGCCGGCGAATACATCGCCGCGCCGACGCCGACGATGGCATAGGCCAGCAACGGATGCAGCCCGGCCAGCATGATCAGGCAGCCGCCGAACTTGACCGTGTTGGCGATCAGCATGACGCGGCCCTTGGGCTGCGCGTCGGCAAACGGCCCCACCAGGGGGGCCAGCACGATATAGGCGACGACGAAGACAGTCTGCAGCAGCGGCGAAAACCATTCCGGCGAGGCAAAGAACACCAGCAGGCCGATGGCGGCGAACAACAGGGCGTTGTCGGCCAGCGCGGACAGGAATTGCGCCACCAGGACGATGTAGAACGCGCGGTTCACGTAGGGATCAGGATCGGCGGAGGCGGCGGGCGGTGTGTAGGGCGGGTGTTGACGGATGTCGAGTCAAAACAGCGGGTTGGCGTTTGACAGGTTTCAACACGGGCGGGTTTGTGGTTCAATAAAAATCTTTTTTGACCCAGGGACGGGGATTTATGGCCGACCGCAGACTGCAAGTATTCTACACCGTCGCCAAGCAGCTCAGTTTCACCAAAGCCGCGGATATCCTGTACATGACCCAACCGGCCGTGACCTTTCAGGTCAAGCAGCTGGAAGAGCATTTCAATACCCGGCTGTTCGAGCGCAGCCACGGCAAGATCTCGATGACGCCCGCCGGCGATCTGGTGCTCGGCTATGCCGAGCGCATCCTGGCGCTGACCGGCGAAATGGAAGCGCGCGTCGGCGAGTTGACGGGGCAAGTGACCGGCCCCTTGATGATCGGTGCGTCGACCACCATCGCCGAGTACCAGCTGCCGCGTATCCTGGGCGAATTCAAGGAGCGTTTCCCGCAGGTGCAGGCGCGGCTGACCGTGGCCAACTCGGAAACCGTAGCGGCAAAAGTGGCCGACCATTCGCTCGACGTCGGCCTGATCGAGGCGCCGTCGCACAATCCCAACCTGACCACGCTGGCCTGCTGCGAGGACGAGCTGGTGATGATCTGCGCGCCGGGTCATGCGCTGGCGTCGCATTCGAGCGTCAACGCAACCGATATCGCCGAACAGCGCTATGTGTCGCGCGAGCATGGCTCGGGCACGCGCGAGGTGGTTGACGATTTCTTCAAGAGCAACGGCGTCAACCCGGACGACCTGCACATCGAGATGGAGCTGGGCAGCCGCGAGGCGATCAAGGGCGCGGTCGAGGCCAACCTCGGCGTCGCCATCATGTCGGCCTCGACCGTCACCAAGGAAATCCAGCTCGGCACGCTGGTCGCGCTGCCGCTGAGTCCGCGGTTGACGCGTGAACTCTCGATGGTCTACGCGCCGGAAAAATTCCGCAGCAAGCTGCTCGATGCCTTCATCAGCTTTGTCGAAACCAAGTTCCAGCAGTGCAACACCGACATCGTTCCGATGAAGCGGCCGTTCAAAGGCCGCGGCCGCTGATGCGCGACAGCAAGCGCCTGGTATCCATTTTCAGGGGCTTGTCGGAATCGCGGCAGCAGGCCTTGCTCGACTACGCCGAGTTTCTGGCGGGCAAGGAGGGCGCCGACACCGCTGCTGCTCCGCCTGCCGAGCCCCTGCCGATTCCGCGGCCGGAGCAGGAAAACGTGGTCAAGGCGATACAACGCCTGATGCAGACCTATCCGATGCTGGAACGCAACCAGATTTTCCATGAAGCGTCCGCGCAGATGACCCGTCATCTGATCCACGGCGTGGCGGCGGCCGATGCGATCGACGAACTGGAACGGATCTTTGCGCGCCAGTATCAGCAGCACCGCGAGGCGCAGCAGTCAGACCCGCAGTCGACTTGACTCAGTCCGGCAGGGCGCTGCTGCACTGCCAGCAGCTCATGAAATTACCGGGATTGGTCTCGCCGCAGTGAGGACAGGCCTTTTCATCGCGCAGCGGCGCGTCGCGCAATCCGGCCAGCGCCTCGCGCGCGCGCGTTTCTTGTGTATCGTCATCCACCCAAATCTCGGGCTGCGCCTGCATGAACGGCACCTCGCCCAGCGCGCCGGCCACGTTGGCGTTGAAGATGTGCGTGACGATGCCGAGGCTGGACAGCGCGTCGGCGGCCAGCTGGGCGTCCAGCAGGGTGGGGGCGATGTGAACCCGTTTCATGACGGGCGCGGTGCTTCAGTCGGTGCGGCGGACGCGCACGATCAGGTCGATGCCTTCGGTCACCATGCCGGCCGGCAGCGGCGGCAGACCGGAGATCCGCACCTGGGTGGCGTCGATGTCGGACAGCTTGCCGCTGTCGACTTCATACAGGTGGTGGTGCGGACTGGTGTTGGGGTCGTAGAACACCTTGCTGGGGTCGACGATGACTTCGCGCACCAGGCCTTTTTCCAGGAACAGCTTGAGCGTGTTGTAGACCGTGGCCTTGGAGGTTTCGGAGTGGCGCGTGTTGACGATCGCCATCACCTGGTCGGCCGACAGATGCTCCTGCCGCGAAAACAGTGCGTGCGCGATCTCGATCCGCTGATGGGTCGGATTGATGTCGTGGCCGCGCAAAAGGTCGGCCATGTTGTCACGCGTGTAATGCATGCGTGTCATGATAATCGTCAATCTGGACTTTGTCTAATTTCCGGAACAGGTATGAATTTACCTGGCGAATGCCCTGCCGGCCGCGGTGGCACGCCAAAAAACGGTACAATCTGCGCCAGTCTTTTGGAAACGAAATCCTGTGGTTACGCTCACTCGCCTCGATAGCACGCAGCCTGATTTTCAGGCGCGTCTTACCCGCCTGTTGCAATTCGACGACGCTGCCGATGCCGCCATCGAGCAGACGGTGGCGGCCATCCTGCGTGACGTGAAAACGCGGGGCGACGCGGCGGTGCTCGAATACACCGAGCGTTTCGACCGCCTTCCGGCAGCCTCGCTGGCGAGCCTCGAGCTCAATACAGTCCAGTTGCAGACCGCGCTCGACCATTTGCCGCCCGACACCCGTGCCGCGCTGGAAGCCGCGGCTGAGCGCGTGCGTCGCTACCACGCCAAGCAGGTCCAGGAATCCTGGACTTACACCGAAGACGACGGCACCGTGCTGGGGCAGAAGATCACACCGCTCGACCGCGTCGGCCTTTACGTGCCGGGCGGCAAGGCGGCGTACCCGTCGTCGGTGCTGATGAACGCGATTCCGGCCAAGGTGGCGGGCGTCGGCGAACTCATCATGGTGGTGCCGACCCCGGGCGGCGAGCACAACCAACTGGTGCTGGCGGCCGCCGCGATCGCCGGGGTGGACCGCGTGTTCACCATCGGCGGCGCGCAGGCGGTGGCCGCGCTGGCTTACGGAACGCAAACCGTGCCACAGGTCGACAAGATCGTCGGCCCCGGCAATGCTTACGTGGCTGCCGCCAAGCGCCGTGTGTTCGGCACCGTCGGCATCGACATGATTGCCGGTCCTTCCGAGATTCTGGTCATCGCCGACGGCAACACGCCGCCGGAATGGGTGGCAATGGACCTGTTTTCCCAAGCCGAACATGACGAAATGGCGCAGTCGATCCTGCTGTCGCCCGACGCCGCTTATCTTGATGCCGTTGCGGCGGCGATCGACAAGCTGATCGAAGACATGCCGCGCAGCGACGTCATCCGCACCTCGCTCACCAACCGCGGCGCGCTGATCAAGACGCGCGACCTCGACGACGCGGCGGCGATTTCCAACACCATCGCGCCGGAGCACCTGGAACTCTCGGTGGCTGACCCCGATGCGCTGCTGCCCAAACTGCGCCACGCCGGCGCGATCTTCATGGGCAAGAACACCTGCGAGGCGCTGGGCGACTACTGTGCCGGGCCGAACCACGTGCTGCCGACCTCGCGCACCGCGCGCTTCTCGTCGCCGCTGGGCGTGTACGATTTCCAGAAGCGCAGCAGCCTGATCCACGTGTCGCAGGCCGGCGCGCAGACGCTGGGGCGGATCGCCGCCACGCTGGCCTACGGCGAAGGCCTGCAAGCGCACGCGCGTTCCGCCGAATATCGCCTCACGCACAAATGAGCCGTCTGTTCCAATGAGCAAGTTCTGGAGCGCCGTGGTCCATGGCCTGACGCCCTACGTGCCGGGCGAGCAGCCGAAGCTGGCCAAGCTGGTTAAGCTCAACACCAACGAGAACCCCTACGGGCCCAGCCCGAAGGTGCTCGAGGCCGTGCGCGCCGAAGCCGCGGACACGCTGCGTCTCTATCCCGACCCCAACTCCGACCACCTGCGCGCCGGCATCGCCGCCTATCACGGCGTGACAGCCGATCAGGTGTTCGTCGGCAACGGCTCCGACGAGGTGCTGGCGCATGCCTTCATGGCGCTGTTGAAGCACGAGCGGCCCATCCTGTTCCCAGACATCAGCTACAGCTTCTATCCGGTGTACTGCGGGCTGTACGAGATTGCCCATCGCACGATTCCGTTGACCGATGCGTTCGAAATCAAGGTCGACGACTATCTGGTGCCCAACGGCGGGGTGATTTTCCCCAACCCCAACGCGCCGACCGGACGGCTGCTGGCGCTGGCGGAGATCGAGCGTCTGCTCGCCGGCAACCCCGATTCGGTGGTGGTGATCGACGAGGCCTATATCGATTTTGGCGGCGAATCGGCGGTGGCGCTGGTGGCGCGCTATCCGCAGCTGCTGGTCACCCGCACGCTGTCGAAGTCGCACGCACTGGCCGGGCTGCGCGTCGGCTACGCGATCGGCCAGCCGCACCTGATCGAGGCGCTCAACCGGGTCAAGGACAGCTTCAACTCCTATCCGCTCGATCGCTTTGCCCAGGCCGGCGCGCTGGCGTCGATCGAGGACCGTGCCTATTTCGAATCGATCTGCGCCAAAGTGGTGGCGACGCGCACCCGGCTGGTGGCCGACATGGAAGCGCTCGGCTTCGAGGTGCTGCCGTCCACGGCCAATTTCATCTTCGCCCGCCACCCGGCGCACGACGGCGCAGAACTGGCCGCCGCGCTGCGTGAACGCAGCATCATCGTGCGCCATTTCAGAAGCCCGGAGCGCATCGCGCCGTTTTTGCGCATCACCATCGGCACCGATACGCAATGCGATGCACTGCTTGCCGGATTGAAAGCGCTGTGCTGAAAACCAGAGCGGCCTGCTAGAATCCCTTTACAGCCTTATTTCCCGACGCCATGCGTACCGCCCAAGTTACCCGCAACACCCTCGAGACCCAGATCACGGTCAGTCTCAATCTTGACGGCACCGGCAGCGCCAAGCTGGCCACCGGCGTGCCGTTCCTCGATCACATGCTCGACCAGATCGCCCGCCACGGGCTGATCGACCTCGACATCGAGGCGCGCGGCGACCTGCACATCGACGCCCACCACACGGTGGAAGACACCGGCATCACCTTCGGTCAGGCCTTCGCGCAGGCGCTCGGAGACAAGAAGGGCATCCGCCGCTATGGTCACGCGTACGTGCCGCTGGACGAGGCCTTGTCGCGTGTGGTGATCGACCTGTCGGGACGCCCGGGACTGGAATACCACGTCGATTACACGCGTGCGCGCATCGGCGAGTTCGATGTCGACCTGTTCCTCGAATTCTTCCGTGGTTTCATCAACCACGCCGGCGTCACGCTGCACATCGACAACCTGCGCGGGATCAACGCGCACCACCAGGCCGAGACGATCTTCAAGGCGTTCG
>CAZUVC010000031.1:0-41779 GCA_964623745.1 uncultured Thiobacillus sp. | reverse complement strand
GGCAAGCTGTGGTTCAACCGCAGCGTGTACCCCAAGGCCGTCTTCGTCTCGAGCGCAGTGCGCGCGCTCGGCAACAACCGTTTCGAATTGCGCGGCACGCTCACGCTCAAGGGCACCACCCGTGACATGACGATCCCGGTCAGCTACACCCCCGGCGCGAACGCCTCCACCTTCGACGGCCGCTTCGTCCTCAAACGCCTCGACTTCGGCATTGGCGAAGGCATGTGGACGGACGTCAGTGCCGTCGCCAACGAAGTCCAGGTCAAATTCCGTATTGCCGCCAGCGGCAAATAACCCACTGTTCATTCCTAAAGGAGTCACACATGAAACGTTTCGCCCTCGTCACCGCTCTGGCCGCCCTGGCCGTCACCGCCCACGCTGCGCCGGTGACCTACACGATTGACAACAGCCACACCTATCCGCATTTCACCTATAACCACCTGGGCTTCTCCAACCAGACCCACAAGTTCGACAAGACTACCGGTTCGGTAGTGCTCGATCGTGCCGAGCAAGTCGGCTCGGCCATCGTGACGATCGACGCCAACTCGGTCAACACCGGCTATGCGCTGTTCAACGAACATCTGCGGGCCGCCGATTTCTTCGACACGGAAAAGTATCCGACGATCACATTCAAATCGGACAAGATGGCGTTCCGCGGTGACCAGCCGATCTACATGGTGGGCGACCTGACGATCAAAGGGGTGACCAAGCAGGTGACGCTCGAGATCACCCACTTCAAGTGCCAGCCGCATCCGATGAAGAAGGTGGAGGCCTGCGGCGCCAACGCGACCACGCAGATCAAGCGCTCGGAATTCAACATGGGCAAAAACGCGCCTTTCGTCAGCGACGAAGTCACGCTGACCATCGCGATCGAGGCGGTCATGGAACAGCCAGCCGCCCAATAACCCGATGCAGCAAGCGGGGCCGGACGTGCGCGCGTGATCGCTGCACGTCCGGCTTTTTTGCGTTTTACGTAGCTGGCATGGCGTGGTCGAGGCTTGCCGAAAGCTCGCCCCGTTCGACGCATCATGTTGGATTTACATCGGTTTGCGCCTGTTGCCGGATAAAACCTGGACCCGAGCAATAAAACAAGCCATTGTTTTATCAGGGAATTGTGTGTTTTTGCTTGAGGTGAACGGCGTGGCATGGCAGTTGCAGGAAATCTGCACTGCTCCTTGAAGTCGCAACATCCCAGGAGTGGCATGGCGGCATTGCCGCCAGACAGAAGTATCCGGGTGTTCATTCACACAAGGAGCTCATGATGAAACGTCTTGCCACGTTGACTGCGCTTGTTGCCTTTGCCGCCGCTGCCCAGGCTGCGCCTGAAACCTATGTCATCGACAACAGCCAGACCGCTTCCCTGTTCAGCTATCGCGCGCTGGGGCTGTCGAACCAGACGCATCGTTTCGAAAAGATCAGCGGCAAAGTCGTGTTCGATCATGCCGCCAGAACCGGCTCGGCCGATGTGATGATCGATGCGACCTCGGTGAACACTGGCAACTCCCTGTTGAACGAACATATCCAAGCCGCGGATTTCTTCGATACCGCCAATCATCCGGCGATTATCTTCAAGTCCACCCGAATGACGCTCGATGGCGAGCATCCGAGCATGTCGGGCAACCTGACGATCAAGGGCGTAACCCGTCCGGTGACGCTTGCCGTCAGCAACTTCCAGTGCATGCAGGATCCCACCTTCAAGCTGGAGTCCTGCGGCGCCCAGGCAAGCGTCACGATCAGGCGCTCGGATTTCAATATGGGCAAGCATGCGTTCCTGGTCAGCAACGACATCACGCTGAACCTGGCGATCAAGGCGGTCAAGCCGCCCCCGGTCCTCCAGGTGGCAAGCCGCGATCCCGACCGGTAAAAGGACTAAAATGGTGTTTTGCTGGTCGGAACGCCATCTTGCAACCCCATCAACTTGAACTGCTCGCGCCCGCGCGCGACGCCGATATCGGCATCGAAGCCGTCAACCACGGCGCCGACGCCGTGTACATCGGCGGGCCGTCGTTCGGCGCGCGTGCGTCAGCCTCCAACGACATCGCCGACATCGCGCGGCTGGTCGAACACGCGCACCGTTTCAACGCGCGCGTGTTCGTCACCCTCAACACCATCCTCACCGACGACGAACTGGAACCGGCACGCCAACAGGTGTGGCAGCTCTACGACGCCGGCGTCGACGCGCTGATCATCCAGGACATGGGCCTCTTGGAGCTCGACCTGCCGCCGATCCAGTTGCACGCCAGCACCCAGACCGACATCCGCACGCCGGAGAAGGCCCTTTTCCTCCAGGACGTGGGGCTGAACCAGATCGTGCTTGCGCGCGAGCTCGACCTTGAGCAGATCGCCGCGATCCGTGCCGCCACGCGGCCGGAAACGACGCTGGAATTCTTCGTCCACGGCGCGCTGTGCGTCGCCTACAGCGGCCAGTGCTACATCAGCCACGCCCACACCGGGCGCAGTGCCAACCGCGGCGACTGCTCGCAGGCCTGCCGCCTGCCTTACCAGGTCACCGACATGGAAGGGCGCATCGTCGCGCACGACAAACATGTGCTGTCGATGAAGGACAACAACCAGAGCGACAACCTCGAAGCGCTGATCGACGCCGGCATCCGCAGCTTCAAGATCGAAGGCCGCTACAAGGACATGGGCTATGTGAAGAACATCACTGCCCACTATCGGAAATTGCTGGACGAAATCATCGAGCGCCGCCCGGAATTCGCGCGCGCATCAAGCGGCCGCACCACGTTCGCCTTCACCCCCGACCCCAACCAGAACTTCAACCGAGAATTCACCGACTACTTCGTCGGCGGTCGCAAGGACGACATCGGCGCCTTCGACTCGCCGAAGAATCCCGGCCTGCAGGTCGGCTACGTCAGCAAGGTCGGCGACAAATGGGTCGAGCTGCAGACCGACTCGCCCGACATCGTGCTGAACAACGGCGACGGCCTCTGCTACTACACGCTGCAGAAGGACCTGGCCGGGCTCGCGATCAACCGCGCCGAGAAGGTGGGGGCGGGCGTCTGGCGCGTGTTCCCGAAGGACCCGATGGCAGGCTTCCGCGACCTGCGCGCCGGCACGCTGGTGAACCGCAACCGCGACATGAACTGGACGCGGATGCTCGACAAGGCATCCAGCGAACGCCGCATCGGCGTGTGGCTGCGGCTGGACGAAACCGCCGCAGGCTTCGCACTGACACTGACCGACGAGGACGGCAACACAGCAACCGCGGAAGCCGCACACGCGAAGGAAGCGGCGAAAGACACTGCCAAAGCCGAGACCACGCTGCGCGAGCACCTCGGTAAGCTCGGCACCACGCCGTTTGCGGCCATGGGCATCGCGCTCGAACTGACGCAGCCCTGGTTCGTGCCCGCGTCCTTCCTCAACGCGTTGCGCCGCGATGCCGTCACCGCGCTGGAAGCCGCACGCGCTGCCGCGTACCAACGTCCCCCACGCGCGCAGCCGGTCGAGCCGCCGGCGATCTATCCCGAGGACACGCTGAGTTACCTGGCCAACGTCTATAACCACAAGGCGCGCGACTTCTATGCGAAGCACGGCGTCCAGGTCATCGCCGCGGCCTACGAAAGCCATGAGGAAACCGGCGAAGTCTCACTGATGATCACCAAGCACTGCGTGCGCTTCTCCTTGAGCCTGTGCCCCAAGCAGGCCAAGGGCGTGACCGGTGTGCAGGGCACCGTGCGTGCCGCGCCGCTGACGCTGATCAACGGCAGCGAAAAGCTGACCCTGCGCTTCGACTGCAAGCCCTGCGAAATGCATGTGATGGGGAAACTGAAACCGGCCGTCGTCAAGGCCAGCGCGCCGCTGAACTTCTACAAGTCTCGCCCTTAAAGGCTGTCGGCGAGTTTTCCCAAGAAAGCGGTGTGTTTGGTCTCGGCCTTGTGAAACGCCGCGATCAGGCGTTCCGCATCGTCGGTCAGGCGGCTGCCGGAAGGACCGCTTTCCACCAGCGGCGACTGCCAGGCGGTGTTCATCGCATCGACCGCGTCCCACGCGGCCTTGTAGCTCATCTTCATCGCCTTGGCGGCTTTCGAAATCGAGCCGGTCTCGCGAATGCGGTGCAGCAGCTCGACGCGGCCGCGGCCGAGGAAATTCCGGCCGTCCAGCGTCAGCCAGAAACGGCCGTCGGCCTTGAGTTGCGCTGCCTTGTGAGGTTTGACCATGCGGCGAGTGTAGCAAAAGCCCATTGCCGTTTGGCCGCGAGCGGTTGAAAATCAGGCTTTGCCATTCCGGATGACTGACATGAAAAAATTCATTGCCGCATGCGCGCTGCTGTGTCTGCCCTTTGCCACACAGGCCGGCGAAAAATATGCCGTGACCTTCAAGTCCCAGGGCACCTACCAGGACGTGCGCGACAACCTGCAGATGGCGATCGAGGGCCAGGGCCTGAAGATCACCAACACCAACCACATTGCCGACATGCTGAAGCGCACCGGCAAGGACATCGGCGAAACCAAGGTGGTGTACGAGAATGCCGAGCAGTTCGAATTCTGCAGCGCCACCGTATCGCGCCACATGATGGAAGCCGATCCGCATTCGATCGTCATGTGTCCATACAGCATCGTGGTCTACAAGGTGCCGGGCGACAAAAACGTCTACCTGTCCTATCGCAAGCCGGCCGCCACCCAGAATGCCGCGCTGAAGAAGTCGCTGGACGAGCTGGAAAAGCTGCTCGGCGACATCATCAAGGACGCAATGTAGTTTTTCGCATCGTCGATGCAGCCGGCATCCCGCAGGTCATCCCGCCGGGATTGAGGGCATGACGGGCGAAGGGACGATGCGTCCCGTTCCACCTTCAAGGCCATCCTGCTCGGCCGGCCACCGTGAGCGATATCGCGACTTCCGGCGGGCGCGCTCACGGGTGCCCGGGCAGACTGCTGCGCACATCGCACGGGCGTCGGCTAGAATCTGCGCATGACATCCGCCGCATACTGCCCGCCATGACTGCATTCCTTGCCATCGGCGTGGGGGCCGCCATCGGCGCCTGGCTGCGCTGGGGACTGGGGCTCTGGCTCAACCCGCTGTTTCCCTCGCTGCCGCTCGGCACGCTGGCCGCCAATCTGGTTGGCGGCTATTTCGTCGGCCTCGTCATCGCCTGGTTTGCCGAGCATCCGGGGGTGCCGCCGGAAGCGCGGCTGTTCCTGATCACCGGCCTCTTGGGCGGGCTGACCACCTTTTCCACTTTTTCCGCCGAAGTCGTCACCGCGCTGATGCGCGGCTTGTGGCTTTCCGGCGGCCTGATTGCCACCGCGCACATGACGGGTTCGTTTCTCGCCACCGGGCTGGGTTTTTATTCGATGAGGCTTTTCAAATGAACACGGTCTGCCTGCAGGTGTTTGTGTCCGAAGCCAGCCGCCATCACGGCAAGCTGAGCTACGAATGGCTGCTCGATGCCGCCCAGACGCTCGGCGTCAGCGGTGGCTCGGTGTTTCGTGCGATCGCCGGCTTCGGCCGTCACGGGCGGCATGACGCGGGGTTCTTCGAACTGGCGGGCGAGCTGCCGGTGGTGGTGGAGTTTTTCGTCGAGGCGGCCATGGCCGACCGGCTGCTGCAGCTCATTGCCGATGCCGACCTGAAACTGGTCTACGCCAAACTGCCGGCAGAGATCGGCGTCACGACCCGCTAGGCATGTTCGAGCAGCTGATCCTGTTCGTCGCCGCGCTGGCGGCGAATTTTTTTTCGGCCTTGTCCGGCGGCGGGGCCGGGCTGATCCAGCTGCCCATCCTGATTTTTCTCGGGCTGCCGTTCGCGGTGGCGCTCGCCACCCACAAGGTCGCCAGCGTCGCGCTCGGGCTGGGCGCCACGCTCAGGCATCTGAAGGAATCGCATCTCGAACGCCGCTTCTCGCTGATCATCCTGGGCGCCGGCCTGCCAGGCGTGGTGCTGGGCGCGGTGACCATTCTGCAGATTCCCGAGCGTGTCGCCACGCTGGCACTGGGTGTGCTTACGCTGGGACTCGGGCTGTATTCGGTGTTCAAGCCCCGGCTTGGCATGGAACATGCGCCGCTCAATCGGCAGGGTTGGGGACTGGCCGGTGGCATGGCGGGGCTTTTTTTCGTCGGCTTTCTCAACGGCTCGATTGCCAGCGGCACCGGCCTCTTTCTGACGCTGTGGCTGATCCGCTGGTTCGGCCTCGACTACACCCGGGCGGTGGCCTACACGCTGATCCTGTGCGGTCTGGTGTGGAACGGCACCGGTGCGCTGGTCTTGGGCGTGATCGGCACCGTGGCGTGGGACTGGATGCCGGCGCTGCTGGCCGGGTCGATACTCGGCGGTTATCTGGGCAGCCACCTGGCGATTCGCAAGGGCAATCTGTGGGTCAAGCGGGCGTTCGAAATCGTCACCATCCTGATCGGCATCAAGCTGATCGCGGGTTGAGGCGGTTCAGTATTCGTCGGCGTGGATGCAGTTGCGGCCGGTGCGCTTGGCCATGTAGAGCGCCTCGTCGGCGGCCTTGATCAGCGAATCGCTGTTTTGATAGAGCGGGTAGGTGGCGATGCCGCCACTGGCGGTGGCGGAAAAATGGCCATCGCGATGCGGATGGCGAATCTGTGAAAAATCCTGGCGGATGCGATCCATGATGACGAAGGCCTGTTCGGCATCGGTGTGCGGTAGCGCGATCAGGAACTCCTCACCACCGTAGCGGCAGATCACATCCTGTTTTCGCAGCCGCTGCTTGAGCAGCCACGACAGGCTGCGGATGACCTGGTCGCCCACCGGATGGCCGTAGCTGTCGTTCACCTGCTTGAAGTGATCGATGTCCATCATCACCACCGACAGGAAACCGCCTTCGTGCGCCACGTGGGAAAGCAGCATGTCCAGCGTGTTCTTGCCGCTGGAATGGTTGAGCAGCCCGGTCAGGCTGTCGTTGTACATGGTGCGGCGCAGGGCGCGGTAGCGCTCGATCTTGCTCTTGACGATCGCGTTGAGGAACACCGGGTTGAAAGGCTTGGTGAGGAAATGGTCGCCGCCCAGCCGCATCGCATCCACCTGCAGCGCCACGTTGGTTTCGCCGGACAGGTAGACGATCGGCGTGCTGAGGAATTCGTCGTGCTGGCGGATGATGCGCGCAGCCTCCACGCCGGTGCAGTTCGGCATGTACATATCCATCAGGATCAGGTCGGGGTTGAAATGCTTGAGCGCATTCAGGGTCTGGCGCGGGTCGTTGACGATTTCGGAAACGATCTGGTTTTCCTGCAGGGTGCGATGGATCAGATGGCTGGCCGTCTTCGAGTCCTCCACGATCAGCACGCGGAAGGCCTCCTGCTCGTGTCGTTCGTTGAGCTCAAGGATGTGCTCGACGATGGCATGCGTGGGCATGCCTTCGAGCAGGCAGCTGTCGCATCCGCCGCGCAACGCCTGCTGCAGACGGTCAAAGTCGGAGGGCATGCACAGGCTGATCAATTGCCCCATCGCAAAGCGCTGCCGTAGCGCCTGGATGCGGCCGCACCATTCGGCCTCGGGCAGGCTGCGCAGGTCAAGCAGCAGCAGGGGGGCGACACCCGCCGTGTCCGGCAGGGTTTCGCTCCAGGTGGCGAACGACGCCTGCATGCCGAAATAGCCGAGCTGCGCCTGCAAGTCGGTCCAGGCCGCCGGGTCGTGGCCGATCAGCCAGGCCTGCCCTGACTGCAGGGCCCCGGTGGTGATGTGATCCAGATTCTGGCGCCGGTCGGCAATGCCGGCGGTGACTGCGGCGTGGGTCTCCGCCATGCGCGCCAGCGCCAGCACGCGCTCGTTCAGGTCGTTCAGCGCATCCTGCGGCAGCGGGTGTCCGACATCCTTGTTGAACAGCGTCAGCGTCACCTGTTCCAGCTGATGGCTGGCGTGATGCAGGGCGGTGATGCCCTTGTCGATCAGAAATTCGGTGAAGCTGTTGATCGACACCGCCAGTTCGACAAAGCTCTCGAAAGTCGGTGTGGTCCGATAGCGCTCCCAGGCATTCGACAGCGCCTGGTTCTTTTGCAGCAGTTCTTCCGGGGAGCACAGCATGGTGTGGGTGGGCGGGGGACTTTTAGCGTGTCAGTAAAATGTACAGTTGAGCGTCATCATGGCAGAGCGTTCCGTTCAGTTGCCGCCTTCGAGTTCCAGCCGCAGATACTGGTTGTAGGCATTCAGCCGGTTGGCTTCATTGAATGCCGGCATGTTGCGGTATCTCGACCAGTCCACTTTTTCGTAGGCGTCCTCGAAGGGAATCAGATTGCGCGCAGCCGGCCCCATCTGGTCGCGCAGAAACTTCAGATAGTCGCGGGTGAAGACCAGGTCGGCGCGCGGCGTGCGCGAGTGCGCGCCGTGGCCCGGCACCAGCACCTTGGGGTCGAGCGCGATCAGCTTGTCGAGCGCCGCGATCCAGGCCCGGCCGTCGGCGTCGCCGACGAAAGGCACGCGTCCGCGGAATACCAGGTCGCCGGCAAACAGCACGCGGTCCGGCTTGACCATCAGCGCAAGATCCTCGCTGGAGTGCGCAGGTCCCACATCGCGCAGGGCGAAGCGCACGCCGCCCATCTCGAAATCGAGGTCGCCTGTAATAAAGCGATCGGCCTCCAGCAGTTGCGTGTCGTCATCCACCCAGGGAAACAGCGCTTCCTTGCGCTGAACCAGACGCTCGGCCGCGCCCTCGGTGCGGGTGGCGCCTTCGGTCGCCTGGTGCGCCCAGATTTCGGCGCCCAGCGCTTTGAAAACCTGCAGGCCGTAGAAATGGTCGGCATGGTAATGGCTGACGATCACGAGCTTGATCGGTTTCGAGGTGATCTTGCGGATCAGGCCAACCAGTTTTTCAGCCAGCGGGGGCGAGGCCAGCGTGTCGAACACCACCACGCTGTCGCGCGTGACGACAAAGCCCGCGTTCGACATGAAACCCTGATTCTCGCTGCTGGCCGCGCCCAGCTGGCCCTGTACGAAATAGCTGTGCGTGCCGAGCTTTACCGCCTTCATCGGCACGGTCGCCTCGTTGATCCGGGCGGACGCAGTCGCGTGGGCGGCGGGCAGCAACGACAGCAGCAATAGCGTGAACAGCAGGCGTAAAGTCATAGGGCGGCTCCAGAATCACCAGCCATTATAACCGTTCGGCATGCAGGGTCCGGAACCGCCGCTGTATCGGGCGCAACCGCCGCACGGCATCGTCGAGGCCGACGCCCGGCTGTGGTATCTTCGCCGCTGGAAGAAGGGGGTCATGCGTGCTCAAGAAACAGTGGCCGGCGTTCGTGCTGGCGTTCATCCTTCCGCTGCTGGCGGTGTACTGGTGGTGGGGCGGCTTCAATGCCGTCAGCGTGAGCGAAACCGAGGCCGGCCCCTACCGTTACGCCTACCTCGAATACGAGGGACCGATCAACAACGCCCGCAAGACGCAGCGCAAGGCGCTGGATGAATTCAATGCGGCCAAGGTGACGGCTGGCGACACCTTCAGCGTGATCCTCACGGATCCGCGTGCGGCCAACGGCAACGTGCGTGCGCAGCTGGGCTACACGCTGGCGGAGGACGCCCCGCTTCCGGATGGCCTCAAGGAAGGGCGTATCGAACGTCGCCCGGTGTACGCCGTCGAGGTGAACGCGGCGGTGCTGCTGGCGCCGTCCCGTGCCTACCAGGCCTTGTCCGACGATCTGCAAACGCGCGGACAGGACATCGTCATGCCAACAGTCGAGCGTTATCGGCCATCGGGGAAGATTGGCCGGGTCGGCACCTTTACCCTGGAGATGAATCGCTGATGGCTTTCTTTTCCGTTCTCAGCGCCGTGGCACTCGAGCATCTGCGTCCGCTGCGGCAGCCGCTGCCGCATTACCAGCACTACTCCCGCTTCACCCGGTTTCTCGAACGCCGCTTCAATGCCGGCGAATACAGCCACGGCGCCATCGCCTGGGCGCTGGCCATGCTGCCCTTGCTGGCCATCGTGTGGGGGGTGTTTGCCGTACTCGAGGGCATCAGTCCGGTGCTGGGCTGGATATGGAATGTGGCGGTGCTGTATTTCACCCTCGGCTTCAAGTATTTCAGCGATTCGGCCGAACAGATCGCGCGCCAGCTGCGCGCCGGCGAGCTCGACGCCGCGCGCGAAAAACTGGCGGTCTGGCGTGGCGGCGACACGCAGCAGTTCAGCGTCGACGACCTGACGCGCGTCACCATCGAGCAGGTGATGGCGGCAAGCCACCGACAGATGTTCGGCGTGCTGTTCTGGTTTGTGCTGCTGGCGTCGCTGGGTCCGGTCGGCGCCGTGCTGTTTCGCGCCGCCTCGATCCTGTCGCGGCGCTGGACGGTCAGTCGCGGCCATTTCGGTGCGTTTGCGCAGCGGGCGTTTCATGTCATCAACTGGGTTCCTGCGCGGCTGACGGCGCTGACCTACGCCATTGCCGGCAACTTCGAGGACGCCACCTACTGCTGGCGCACCCAGGCGGATGCCTGGCCGGAACCGGAAGAGGGCGTGGTGATTGCCGCCGGCGCCGGCGCCATGGGCGTCAAGCTGGGGCAAAGCGTCAGCGTCGCCGACGAGACGGTATGGCGTCCCGACCTCGGCACCGGCCAGGCACCCGATCACGATTGCATCGACAGCGCCGTCAGCATGATCTGGCGTGGCCTGGTGATCTGGCTCGCGGCCGGACTGCTGATCGTCGTCGCCAGCTGGATCTGATTTTTCTTCATGCTCAACGCGCTGTGGATCGGCTTCATCCTTGTTGCCTTCCTGATCGCGTCCTTCAAGCTGCTGGTCCTCGGCGACGCCGACATCTTCGCCGCGCTGGTCAGGGCGCTGTTCGAAAGCAGCAAGACCGCATTTGAAATCGCGCTCGGCCTCACCGGCGTGATGGCGCTGTGGCTGGGCGTGATGAAAATTGGCGAGCGCGCCGGCATGCTGGACATCCTCACCCGCGGCCTGGCGCCGCTGTTCCGCCGCCTGTTTCCGGAGGTGCCGCCCAACCACCCCGCGCTCGGCGCGATGACCATGAACATGGGCGCCAACATGCTCGGCCTCGACAACGCCGCGACTCCGCTCGGCATCAAGGCGATGCAGGAACTGCAGACGCTCAATCCCTCGAAGGACACCGCGAGTGACGCGCAGATCCTGTTCCTCGTCATCAACACCGCGTCGGTCACGCTGCTGCCGGTCACCATCTTCACCTACCGCGCGCAGCTCGGCGCGGCCGACCCGACAGACGTGTTCATTCCGCTCTTGATCACCACCTATATCGGCACTCTGGTTGGCCTGTTCGTCACCGGCTTTTTCCAGAAGCTGCACCTGTGGAATCGCGTCACGCTGGCCTATCTCGGCGGCGCCACCGCGCTCATCGGCGGCATGGTCGTGTACTTTGGCAGTCTTGAGGCCGCCGAGATGACGCGGCAGTCGTCGATCCTCAGCAACGTGCTGCTGTTCGGCATTGTCGCCACCTTTCTGCTGATGGCGGTGTGGCGGCGGGTGAATGCCTACGAGGCCTTTATCGAAGGGGCGAAGGACGGCTTTCACACGGCCGTCACCATCATTCCCTATCTTGTCGCGATGCTGGTGGCGATCGCGGTGTTCCGCGCCAGCGGCGCCCTCGAGTTGCTGATGGGCGCGGCGCGCAGCGCGGTGCTGGATCTGGGTTTCGACGCGCGCTGGATCGACGGCCTGCCGACCGCGCTGATGAAACCGTTTTCCGGCAGCGGCGCGCGTGCCATGATGATCGACACCATGCAGGTGCATGGCGCGGATTCGTTCGCCGGGCGGCTGGCGTCGATCGTGCAGGGAAGCACCGAGACCACCTTCTACGTGCTGGCGGTGTACTTCGGCGCCGTGGGCATCAAGCGCGTGCGGCACGCCGTCGCCTGCGGACTGATCGCCGACGTCGCTGGCATTCTGGCCGCCATCGGCATGGCCTATCTGTTTTTTGGTGCAATCGCATGAAGACGTACGACACGCTCGCCGCCGTCGACCTGGGGTCCAACTCCTTCCGCCTCGAGGTTGCGCGGGTGGCGGGCGACCAGCTGTATCCGCTCGATTCGCTGAAGGAAACCGTGCGTCTGGCCGGTGGACTGGGCGACGACAAGAAGCTCGACGAAGCCACGCAGGAGCGGGCGCTGGCCTGCCTGCAGCGTTTTGGCGAACGCCTGCGCGGCCTGTCTCCCGAGGCGATCCGCTGCGTCGGCACCTCGGCCCTGCGGATCGCCCGCAATGCCGATGCCTTCCTGCGCAAGGCAGAGGCCGCGCTCGGCCACCCGATCGAGATCGTCGCCGGACGCGAAGAGGCGCGGCTGATCTATCTCGGCGTTGCACATTCACTGCCGGCCTCGCCCGACCGCCGGCTGGTGGTCGACATCGGCGGCGGCTCGACCGAATGCATCATCGGCCACGGCCTGAAGCCGCACGAACGCGAAAGCCTGCATATGGGCTGCGTCAATTTTTCCAAACGCTTCTTCGCCGACGGCGTCATCGACAAGACCGCGCTGAAGGCCGCCGAGATGACCGCGCGCGTCGAGGTCGAAACCGTCGCGCGCGCATTTTCAAAAGCCAACTGGCAACAGGCGGTGGGCTCCAGCGGCACCGCGCGGGCATTGCGCGAAATCCTCGAACAGAACGGCTGGTCGACGCGCGGCATCACCGTCGACGGCCTGGCCCAGCTGCGCAGCCAGATGATCAAGGCCGGGCACATCGATGCGCTGGAGCTGGCCGGCCTGGCGCGCGACCGCCGTCCGGTCATCGCCGGCGGCTTTGCCATCATGGCCGGCCTGTTCGCCGAGCTCGGCATCGAGCAGATGGACGTGGCCGAAACCGCGATGCGTGAAGGCATCCTCTACGATCTGCTCGGCCGCTTCCATCGGGAAGACATGCGCGAGGCGACGGTGGATGAATTCATGCGTCGCTACCACATTGACGTCCAGCAGGCCGTGCGCGTCAAACGCGTTGCGCTGACGCTGCTGGCCGCGGCCGGCGGCGGCGACGAGCACGACGAACGCTTTCTCGACTGGGCCGCGCGCCTGCATGAAATCGGTCTGATGGTGTCGCACGGCGGCTACCACCGCCACTCCGGCTACATCCTGGAAAACGCCGACATGCCCGGTTTTTCGCGGACCGAGCAGGCACGCCTGGCGCTGCTGGCGCGCTCCCAGCGCGGCGCACTGACCAAGCTGTCGAGCTTTGAGGGGGTGGCGGACCCCGACCGCCGCCTGGTGTGGTTGCTGCGGCAGGCCGTCATTTTCTGCCGCAACCGTGCCGAACCCAAACTGCCCGAGATGAAGACGGAAATCGGCACCAAGCGTTTTCGCCTGACGCTGCCCGAAGGCTGGCTCGAAAACCACCCACTCACCCAGCGGGCGCTGGAGGAAGAGGCGGTGCATTGGCATGCGGTGGGGGTGAAGTACAGCTTCGGCTAGCCTGCTGGCGGTCAAGCCCTACTTGTTGTAGGTGCTGATGCAGTCCTTCAGCGCGTCGACGTTGCGCGTATCGAGCGTGCAGTTGCGCGGCTTGGGGGCACTGCCGTCGCTGCGGCGGCTTGCGGGGGCGTCCTTTGGCGCGCTGGGCACGGCTGCATCGATCTGGCGTGCGGCCACCTGTTTTTCCTCCGCCATATCCGTCATGTCCACCTGCCTTTGGGTGCTGGCGGGGCCGACGTGCTCGACCAGCGTGGCCGCGAGCTTTTCCTCGGCTTCGATGCGTGCGGCCTGCGCTTCGTCCAGTGCCTTGCGGGTTTCGGCATGCGATTGGGCGGTGTCCGTCAGCGACGATTCCAGGGCCCGGCCTGCGGCGACTTGCTGTCCGACCAGACTTTCGAGCAGAGCATAGGATTCGGCGGTGGACGTCGTGTATTCGATGAAAGCGGCGGCGAGCTTTTTCTCCGTCTCGACGCGGCGGGCCTGTTCGGCCTCGAACGCCTTCACGATTTCGGCGCTGGGCCGGCTTTTTTCCGCAAGCGCTGCATCCAGGCGCTGGCTTTCCTGAAGCAGGGCGCCGAGCTGTTTCTGGAACTGGGTATAGGCGAGCGCGCCGCCCGCGAGGCTGCCCAGCAGCACCAGGCTGAGGTAGCCCAGGGCTGTGCGCAGGCGGCGCTTGGGCTTGGGTGCCTCGACCGCAGCTGCGGCCGGCTCCTCGCGATCCCGCGTCCGGTCACGCCGTGCGCCGGCACGGTCGTCGTCCTGTGCCTCGGCCGGCGCGCCGCAGACCTTGGTGCGCAGTCGTTGCAAGCGTGCAATTTTTGCGTCGAGCACAGCCGCAACCCTGACACGCACCCGGGTCATCAGGGCGCGCTTGGCATGGGCCGCCACGGATTCTTCCGTGGTCTGCGCGCCATCCGGTGTTCGGGAGGATGGGCGCGTTTCGGGCTGGGGCGACGTGTTCAAACGGTTCTCACGGGATAGGGACTTACAGGTGATATCGGCCCGTGCGGCGAATAGTTAATGGCAAAACCGCATGCAGCGGGCTTTTCCGCTGATTTGGCCCGGTTTTTGCGCGTGCCGCGGTCATTTTGCGTGTCCCATGCCCAGGACCACACGCCAAAATGCCGTTGCCCGCCGAAGGGCGGCACCAGGGCGGTCTGTGCGACTTATGCTTCAGGCGCCACAGCGGGCGCGTCGGGGATCGAGTCGATATGCAGCGTCTGCGTCGGGTAGGCGATCTTGGCGCCGTGGTCGCGGATGATGCCAGCGATTTTCAGCAGCACGTCCTGCTTGACTTCGTGGTAGTGCACCCATTGCACGGTGCGGGTAAAGGTGTAGATGAAGAAGTTCAGCGAGGAGGCGCCGAATTCGTTGAAATTGACGATCAGCGTGGCGTCGGCATCGATCTCGGGATGCGCCTGCAGCATGGTCTTCACGTCCTCGACGATGGCCGGCAGTTTGTCGAGGTCCGCGTAGCGGATGCCGATGGTTTCCCGGATGCGCCGGTTGGTCATGCGGGTGGGGTTTTCCACCACGATGGTGGTGAACAGTGCGTTCGGCACATAGATCGGATTCTTGTTGAAGGCGCGCACGCGCGTGTGGCGCCAGCCGATGTATTCGACCGTGCCCTCGATCTCCTTGTCGGGCGAGCGGATCCATTCACCCACCACGAAGGGTCGATCCAGGTAAATGGTCAGGCCGCCGAAGAAGTTGGCCAGCATGTCCTTGGCGGCAAAGCCCACCGCGATGCCGCCGATGCCGCCGAAGGCGAGCACGCCGGCGATGCTGAACCCCAGATTCTGGATGATGACGAGAAAGGCCAGCACAAAGACGGTGACCCGCCCCAGCTTGGACAGCGCATCCACCGTGGTGAAGTCGATGCCCTGGCCGACGGCTTCGGTGCGCGCCAGCAGGCCGTGCGAGGCGTTGCGTATCAGCCGCAGCAGAAACCAGGCAAACGCGAGGATGATCAGCGTGTCGCGCACCGGATCGACGTACGTGGGCAGTTCCACGCCGCGGTGCTGGTAGATGATCGTGAGCGCATAGGCGGTGCCGGCCACCCACAGGATGAAGGTGAGCGGCTTGCGCATCGCCTTGAAAAGCGCGTCGTCCCAGACTGCAGCAGTACGCGAGGCCAGTTTTTCGATATGGCGCAGCAGGTAGTAGGCGCCGATATTCAGCGCGATGACGGCGACGATGATCGCCATCACTTCGGGGATCCAGGGATGGGCCAGCGAAGGCAGGCCGAGATGTTGCGCGAGTTCGTTCATGGATGAATGCGGGCAGAAATTCGGGGGCGGTGTGCCCCGATTCTAAGCGCAAAGCCGCTGGGCGCCGATTTGAGGTCCCTGTTTCAGAAGCCGACGGTCCATCGCATCAGGAACAGGCTGCCCGTGCCACAGCAATGAGAAAGCGCGCATCGATGTCTCCCGGAGGAAACAGCCAGTCGCGTCGGGGCGGGCAGGCTTGCAACGCGGAAACGCGCGGATGCCGCGCGCCTATTTCAGGACGCGCGCGCGACCTTCGATCTGGATTCCATGGGTGTGACCGGGCTTTCCGGGATCGACAGGAAGTGCGGCCTCGTGCTGCTCGCCATGGCCGGAATCATCGCTTGCGCATGTACGACAAAGCGGGTCAGTGCCGCGCATATTTCGAGGCAGGCGCAGCGTCGGTCGTCGATCAGCCGGGATACCGTGACCGCGAGGGCATCGCATGCATTGGTCAGCCGCTCGAAGCCAGCTGCGCAAGCACACTCGCGCAAACGGATCAGCGTCAGGGCATAGTCGGTAATCGCGTCCTGGGTCAGCGCGGAGGGATGGGAAAAACAGGGACTGGCAGCGATCCGGGTCAGTGCGGCCAGGGCATCGTTCACCGCCGCTGCAGCCCAGTTTTCAGCCGCAGCGGGTGCCGGCTTTCGCGCCGGCATTCTGGCAATTGTGTTGCGGATCTGTGGCTGGGGAACGTTCATGCTGCGCATGGTTTGCCTCCTTTATTGTATGGCCGGCGGGTGGGTGGTCCGGAGCGGGCTGTTCTATATCGACCAGTGCAAACGAATCTTTAATATATGTACTAGATATGCATAGTACAAATGTACCTTGCTCGTCGCGTCACGCCAGGTGAGGTACTGCAAACTGTCCGGACCGGCAGCCGGTGGGTTTATCTGGGCACCGGCCTGTGCGGCCGGGCTGAGAAGACGCGCCTTACATCTGCGACCGCAGCAAGGCCATGGTGTACTCGAGCAGCTTTTCACTCCAGGGGCGATTGCGCCATTCCGCGTAGGTAATCTGCCGCGATTTCTTCAGGTCGTCCTCGATGATATCGATCTGACGCTGCGCGAACGCGTGGTCGTAGATATTGAGGTTGGCTTCGTCGTTGAGCCGGAACGAGCGTGAATCGAAGTTGGTCGAGCCGACCGATACCCAAACGTCATCGACGATCATCACCTTGCAGTGGAACATGGTCGGCTGGTATTCATAGATTTCGGCGCCGGCCTCGAGCAGATCGCCCCAGCGCGCACGCGAGGCGCGCCGCACCGGCTCAGAGTCGATGCGTGTGCCGGGCAGGATGATCTTGACTTTCACCCCGCGCTCCAGCGCCCGCACCAGGGTTTCGACCGACAGATCGTCGGGGACGAAATAGGCGTTGGCGATATAGATCGTCTTGCGCGCCGAGGCGATCGATAGCAGATACATCAGACGCGCGCTTTCGCTGCCTTCGTCCGACGAACTCTTGAACATCTGTGCGTAATGCTCGCCAACCGGCTGCAGCGGTGGAAAATACGCTTCGCCATGCAGCACCTCGCCGCTGGTTTTCATCCAGTTGTCGAGGAAGGCCGCTTGCATGTGTGCCACCGCCGGGCCTTCGATCCGGAAATGCGAATCGCGCCAGTGATCGGCATCCTGCGCATCGCCCAGCCACTCGTTGGCAATACCGACGCCGCCGGTGAAGCCTACCGTGCCGTCGACCACCAGCAGCTTGCGGTGGGTGCGATTGTTCATCCGGGCCAGGTGGTACCAATGCAGCGGGTGGTATTTCTGGAGCTCGACGCCGGCGTCTTCCATCAGGTCCAGCAGCTCATCGTCCATTTTCAGGCTGCCCACCCAGTCAACCAGCACATGGACCTTGACGCCGGCCTGGGCGCGCTCGGCGAGCGCCTCGGCAAACTCACGGCCGATGTCGCCCGACCAGTAGATGAAGGTTTCGAACGTGATGGTTTTCTGGGCTGCGCGTATGGCCGCCAGCATCGGCGGAAAAATCTCGTCGCCGTTGATCAGTTCCTGCACATGGTTGCCGGCCACCAGTGGGGGGCCGAGCAGATGATTCATCGTGCGCAGGAACTGCGGGTCCTGCACCGCATACAGTTCGCTGATCCGGGTCTGGACTTTTTTTTCGCCGGGGATGAAATTCAGCGCGAGGATGGTGGCGAGAATCGACGCGACGACGATCCAGAAAACGAGCATTTTTCGGCTTTTTATGAATGTTGTGAATTGCATGGGCATGATTTACGACCCCGAAGACGGGGCCGCCAGTCAGTCGTTACGTCGAATGCCCACCGTTCCAGACGGCGGGCAGGCGCATCACGGCACCACGCGCGCGTTTTCTCCGCTGCCTTCCACCGTGACCTGCATGCCGGTGCGCAGGCGCGCATCCACCGGCTGCACGATGGTCACGCGTCCGCCGGTGCGCATGTCGACGCTCACCCGCTGCACCGTCTTGTCGCGCACCTTGGTTTCGCCGTAGGTGCCCGCGGCGCCGCCGAGGACTGCGCCCACCGCCGTGGCCATTTTGCTGTCGCCCACCGCCGAGCCCAGAATGCCGCCGGCCACTGCGCCCACCGCGGTGCCCACGCCGAGTTTGTAATCGGCGTCCACCTCAATGTTCTCCAGCGTGGCAATGATCCCGCGACGGTCCGTCTGCGTGGCAACGCTGCCAGTGGTGGTGCCGTACTTCGTCGTGTCCTTGGTGGGCATGTCCGAACAGCCGGCGGCAAGGACCGCGCCAAACAGGACAGGCAGCATGCGTTTCAGTGTGTTCATGGCTCGCTCCTCATTGTTGGAAAGTCCCAGTATTGGGAACATGCGCGGGTCCGTATATCCGCATTCGTCTGGTCAACACGTAGGAATAAGCCGCGTGCGCGTCCACGCATCGGCCGGGATGTGCGTCCGCGGAAAAAAAGACCGCCGCCCCGATCCGGAAAGCGGGTTCCGGATCGGGGCGGCGGTCTCGGCGGTTCCCTGCGTCTTACTTCATCGGATGCAGTTCAACACGACGGTTCTGGAAACGGCCTTCCTCGGTCGCATTGTCTGCAACCGGCTGGGACTCGCCATATCCCTTGACTACCAGGCGCTCCGCCGGGATGCCTTTGCTGACCATGTAGTTCTTGACCGATTCGGCGCGGCGCAGCGACAGATCCATGTTGTAGGCGTCGCTGCCGATGCTGTCGGTATGGCCTGCCACTTCAACCTTGCCGTCGCCCCACTCTTTCAGGCTTTCAGCCGCTGCGTCGAGCTTGGGATAGGCTTGCGGACGCAAGCTGGCCTTGTCGAAGTCGAAGTTCACATCATCCAGCACCAGGCGGAGGGGCGCCGGCGCGGGGGTGGGGGCGGGTGCCGGAGCGGGTTCCGGAGCCGCAGCCGGAGCAAGCGCAGCCGGCTCGGGTGCAGGCGCAGGGGGCGGGCTCTCGACGACAGGTTCAGGGGCCTTTTCTGGCGGAACCGGGCAGGGCGTATCGAGCAAGGCACGTCCGGGGCAGCCGATGGTCCTGAAAAGCTCGTAACCGATGGTTTTTCCGGTGGGGCTGGCCGCATTGCTGGGGTCATAGAACACGCCAGGTACGGAATGCTGTGACGCAATGACGCTGCCAGACATGAGGGTCGCCGCACTGGCGCATATCAGCAAATGGGTGGTTCGCATTTTTCAGGCTCCTTTGATTGATTATTGAATCGAAATCGCTTTCCCTGGAAGTTCACCTTGCCGCGCCTCCGCTCAAGCCGCCCTCTGCATGGTTTGGGCGCATGGCTCGGGCCGGATCGTTGCGGCATCGGATACCTTAAATCTAGCGCATTCATGCGTTTTTGCTTGTCAGTGCATAGATTCACTCTTTGTCAGAAGAATCCTTCAATTGCCAGGCCGGCGGAGGGCGGCCAATGGGTGGATTGGGGCCCAGAGCCTGCAGGGATATGGGCTCAGCTGCCGTGATCTGCCTGCGAGTCTGGCAGCTGTTTCGGGCTTGCGGCGCAGTCAGGCAGGAAACGGGCTATGGGGACCGCAGAAAAAAATTGCTTAATTCCTATACTGGCTTCCTGATGGAGAATTTTCGGAGGGGCCATGTCAAGAACAACCGAACTGGTGAAACTGCCCGGCGCGGTGGCTGCCGCGCTGTATTCCAGAAAGGGTTATCTGGAAGAGTCGGACGGCGCTTTGACCGCTGCCGAGGCTGCAGAAATGGCAAGCCTGTGCACCGCCATTACCATGACGCTGGAAATGCAGAGCAGCCTGCTGGGTCGCCTGGCCGGAAAGCCGGGGTGGGATAGCTGTTATGGCTGGATGACCTGGGGCCCTGAGCTGTCCCTCGTCACGGTTCACGACAGCACCTGCATCGTGCAGGTGCAGTCCACCTCATTCAATGACGTGTTCAGGGCCATGACGGAAGCGGCAGTCGCCGAGCCGATCAAACCGGGCGGTAAAGGAGAACCAAATGCCAACATTGGATGAATTGATGCGCTTGCCGGGGGTGTACGGCGCAATCGAGTTTTCCTGCAAGGGCGAACTCGGCCAGGTGCGGGGCGAGCTGAAGCAGGATTTTGCAGAAATCGTTGCCCAGATGTGTGCCGCCAACATGGCGATCTACCGCATGCAGGCCACGGGCTGGACGAAACTGACCGGCCAGCAGGGCTTTCTGCCCGAACGCGGCTTTGCCTTTGTGACCCTGGATTACGTGGTGATGGGCATGGACGGTACGGCGATCCTGGCGGACAGCAAACTGTTTGATTACGACGCGGCATACCAGCGCTTCACTGCCGCCGCCTGAACCGGGCATCCACGGAAGGAGCGTGCACCATGCAAAATCTGGAGAGCCTGTCTAAGCTCAAGGGGGTCGTTGCCACTTTGCGTTTTCTGGACGACGGCAGCCTGGCCGAAGCGGCGGGAGACCTGGACCCGATCGATCCGCAACTGGCCGCCGAGCTGTGCCACGCGAACGGCCGCATCATGCACCACAACAGCGACATGCTGATGACGCTTTCCGGCGCCGACGGCTGGCCGTCCCGCGGCTGGATGATGGTGGGCGATGAGCTGTCGATCTGCGCCGTTGCCGAAGTGGCCTGCCTGGTGCGCAATCGCGACGTTTCATTCAATGACGTGTTTCGCAGCCTGAAGGAAATTGCCCAGAACTAGCTGGATCGAAAGGGCTCACGCCGACGCCTGCCGCGCAGCCGATGGCATGGATGTGGCGCGGGATCATCCGGGCGACGCGGCCCCGCACTGCGGTATTCTGTGCGACAGGATCACGCGAAAACCCGGGGACAGTGCCTGATGCAGAAACCGATCGTGCACGCTGCGCGCACAGCCATTTTATTTGCCAGCCTGCTGGCCCTGCCGGCGGCCCAGGCCGAGATGCGTCCGCTGTGGGAAGTGGGCGCCGGGCTGGCGGTTCTCAACCTGCCCAACTATCGCGGCTCGGATTCACGGCAGACCACGGTGTTGCCGATGCCCTATCTGATCTATCGGGGCGACGTGCTGAGAGCGGACAGCGAAGGTCTGCGCGGCTTGCTGTTCGACAGCGAGCGGCTGGAGGTCAACGTCAGCCTCAACGGCAGCCTGCCGGTCAACAGCGATGACGATCCGGTGCGCCAGGGCATGACCGACCTCGATCCCGCCGTCGAACTGGGTCCCACCGTCAACGCCCGCCTGTGGCAATCGGCCGGCCGCAGAATGCGGCTGGACCTGCGGGCGCCGGTGCGCACCGCCATCACCGTTGCATCCCGCCCCGAGCAGATCGGCTGGCTGTTCTCGCCCAACCTGCTGCTGCAGATCCGTGACCCGGCGGGCCACGCCGGCTGGAATCTCGGCCTGCAGGCCGGACCGTATTTCAACGACCGTGAATACAACGCGTACTTTTATGGCGTGCGCCCTGCCGAGGCCCTCGCAGGCCGCCCGGCCTACGACGCGTCGGGTGGTTATTCCGGTGCGCAGGTCATGCTCACCCTGACCAGGCGCTTTCCGCGCTGGTGGATCGGCGGCTTCCTGCGCTATGACACGCTGGCCGGATCGGTGATCGAGGACAGCCCGCTGGTAAAGCAGTCGGACGCCGTCTCGGTCGGGCTTGCGCTGAGCTGGGTGTTCAAGGAATCGGCAAAGGGGGTCGACGCCGAGGAGTAGGGCGGCGCACTAGATGGCCTGGGTCTGGCTGCGTCCCAGTTTTTTGGACTGATAGAGGGCCTGGTCTCCGCGCGTCAGCAGGTCGTCCAGCGTGTCGTCATTGCCCTGCCATTCCGACATGCCGATGCTGACCGACCAGGCAATGGGCTCGCTTTCCCGGGCGGCTTCATGCAGGCGTTGTGCAACACGCTGCGCGGCTTCGAGAGAGGTATCGGGCAGGATGGCCATGAATTCATCCCCGCCAAACCGGGTGAGGCGGTCGGTTGTCCGCAATGCCTTTTTGGCGCGTTCCGCAAAATCCACCAGCACCCTGTCGCCCGCTAGATGGCCGTGGGTGTCGTTGATGTCCTTGAACTTGTCGAGGTCGATCAGCATGATGGTCAGCCGGTTGCCATGGCGCCGGGCCCGGGCGATTTCGCGCTCGAGCTCGTCGATTGCCGCCTTCTTGTTGAGGCATTGGGTCAGGTCGTCATGGCGGCTCAGGTATTCCAGATCCTGGCGCAGTCTTTCGGACGCCAGCATGATGAAGCTGATCGTCCCGATCGGAATCATCACGGACGGCAGCGCCATGTAGAAAAGCTGCGAGGTCGATTCGTCCAGCAGACTGGTGGGCACCTCGAAGCCCAGCATCAGGCTCCCCAGGCGCACGACACGCGAGACGATCAGCACAGCGAGTGCAAACAGCAGAATGGCGCGCCCCGTGGTGTTGGGCAGTTTCTTCAGGACCAGCACCAGCTGGTCCAGCAGCACCACCAGCGTGAACGCGCTCAGGGTCGCAAGTCGCATCCCCACGCTCGGCTGCACATAGGTGAACCAGACAAACAGGGCCACATAGGCCAGCACGAACCAGAACAGCAGCACCTGATTATCCCGGGGCGCCACCCCGGCAAACTTGCGCGTGCCGGCGTTCATCAGCATGAAGCCAAGCAGCAGCATCAGCTGGGCCACGATGATGCTGAACAGGTCCGGGATCGTGTCGCGGGCGACGAACAGCGGAATGGCCAGCGCAATGACCAGCACCGATACACCCCACTCCCGCAAGCCCCGAATGTTTTTGGGGAAGGTTCGGGAAATGATCAACAGCACCACGCTCATGGCCAGGGCCATGAAGCACGAGCTGATCAGGATGATTAACGGGGGCGGCATCTAAGTAGTGTGTTCATAGTGTGTGCCGGATTGCCGGGCGAGGCGTGCAAGTCATGCTGGATGCCTCCCTGAATCAGGCAGGGCCGATCTGTCATCGCTTGCCGCCCGCCGCGCGGGTACACAGTCGGCGGACATTCTAACGTGGTCCTTCAGGCTTCCATACCGTTTTGAAGAATCGACCAGCGCGCCAGCTTGTCCTCCGGCGTCATCGATGCATGAGCCGGACTGGTGGACGGCAGCGTTTCGCAGCGAATGGCCTGGAGGGCGGCGGGCAGGCCGGGCAGTACGACCCGGCGATAGAGCTCGGCGGCCTTCGATCCGTTGAAGGCGATCAGCCGGATCTGCGGATGGGCCGCGATGAACGCGGCGAAATCGTTGGGCACCACGCTGTCGGGGCGGATCGATGCATCCAGGCTGCCGGGGCGGTGGGCGGCCGCGCACACGTCCCACAGCGCAACCCCGCTCTGGATCAGGCGCCGCGTGCGTTCGTCGTAGGGCAAGTCGGGGCCGGCGCCGAAGAGCCGTCCCATCAGGGGCCAGAACGCATTGCGCGGCTGGGCGTAGTACTGCTGCTGTTGCAGCGAAACCTGCCCCGGCAGGCTGCCGAGTATCAGCACCCGGGCGTGCGCGTCGGCAATCGGCGGAAAGCCGTTCGAAACCACGCGCGTCTATGCGTCTTCGCGCCGCGCGGTCATCAGGAACACCGGGTAGTCCTGCGTCCCGCTGTCGCGTTCCTTTGCAATGCTGAACACCGTCTGAAACTGCACTGCGGCGAAGCCCGCCTGGGCGGCGCGCCCGCCCAGGCCGGCGCGATCGAAGCCATGGTGCACGTCGACCTCCGGGCCGTGAAACGAGCCGTCTTCCTGGTCCAGATCGGCAATGCAAAGCATGCCGCCGGGTTTCAGCAAGTCGTGGAACACGCGCAGGATATGGTCGGTGTCCGGTACATGGTGCAGCGTCATCGCGGTCATGATCAGGTCGAATGTCCGGGCCGGGGCTGGGTCCGCCATCAGGTCCATCTGCAGCGTCGTCATGTTGGTGACGCCGTGCGTCGCGATCTTCTCGTCCACCACCTCGAGCATGCCGCCCGAACTGTCCACCATCAGGATCGTGCCCAGCTCATCCTTCAGCGGAAACGACAGCAGGCCCGTGCCGCAGCCATAGTCGAGGGCGCTCATGTCGCGACGCAAAGGCACGGTCTTGCGGATGGCCTCGGCAATCTTCAGTCCGCGTTTGCGGAACACCGGGTTGTCGTCCCATTGGCGGGCCTTGCTGTCGAAGTGGGTGGCGTCGAGGCGGGTGGTCTGGGTCGTCATGGGGTGAATGGTAAATCGGACGCGGTGAGATTGCATTGTTTCCGTGTCACTGTCGCATGCCCTGACAGTCCGGTGCCTGCCGAAGCGGACTTCATCAGTAAGGCGTGCGCCCCAGCTTATTGCCCGGTGGATCGTAATTGCAGGTCACCAGCCGGGTCGCATTGCAGATCGCCTCGCCGCATCCCAGCCGCGTGGTGCCGCGCCAGACCATCTGGGTGTAGTGGCCGATCTGCCGGTAATTGGTTTCGGTGATCACGCCGCCGCGATAAAGCGCCTTCTCGCTCTCCCAACTTTGTACGGCATCGATCGCCCGGTAGTGCCTGGCGGTTCCCTGGAAGAGGTTTTCACCGTAGCGGTTGGGCTGACGATGCCGCATGCGGCAGCCATTGGCCGCCAGGTGGTCGGCCCACTGCTGTGCGTGCGCGGCGAGCCCCGCGTCCCAGCGTAGCGGCGCCACGCCCACCTCGGCGCGCACTGCATTGTGGTGGGCGAGCATCGCGCCGATATCGGCCGGCTGCATTTGCGTCGGTTTGAGGGACGGGCTGGCGGCGGGCGCTGGGCTCACGCCGGTAGGGTCAGTAGATGCAGGGAGCGGCATCGCGCATCCGCCGAGCAACGCAAAAACCAGCGGGAAGAAACGAATCGCAGGGTGATGCAAGGGATGCCTTTCGTACCGGGGATAGACGAAGAATGGAGTTGCCCGCTGGCCATTTGGTTTCCTTCGCCGCAGGCAAATGGCGGCGTGTGGAATCGGCGAGTTCCTACATCACCAGGTAATGGACGCTGCTGAAACGGCAAAATGAAACACCCTATATTTCGCTTCAGGGAACGGGTGCCGAAAACGCTTTCTGCCATGCCACGCGCTTCCCGCCGTTGACAACCAATCCAGTGGAGGACAGAAATGAAATACGCGACCGCATTGATTCTTGTGCCCGCCATCGCCTTTGGCGTGGCGGCCTGCGACGTCCAAAAAACCCAGGAAGGCGAGTTGCCCGAGGTCGAGGTGAAGGGCGGCCAGGTGCCGAAGTATGACGTCGATGTGGGTGAGGTCGAGGTCGGAACGGAGAAAAAGGAAATCACTGTCCCGACGATCGACATCCAGACACCCGCAGAAGAACGGGCGGAAGAACGAACCGGCACGAATTAATCTGCATTTCGCACGCCGACCGTTCCGGCCGGAGTCGGTGGGATGCAGGTGATTCCCGCGCGCTTCCGGCTGTCACAACATGGCAGCGCAGTCCGAGCTTTTCAGCACTGCTGAAGCACCCCGGCCGGAGCCGGAGTACCCCGAAGGGTTTCGCTACCAGCCCGGGTTTCTGGACGCGGCTGACGAAGCGGCTCTCCTTGCGCAGGTGCGCGAATTGCCCTTCCGTGCATTTGAATTCCACGGCTATACCGGCAAGCGCCGCGTGGTGTCCTTCGGCTGGCGATATGACTTTGCCGGACGCCAGCTTGGCAAGGCCGCGCCCATCCCCGATTTCCTGCTCGACCTCCGCGCGAGCGTTGCCGCGTTCGCCACACTGGCGCCGGAGGCGCTGCAGCAGACGCTCGTCACGGAATACAGTTCGGGCACCGGGATCGGTTGGCACCGCGACAAGCTGGTGTACGGTCAGATTGTCGGCATATCGCTGCTCGCTCCCTGCGTGTTCCGCTTCAGGCGGGCGGCGGACGACACCTGGGCGCGAATCAATCTGACGGTTGCGCCGCGCTCCGTCTATCTCCTGAGCGGCCCGGCGCGGACGCTGTGGGAGCACAGCATCCCGCCAGTGAGCGCACTGCGCTACTCGATCACATTTCGTACGCTGCAAGACTGAGATGCGATCCGTCGGCCTCGCCATTCCTGGGGCGTGGTGCGCTGAACGCAATGGATTGCCGGACAAACGTGTCGCCGTTGCAGATGAAGGTGTCGGTCCCGAAAGGATAGACGTGGTGGAGCGACTCGGCGTGCCACGCGATGAAAATCGTGTCGTGCCGGACATGTAGCTTATCGATGCTGAGCCCGGGTGAGTCGCCGCGGTCGATGCTGCCGAATTCAGCCAGCAGGCCGCCATACAGCGCGCGGATCTGCTGCGGGCCTTCGAATACGCCCTCGGGCGTGATCACCACCGAATGCTCGCCAAAGTCGTTCAATACCGCATCGAGATTGCCGGACGTGAAGGCGGCGACGTGCCGCTTGAAGAGCGCCAGCGCCTGCTGTTCGCGTGGGGTGTGGGTGTGTTCAGGTGTGTTCATGTGGCCTCCTGTATGGGTGTGCCGAGAGGGGATTGCGGGACAGGCCCGTCCCGCAATCCCGTGCTCGAGCTACTTCCGTGTGATCACGACTTCCAGGTATTCGCTCGGAACAACCAGCGAGTGCGTCCCGCCGACGTTGCGGCGTTCCAGCAGCGCGTTGATGTCCGCAGTCAGGCGCGCCTGCCGATCGGGATCGAGCGCGGCGTACACCTTGTAGATCGGTCCGTAGAAATTGCGGAACACCTCGATCCAGTGCGCCGCCGACTGATAGCGGAAATTGAAGCGGCGTCGTTCGCAATGTATGGCGGTGGCGTCCGGCCCGAACAGCTCGACGATGCGCGGCTCGGTTCCCCACAGCATCGGCGATTGCAGCCCAGGTGGGGGCGGAACATAGGCGGCAATCAGGCGAAACAGGTCGCCCAGAAAACCCTCGGGGGTCCAGCTCGCCAGGCCGATGCGGCCGCCGCTGCGGACCACGCGCGTCAGCTCCCGCGCCGCACTGGCCTGGTCGGGTGCAAACATCACGCCGAACGTGGACAGCGCCACATCGAACGTGCTGTCGTCAAACGGCAGGGCTTCCGCATCGGCTTCCTGGAAGCGGGCATCCAGGCCGTTGGCGCGGGCGCGCTCGGCGCCTTTCTCGAGCAGTTCCGGCACATAGTCGGTCGAGGTCACGTGCGCAAAGCGGCGTGCCGCCGCCAGCGTGGCATTGCCATTGCCTGCGGCCACGTCGAGCACCTGTTCGCCGGCGCGCAGGTCCACGGCCTCAGCCAGCTGTTCGCCGACGATCTGCAGCGTGGTGCCGACGATCGCATAATCGCCGCTGCCCCAGATGGCATGCTGGCGCTGCTTGATTGCAGTGAAATCGACCTGGCCCGGGACGGGAGCGGGGGCCCGGGCGGAGCTGGTCGGGGTGCATACATCCAGTTGCATGTTCATGTTGATTCTCCTGATGATGAATGAATAAAACCTGCCGGGTGGAGGGCGATCACATGCCCACCAGACGCGCATCGAATCCGCGATGCACGACGCTGCGCAGGATGTGCTGCGTGTCGATCTGCCTGGCGTCGAAGTCCACCAGCACCAGACGCGATGTCCTTGGACTCACCCATGCCCGGCTGACGCCCTGCAGCGTGCCGAGAGCATCCACCAGCGCGTCGCCGGATTGCGTGCTCAGCGCCTGTCGGACGTCCACCACGATGTTGCCTTGCGTTGTTTTCATGATGACGCTCCTTGTTCAATGGGTTGGGGCCGGCGTTCGTTCGGCCTACTTGTGCGCGGTGGCATACCTGCCGGCTGCCAGCTCGCCGATTTTTCGACCCAGCTCGGTGCCGACTTCGGTCGAGGTGCGGAAATGCACGCCGTCGTAGATGCGCGCGTTCGCCACTTCCTGCACGAAGTCATCGACCCGGGTCCAACTGCGCGCTGCGCCCTTGGCGGTGACGCTGGTCGTCGTCAGCATCGGCACCGGGCCGGCGCCGATTTCCTGTTTCAGCACTGCGCCCAGGCTGCCGGCCAACGCGCAGTGGGCACACGGGTACTCGGGATGCATGGGCGTATCGACCAAGGGCAGCCACGACGACGAACGCTCCGTGGCCTCGTTGCCGTCGGTGTCGCCATTGCGAATCGCGGTGACCGGCCGCCAGAAGTTGTACTGATACTTGGCATCCATGACGGCGGTCAGCGCGTCGTCCATGGTCACGCCGGCGATGGCGAGCAGACGGGCGTTCTGCGTGAGGTCCCGGCCTGGCGCATTGGCGACCGAACGTGCAAGCGGAAAGTAGATCGCCGGACCAGTGGCTTCCCAGAAGCGCGCGATCTCCGACTGCTCCGCGCTTCGCTGCGTGCTGTTTCGCGCGCCGATGACCTTGATCTCGTTGAAGTCGCGTGCCCAGTGTTCGCTCGTCAGGCTGGGGGGCGGGCCCGGGCGAAACTGGTCGGCGCTCGCCATCACCCAGGTCTTGCGCAGCGGCCACTGGGGCGCGGCCGGAATGACGGTGGGCACATAGCGTCCCGGAGACGTCAGCGGCCGGTAGCTTTCTGACGCGGTGGCGCCATCGTCAGCGCGCCATGCCAGCACGGCAATCGCCGCCTTCCGGCCCATGTCGAGCCCGGCGGCTTTGGCCTTGTCGTCCGGGATGGATGACAAGGCCGCCTGATAGGCGTTGTCGATCGCGGCCTGCTGCCCGGGCACCAGCTTCGACAGCACGGTGCGGTTGGCTTCCGCGACCGCCGCGTCGACCGAGGCGCGGGAATCGGCGGGCTTCAGCTGCCCCTGCGGATAGCGTCGGGTGATGGCGTTGACGGCTTCGTACACCGCCATCTGCACGATCGCCATCGCCCGATAGGACGGGTGGGGCGGCAGCTTGCCAGCAGCCACGATATCGCCGGCCCGGGTGTTCCAGTCGGTGACCGCGTCGGCCTGCGCCAGGGGCGTGGCCAGCCCGATCGCGGCGGCCACCAGCAGGGCCGCCCAGGGATGTGTGGTTATGCATCGCATGATCTATCTCCTTCACAGTGGTTGGCGTCTTGATCCCGGCCATGGCATGCGCAGTGGAGGTTTCCCTGCCTTGCCGCCGTTCAGTCAGCGCCCCCATTGTTATGAAGATGCCTGATTGACACTTCACTCTGCGTCGCGCGAATATGCTCGATCGTCCGGGATTCGTGGGCGCCTTGATTGCGCGTCCACGCGGCTTGATCGAACCTCCGCCAAAAGGGCCATGCTCATGAGCCGAGACACACTTTCCGATCTGCTGCGCGCGGTGCGCGTGCGCGGTGCGGTGTTCTATTACGTGAGTTGCAGCGACCCGTGGTCTACGGAGGCGCCGCCGGCCCGCGAGATCGCCGGGGCGGTGATGCCCGGCTGCGAACACGTCATCGAGTACCACATGATTGCCAAGGGCAATGGCTGGGCCGCGGTTTCGGGCGAGCCGCCGGTGAAGCTGGCCGCCGGTGACATCGTGATGTTCCCGCAGGGCGATCGCCACGTCCTGTCGAGCGCACCGGGCATCGAGCCGCTGCGCCGGACCGCCGAATGGGTTTTTTCCACACGCAACGTTCCCAAGCCCATGCCGATTGCCTTTCATCACGGCGTGGTTGAGCCCGGCTCACCGCTGCCCGTCGAAGCGGCAGACATGATTGCCATATGCGGTTTCCTCGGCTGCGACCTGCGGCCGTTCAATCCCCTGATCGCGGCGCTGCCGCGCGTCCTGCATCTGCCGGCAGAACGCGCCAGCGGTTGGGCCGCTCGCGTGATCGAGCAGGCGGTCGTCGAGTCCAACAGCCCGCGGCCCGGCGGCGACGCCGTGCTCGAACGGCTCGCCGAGATGATGTTCGTCGATGCCGCGCGCCGCTATCTCGACAACCTGCCCGAGGACGCGACCGGCTGGCTTGCCGGCCTGCGCGACCGTTTCGTCGGCAAGGCGCTCGAACGCATGCACGAGCATCCGGATCGCGACTGGACGGTCGACGATCTCGCCCGCGAAGTCGGCTTGTCGCGTTCCGCGCTGCATGAGCGCTTCGTGCAATACCTGGGCGATCCGCCGATGCACTACCTGGCCAACTGGCGCATCCAGCTCGGCAGCCGGCTGCTGCGGGAATCGAACCGCACCGTGGCGACCGTGGCGCAAGAAGTGGGCTACGAATCCGAAGCGGCGTTTTCGCGCGCATTCAAACGCATGGTCGGCATGCCGCCGGCAGCGTGGAAAAAGGCGCAGGCCAGCGGGTAGACGGGGGTTGAACGCGCAGCGAATGGGGCTGGGTTGGGAACGTGTTCTGGGGAATCAAATCGAGTCAAGCCCATAGCGGGACTATGCGTCGAACGACCTCAGTGATGCGCGTGCGCGACGCACTTGCTCATGGCAATCAGCAACGATCCACCGGATACGCTGCGACACCTGCAACAACGATCGACTCCAGGGAACGTTGCCGAAGCGTTAGCGTTTGATTCCACGCAGCGCAAATATGCCTTGTCTTTTCATCCCGAAAAACATGAGCGGTAACATCAGGAGCAGGAGCGACAGGGTTCCGGGTTCCGGAACGGCTGTCGCGACGATCGTGTAATTGAAACCGTCGATGTTCGTGAAAGTGACGAAGTCGAAATATGGCGCCCTGTAGCCACTCCAGTTGAGAGTGCGCCCGTCCCATGTTCCCTGCGAGTCGCTGGGTCCTCCAATTACCCATCCGCTACACGATCCGGGGCCAACGAACAAGAAACACGGATCGCTCCGCGTTTCGAATGTCTCTCCATTCAGAAGTCCCAAGTCGACGTCCAGGTAAAAACCTTGAGCCAGCGCGTCAGTGGAAAGGTTCATCATTTTCAAATACAACAACTCTCTGTCGACGACAGGGTATTCCGCACCGAAATCAAAATGCTCGTGAATCACGCTGACATCGATGTTGCCCGTCAGCGTAAATTTCTGAGGCGGTCGCTGGGATGGCTCCGGGCAAACCACTTCACCGGATTGATCAGCCGTGCAAAACAGGATGAACGACGGGACAGAGCGGATTTCGCTACGTGTGGAGTCGATTTGAAGCAGAAGCGCTTGTGCCGCGTTCGAAAAGAGCCCCATCAGAAGCAGGGTGAAGGCAGGCATCAGCGCTCTCACGCTGTGTTTATTGCTGACAGTTTGCATGGCGGATTCTTTCCAAAAATGAACATGGGACATGAGGTTGTGGAATCCGCTTTATTATTATCGCTACCGACAGCACCCTGTTAAGCACCAGTCATGCCATCTCGGCAGCGGTGCGGATATGTCCAAAAAAACAAGCTACTAAACCCGTCTCTCGCGATTTTCTGATGGGATTATGTAAAGAAATCCGACACGGAAGTCTGGAGCGGCTGAGTGAAGGGGAGGTAACCAGCGTATAGCCCAAGCCGATAGGACGACCGACGGAAGCGGGTAAAAGGTGGGTTCTTCTCAGTGATAGGCGTGTGCGACGGCATGGCCCTTGCCCCTGGCGATCAGCCAGCGATTCATCGGATACGCCACGATACCGGCGACAGCGAGCGCCACCGCCATGCTGCTCCAGAAAAACAGAGAGTCGATGGGCGCATCCATCGCGCCGGGAATGGCAAGCATCAGTGAATTGTCGACGAGCTCCATGATCGTGATCGACGCAGTGTCGGCGACCAGGGCGATGCGTAGCGCGGCCTTGACCGCATAGCCCCGCCGCAGGAAGGGCAAGGCTGTGAAGGCGAAGCCTGTGATGAACGCCAGGGTGATGGCCAGCCCGATGGTCGCAGCGTTGCTCCAGCCGAGGGCGGTGCCGATGAGCAGGCCGGCCACTTCGCCGACGGCACATCCAAGCAGGCAGTGAAGTGTGGCGACCAACGCCGTGTAGTTCAACGACTCGCTACTGACCGGGTGGCCCGAATGTGCGTGATGAGGGGTGGGGTGTGCGTGATTCATGCTGAGGCTCCCAGTCTGAAAGGGTGCCCGTACCGTAGACCTTCCTATCATGGGAAGGTCAAGCGGAAATCAACGGGGCCAGGCCAGACGTCCCTTTGACTCAGCTTATCGAACCCACTCACCGGCCAGCGCGCGCAACAGCCCGGCACCGTCGCCATGCCATGCGCTGCCGTGCATGCACGCGAGTGTTGCCGGTTCGGTCGAAGCCAGTTTCTCCAGCAACGGGCCGGCATGCGTGGTGTGCGAAAAATAGTCCATCGCCTGACGGAACGCCTCGCTCGGACCCAGAATGTCCGACTCGGTGACGGCCGGAAGATCGGCACCGGGCTGCGTGAAGAGGTCGCCGCACAGCAGCGTTTTGGTGTGCGCTTCCACCAGATAACCGCATTCCCAGCCGTGTGGCAGGTGCGGTGCATCGAGCCACCGCACCGTATGGTTTCCCAGCGAGAGTGTCTCACCGTCGGCGAGTGCGCGGGGCGGGCGGTCGGCCAGGTCGGAAACGGATACCATCGCCGCTACCGCGCCGCACAGCGGCGAGGCCTGCGGGGCCACTGCGAGCCATTCGTTGAGCGAGCCGCATTCGTCCGCTTCGATGTGTGAAAAGGCAATGTAGCGCAGCTTTTCCACCGGCATCACGCTTGCCACCCCCTCGCGCACCAGCGGAAACATGCGTCGTGGCCCGGTATGGAAAATCAGCGGTTCGTCACCCGCGATGAGGTACTGGTTGAATGTAAATCCGCCCGCGCCGGGAATGGCGACCGGCGTATTGATGCGGTAGATCCCCTCCGCAACCTCTTGAACATTGGTCCCTGACTGCGTGTTGGTGACGGCCATGCGCGCGCTCCTTCCATTGGGTTGAACCAAACCTCCACACGGCAGGATAGAACATGGATGGTGTGTTGCTCAGTCGATGGCCAGAACCACCTTGCCAGTGAGCGCGCCGGCTTCGATCAAGCGGTGTGCCTCCGCGGCCTTGGCAAGCGGCAGGATCCTGTCGACGTGAATACGCAGCGTGCCTGCGTCGAACAGCGCTGCACACTGTTCGAGTATCCAAGCCTGGTGTTGCTGCGCATCGGTCCAGCCGAAGTACATGGGGGAGAGCATCAGTTCCTGGCTGACGCGCAGGTTGCGCAGGCGGGCGGTCTTCCAGTCGGTGTTGGGGTCGGGCTGCAGCAGGGTGACCAGATCGCCGTAGGGGCGGACGGCCGCAAAGCTCTGGGTGAACGTGGCGTTGCCGACGGTATCGAAGACGATGTCAGCGCCCTGGCCCTGGGTCAGGTTCAGCACGGCCTGGACGAAATCGGTATCGCGGTAGGGGATGGCTTCGTCGGCACCGAGCTGCCTGGCGAACGCGGCCTTGCTCGCGGAGCCGACGGTGGTGAGCACGCGGCAGCCCGCCGCCTTGGCCAGCTGGATGGCGACGTGGCCCACGCCGCCCGAACCGGCATGGATCAGCACGGTCTGGCCGGCGGTCATCCGGGCGCGATCATGCAGGGCTTCCCACGCGGTGATGAGCACCAGTGGCGCGGCGGCGGCCTGGTTGAAGTCCAGGCTGGCCGGCTTGCGCGCCGCGAACTGCGCATTCACCAGCGCGTATTCGGCATAGCTGCCGGGATGACCGCCGATGCCGCCGTTGCAAAAATAGACGGCGTCGCCGGGCTTGAAGCGGCTCACGCCGGCGCCGACCGCCTCGACCACGCCCGCGCCGTCGCAGCCGAGGATGGCGGGCATGCGCTCGGGATAATAGGTGCCACGCGCGCGCAGCTTGGTGTCGATGGGGTTGACCCCGGCCGCCTTGAGGCGCACCAGCAGATCGGAGTCATGGGTGATCTGTGGAGTCGGCACGTCGGCCAGGCGAAGAACCTGCGGCGCGCCGGGCGCGTGCATCACAATCGCTTTCATGTTTGTTGCTCCCCGGTTTGCGGACGGTTCGCTCAAGAATAGCTGCGCAGCGTTGCCTGTCCAGTGGAGCAGGGCGTCAACAAACGCCTGATCAACCTGTCCGGCCTTCGTCGCGGTATTGCGAGCCCGGGCCTCGTTCAAAACACGTCAGCCGGACATTCCGGCTTTACGCTGGGGTAGATGATCTCGTGCAGATGATCGGGCCCGATATCGACCTGCACCAGAATGGGAGTCCATCATGGCCTGACCTGTTCGACTTTCAAGTCAGTGACAAACAGGATCAATGTCGGTGGACGCAAGGCCGTCGCACCGCGCCACCCCGTCTTGGCGATGCGCGCCGATGCCACGAGCGTGCTGTTCATGCTGAGTTTGGGCAGGACGGTAGCGTCGATCTGCTGGCCGGCACGCAGCATGATGGGTGCCGAGTCTCTGTGCGTCACCCCGCGGGCATCATGTTCGGCGCCTACCACGATCACGCCGCCATCGGCTTTGTCTTTGTGGTAGATGCCGACCTGGACGCCTTGCGCGCTGATCGGCGGAGGGTCTGCGCTGATGGGGTGACGCTGGACACGGAAGGTGTACTTGACGCGCTGGTTGACCAGGCAGGCAAGGTGCCTTCTGAACTGCTGCTGGGCGGCATTGACCCGCATCTGATTGCCGCTGCTTTGCGCCTTGCCAACCTCGCGCGTGCGTGCGATCCACCAGCGCAGCGACTGGTTGATGTCGTTCGGATCGAATCGGGTGCCATCCGCTGCCGGCCCGCAGGCGGCGGCAGACTGCTTGGCGGCTTTTGCCTGGGCTTCCCGCATTTGCTGGTTGTGCTCGTAAGCCGCCTTGTCGGAAGCAAGGAACTGCGCGGCCTGCTGCCGGCCAGCGGCGTCGCGTTCGCCGTATTTGGCTTCGTAAAGGGTACGGATGGGCGGGAGCAGATTCTCGGCTTGCGCGCTTTGTAGTTGTCCGCTCAGCACCCGCCACTGATAGCCAAACGGCGTGCCGGTCTCACGCAGCGAGGCATATTGCGCCTCGTAGGCATTGACGAGATTGGCAATCTCCCGCCGGCGTGCGCGTGCGGCCGGGTCGCCCGCCATCGCGCTTTTGTACAGCAGCTTGCCTTCGATATCGAGTAAGGCGGTGGCCAGGATGGCCTTTTCCAACGGGTTCGTGGGCTGGAACGGGCCGAGCAACTGCGCGAATGCTGACGGCGATGCGGATTGAATGATGGCGTCCGCCTGGCTGTCCGACAGGGAGATATCCGGGGCAGGTGTGCTCGCGTGGGCTGGACTGGCAAGCAACAGCAAACCACCGATCAAGGCGGCGTCAACCAGAAAAGTGAACAGAAAACCGCGCAGGTGTTTCATTTCGTCACCTCCAGTCACGCTTGTTTGTCCTGATTTGTATAGGCGGCAAAAATACTTTTGTCCAATATCGTTTCCGGGCCCGTGGCGATCAAAAGCACGGCTGATAGGACAGCCGCGTCAGGAACTGCGGTGTCTTGTCGAAAGGGCTGTGACGTGCTTCAGGTCTGGCGCGAATTCCGTTCAAAGCACGTCAGCCGAACCGCCACGCTGATTCAATCAAGGCAAGGGGATACGGGAGGGTGCCGGGCGGCGGCGGGGAAAAGCCGGAGCAGGCAGCGCAAGTGTCGGAAAAGTTTACAGTTTTACTGTTTGGGCCCAATCCCGAACCTGAATAAAAACCGATAATCATTTGTTGAAAAATAGTTTTCTACAAACGGACTATCAGGTGGCATAGCTGATGCTTGATAGTTTGAGGCGGGTGATTTGAGGGCTGCTCATCGGATCGGCGGGCTCACTCGCAATTCAAGACACGACAGGCTGACCTTGACTGCAGGTCGACGTCCGATTCCTTGTAACAGGGTTGATGCGCAGTGAAGTGCGCATGCTCATGATTAGAGGAGGCAACAATGCAAATGCACCCAACCTTGCCTGTAGGCAAACTCCGTGGCGTCGGCATGATGGCGTCTTGTCTCGTCATTGCCACCCTGGGCGCGGCGCATGCCGCCCCGGTCTATCTCAATGACCAGAACATCACGGTTGCCCTGGGCGCGAGCCACGGAGCCAGCAATCCCTTCGCGAATGTATCCCTGGCGCCGTCACTCGCAAACATCATCGATGCGCCTTCCGCGGTTGCCAGCGAACTGCACAACCAGTCGACGCATGTCTGGGTGAGTGGCGGCCATCTCGAACTGGATTTCGATTTCGGCGTCGAGTACGACCTCACCACCCTGCATTTCTGGAACTACCATTCCGAGGCCTATGACGTAGACGACATCGTCTTCACCTTCTATGACAGCTCCTATAGCCAGGTCGGCTTGCTCAACGTTCAGCCGCTGCTCGGAAACGCGACCGGTAGCGACAGCGACCCGCTCTTTGCCGAGGACTACGCGCTGAACTTCCCATCCAACGTCCAATATGTGAATGCCCTGCTTACGGGTACGAACGGGCAAGTGGACTTCAACAACATCGGCTTCACTGCAGTGCTATCGGATCCCGACCCAGACCCCGGCCCCGGCCCGAATCCCGTTCCGGAGCCGGCATCGCTCGCCTTGATCGGAATAGGGCTGGCCGGTTTTGGTTTGATGCGTCGCCGGCAACTGCACTCAGGAACCACACCGTCCTGAGTCGCCAAGGGGCCCGAATCAAAAAGAGCCGTCCATCCATTCGGCAATACCCGGCCCCGTTGCGCTGATGTTCTTGCTGGTTGGGTGTTGCGATTTTTCTAGCCCGATCCCCGTACAAAACACGTCAGGCGTACATCCACGCTGAGCGACAGCGCCGTCAACCCCGCAGCCGCCGCGCGGCCCTCGGCACTGGCGCGGAAGAGATGCGGCGTCATCGCCAGCAGGTCGGCAATCTGCTCGGCGCTCGTGAGCTCAATCGAAAAACGGAGCGTGTCTGTTGGCAGGCGGCTGAAACCTGTCGGGGTTTGCAGGTCGGCCGGGCGTTCCGGCTTGAGGCTGGGGTAGATGATCTCGCGCAGTTCGCGCAGATGATCGGGCCCGGCATCGACCTGCACCAGCAGGCCGCCCGGCTTAAGCACCCGCGCAAACTCCGCATACACCGGGAAGCCGAACATGCACAGCACCCGATTCAGCGTGCCCGGCAGCACCGGCAGGTTGGCGTTGCTGCCTACCACCCAGCTGGGGCGCCTGTCCTGCTTCGCCGCCGACAGCACCGCCCATTTGGAAATATCCAGCCCCAGCAGCGCCAGTGTCTGTTCGTCCCCCACCGCTGCGGCCAGCTGGCGCAGGTAGTAGCCCTCACCGCAGCCGGCATCGAGGCAGCTGATGTGTGCGTCAGCCGGCAGATCGGCCAGCACCGCCCGGCTCACCGCAGCGGCAATCGGCTGGTAAAAGCCGGCCGTGAGGAAACGCCGCCGCGCCGCCACCATCTCCTTGCTGTCGCCCGGATCGCGCGAGCGCTTGTGCTGCACCGGCAACAGGTTGGTGTAGCCCTGGCTGGCGATGTCGAAACTGTGGCCGGACGCGCAGGCCCAGGCGGAACCCGTGCACTGCAGGGGCGTGCCATCCAGCGGACAGGCGAGCGCCTGGAAGGGCGTAATGCGCATGGACTGGGCGGCTCCCTCAGTGGGGGAAATAACAGGGCGAGTCATGCAATACGGGTTTCATTTCAGGAAGCTGACAGAAGGGACACAGGATGCTGCACGGGATAGTATCCCCAATGTGTCCAGCCGGGCCCGCTGTACGGAGCCATTCCATTGGCTAGACTCAGTGAGCGCGGATGTCGAATGTCCGCATGCACAACCGAAGTCCCAACCAGGAGGAGCATCGCGATGCACAATGATTTGAACGACACCGGCAAACTGATTTTGCGTCTGACCCTTGGAATCCTGATCCTGCTTCACGGCATTGCCAAGCTCACCCACGGCATCGAGCCGATCGAGGGCATGGTGACCGGCATGGGCATGCCCGCTTTTGTCGCCTACGGCGTCTACGTAGGTGAAGTGGTGGGGCCGCTGCTGCTCATTATCGGCTTCTATGCGCGCATCGGCGCCGCCCTCATCGCCATCAACATGCTCTTTGCCATCGCGCTTGCCCACACCGGCGAACTCACCAGCCTCACCCAAACGGGCGGCTGGGCGCTGGAATTGCAGGGCATGTTCCTGTTCACCGCGATCGCACTGATGGTCATGGGCCCCGGGCGGTTCGGCGTCAACCAGCGCTGAGAAACACACGCCGGCGGCAGCTGGCGGACTCACGACCCGGGCTCATCGTGCAGTTGATCGAAATGCCCGGCTGAGCGGATTCACGCCGGCGGCTGCAAGGCCGCCTGCATTGCCGGCTCGCTCACCGGGTAGGCCAACACGGCATGGATGGGAAACAGCTCCAGCAGCTTTCCGATATGGTCTTCTTCACGCGGATGCATGAACACGATGACCTTCGCCTGCGGCGCAAAGCGTTGCAGCGTCCGGATCGTGACGTCCAGATTGGAGACGTTGGCGCCCGCGTAGTTGTTGCCCCAGCCGTAGACGAACTCGCCGACGAAGAAATTGGGCGGCTGCTTCTGCAAGGCCCGATGGAGATTGCGGGCCGTGTCGAAGCGCTCCGCCACGATGCCCAGCTTCTGGTACAGGGCGCTGAAATCGGGAGGGAAGGGGGTTTCGATCAGGGAAAAAAGGGTTTGCATGGGGCTGAAGTTTACAGCGGCGCCCATGAGTTTTGGTGCGGACAGCCTGTGGGACGCGCGAACGAAAACGTCAGCGGTTGACGTCCACGATCACCCGGCCCCGCACCTCGCCGTTGAGCAGCTTCGAGGCGAGGGGCAGCACGTCTGAGAGGCCGACTTCCTGGCTGATCGTGGCCAGCTTTGCGACATCGAGATCGCTGGCCAGTCGTCGCCAGGCTTCGAGCCGCTCGGGCCGGGGGCACATCACGCTGTCGATGCCGACCAGCGTTACGCCGCGCAGGATGAACGGCGCGACGGTGGCCGGAAAATCCATGCCGCCCGCCAGCCCGCAGGCCGTGACCACGCCGCGATATCGGGTCGTCGCGCAGACGTTCGCCAGCGTGTGGCTGCCGACCACGTCCACCGCGCCGGCCCAGCGCTCGCGGCCCAGGGGCTTGCCGGGCGTCGCGAACGTCGCACGGTCCAGCACCTCCACCGCACCCAGGCGCTTGAGATAGTCGGTCTCCGCCGGCCGGCCGCTCACCGCGACCACGCGGTAACCCAGCCGGGTCAGCACCGCCGTCGCCACGCTGCCCACGCCGCCGGCCGCGCCGGTTACCAGAATCTCCCCGTGGGCGGGTGTCACGCCATGCCGCTCCAGCGCCAGCACGCACAGCATCGCCGTATAGCCTGCGGTGCCAATGGCCATCGCCTGCTGCGGCGTGAACTGCGCCGGCAGCGGCACCAGCCAGTTGCCGTTCACGCGCGCCGTCTGCGCGAGGCCACCCCAGTGCGTTTCGCCCACCCCCCAGCCATTCAGGATCACCGCGTCGCCCGCCTTGTAATCGGGGTGCGTCGAGTGCGCCACCGTGCCGGCCAGATCGATGCCGGGCACCATCGGAAACGTGCGCACCACCGGCCCCTTTCCGGTGATCGCCAGCGCGTCCTTGTAGTTGAGTGTCGAATGGCTGACCCGCACCGTTACATCGCCCTCGGGCAAGCGTCCCTCGTCGAGGTCCGTCAGCGCGGCGCGGTAACCCGCATCGTCCTTCTCGATCAAGATGCCTTTGAACATGGGATGAGGTTTCTCCGTTAAAGCGCGACGAGACGCCACCGGGCAAAGCCCATTGAAAGCCCGTCATGGTTGGCCCGTTGGCGATTGCGGGTCGTGTCGAAACGCTGCGTCTCGAAGTCGAGCTTCTGCTACGGGGCGCCGAAACCGGGGGGCGAAGGGGGCTCGACCAGCGAGAAAATGGTTCTGATGCAGCGGGTGTTTTACCCGGACGCTCAATATCGCGAATACACCCGCGGGGCGCCGTTCTTGTCCAGCAGGATCACCTCGTACGCATCCTTGTGGCTGCCCTGCTCCATGCCGGGCGAGCCGATCGGCATGCCGGGTACGGTCAAGCCGCGTGCCTGCGGTTTTTCCTTCAGCAGGCGCTTGATGTCCCGGGCGGGCACGTGGCCCTCGATGACATAGCCGCCGATCACCGCTGTGTGGCAGGAGCCGTAAGCGGCCGGAACGCCCAGGCGCTGCTTGTGCTGCGCCACGTCCTGGGTGTCGTGGCTGCGCACCGTGAAGCCGTTTTCCTTGAGATGGTCGATCCACTTGACGCAGCAGCCGCACGTCGGGCTCTTGTACACGTCGATGACCGGCACCGCCGGCGCGGACCACGCAGTCGAGGTGAACAGTCCGATGATCATGGCCAGGGAAAGGGCAGGTTTTGCGAAGCGTGTCATTTTCATGGTGTGATTGGATGGACGAGGTTGGTTGAATGATCGGGCAATCAAATGACCAGACTCCATTGGCTTTGGTTCGTTCACCCGACGTGCCAGGTTCGACGGGCAGCGGAGTTCGGGGCACTCTGTAGACATTGAATTCTGGCGGCAATGCTATTCGACGCTGACTCCTTTAGTCGCTTTGAAGTGGGCCTGGTCCGTCGCACTTCCATTCGCTCAATCTAGCGCGTTTTTTAGCGTATGCCACTGGATCGGCGCGGGCCGCGTGTTATCCAATACCTCGGCCTGCTTGCGTTTGGCGTATTCCTCCGCACGCTGCAAGAATTTCTGAAGATCGGCGTTGGCGACGCGGGTCTGTTCCTCCATTTCGTCGGCGGTCAGCGGCGCGTCGATCAACCGAACCTCGATACGCAAAACGGCAGGATATTTTTCGGTCAGCGCCTGCAGGATCGCGTCGAGCTTCTTGCCAGGCAGGCCGTAGCGCAGCTGCTTGGTGAGAAACAGCCTTAAAATTGCTCCGTCGCCCGGGTTCGCGCGGTTGTTGATCACCGCAGCCTCTTTCTGTAGCCAGCCACGCAGCCGCAGCGGCGTGATCTCGACGCCGGGGTTCAAGATGGCGATGTGGATTTGTCCCGAAGCCATGCGGAACTCCTGTCATGCAAAAGCGGCATTGTGCAGAAGATTTGCGGGCAGCGCCAACGCGAGGAGGCAATGGTGACCCCATTTGCGCGGATCAGTGGTCGGTTCAGAAAAAAGGCGAAAGCGATGTTTATTAACAGGATTCAATACGGCATGAAACCGCTCCTCGTGGCGCTTTGGGCGCTTTTCACTGGCAACGGGGGGATGCCGTGATCGCCATCTTCTGGAAGGAGCCCCGGGCATGCAACTGATCGGTCGCTACCACAATGCCGGCTTCGAGGCGGTTGCTGATGGCGTCATGGATTTCTTTGACCGGCGACACGATCTGCAGCGGCCGGGCATCGCCTTCGGTTCTGGCGGCCGTGACGCGGAGCCTGCCAAGGTATCGACGGACATCAGCCTCGTGGCGTTCAGCCGTTCAGATCCCGAGGCATTCGCACTTGCAGATCTGATCGTGCGAGGTGTCTCAGCAGGCCTTGAGCGCTACCTGCAGGAGCGACCGCTGTTCCGACAGGTCTGCCCGGACCAGGAGTTGTTTGTGATGCCGGTGTTTAACCTGCAGCGTTACGCGCCCGGCGAGGGTTTCCGTCAGTGGCACTGCGACTGGACGATTAGCAACGAAGCCACCGAGCCGGTGCACCGCGTGCTGGCCTGGATCCTCTACTGCAATTCGGTGGACGAGGCCGGCACGGAATTCCACTGGCAACAGCATCACGAGGCGGCGGAGCGGGGCAAGCTGCTGATCTTTCCAGCCTCGCCCTCTCACATCCATCGTGGCCGGGTGAATAGCGAGCTCAGCAAGACAATCGCCACGGGCTGGATCAATGCTGGGTCACGTGAAGGTTTCTTAAGGCGTCTGGCTCGCTCCTGAGGTCAAGGTGACAGAAGCATAATTTTCTAAACCACTTTTGCGATTCAAGACGTATCTGAATCTGGCGTTCGATTAGATCACTAGAGAAGAAATGGTGTCTGAACTGACCCGGGTATTTCGGACGCCTCAATCAAGCACATCCCTCATCTGCTC
>CAZUVC010000030.1:0-43913 GCA_964623745.1 uncultured Thiobacillus sp. | reverse complement strand
GCCGCGGCCCCGCCGTCGTCAAACCAACTGCGAGCGGCAAGCTCAAACCGGATGGCGACCTGACCATCCTGATGGTAAGCCACCTGATCGGCCGCGACGCGCAGGGGCGGCTCTACGGTTCGTTGAATCACTGGTCCGGGATGACCCAGTGGGTCGACGGCGAGGGCTTGCTGGGCACCCGAGCGTTCCGGTTGCAGCGCGATGCGGGGAGCGGGCCGTGAGTGTCCGGCATACCTGGATGGCGGTCAGCTTGGTGGTCCTGCTAGGGGGCCGCGCCTTCGCCGCGCCGGCGCTTTCCGTGGGCCCGACCTTTGCCATCATGCCGACGCCGGCCGATACGCGTTCGCAGTTGAATCCGGCGGTTGCCTGGGACGGCAAGGGCGTCTATCTGGTGGTGTGGCAGCAGGGCCGGCTTTACCATGCCAGCCAGTACGCGGACATTCTCGCTGCGCGTGTCGATTCCAGAGGCCGCGTGCTGGACCGCCAGCCCGTCGTCATCGGCAGCCTCGCCGCCAGCCAGGAGCAGCCCCGGGTGGCGTATGCCGCCGGCCGTTTTTTGGTGGTGTGGCACGACCTCAGAAATGGCCGCGACTGGGATGTCTACGGCGCGCGGGTAAACGCGGACGGCACGGTGCTGGAGCCGAACGGCTTCCTGATCGCGGGGGGCGTGCAGAATCAGGCCAGTCCGGCGCTTGCGCCCGCGGACAACGGTTTCCTGGTGGTGTGGCAGCACTACGATCGATACTACACGGTGCAGGCGGCCCTGGTGCCGGCGACCCGGGGTACCGTCAGTGTCACGCCGCTGGCCTTCCGCGGCGCGGCGCTCACAGGCGGGACGCTTGCACTGGTCCGGACCGGCGGCCACTGGCTGTTGTCCTGGAACGACGAAAAAGGATGGTCGCAATCCGGCGGGGTGGCCGGCACGATTACGCGGCATTTCGCTCGCCTTGCCATTCAAAAGGGCAGGCCGGCGGTGCTGGACGTGCAGCGCGCGCCGGCCGTCGCGCTGGGACGGAGTGGCGGACAGTTCGCCGGTGATGGCGGGTCCGCCGCGCTGTATACCGGCTGGGGCATCGCCGGACGCGGCAACCGGGTGGCGACAGCCGCGTTGTTTGGCGCCGACCGGGCGGCTGCGCTCAAAAATCCCAATCCCGAACAAGCGCGTGGGTGGTCCGGTTGGGACACGTCGCAGATGATCGCGCTGCACGATGCCAGCGCGTCGGTCGACGGACCGGTGGCGGCCGCCTTTGGCCTGGGGCTGTATCTGACCGTGGCGCGCGAAGCCTATTCCGGTCAGCCTAGCGACCGCAACCGACTGCTGGGATCGCGCCTCACGCCCGCCGGCCTGCGCATCGACAAGGCGCCCGACTGGCCGGTGCTGCATGAATCGCCGCACCGCATCGCCCATCCCGCGCTGGCGGCCGGGAACCGGCAATTCCTGCTCGTATTCGAGCAGGAAGAGGCATCGGGCCGGCGCCAGATCGGGGCCAAAATCCTGGAGGCCGAATAATGCTGCTGCGCATGCTGTTGCTGGTCCTGCTGCCTTTTTTCAGTATCCCGGCCCTGGCTGCGCCGGACAGCGCCAGCCGTGCCTACGCATGGCGCGACGGCGTCTTCAGCGTGCCGCTCCAGATCCGGGACAATTCGGGCGTGGCGCGCCGTGACTGGCCCGTCAGCTCCGGCGTGCCCTTGCCCGTGGGCGTGGCGGACAAGGTCGCGCAATTGCGTCTGACCGATGCGTCGGGACGCGAGATCCCGGTCCAGTTCACGCCGCTCAGCCGATACGGCGCACGCGACAATTCGCTGCGCTGGGTGCTGCTTGACTTTCAAGTCGACATGCCGGCCAATGGCGAGGTCACGCTGTACCTGCGCAATGACCGTCCGGCTCAGCCGGTGACGGCACCGATCCGCATCACCGAGACGGAACAGACCATCACCGTGGACACGGGCGGGCTGGTCACTTCGATTTCGCGACGTGACGGCAGCCTGCTGCAGTCGGTCAGCGTCGGCGGCAAGCAGGTGATGAAAGCCGGTGACAACGATGGGCCGGCGCTGCGCTCGGGAGCGGTGAACCGGATGGAGCGTTTTCGCGGTCCGACCTGGAACACGCATGGCTGGCAAAAATTGCGCAGCCTCGAAACCGTAAGCATCGCCGAGGCCACCTACCGGGGAGGCCCGCCGCGTGAGGCCGCCGTGGAAATGGCGGCGCCGCTGCGCAGCGTGGTCGTGCTGCGTGGGCGGCATCTGCCCGCCATCCGCGGGGCCGGCATCCTCAAGGATGGGCTCTACGACTACACCGTGCGCCTGCATTTCTACCGCGGCCAGAGCTACATCAAGGTTGAGTATGCAGTGGAGAATGCCGACCGCGAGCAGCCGCAATGGAACCATCTGTTTCGCGAGGCCAGCCTCAATCACAGCCTGACGCTGGGTCCGGGTGCGGTGGTCAGCGGAGGCGGCGTGATGGCGCAGCAGGAGGCGCCTGCCGTGGCGTCTTTTCCACTGGCGGCGCGGCAGACAGGTTGGCTGGTTCAGCACGCCGGCCGCAGCGAGAAAAAATTTGGCCGCCAAGTGGTCCAGGAAGGCGGCTACGCCGTCGGTGTGGGATCGGATGGCACCGTCGCCACTCCCCGGGCTGCCGGAAAGCGCGGACGTTTTCTCGATATCTCCGATGGGGAGAAAGGCGTGGCAGTCGCCGTGCGTTATCTGTGGGAACAGGCGCCGCGCGCGATCCGCCTATCGCCCACGCAACTCAGCGTGCAGGTGCAGGCCGACAGCCCGGGCCACGCCGGTGAGGAGCGTCCTGCGTACGATCTGGATATCGGCGAGCGCAGTCTGCACGATGTCCTGTATTACTTTCATCTGGGAAATGCGCAGCAGGCCCGGGTGCAGGACGTGGCCGAAGCCTTCGAGTACCCGCTGTTTGCGCGCGCCCCGCCGGCCTGGTATTCCGATGCCGGAAACTGGTATTTCGAAATGGCACGCGAACCAGGCAAGCCCACCCGCGGCGCCGATTCCGACGACCACTGGATGCCGCCCAGTGTCGGCATCGGCAACCATGGAGAAAGCCGCAGCTACAATTCCGGCGGCCACCACGACAGCCAGAGCTCGGGCTGGCTGAGCTTTCTGCGTAGCGGCAAGTTGTCCGACCTGGAACGCAATCTGGCCATCAGCCGCTGGAGCATCGCACACAACCCCGGCTGGGCATATCGCGATAACGTCATCCAGTTCGGCAGCGGCGCTGACCGCTACCGCGCAGTCGACCGCGCGCTGAACGCGTGGAACCGGCTGACCGCCTTCGGCCCCAAGGACGTCTACCTGTGGCGCAGCGAGCAGACCTATACCGAGAAGACGCCGCAAGGCGAGGTGCGCAGGTACCGCGGTGGACGCAGTTACCTCAACGCCTACAAGGCACTGCCGGACATGGAACACTATGCGCTGTTCCGGCTGTTCGAGTACTACTACCTGATTGGCGACGTGCGTGCGCTGGATGCCATCCATGGCTTCGTCAACTGGGATATCAACTTCCAGCACCGTCACCTATTCGATGGCAAGATGCAGCCGCTTGCCGTGACCGACCTGTTCGAGCGCGACCCTGACGCCATGCGGCGCGGTCACTACAGTCGCGTGTATGCCTGGATGCTGTTCACCAATCTCACTGGTTACCACGCCACCGGCAGCCCGGTATACGACGCGTTTGCCCGCTGGCAGATCCGCCGGGCGCTCGCGCTGCTGCGCCATCGCCACGGCCAGTTGACGAGTTGGAACGATCCGGCCGCCGGGGAGGATGGCGGGATATTCGGGCGAGGGAAGCCGGTGCGGGCGTCCGTCTCGCAGAGCTGGATGGAGGCGATGGGGACGATCGCGCTGCACGAGGCTTACAAGACCTATGACGATGAGCGCATCCTCGACGGCATTTGGGGACAGGCCGATTATTTCAGCCGCCATGTGCTCTATTACCCACGACTGGGCATGATCAACAATCGCACCGGCATGCCCAACAGGCCGCTGGGACATGGCAAGGACAGGGGCGCCACACTGACCCCGCAGCGCCAGGACTGGCTGATCCAGGCGTGGCCGATTCTCTATCATTACACCGGCTGGCCCGATGTCGCCGAGCGCTACCGGAATTTCGAACAATCGCGCACGGACACCTGGACGCAGGACGTGTTCCTGCAGACGGGACACTGGGAGCGCGAAAACATGGCCAAGCACTCGTCCCGGCCGCCGGAGTCGATCACCGATTTGCGCGTGACCCGCGCCGACCGTTCGGGCATCGCGCTGAGCTGGACCAGCCCGCGGGACGATGGCCCGACGGGCCGTGCCGAACGGTATTTCGTCAAATACAGCGACAAGCCCATTGTCGAGTTTGCGCCCACCGACCATCCGCGGCGGGACGCCGACAAGGTGCGCATCGTGCAGAAGGCCGAGGACCTGATCCTGTCCCGCTCCGGCGGCAAGCGACCGAAAACCACGATCGGTCCCGGCGAAGCGGGCACCGAATCGAAGAACGTCGAACGCGCCCACCCCGACTGGCACCAGGTCAACGCCTTCTGGATGGCCGAGCATGTGGCAGGAGAACCCGTGCCGGCGTCCCCTGGTAAAACCGAAACCTTCACGATCCGGGAACTGCGCCCGCATCACTGGTTCGGCGCCCCGCAACAGCCCGGGCTCGAAATCCTGCCCGCCGGCACCTACTACGTGGCCATCTGCGCCTGGGATGCAGACAGAAACCTGAGTCGGCTGTCCAATGTGGTCAAGGTCAAGCTGCCTTAGTCGTGTTCGTTGGCTTTCAGCCACTGCTCCAGCATCATCACGACCCAGATCATCACCCCGTAGTAGCTGGCATGCGGCCCGCGCTGCATGGCGAGCATGTGGTCGAGGTAGGCCGGCTGGATCCAGCCACGTTTCTTGAAATCCGACAGACTGTCGCCGACGAGGTCGCCGAGCGGGGTATATTCGTTGCTCCACACGCCGAACGGCAAACCGAAGCCGTGCTTGCTCTTGTTGATGATCTTTTCCGGCAGCAGGTCGGTGAGCGCTTCCTTGAAAAACCAGCGCAGTGTCTGCCCGCGCACCTTGTAGTCGACCGGCAGATGGTTGGCGAAGGCCACCATGCGGTCGTCGAGCAGCGGGTAATGCACTTCGATTCCGGCCGCCTCGGTCATGGTGCCCACCTTGCGCAGGTCGTTGTCGGCCAGCGTGAACTTCAGGTCCAGGTGCATCATGCGGTTGATGTAGTGGTCCGACGCAGTACGCTGATACACCTCGGTCAACGCGGCATCGGTCGTCGCGGGGTCGACGGCCCCGATGACATCCGCGGAAAAAATCTGGTCGAGCGGCGTGCGGTGCAGGAAGTTGTAGCTTTCCAGCCGCAGCGGCAGCCCGACCCGGGCCTGGGTGACGTAGCTTTTCAGCTTGGACAGCGGAAACCTGTCCGAAAGGCCTGGCAGGTTTGCGATCGGCTCGATCAGGCCGCGGCGCAGCGGGGCGGGCAGGCGGCCATACACCTCGAAAAGGCCCTGCTTGGCGTAGCGCACGTTGCCGCCGAAGATCTCGTCGCCACCGTCACCGGCAAACATGTTTGCGAATCCGGCTTCACGTGCGGTTTTGGCACAGAAATAGGTCGGTACCGCCGAAGCATTGCCGAACGGCTCGTCGTATTCGCGCGCGATGACAGGAATCGCCGTCACGATGTCGGCCGGCTTCAGGTAGTACTCGTGGCTGTTGCAGCCGTAGCGCTCGACTGCGCAGCGTGCGTATTCCATCTCGTCGAAGCCGGCGGCGTCGAAGCCGATTGAAAAGGTGTCGACCGGCCCACCGCGCGCGGCGGTGAGCGCGCCGACCACGGTCGAGCTGTCGGTGCCGCCGGAAAGGAACGCCGCAGTGGCCGCTGCGTCGGCATCGCGCACCGCCTGCGTCAGTGTGTCGCGGAAGTCGGCGCGGTGGCGTGCAAAGCCGGCGTCCACCGGACTGTAGTCGGCCTGCCAATAAAAGCCGGTGTCGAGGCGGCCGTTGCGCAACACGGCATACTGGCCCGGCAACAGCTTCTTCACGCCCTGATAAAGGCTGCGCGGCGCCGGAATGGTGTGGAAATAGAGGTAGTCGTAAATGGCCTGCGGGTCGATGACATGGCCCACGGCGGGGTGGGACGCCACGCTTTGCGCGCTGCTGCCGAATGCCAGGTGCCCAGCGTGCCTCGCGAAGCACAGGCGCTCGGCGCCGACGCGGTCGAGCGCCAGGAAAGCGGCTTTTTTCTGCGGCTCCAGCACGACGAGGGCGAAGCTGCCGTGCATCCGCGCCGGCAGCTTTTCGCCATGACGCAGCCAGCCGTGCGCCGCCGCCGTGGCCGGATTCTGCTGCTGCGCAAGCGCGGACAGGTCGTCGTCAAGAAAGCGCGGGCGCCCGTTCAACGCGACGGCCAGCCCGTTTTCCACATGGAGGGCCGCCTTGCCGAAGCGCGAAGCGGCCGCCATGCCCAGCTGGGGGGTGCTGTGCGTGTGCGGGGTGCTTTCCTGCGAGAGATGGGCTGCGTCGCCCATATGCCGGATCAGATCCTGATGCGCGCCGTGGTCGCCCAGCCAGCCAAAAATGCCATCCATGGTGTGTTGTGTCGGTGTGATGCGGGATAATGTCCGCCAATATAAACGAGCCTGCCCCTTGGCACGAATCCTGTATGTTCGCCCGGACCGGCATAAAGTCAGAAAGCCCCGCCCGTTGAACGCATTCCTCACCAAAGTCGGCAAGACCCTTGCCTGGTATGCACGTCGCCTGCAGCACGGTGCGCGCAGCATGCGCTGGTCGCTTACGCGTCCCCCCGCACAGCGTCCCGTCATTGTCGTCGGCTGCTCCCGCGCCGGCACCACGCTGGTCTACAAGACCCTGTCCGAGTCGCGCGCGCTCGGCACCCTGCAGCGTGAAACCCACGATTACTGGACGGCGTTGCATCCCCTGTCCGACAAGCATTGGGACACGCATGCGCTGGATGCGAATGACGCCAGCGCGGCCGACCGTGACACTGTCAGCCGGTATTTTTACAGCGGGACCGGCCGGCATCGCTGGGTCGACAAGAACAACCAGAACGGGCTGTGTGTGCCCTATCTGCAGGCGCTGTTCCCCGATGCGATATTCGTCTTCGTCAAGCGCAGCCCCGGCGACAACCTCAATTCGCTGATCGAGGGCTGGCGTAAGCCCGACGAATTCGCCACCTGGTCGAACGACCTACCGGCCCAGGTGGCACTGGAAAACGGCACGCTGACCCAGTGGTGCTTCTTTCTGGCCGACGGCTGGCGCAATTATCTGAATGCACCGGTCGAAGACGTCGCCGCCTTCCAGTACACGGCGATCAACCAGGCCATCCTCGATGCAAAGGCGCATATTCCCGCCGGGCAATGGGTCGAGGTGTTCTACGAAGACTTTCTGCGCGACCCGGTTGCCACCTTCCGCCGGGTATTTGAAGGCTGCGGTCTCGACTTCGACGCCCGCCTGCAGGCGCATTGCGCCGACGTGCTCGACATCCCCTACAACGCCTTCTCCGAAATCCGCCTCGACAAATGGAAGGACGGCCGCAATCGGGAAAAAATCGAACGCGTGCTGCCGCAGGTGGCGGACGTCGCCGCCCGGATGGGGTATTGATGGCAGCACTGGCGCTCGCGCTCGCTGCATTGCTGCTGCTCTGGGCCAGCGTGCTGCTGGCCTTTTCCCGGCCGCTCGCGGCGCGCTGGCGCGAGCCGGTGCTGCGCCATCCGGTGCTGGTCATCGAAAGCGACGACTGGGGCGCAGGTCCCTTGGCGCAGGCCGAGGCATTGGCCCGCCTGTGCGCCGTGCTGCAAGGCATCCGCGACCGCAGCGGCCGGCCGGCGATCATGACCCTGGGCGTGATCCTGGAAGTCCCCGACGGCCCGCGCATCGCCGCGTCTGGCTGCAGCGAATACCATGCGTTGCCACTGACCGATGCCCGCTTCGACGGCGTGCGCGCCGCCATGCAGTCGGGCATCGCCGCCGGCGTGTTCGCGCCGCAGCTGCACGGCCAATGCCACTACTGGCCGCCAGCGCTGATGAATGCGGCGCAGCGCGACAGCGCCGTGTGCGACTGGCTCACCGCGCCCGCACCCGCCACGACCGAGGGTCTGCCCTCGCCGCTGCAAAGCCGCTGGGTCGATGCGTCCGTCCTGCCGTCGCGCGTGCTGCCGGCGGATGCGATCCAGCAGGCTGTCGCCGCCGAAGCGCACACCTATCAAACCCTGTTCGGCAGCGCGCCGCAGGTGGCCGTCGCCACCACCTTTGTCTGGACCGAGGCGGTCGAAGCCGCCTGGGCGCAGGTTGGGGTCGAGGCCGTCATCACGCCCGGCCGCCGCGCCACCTGCCGCACGGCGGCCGGCCAACCCGGCTGCGTCGATACCGCCATGCTGACAGGTGAGCGTTCACTTGCCGGCCAAACCTATTTGGTGCGCGATGTCTATTTCGAACCCGCGCTGGGCCATGCGTCGCAGCGCCTGGTCGACGGGCTGAGCACCCGCACCCGGCAGGGCCGCGCCTGCCTGGCCGAAACCCACCGTTTCAATTTCCTGCAGGCGCCGGACGCCAGCCTGGCCACGCTCGAGGCCGGCCTGCGCGAGGCGCTCGCCCACCGTCCCGACCTGCGCTTTGTCACGCCGCTCGACCTTGCGCGCGCGATACGGCAGCGCGACCCGGACTGGTTCGAAACCCGTCTCAAACTGCGGCTTTCCGCCTGGCGCGCACGGCTGGACGAGATCCCGCGCTTTCGCCGGATTGCACAGCTCAGCGGCCTTGCGCTGCCGCTGGCCCTGCTGGGGGCGCGCGCATGAACCCGCGCTTCTCGGTCGTCATTCCCGCTTTCAACGCTGCCGCCACGTTGGCGCGCGCGATCGAGTCGGTGCGCGCGCAAAGCTGGCCGGCGCACGAAATCCTCGTCGTCGATGACGGTTCGACCGATGCCACCGCCGACGTCGCTCGCCAGTTTGGCGAAACGGTGCGACTGCTTCAGCAAAAAAACAGCGGCGTTTCGGTCGCGCGTAACGCTGGTGCCGCGGCGGCCACTGGCGACTGGCTGGCGTTTCTGGATGCCGATGACTGGTATGCGCCCGACCGCATCCGGCTGCATGCCGAATGGATCGCCGAGGGCGCGCCGCTGGACTGCCTGACTGGTGACTACGAATACCGCGACGATGCCGGAAAATTGCTTGGCACCTCAATGGCGCAGCACGAATCGGGCCGCATGATGCGTGCCAAAGCCGCGGGAGCGGCACGGGTGGTGATCGAAACCCCAGCCGAGATTGCCGCCTTCGTCGCCGACCATTTCGGCGATACCCATACGCTGTCGGTGCCGCGCGCGCGCTTCGTCGAACTGGGCGGCTACCCCACCGGATTCAAGGTCTGCGAGGACGTGCACTTTCTTACCCGGCTGGTGGCGAGCAGTCGCCGCATCGGCGTGGTGTGCCAAAGCCTCGGCGTCTACGTGATCCACGGCGGCAGTGCGACCCGGCGCGATCCGGTGGCGGCGCAGCGCGAAAACGTGCGCACGCTGACCGATCTGGCGCGGCTGGCAGAAAACTTTCCCGCCGCCGTGCGGGCCGGCGTGGCGGAGCGGCGAGCCAACGCCCGCTATAACCTCGGCTGCGCGCTCAGCAAAAGCGGCCAGCGCGCCGCCGCAGTCACGGCCGTGCTGCCTTCACTGGTTGAACGGCCCAACTGGCAAAATCTGCGCACCGTGTTGTCGATGCTCCGGGGGTGACGTGCGATGAACAGCCAAGGCCTGTGGATTGCTTCGCTTCGCTCGCAACGACGCCTATCCCGTCATCACGAGGCCCCAAGGGTCGCGGCGATCCAGCCAGCGCATTAAACCGATATCCATGAACCGCCTCCTCGTCCTCACCGAACTCTTTCTCCCCACCAAGGGCGGCACCGCCGTGTGGGCGGCCGAAGTCTACAAGCGCCTGGGCGGCAAGGAGATTCATATCGTCACCGCCGACGTGCCGGGCGCGCAGGCGGTCGACGCCATCCACCCCAATACCATCCATCGCCTGAATCTGAAGCGCGTGCCCTGGCTGCGCCCGGAATCGCTGGCGATGTACGCGCGCTTTTTCGTCAAGTCGATGGCGCTGGCGCTCAGTCATCGCTTCGACGCCATCCATGCCTTCCGTGCACTGCCCGAAGGGCTGGTGGCCTGGGCTGTGGCGCGCCTGACGTTTCGCCCGGTCGTGATCTACGCGCATGGCGAAGAACTGACCACCTGGGGGCGCGGCGGCAAATACAAGGCGATGCGCTTTGCCCTGTGTCATGCCGACCGTGTGATTGCCAACAGCGAACATACGCGCGATACGCTGCTCGACATGGGTGTCGACGCAATGCGCATCACGGTGATTTATCCGGGCGTCGACGTATCGGTGTTCATGCCCGGGCTGGATGTCAGCGGCCTGCGTGAAGGGCTCGGCATTCGCCCGGATGAAAAGCTGGTGTTTTCGGTGGGCCGCCTGTCGCGCCGCAAGGGTTTCGACCAGATGGTCCGTGCCGTGGCTCAACTGCATGCAGAGGGCATCGCAGTGCGCTACGTCATCGCGGGCATCGGTGAAGACGCTGACTACCTGGATAACCTGATCGCGGAACATAATGTACGGGATGTCGTCCACCGGATAGGCGCGGTGAGCGAGGCCGACCTGCCGCGCTGGATGAATGCCTGTGACGTGTTTGCCATGCCCAACCGGGATATCGACGGCGACAATGAGGGCTTTGGCATGGTATTCATCGAGGCGGCCGCGTGCGGCAAGCCGAGCCTGGCTGGCGAAGCAGGGGGCACGGGATCGGCGGTGCTGCACGAACGGACCGGCATTCGGGTGAACGGAACCGATGTGACCGAGATCACAGAGGGCATGCGTCAGTTGCTCACGCAGCCGGAGCAGATGCGTGCACTGGGCGCGGCCGGGCTGGACCGGGTACATGCCCGATTTGCATGGGAGCAGGTCGCTCAGACGACGCGACAGGAAATTTTGGCGAGGAACAGGATATGACGTGGAAAAATCTGCTCTGGGGAATCGCAGTCAGTGCATTCAGTGTGCATGCAGGCGCCGCTGATTACAGTTACAAACCCAATGCTGCAGAAATGCAGCGGATGCCGCCCTATTGCCAGGTCAAATGGAATTTCCCGCCCACGTCGCCGGAATGGAAGTCGTGGCGTGACCAGATCGGCTCGAACTATATTGACGTGCATCACTTCTGCGCGGGACTGAATTTCATGAACCGCTACTGGGGTTCACGCAATGCAAAGGATCGCGGTTTCTATCTGCAGAGCGCGCTGAATAACTTCAATTACATGGCGAAGGCCGAAAAGCCGGATTTTGCGCTGAGGGCCGAGCTCTATAGCCACCGTGGCGAAGTGTTGCGGTTGATGGGCCGGCCGGGCGAGGCTGTCAACGACTACAACAAGGCCCTGTCCATCAATCCCAAGATGGTGAAGCCCTACCTCCAGCTCGCCGACCTGAATGTGGCCGGCAAGTCGCCCGCGCGCGCGCTGGAAGCCATTACCCAGGGCCTGCGCCACGTACCGGATTCGACCGCGCTGCAGCGGCGCTATCTGGAACTGGGCGGTAAAAAACCCTTTCCCGAACCCATCGCCATCCAGGCGCCCGAGCCTGCCGCGTTGCCCCCCGCGGAGGTGACGCAAACACCGGAAGCCGTCGATGAGGCCGCGCCCGCGCAGGCCGCCCCCGCCGTAGCGGAACCGGTCGGCGCAGCAACGGACGCCCCGCAGCCCGTCATCGGCACCCCGACGAATCCCTACTGCCGCTTTTGCCCGCCCGAGTAGGCATGAATCAAGCCCGGGCGTAATCCAGAAGCAGCTTCTCGAACGCCCTGATCGGCAGGCTGGTGTAGTTTTGCTCCACCAGCGAACGGCCGGCGTCGCCCATCCGGCTACGCAGGGTCGGATCGGCGATCAGGGATGCAACCCGGTCGGCCATCCTGTCGACATCGCCCGGCTCAACCAGATAGCCATTGACGCCTTCCTCGATAACTTCGGGGATCCCGCCGACCCGGGTGGCAACGACCGGTTTGCGGCAGGCCCCCGCCTCCAGATTGATCAGACCAAGCGGCTCCTGCCAGCGCGAGGGCACCACCACAATGTCGGCCGTGTGGTAGATGTTTTCAACATCCTTGCGATATCCGATGTAGCGGATGCGCGGGTCGCCCTCCGCGAGTCGCACCAGATCGTCCGGGCTGTAGCTGCCGGGGAATTTGTCCGGGTTGCGGCATTCCCCCGCGATCAGGAAGCGCGCATTCGGGGCCGTAATTTTTCTTGCCATGGCGATGAAATCAGCCACGCCCTTGAATTCCCGAATTTGCCCGAGAAAAGCGACGACCACATCGGACTCGGCCAATGCGAGTTCGGCGCGCAGGCTGTGCCCGGCATCGAAGCGCTCGAGGCTGATCGGATTGTAGATCACCGGCTTGGCCAGCGTCGGTGGGCCGGACTGATCCGCCGTATAGCGGGATACGGCAATGGCTGCGCGGCACCAGCGCATTGCCGGTGCAGGTTTGTGGTTGATGACATGGTAGTGCGCCAGGATGGGGATGCCGGCCAGCCGCGCTGCGAGTAACTCGGCCGGACGCCAGAAATTCGATCCATTGACATGGATGACGTCGACCTGCTCGCGACGAAAAAAACGCCACGCCTTCCACAGCGCGCGCGCATAGGCGACAGGCGAGCCCGGTTCGGTAAAGGCGGACCATACCTCGTAGCGCAAACCGTGCGCTTTCAGTTCAGGTTCGATCGGCCCCGAGCAAGGCAGTACCAGAATGGGTGCCAGTCTGGCGGTGTCGAGTTGCCACAGGTTGGTATACAGCACGCGACTCGCCCCCCCCCAGTCGCCGCAGCTGTTGGTAAAGAAACAGATTTTTGGTTTATGCATGTGAAGTGGGGGCGGGGTCTTGCCCGATAAACCCCTGCAACTGTGTCCAGAGCGCAAGCCTGATCTCGGGGTATGCATCCGCTACATCCAGCTGACAGGCAGGGTCGTTTTGCAAATCGAACAGTCGCAATGAATAGCCCGATGTCAGGGGCTGGCACACCAGCTTCCACTGCCCACGCCGGATCATCCTGTCCTTCGCGTCGAGAATGATTTCGCGGTATTTCGTTTTGGTTGCCAAGGTGCCGCTGGCCCGATCCGGCACTTCCAGCAGTTCCAGCAGATCAGGGTAACGCAGGTGATCGTCGGGCAAGCCAGGAATGTTGGCGACCCAGACGCCGGTTTCGTTGAACGCATCGAGCTCGGGGCAGGTTCGATCGGCGGCCAGACACCCCGCAAGCGAAATCCCGTCCATCGCCGGAACCGCCGGCAGGCCGGCGAGTTCGAGCAGGGTGGGGGCGATGTCGATCGAACGCACGACCGTGTCCACCCGGCCGTGCGCCGCCTGGCGTGGGTCGAGGATCACGAGCGGAATGCGCGGGCTGGCTTCGCCCACGGCGGAGTTGCCCTGGCCCCAGGTGTCGTGTTCGAAGAACTCCATGCCGTGGTCCGAATAGACGACGACAAGGGTGTTGTCGGCCAGTCCGCAGCGCTCGAGATGCGCCAGCATTTTTCCCACCTCGTCGTCGAACTCGGCCACGCAACCGTCGTACAGATCGATGATCTGGTCGAGGTCGAATTCTTCCTTGGGTGCGCCCTGACGGCGGATGATTTCGAACGGGTCGGTGAGCCGTGCCATCGCGAACTTGGATTCGCCCGCATAGGCCGGTTCGGCAAAACGCGTGTACCACGGCCATTCCGATGCGAATGGCGGATGCGTGGTGGAATAGAAGACGTTGAGGAAAAACGGTTCGACACCTTCGGCCAGACGCGATACCAGCCGTCGTGCGCGGCGGCCCAGCGGCTGCGTCAGTGGCACACCGCCCAGGTAGTACAGTTCGGGCAGCAGCAGGCGGCCCAACCGGTTGTGGGTGAACAGCGAGACATACAGACGCAGGTCCTTGGGGCCCTGGCGGATCAGGTATTTCAGGTTCCACTGGTCTTCCGGCAGGTCGGTGTAGTCGAAGCCGAACGAAAACTTGCCCATGTCGGCGCCGCACCAGTCCGAAAGTGCAGCCGTGCGGTAACCGGCCTGCTTCAGCAGCGTGGGAAGCGCATCCACCTTCAGCCGGGTGCTGGCGTCGTCGACGAAATTGTCGCGAATGCCGTGGGTATGCGGCCAGGTGCCGGTCAGCATCGAGATCAGACTCGGCGCGGTACGCGCGCAGGGCACATAGCAGTTGGCAAACAGCGTGCCGGCTGCCGCCAGTCCATCGATGTTGGGCGTCAGTGCGCGACGGTAGCCGAACGCACCCAGACGGTCGGCACGCAGTGTGTCCGAACCGATCATCAGAATGTTGGGCGGGGCATCGGCGGCACGCACCGGCCGCTTGCGTGGCACGCGTGCCTGAGGTTGCCAGCCCGCCCAGACCACGGCACAGGCAAAAAACAACGTTGCGGCCCACAGCGCCATCAGATGCCCGACATGTCCCGCTTCCGCCAGTTTCCAGCTCGCGGCCGCGAACAGCAGCCCGGCAAGCCCCATCGCACCCCCTTGCAGGCTCTCGATCAAGGCCGGGGTCATCGCTTGCCATAGCCGGTAGAGCCGGCTCATGCGGTAGTGCATGGAGGCAACCAGCAGGCCCGGGTTGTGACGCAACTTGCGGACGAACTGCAGCGCGAAGGCGCCGAGTACGCCGATGAGGGCCGCAATGAAGGCGAGCCCCGTCGACCAGGTCGCGCCGAGCGCGGTGTTGAGCATGAAATACAGCAACACACCTGCGCCGCCCGTGAACAGCATCAGCGCGAATGCCCAGGCAGTCAGGCGTGCCAGCGCAAACAGGGTATAGCGCCGGTAATGGGTGAGCACTTCTTCACGCATGCGCGGCCCAGTCTGCGAAAAATCGAGCAGCGATTTGGCAAGCAGCGCCACCGCCCCCAGGCCGGCCACGCCCATTGCGGGCAGGATGCCGGCCCAGCGCGCATCGCCGGCGGCATACCAGGCGATCAGGCCGCTGGTAACCGTGAGCAGGGCCAGGACTTCGATGCCCAGCATGCCGCGGTCGGGCGGCAGGCTGAGTCCGCGGCCGCGATAACCCGACTCGCGCCGGCCCTGCACCTCGCCCAATGCGGCGGCTGTCCGTATCCAGTAAAAACGGCGCCGTGCCCAGGACAGGCTGAACAGGCCGTGGAAGCCGTATTCCGCCAGCTTGCGCCACATGAACAGCGGCACCCGGCCGTTGCCGTGGATACGCGAGGTGGAGCGGGTGCGCTGAAAGCTTTTCTTCAGCAGGTAGCCGAGTCGAAGCCGCTCGGTGTCGACGTAATGATGCTGCACCATATCCGGGGTGTACTGGCATCGCACGCCGCGATGCATCGCGCGCAGCACATATTCGCTGTCCTCGCCGCCGCCGAGGTCGTGGCCGTGCGGCCCCAGCTCGGTGGAAAACTCGCCGGCAAGCCCGAATACCTCGCGTCGCACCACCAGGTTGCCGCCGCCCGGAATGGGACCTTCTTCGGCGGTGATCGTCTTCGGCGTGTTCGTCTGATCATAGCGCGGTACCGGCAACGGGTAGATCCGGTAGGGACCATCGTCATGCACCCATGCGGGTTCGCTGCCGTCCCAGTCGGGCAGGATGCGGCCGCAGTACAGGCCCGCATCGGGCCAGGTGGCGGTGGCTTGTTCGATCGCAACCAGATAGTTTTCATCGACCCGGTGGTCGTCGTCGACAAAAGCGGTGAGCTCAGTGTCGATTTCGGGAATGGCGCGGTTGAGGGCATGCGACTTGCCCGGGGTGGGGACTTCGATCAGTCGCAGCGGTAGCCAGTCTTTCGCCGCCTGATGAATCTGATACGCCTGCATGCGCTCGACAGTATCGTCGATGCAGGCGTTGGCGGCCACCAGGATTTGTACGGGCATGGCAGGGCGTCTAGCCGCGTTGAGCGAGGCCAGGACCCGTTCCAGCAGATCGGAACGGTTATGGGTGCAGATCAGAATGGTGAGCGCAGTCACGGCCGGGAGCGATATCCGATCAAGCTGCCGAGTGCATGGGTTGCATTCATGCCCTGTCGCAGCGCGCCGGGTCGGCCGGTGAGTTGCATGCCGATGGCTTTGGCGGTTTGTCGGACAAACTGAGCGACAAGGAAAGGCGGCATGCCAAGAACGGTTTTTGAATACGTGGGGAGTTTGTGTTTACCATGGCGCAGGCCGGCGCGGTAATGCAGTTTGAGGAAATAGCTGCGCGCCAGCCGCCAAGCTTCCACGTCATGTAAAACAGCCATTTCAGGACGGTAGCGGATGCGGGCCTTGCGTTCCAGCAGCGTGCGGAACATGACGGCATCCGATCCGCCCCCCACCACATTGCCGACCCGGTCGAAGCGCTTGTCGAAACGCAGTTCCGGATTGTCGCGGAACAGCCGCATGTCGTAGGCGACATTGGCCGTCCAGATCGGGGTGCGGGCGTCCTGGATCCAGAAGGCGTCCGGCCCGTGGTCGACCGCTGCCAGGAAGCCCAGCAGTTCATCCTCGAGCCAGGCCGGCCGTGGAATCGTGCTGAAGTCCATTTCCACGCGGCCGCCGGCGCATTCGGCACCCTCGTTCAGGATCGCATCGGCAGCAGCCTCGATCAGTCCCGGCAGGGGAATTTCGTCGTCATCGATGTAGACCAGGATGTCGCTGTCCAGCGCTTCGGCAATGCCGCGATTGCGCGCGGCAACAATGCCTTGGACCGGTTCGGTCACCCAGCGCAGGCTGGGGCCAGGCAGCTTGGCCAGCTGCGCCAGCACCTTGGCAGTGTTGTCGCTGCTGTTGTTGTTGATCGCCAGGATCTCGAACGGAACCGGACAGGTCTGCGTGCGCATGGCAGCGACCAGCTTTTCCAGTCGGTCGGCGCGGTTGTAGGTGCAGAAAGCGAAAACAAGTCGGGACATGGTGGCTGGGTCGGTGGGGTCAGTGATGGGCGCGATCCTGGGTCATCGCATTGAGATACAAATTGATCTGCATCAATCGCAACATGATGCTGACTGGATGGATGCGATCGCCATGGTAACGCCGGGCGTTGACCCGCCACATGCCGGGAAGGGCCTGCCACCAGTGGGTCTGCGGGACGGGATAGGCCTTGCCAGTCAGCAGGCTGTCGGTCAGCAGCGCCAGGCTGCCGGGTCTGAACAGGGCTGCCAGGCGGGGGTCGAGCCGTTCGTTGAACTGGGCGCGGATGAATTCGCCCAGCGCCGGGTTGGCCGGTATGGACTGCCGGTACGTGTGCGCCTGCGGAATCGAATCCTTTTGGGCAAACGGTATCGCGGCGAGGTCGGGGTGGCCCATTTCCAGCATTTTCCGGCCCAGGCGGTTGCCCGTGCGCAGGGTGCCCGGCATGGAAAAGAGGAAATCCACCAGGTCTTCGTCGAGCCATGGCCGCGCCTGTTCGAACAGGCGCAGGTTGGCGGCAGTGAATGCGTTCTGGCGGTTGGCCAGCCGTGCTTCGTAATACACCTGATCGCGCAGATCCGCAGGATCGAGGGCCGGGCCGGCCGGCAGCAGGTCGTGCAGGGTGCGTTCGATGCTGCGTCGGCTGTCACGAAACACCGCAGGATCGAGCATGTCGCCCAGGCGGACGGCCTGGGCGAAGGACAACAGGCCTGCCTGCAGAAAGGCCTCGTCGGCGGTGGCGGCATGATGCCCGTAAAAGCTCTTGTCGCCCTGGATGAACAGGCCGAATGAGGCCGCCAGTTGCTCCTGCAACACCCCCAGCGCTGGCGTGTCGACCGTTTCCGCGCGGCAGTCTGCACGCAACGCCGCGTCGAGGAAATGCCCCTGCGGGTCGTCCGTGGACATCGGAAAATAGGTGAACGGCATGCCACAGTGTTCGGCAAGCTGGCGCGCAATCGGGGCGTCGTCACCCGCCTCGGTGCCGTAGGTCACGGCCGGAATGACATAGCCGTTTTCTCTCAGGCTTCCCAGGATCATGCGGGAATCGACCCCTCCGCTCAGATACAGAAACGGACGCGTCGCATGCGCCAGCAGCCTGTGGGTGGACTGGTTGAACAGGGACAGCGCTTCCTTCACCCAGTCGTCCTCGTTGCCGGGCTTTTTGTCGGGGTCGATGTGGATATGCCAGTAGCGCCGCAAACTCATCGCGCCCGGCCCCAGACTCATTACCGAAGCAGGCGGCAGATTCCGGATGGCTGGGAACAGCGTTCTGTCGTTGTAATAGCTGGCGAAGATCAGGAATTCACACACCGCCACCGGATCGATTTCCTGCAACGTGGGCGCAGCACCGGCCAGCAGGGCCACTTCCGGCCCGCTCAACAGGGAGGGGCCGGCAGCCTCGCGGTAGAACAGTGGGCGGCTGGCGCGCCGGTCATTGAACAGATGGGCCTGGTTGGTGCGGGGGTCGAGAATGAGCCCAGTATAGGAACCGCGCAGCCGGGTGAGACATTCCAGTCCCGACTCGAGGTAGAGCGTCAGGACGGCATGCGCAGCCGAATCCTGGGGCGATGCCTCGCCCTCGATGTGGGTCAGCTCGCCTTCGATCAGCACGTTGACGCCGGTGTCGTGTGCTGCGAACGTGTGCGACGGCGCATGTCGGGACGTCACTCGGGCCGAGAGCCAGTTGCCCAGGCCGGTGTGTACTGTATGGTGTCCCGGCGTCACGTCTGCGCCGTCAGGTGCGCCACGGTCCCTGAAATGGCCTGTGGCTATTACGATTCCGGGGAGGGGTGTCAGCATGGTCTACGTGAGGCCGCAGTGAAATGGGCTGATTGCATGGGATTCGGGTAGCCGCTCGACTGCGTTCAGGCCGTCAGCATCCATTCGTATTTCGTTCCGGCGAGCAGGTCTTCCACTTCGCGGTAATTCTCGACCAGCTCCTGCAGCGACTTGACGTTGATCCGCTTCAGGGTGACTTGCGCGTCATATTGTGGCAGCTGCAAATGCGCGAGGATTTCCCGATAGGCCACTCTCGGGTCCGATTCGATATGGTCTTCGTAATAGAGCGGCAGAAAATCGAAATAGCCGCGAACCAGATGGCGGGCTTTTTCGGTCTCCTCGTCGATATGCCGGATCATCTCCAGCAGCGGCGCATACTTGCCCTGGATCCGCACCCGCTGCAGGTCGATATGCAAGCGCCCTTTCAAATCGGCATCCTGGTCTTTCGCATGGTAGGTCGTGCGCAGCCCCTGATCGACGATCTGCACCGAGATCAGCTTGCGCAGGGTGTTGCGGCGATCCAGAAAAATGCAGTGGGAAAAACCGTAATCGCGGACCACCTCCATGAATTGGCCAAGCGAAACGCCGAGGGTGGGCAAATGCTGACTCGGCAGCCCCTTGAGCTCGATCCCCGGGATCTTGGGACCGCATTCGAGCTGCGCATACCGGATGTCATCGCGAAAATTCGGCCGCGGGATGCCGGCTTCGGCGTAGGGTTCATAGACTTCACCGCGCCAGCGGATGTTGGGGTGCTGCTTGAGCATGCCGCCCAGCACGGTACTGCCGCAGCGTCCGTGATGCCACATGAAAATGCCCTTGCGCTTGTCGTCAGGAAACAGCGGGTAGGCAGCGGCCAGCAGCTTGATCTTGAGTTGCCGGGGTACCCGGTTTGACTGGATGAAACGCGTCAGCATCTTGTTGTTCTCCCTTAGCCTGGTCTTGCGACTCCGCCCGCCATGCCGGCCTGCTGCGCCTCCCTAGGGCGCCGGGCGTCAGTGCATCATACTTCAAGGCGCATCGGGCCCACAGCTCACTCGTCTGTACGTGTTCCCGCGCGCTGCATCCCGATCAGTTTCCGATACCATGTCTCCGGCAGCCAGGCCGGCAGCATGTATTTCCAGTCGGCGAGCGTGCCATAGCCGTGTCGCATGACGGCGCGAAAAATCTGCCGCGCCGGGGCAAGCTCGCGTTTCCAGTAGCATGCATAGCCGCGCTTGAGCAGTTCGTCCAGCATCAGCCGGCGTGCCCGATCGCGGCCAAGCGCTTCCCGGAACTCGGGGTGTTGCGCCAGATAGCGTTGCTGGGCTGCCAGATGGTGGAGGGCGGCACGGGCTTTGTTCGATGAGGCCTGAGCGCCGTCGTGGAAATGATAAAAGGCAAGGACTTCGGGTACACGCACGATGGGTGCGTGCGTCGCCACCCGCAGCCACAGCGCGTAGTCCTCGGCGTTCTTGAGCGTGGAGTCGAAACCGTGCGCGGCCAGTACGGCATCGCGCCTGACCAGTGCGGCATGGATCGGCCAGCGGCAGCCGGCAAACAGGGTTTCGGCCTTGTCGGGGTTTTCATAATCCGGAGGCACGAAGGGTGCGCCGCGCTCGCCGGGTAGCCCCACGTTCTGCCAGCCGCAGTACGCCAGCACCGCCTCGGGGCGGGCCTGCAATCCGGCCAGCATGTGTTCGATAAAATTGGGCGCCCAGGTGTCGTCCGCATCGAGAAAGGCCACATAGCGGCCGCGCGCGGCATCCAGTCCGGTATTGCGTGCCGCGCTCACGCCCTGGTTGGCCTGGGTGAGCAGCCGGATTCGCACATCCGGCTGTGCCTGCAGCCAGGCCAGCGTGTCGTCAGTGGAGCCGTCGTCGACGGCAATCAGTTCCCAGTCGCCCACGCTTTGTGCCAGCACGCTGCCTACGCTGTTCGGCAAATGCGCAGCGGCGTTGTAGCAGGGCATGACGATGGATACCAGTGGCGGCATGGCAATCCCGTCAGGCACGTCGCAACCGCAGCAGATGGCGCGCGACATCACGCCAGCCAATGTCGTGGCTGCCAAAATAGAGCTTGCGCGCCAGCGTGCTGACGCTGTCGTGGTTGAACACGGTCAGCCGGCGCAGCCGATAGGGATCCTGGTCGCGTAGCGCCCAGCCGGTCCGGGTGGTGCAGGCCGCGCGATAGCCGGCCTGCTTGACCGCTTCGGCACAGCGGGCATCGCTAGCACCATAGGGGTAGGCAAAGCTGTCGACGTGACTGCCGAGCAGATCCTCCAACGCGACTTTCGAATCGCGCAGTTCCCGTTCCAGTCGCGCATCGTCGGCTTCGGTCAGGCGCACGTGGCTGACGCTGTGGGAGCCGATCTCCATGCCGTGGTCGCGCATCTCACGCAGCTCAGCTGCATTCAACAGTCGGCCTTGCGGTCGGCCGTCTTCCGCCCATTGCGGCGGCTGGCCGATCGATCCGCTGACGACGAACCAGGAGGCGCGCATGCCACGTTGGTGCAGTTCTTCACAGGCCGCGAGATTGTCAAGGTAGCCATCGTCGAAGGTGATGACCACGGTGCGGCCGGTCCAATTTTTCGGCGTGGCGGCAAGTTCGCCCACGGTCGGCGTGGCATAGCCCTCGGCGGCCAGAAAATCGAGCTGGTCGCGAAACTGCCGCATGGACACGGCCCACGGCCAGGCCGGCCGGGCCGTGCCGGGCGTGATGGTGTGATACATCAGCAAGACCGGACCATGCTGGCCGGCACTTCGATGCAGGTGATGCGAAAGGGGATCGATCACCTCAATAGCCCCAGTGCTTCATTTCGTCGCCCAGCCAGTAGTGCAGGCGAACGCGTTCCCACGCACTGAGTGGCGCCTGGCTGCTGGCTTTCCAGTCGACCTGGCTGGTGCGAATGAAATCGGCCGGCGGCCTGTTCTGGATGCCCAGATACTCCAGTACCCGGTCCTGCAGGGCGGGGTCAACGATGAAATCCTCATAGCGCAGCGTCAGGCCGAAATCGGCCTGACGGAATTGCATGGCGCGCGTGCGCCAGTGGTCAGCATAGTATTTAAGCGTGGCATGGCCCGCGGTGCGTCCCATCCATCCGCGGCGCTTGATCGACAGGATGACGTCGAGCGGATTGCGCACCAGAAACACGAAGCGGGCATCCGGAAACAGGGTTTGCAGGTGGCGTGCCGTCGTGAGGTCGCAGCGGGTTTCCTTGAAGCCGTAGCGCGGGTAGCCAAAATCCTGCGCTCGCTGGCGATAGAGCGTATCGAACAGGGTGCGCAGGCTGGTCAGAATGTCCGTATATGGTGGTGTCAGGTTGGCAATCCACAAGCTGGCATGTTCGCTTTTTGGGGCTGCGATGAATTTGCGGTAGGCGGCTTCGCCTTTGCCGCCGATGCTGTCCGGAAAGCGCCGTGCGCTGTCTGCGGTGATCTGTTCCCACCCCCCGACCGCCTCGGCAATGGCGTTGAGTGCCCCACCCGTCTCGCCCCACACCAACACGTCGCCGGTGGCGGTGATGTAGCGCTGCAGCAGGGTACTGCCGGAGCGCCACGAGGAGGAGAAAATGAAAAGGGGGGCAGGCGACGTGTTCATTGCTTTAAGGAAGGGCTCAATCTCAGTTTCGCTTTCCAGCGCAGGCGCTCGGTCGCCAGCTCCGGGATGGGCAGCAGCAGTAGGCAGCCGGCATAGACCAGTCCGCCCGCCGCACCCAGAATTGCGACATGCGCAAGATCGTGTGTGATCCAGCCGGCTGGCAACGCCTGCTCGAGACCATACAGGACAGCAGCAAGCAGGGTACTCAGCAGAATGGCCGGCACCAATGCGCGCAGGCTGGTCCGCCACTTCGCCTTGAGGCATTTCAGTGCCAGATACTGCATGGCGAAGCTGCTGAATGCGGCTGCGCCGACAATGGCCCAGGCGACGCCATCGATACCGTAAGGCAGGGCAAAAATCACAAACAGAGCCGTGAGGAACAGTGCTGCGGTCTGGATTTTTAGCTCGTGGCCCAGCCAGCTGTATGCGGCCAGCACCGCGCCGGACAGTTTGTTCAGCAGCCAGAATGGCCAGGCGAGCGCGAGGATCACCAAGGGGCCTGCAGCCGCGACCCATTTTTCACCATACACGCCGCGAATCAACGGTTCGGCCAGCCACAGCAGGCCGATATAGAAAGGCGTGGCATACACGGCCACCAGCGTGATGCTGCGAAAGTAGAGATAGCGGCATTTGTCGAGATCGTCCTGCTCGGCCGCCATGGCGCGAAACAGAACCTGATAGACCGATCCCGTGATGAAGCTGTGCGGCATCCGGGCGAGGCTTTCGCCCTTGTTGTAGAGACCGATGCTGGCGGGCCCCAAGCTGTGCGACAGAATGAAAATGGGGGTCTGGGTGCGCAGATAATTGACGATGTCGTTGGCGGACACCAGCAGGCCGTAGCGCGCGATATCGCGCCCCCGCAAGAATTCGAGCGAAAACCCTGGGCGCCAGCGGGCCAGTGGAATCAGCACGGCGGCGTTGTAGACCGATCCGGCGATGCCGCCCCAGATCAGACTCCAGACGCCGTAGCCCAGCCAGGCCAGGAGAATGCTGATACTGCTCGAGACCAGTAATGAGGTGAGTCCGACCAGGGTCTGCGCCTTGTAGCGCATCTGCCGGAACAGCATGCTGGAGGGCAGGTTGACCAGCGGACGGAAGATGAAAGTCAGGGCAGAGACGCGTAGCAGATCGGCATACAAGGGGGTGTCGTACCACTCGGCAAACCAGGGCGCGGCAAAGAAGAAGAGGGCGTAGATCAGACAACCAATGCCGAGTTGCAGGGTGAAGACGATGTCGTAATCCTGCTGGCTGACTGATTTGGCGCGCACCAGCGCCTGGCCCATGCCGCCGCCCGCAACGAAGCCGGCCAGGCCGGTGAATACCTGGATGGTGAGCAGGACGCCGAAATCCTCGGGCGCCAGCAGGCGCGCGAGCACAATGCCGAACAGAAACGCCAGCACTTGTTTGCCGCTGTTGCCGACAAACAGCCAGGCAACGCCGTGACGGATGTTCTGGCCGAGACTCATGCAGAGCCGGGCGCGCCGGAGGCTGGTCTGTTGCGGTTGTGTCCCGAAAACTCGACGCAAGCGGCAATGGGTCGACGCTGTGCCGGCAGGCCTTCAACCAGAGGCGGCGGAACGCATCCCGCGCGGGACGCAAACAAAGGAATGCCGGCGGAAGGGCGTGGGCTGAAGGTGTGCATGGCTCGCTATTCTAATGGCCGAAGACGTACAGCAAGCCATGTGCCAAGGACGATGCAGCGGTCGGGGCGTGTGTGCAGGCGCTAAGTGGATATATGCCGGAATCCGGTATAGCTCGGGCGCCTGGACTGTGCGGCCTCAAATGCGCGCGCTGCGCCGCTGCGTGACGAAGTCAACCAGGTTGCGATACAGCGGCGCAGGCAGCAGGCTGGCGAGCAGGTGCTTGAGGTCGCCGGCTTTCCAGTTGGCCTTGCGGAAGGCGCGACGAAACAGGCGGCGAGCGGATTCGGTGTCGTTTCGCCAGTGGCAGCGATAGGCTTCTCGCAGCAGCGAACCGTAAATGAGTTCGTTGAGCTGGTCGGGCATGTAGTGGGCGACCAGCTCGGGATGGTGCTGGGCGAAATCACGGCGCACGGCGACGGTGTCGAATACCTGCTGCCAATGCGGGATGCGGGCGTCGCGGCGCGGATAGTAGCGGCGGTAGGCCAGCACGTCGGGCAGGCTCGCAAGGCGCGGCTGGCGAGCCAGCAGCCGCAGCCACAGGTCGTAGTCCATGGCGGTGGGCGCGCGCTCCGAGAATCCGCGCAGTGCATCGATGAGATGGCGGCGGATCAGCAAACAATTGAGCGGCCAGACGCCGTGCTCGAAGCTGTGAGCGATGGCGGCATCGGCGCCGAGCGCGGGCGGCAGCTTGGGTTCCGGATCGATCGCGGCGACACCGATGGCCTGCCAGCCGCACCAGGCGACTTCGGCCAGGTCGTTTTCGAGTGCCGCATGCATCCGGGTCAGGGCATCGGGATGCCAGGCGTCGTCGGCGTCGAGAAAGGCGATGAAGTTGCCGCTGGCATGCGCGAGCGCGCGATTGCGCGCAGCCCACGGGCCAGTGCGGGTCTGGTAGATAAGCACGATGGTGTCGGGCCGCTCGGCGGCCAGCCGCTGCAGAATCTCCGACGAACCGTCGGTCGAGCCGTCGTCGACGATGACCAGTTCCACCCGCGGATAGCTTTGTCCCAGCACGCTGTTGACCGCTTCCTCGACGAAGGACACGGCGTTGTGGCAGGGCATGATGACCGAGATCAGCGCGGGATCGAAGTGGTCCATGGAGGCTTATTCCGGCGTGCCTGGATGCGGGTTCATGAAATCAACCATGGCGGCGGTGAAGCCTGAGAAATCCCGGCGCTGTGCGGGGCGGCACTCGGGCAGGACATGCCTGATGGTCGCTGCGGGTCGGGGTGGCCAAGGGTGTCCATGGACGGATTATGGGCGGAGCCGGCCGGGATGCAAAGTGGTGCGGTCGCAAGGCGCCGCCGCCATGGCTTATTCCATTGGTTACAATCAGGCATCGCGCTTATTGAATGTTGGCCTCATGCAAACCCTCACCGTCGACCTCGGCGACCGTTCCTATCCCATCCATATCGGCGCTGGCCTGCTGCGTCAAGCTGACCTGATCCTGCCGCATCTCGCGCAGCAGCGCGTGATGGTGGTGACCAACACCACGGTGGCGCCGCTGTATCTGGCGCAGTTGACGGCCACGCTCGAAGGCGCGGGCGTGAAAGTGGCGCAGGTGGTGCTGCCGGACGGCGAGGCCTACAAGAACTGGGAAACGCTGAACCTGATTTTCGATGCGCTGCTGACCGACCGTGCCGAGCGCAAGACCACGCTGATCGCACTGGGCGGCGGCGTGATCGGCGACATGACCGGCTTCGCCGCAGCGTGCTACCAGCGCGGCATGCCTTTCATCCAGATCCCCACCACGCTGCTGTCGCAGGTGGATTCGTCGGTGGGCGGCAAGACCGGCATCAACCATCCGCTCGGCAAGAACATGATCGGCGCCTTCTATCAGCCGAAGCTGGTGCTGGCCGACACCGACACGCTGAAGACGCTGCCTGCCCGCGAACTGTCGGCGGGATTGGCCGAGGTGATCAAGTATGGCCTGATCTGGGACGCCGATTTCCTCGCCTGGCTCGAAGCCAACATGGACAAGCTGCGCGCGCTGGACCCGGCGGCGATCACCCACGCGATTTACCGCTCCTGCGAAATCAAGGCGCAGGTGGTGGGCGAGGACGAGCGCGAAGGCGGCATTCGCGCGATTCTTAACCTCGGCCATACCTTCGGCCACGCGATCGAAACCGGCATGGGCTACGGCACCTGGCTGCACGGCGAGGCGGTGGCTGCTGGCATGGTGATGGCAGCGCAGACCTCGCAGCGCCTGGGCTGGATCAGCGAAGCGGACGTGGCGCGCACCCGCTCGCTGATTCGCGCCGCCGGGCTGCCGGACGTGGCGCCGGACCTGGGTGTCGACACCTGGCTCGAATACATGGGCCACGACAAGAAGGTCGAGGGCGGCAAAATGCGCTTCGTGCTGCTGAAAAAGCTGGGCGAGGCAGTGATCACCGGCGACGTGCCGGCCGATGTGCTGACCGGCGTGCTGACCGCGCCGCAGTAAAGGAAAACAGATGGAAACGCTCGCCCCCTACGCCGCGCATTCCAGCCAAACCCGCGGGCGCCGGCACACCGAACCGTCCGCCGCGCCGCGCTCCGAATTCCAGCGCGACCGCGACCGCATCATCCATTCCACCGCGTTTCGCCGGCTGGAATACAAGACCCAGGTGTTCGTCAACCACGAGGGCGACCTGTTCCGCACCCGGCTCACCCACAGCCTGGAAGTGGCGCAGATCGGCCGCACCATTGCGCGAATCCTGAATCTGAATGAAGACCTGGTGGAAGCGGTGGCGCTGGCGCACGACCTGGGTCACACCCCCTTCGGGCACGCCGGGCAGGATGCGTTGAACGCCTGCATGCGCGAGCACGGCGGCTTCGAGCACAACCTGCAGTCGCTGCGTGTGGTGGATCTGCTGGAAGAACGCTACGCCGAATTCGACGGGCTCAACCTCACCTTCGAGGCGCGCGAGGGCATCCTCAAGCACTGCTCGCTCGGCAACGCCGAAAAGCTCGGCGACATCGGCGCGCGCTTCATCAACAAGCAGCAGCCTTCGCTGGAAGCGCAGATCGCCAACCTGGCCGACGAGATCGCCTACAACAACCACGACGTCGACGACGGCCTGCGCTCGGGGCTCGTCACGCTGGAGCAGTTGATGGAGGTGCAGCTGTTCGCGCGCCATCTCGCCGAGGTGCGCGCGAAATATCCCGCGCTGCAGGGCCGCCGCGAAGTGACCGAAACCGTGCGCCGCATGATCAACACGCTGATCATCGACCTCGTCAACACGACGCGGATCAATATCGAAAACAGTGGCGTGCAGACCCTGGACGAGGTGCGCGCCGCGCCGCCGCTGGCAGCCTTCAGCCCGGCTCTGCTGGATGAGCACCGTGAGCTCAAGCGCTTCCTGCACCGCCATCTGTATCGCCACTACAAGGTCGCGCGCATGAGCTCCAAGGCCGGCCGCATCATCAGCGACCTCTACACCGCCTTCACCGGCGACGCGCGGCTCTTGCCGCCCGAGCATCAGGAACGCGAATCGCTCGAAGGCGCGCGCGCGGTGGCCGACTACATCGCCGGCATGACCGACCGCTACGCCATGCGCGAACACCGGCGGATTTTTGCGGTGGAAGAAATCTACGCATGACCGCGGGCGCGGCAGTAAACCCGCCACCGCGCACAGCCGTATAAGTGGGGATCCCCTTTTTTCCACGGAGCCTGCCATGAGCCTGCGTCTTTCGTTCGTCGTTTCCCTGTTTTCGCTGGTGGCGGCTACCGGCACAGCGCAGGCGCAAACCCTGCAGGCCGGCCAGCCGCCGGGCAACGAGGTACTTTTTGCCGTCAACGACCGTGGCGAACTGCTGCGCTTCAAGGCGGGCAATCCGCGCGCGATCCTGGCGCGCAAGCAGATCGGCGGCTTGAACGAGGACGTGCGCGGCATCGATTTCCGTGTGTCGCATGGTGTGCTGTTCGTGCTGGGTGCGAGCGGACGCCTCTATACGCTCGACACCGCCACCGCGCAGGCGACGGCGGTGGGCGAGGCGCCGCTGGCGCTGCCTGCCGTCGAAACCGGCTTCGACTTCAATCCCACCGTCGACCGCATGCGGGTGGCGCTGGCCGACGGCACCAATCTGCGCGCGCATCCGGTCAGCGGTGCGCAGGTCGATTCCGATCCCAAGGCCGACGCCGTTCAGCGCGACGGCCCGCTGGTCTATGCGCCGAATGACCCGCACGCAGGCTGGCCGGCGCTGGTCAGCGGCGTGGCCTACACCTACAACCAGAAGAACGACAAGCTCACCACCAACTTCGCCATCGACGGCGCGCGCGGCACGCTGGTGACGATGGGCAGCCGCGAAGGCGCCGAGCCGGTGGTGTCGCCCAACGGCGGCCAGGTGTTCACCGTCGGTTCACTGAAGACCGGACCGATCAGCGGCGTGTCGTTCGACATTTCCGACGTGCACAACAGCGCCTATCTCGCCGCCAGCCGTGTGGGCGACACGCGCACGCATCTGTTCCGCGTCAATCTCGACACCGGCGAGGCGCGCTATGTCGCCAGCATCGGCAAGAAGGAACGCATCCGCGGCCTGGCGATCGAGCCCTGACGCCTCGGTGGGGGCGCACTCTGTAGACATTTCGTAGACGGCCGGCAACCCGCTCGGCGCAGGGCCGGCGCGAGGCCGCAGGCGATGACGCGCATCCGTCCGGTGGTGGTGACCAATCTGGCGCTCGGGCTGCTGGCGTCGGCGCTCGGCGCGCCGCATCCGGTGCTCGGCTGAATCAGTCGCCCGGCGGCAGCGCCCGCGCCACCACCCAGCAGCTCACCTCGGCGGCGCCGGCGCGCTTGAGCGTGGCAGCCAGTTCGTCGAGGCTGGTGCCGGTGGTCATTACGTCGTCGATCAGCGCGATGCGTTGCCCCTGAACTTCATTCGCGCAGGTGAACGCGCCGCGCACGTTGCGTCGGCGTGCGTCGTACTTGAGCCCCATTTGCGGCGGGGTGTCGCGGGTGCGCCGACAACTGTCGAGGTCGAGTGGCAGGTCGAGCTGCGCGGCCACCGTCTGCGCGATTTCGGTGGCGTGATTGAAGCCGCGCTCGCGAATGCGGCCTGGATGCAGCGGCATCGGAATCAGGCGGTCGGGGCGGGTCGACTGCGCGGTGGCCTGGGCCAGGCAGGCACCCAGCACCGGCGCAATCGCAAGCTGGCCGTGGTATTTCAGGCGCGGAATCATGCGGTCGAGCGGGAATGCATAGGTCAGTGCGGCATGGGTGCGGTCGTACGCGGGCGGGTGCTTGAGACAGGCGCCGCACACCAGGCCGTCCAGCGTGGGCGTGGCGCACTGCGGACACTGCGGCTGGCGATGCCAGGGCAGGTCGGCCAGACAGCCTGCGCACAGCGTTCGGGCCGCTTGGGCCCCGCACAGCAGGCAGCAGGGCGGAAATATTCGATTAAAAAAAGGTCTGATGTTCAATTCTGACACGCCCTGAATTTGACAGCCGGGTCGTCGACCCCGAAAATCCGGGTCATGAAAGCCAAGCGCGTCATCTCCGCATCGTCCTCCCGCTTCGCTGCGCAGCTGTTCAATATCCTGACCGTGACGGCGTTGACGATTTCACTGACGGCGCTGCTGCTGGGTAAGCTGCTGGCCAGCCACAAGATCGGCTTTCTGCCCTTTGTGCTGTCGCTGCCACCGGTGATGCTGTGGCTGGGCGCGTCGATCTTCGTCTACGCCAGCATCGCCCACCATCCCAACCCGCGCACCACGCATTACAACAAGTGGGCAGGCTACCGCTTTTACGGCGTGATGGGCAGCCTGATGGTGATCGGCCCGGTGATCTACGGTCTGCTCGACGGCTGGCAGGGGCTCATGCTGGTGCTGGGGACGGCGGTCGTGATCATCGTGCCGTGGGCGCTTTACGACATTTACAGGGCCGCGCGTGAGCCGTGGACAGATTTGACGATCGAGGTGGCAATCAATGAATGACATGACTCAACCCGGAGTGCGCCGTTCGGTGGCCGACATCGACGCGCTGTTCGCGCTGCCGTTTGCCGACCTGATGTTCCAGGCGCAGACCGTGCACCGCGCACAGTTCGACCCCAACAAGGTGCAGCTCTCGACGCTGCTGTCGATCAAGACCGGCGGCTGCTCGGAGGACTGCGGCTACTGCCCACAGTCGGCACGCTACGACGCCGGCGTCGAAAGCCAGGGCTTGCTGAATCTTGACGATGTGCTGACCGCCGCCAGGGCCGCCAAGGCCGCTGGCGCATCGCGCTTCTGCATGGGCGCCGCATGGCGCGGGCCGAAGCAACGCGACCTCGATCCGGTGCTCGACATGGTGCGCGAAGTCAAGGCGCTGGGGCTGGAAACCTGCGCCACGCTGGGCATGCTGAAGGACGGTCAGGCCGAGCAGCTCAAGGAAGCGGGCCTCGACTACTACAACCACAACCTCGACACCGCGCCCGAGTTCTATGGCGACATCATCACCACCCGCGAATACCAGGATCGCCTCGATACCCTTGAAAGAGTCCGCCATGCCGACCTGCACGTGTGCTGCGGCGGCATCGTCGGCATGGGCGAATCGCGCACCCAGCGCGCGGGGCTGATCGCGCAGCTGGCGAGCCTCGACCCGCAGCCGGAATCGGTGCCGATCAATCTGCTGGTGCAGGTCGAGGGCACGCCGCTGGCCGGCACCGAGGCACTCGAGCCGCTGGAGTTCGTGCGCACCATCGCGGTCGCGCGCATCTGCATGCCGAAGAGCTTCGTGCGCCTGTCCGCCGGCCGCCAGCAGATGAGCGACGCGGTGCAGGCCTTGTGCTTCCTCGCCGGCGCCAACTCGATCTTCTACGGAGAGAAGCTGCTCACCACCGGCAATCCGGAGTGGGAGCGCGACCAGCGCCTGTTCGACAGCCTGGGCCTGACTGCACTGTGAGCTTTGCTGCGCTGAGCCGCCTGCAGCAGGGGCTGGCGGCGCTGAAGGACGACCACCTCGAGCGTCACCGCCGCATCCTCGACGGCGCGCAGGGCGCGCATGTGACGATCGACGGCCAGCGCGTTATCTCCTTCTGCAGCAACGATTATCTCGGTCTTGCCTCGGATCCCGCACTGGTGACCGCCGCGCACGCGGCCGTCGACCAATGCGGCGTCGGCGCCGGTGCGGCACACCTGATCACCGGCCACCATCGATTTCACGACGACTTCGAGGCGGCGTTCGCGCGCTTTGTCGGCAAGCCCGCGGCGCTGCTGTTTTCCACCGGCTATCTGGCGAATCTGGGCGTGCTGACTGCGCTCGTTACCAAGAGGGGTGAAGTCTTCGCTGACAAGCTCAACCACGCCTCGCTGGTCGATGCCGTGCAGCTGTCGGGCGCGAGCTTCACCCGCTATCGCCACAATGATCTGGCGCAACTCGAAGGCCAGTTGGCGGCCAGCACGGCGCAGGACAAGCTGATCGTGTCGGACCTGGTGTTCAGCATGGACGGCGACACGGCGCCGGTCGACGCGTTGCTCGACCTGGCCGAACGCTACGACGCCTGGCTCTATCTTGACGACGCGCACGGCTTCGGTGTGCTGAACGAGGGGCGTGGTGGCCTGACCGAGCGCGCCCGCGCGAGCGATCGCGTGATCTATCTCGCCACGCTGGGCAAGGCGGCGGGGGTTTCCGGGGCGGCGGTGGCAGCACATGCCGGCGTGATCGACTGGCTGATCCAGAAGGCGCGCCCCTATATCTACACTACCGCCTCGCCGCCACTGCTAGCCGCGTGCCTGCTGGAAAGCCTGCGCCAGATCGAAGCGGGCGATGCCAGGCGCGAGCGATTGCGCAGCCACATCGCGCAGTTGCGCGCAGGGCTGGCTGACCTGAAGTTGGGCACGCTGATGCTGTCCGACACGCCGATCCAGCCGCTGCTGATCGGCACCAATGAAGAAGCCGTGAGGCTGTCGCAGGCTTTGCTCAAGCGGGGCCTGCTGGTGCCCGCGATCCGCACGCCGACGGTTCCGGCCGGTACGGCGCGGCTGCGCATCACCCTGTCGGCTGCGCACAGCACCGACGATGTCGCGCAACTGGTCGATGCCCTGCATGCCATCGCCTAAGCCCGTCCTCGCGCTGGTGCACGGCTGGGGCATGAACGCCCGTGTGTTCGATGCGCTGGCGGATCGCTTGGTGAACGATTTCGAGGTGCACGCGTTCGACCTGCCGGGCCATGGCGGGCGTGCCGCGCTGGCGGACAACAGCCTGCAGGCCTGGGCCGACGATCTTGCCGCGCAGTTGCCGGACAACACCACGCTGCTTGGCTGGTCGCTCGGCGGCCAGGTGGCAATGCGCGCGGCGCTCGATCATCCGAATCGGATCACGCGCCTGGTACTGCTGGCGTCGACGCCGAAATTCGTGGCGACCGAAGACTGGGGGCGCGGCATGGCGCTGGCCGACCTGGAGGAATTCGGCGCCGCGCTGAAGGCCGATCCGCAGGCGACCCTGCTGCGTTTTCTGAGCCTGCAGACGCGTGGCATGCCCGGGCATACGACTCCACACGGGCTTGGGCCCGTAGTGGATCGGAGTCCCCTTGGGGGGCAGAAAGCCCTGCTGCAGCATTTGCGGCAGACGCTTTTGGCCGCGCCCATCGCGCGCAGCGAGGCACTGGCGGGTGGTCTGGCGATCCTGCGCGATACCGACCTGCGCGCGGAACTGCCGACCCTGATGCAGCCGACCCTGGTGCTGCACGGCGCGCTCGACACCCTGACGCCGCCGGCTGCCGGCGCCTGGCTGGCCGACACCCTGCCTGCCGCGCAGTACGTCGAGTTTGCCCGCGCCGCGCATGCGCCGCACCTGTCGCACGGCGAAGACGTGGTCGCCGCGATCGGGCACTTTGCCCATGGCTGAATCCGAGCTCGATTTCGCAGAAGTGCGGCGCGCCTTCGACCACGCCGCCGCCAGCTACGATGTGCACGCGGTGCTGCAGCGCGAGGTGTGCGATCGTCTGCTCGAACGGCTCGATTACGTGAGTCTGCAGCCTGGCCGCGTGCTCGATGTGGGCAGCGGAACCGGCTACGGCCTGGCGCATTTGCGCTCGCGCTATCCAGAAGCCGAACTTTGCGCGCTCGACATCGCGCCGTCCATGCTCAAGGCTGCGCGTGCCCGCCTGCCTCAATCGAGTTGGGCGCAGCGCGCCCTCGCACGCCTCACCCCTCCCGCTTCACGCCTGACGCATTTGATGTGCGCCGACATGGACCGGCTGCCGCTCGCACCCAACAGCGTGAACCTGGTCTGGTCGAGTCTCGCATTGCAGTGGGCGCACGATCTGGAAGCCGCGTTCAGGGGCTTCCACCAGGTGCTGGCGCCGGGTGGGCTGTTGATGTTCGCCACCTTCGGGCCCGATACGTTGAAGGAATTGCGCGCGGCCTTTGCGTCAGTCGACGACGCGCCGCACGTCAACCGTTTCATCGACCTGCACGACATCGGCGACATGCTGATCCACGCCGGATTCGCCAGTCCGGTGATGGAAATGGACATGCTGACGCTGACCTATGCCGACCTGAAGTCGCTGATGCGCGACCTCAAGGGTATCGGCGCGCACAACGCGGCCGCATCGCGGCGGCGCGGCTTGCTGGGCAAGTCGGCGTGGGCGCGGCTGGAACAGGCCTATGAAACAAACCGCATCGACGGTCGGCTGCCAGCCACGTTCGAGGTGATCTATGGTCACGCGTGGGTCGGCGACAAACTGCAGCGCGAAGACGGCCGCCAGGTGATCCAGTTCGCGATCGGCGAACGCAAAAGAAAACTGGGGCGCGCGTGAAAGGCCTGTTCATCACCGGCACCGATACCGGCGTCGGCAAGACCCGGGTGGCGGTGGCGCTGATCCATGCGCTGCGCGCGCGCGGTCTCCGCGTGGCGGCGATGAAGCCGGTGGCGGCCGGCCACATGCGGGGCGAGTTAAACGAGGACGTGACGGCGCTGCTACAGGCGGCCAACGTCACCGCCGCTATCCGCGATGTGAATCCCTATGCCTTCGAACCGGCGATTGCGCCGCATATCGCAGCGCAGCAGGCAGGGGTGCGGATCGAGCTTGACGTCATCGCCGAAGCATATGCGCGGCTGGCCGCTGCGGCCGATGTGGTGGTGGTCGAAGGCGCCGGCGGCTGGCGCGTGCCGCTGAACGAAGACGCGGACATGGCCGACCTGGCACAGCGTCTCGGACTGCCTGTCGTGCTGGTGGTGGGGCTGCGCCTGGGGTGTCTCAATCACGCGCTGCTGACCGCCGAATCGATCGCGCAGCGTTCGCTGCCGTGGGCCGGCTGGGTCGGCAATCAGATCGACCCGGCGATGCCATGTCAGGCCGAAAATGTTGCGGCGCTGCAGGCGCGTTTGCCGTCGCCATGCCTGGGTGTGCAGGGGTTCCAGTCTCTGGGATTTCCTCTGGAGGGCCCGCCGCAATGGCTGACGCTGCCTCGAGAGTTAGATAATTAGAATAGTCTGTAATAACGATATTTTATAAATAAATCAATAACTTAATACGATCGTACTGCTTGTTCATGGGTGGAGCGTCGTGTTACTGTCCGCGACATATTGCCGCACGTGGTTTCCGCGATTCCTGACATGCACCAGGTGAAGTTGGACGACTGTGAGGGCGGGTCCGCAGGCGCGTTTGTCTTTCAATCCCGCCCCAATCATTCGCTGACCCGGACTCAGGAACGGCTCGTTTTCTGGAGCCTGGCAGCAGTGTGTTTTACGACGGCGATCGGCTTCGCGTATCTGGGCTACTGGCTGATTCTGCCGTTTGCCGGACTGGAGATCGGCTTGCTGGCATGGGCTTTCGAAGCGTTGCGCAGGCGGGCGGGGGATTACGAATCCCTGTTGATCGACGGCGACGCGGTGGTGCTGGAATGGCATTGCGGTACCCGCGGCGGGCGTCGTGAAATGAATCGGCAGTGGGCACGCGTGGTGTGCGATTGCAGGTCGCCTGGCAGGAATTGCCGACTCAGCCTGAGTTCGCATGGTCGGGCGACGGAAGTGGGACAGTATCTGAGTGACGAGGCGCGGCTGCAGCTGGCCGTCACGTTGCGCAGCAGGTTGCAAGGATAACGAAGCGCGCAGGTTGCAGGCCTAACGCAACACACGCCGCAACGACACCAATAATTTGGGGACGAGAGGACGGGGGACGCGATGAAACAGAAGTGGCAACGTGTAGGGATGATCGGGGCAGCGCTGGCATTCAGTCAGTCTGCACTTGCAGAGTACGCATACAACCTGCCCACGCCGGCAAGCAAGGTGGCGCAGGATGTGTTCGATCTGCACAACCTGATCATGCTGGTGTGTCTGGGAATCTTCATCGTGGTGTTCGGCGCAATGTTCTATTCGCTGCTCAAGCACCGCAAATCAGTGGGCCACAAGGCCGCACATTTCCATGAGAACACCACCGTCGAGGTGATCTGGACGGTGATCCCGTTTGCGATCCTGATGGGCATGGCCTATCCCGCCGCCAAGGTGGTGATCGACATGAAGGACACCAGCAATCCTGACATGACGATCAAGATCACCGGCTACCAGTGGAAATGGGGCTATGACTACCTGAACGATGGCGTCAGCTTCTACAGCACCCTGTCGACGCCGCGCGAGCAGATCGAAGGCAAGGCCGAGAAGGGCGAGCACTATTTATTAGAGGTCGACGAGCCGATGGTGGTTCCGGTCGGCAAGCGCGTACGCCTATTGATCACAGCCAACGACGTGCTGCACGCCTGGTGGGTGCCTGCGCTTGGCGCCAAGCAGGATGCGATTCCCGGTTTCATCCGCGACAGCTGGTTTACCGCCGACAGGATCGGCACCTACCGCGGCCAGTGCGTCGAACTGTGCGGCAAGGACCATGGCTTCATGCCGATCGTGGTCGAAGTGGTCTCGGAAGAAGACTACGCCGCCTGGGTAGCGAAGAAGAAAGGGTCGGCAGAAGTCGCCGCGGCGGACAACACCCGCACCTTCGAGATGGCTGAACTGGTGACGCGCGGCGAACAGGTCTATCAGGCCAACTGCGCCGCCTGCCACCAGGCCAACGGCATGGGAATGGCGGGCGTGTTCCCGGCGATCAGCGGTTCGCCGGTCGCCACCGGACCGATCGCCGCGCACATCGATGTGGTGATGAACGGCAAGCCGGGCACGACGATGGCGGCGTTTGCCGGCCAGCTGTCCAATGCCGACATCGCGGCGGTGGTGACCTACCAGCGCAACGCGTGGGACAACAAGACGGGTGATCAGGTGCAGCCTGCCGATATCGCCGCAGCACGGGGTGGGGCCAGCGAAGCCGCCGCACCCGCAGCGCAGTAAACAAAATCAAGAGGAGAGCACACGATGTCTGATGCTGCACACGCCCACGACGATCATGGCCACGGTCACCCGACCGGGATCATGCGCTGGTTGACCACCACCAACCACAAGGATATCGGTTCGCTGTATCTGTGGTTCGCGCTCATCATGCTGTTCGCGGCAGGTTCGATGGCGCTGTTGATCCGCGCCGAGCTGTTCCAGCCCGGGCTACAACTGACCAACCCGGATTTCTTCAACCAGCTCACCACGATGCACGGGTTGATCATGATCTTTGGCGTGATCATGCCGGCCTTCTCGGGCTTCGCGAACTGGCAGGTGCCGCTGATGCTGGGCGCGCCTGACATGGCGTTCCCGCGCATGAACAACTGGGCATTCTGGCTGCTGCCGATGGCAGGCCTGATGCTGATGGCATCCTTCTTCCTGCCGGGCGGCGCGGTTGCCGGCGGTTGGACGATGTACCCGCCGCTGTTCATCCAGGGCGGCATTTCCTACGACCTGACGATTCTGGCCGTCCACATCATGGGCCTGTCGTCGATCATGGGATCGATCAACATCATTACCACCATCCTCAACATGCGTGCCCCTGGCATCACCTTGATGAAGATGCCGCTGTTCGTGTGGACCTGGCTGATCACCGCCTACCTGCTGATCGCCACCATGCCTGTTCTGGCGGGCGCGGTGACCATGCTGCTGACCGATCGCAACTTCGGCACGCACTTCTTCAACGCGGCCGGTGGCGGCGACCCGGTGATGTTCCAGCACATCTTCTGGTTCTTTGCCCACCCCGAGGTCTACATCCTGATCCTGCCGGCCTTTGGCATCGTGTCGCAGATCATCCCGACCTTTGCCCGCAAGCCGCTGTTCGGTTATGCGTCGATGGTCTACGCAACCGCGTCAATCGCGATCCTGTCGTTCATCGTGTGGGCGCACCACATGTTCACGGTCGGCATGCCCGCCGCCGCGCAGTTGTTTTTCATGTTCTCGACCATGCTGATCGCGGTGCCCACCGGCGTGAAAGTCTTCAACTGGGTGGCCACGATGTGGAAGGGGTCGATGACCTTCGAAACGCCGATGCTGTTCGCCATCGCGTTCGTCTGCCTGTTCACCATCGGCGGCTTCTCCGGCCTGGTGCTGGCGATCGCGCCGGTCGACATCCAACTGCATGACACCTACTACGTGGTGGCACACTTCCACTATGTGCTGGTTTCCGGCGCGCTGTTTGCGATCTTCGCCGGCATCTACTACTGGCTGCCGAAGTGGACCGGCTACATGTACAGCGAGACGCTGGGCAAGTGGCACTTCTGGCTGTCGGTGATCGGCATGAACATCGTGTTCTTCCCGATGCACTTCCTGGGCCTGGCCGGCATGCCGCGTCGGATTCCGGACTACGCGCTGCAGTTCACCGAGTTCAACCAGATCGCCACCGTCGGTGCATTCATCTTCGGCTTCAGCCAGCTGCTCTTCCTGGCCGTGATCCTGAAGACGATCAAGGGCGGCGAGAAGGCGACCGATCGCGTGTGGGAAGGCGCCGAAGGGCTGGAGTGGACGCTGCCGTCGCCCGCGCCGTACCACACCTTTGAAACCGCGCCGGTGGTCAAGTGAGCGGGGCAGCGAACATGGCCGACAAGCGCAAGGGGAAATACCGCACGGCCGTCATTCTGGCAGTGCTGGCGCTCGGCCTGTTTCTCTTTACGCTTTACAGCGGGTTGAACTAGGTCATGGCCCTGGGCAACGCCACCACGCTGACCAAGCTCATCGTCGTGACGCTGGGCATGTTCGGCTTCGGATTTGCCCTGGTGCCGTTTTATTACAAGATCTGCGAGGTGACCGGAATCAATTCCGGCGCCGAGCAGAGCCTGGCAAAAAACACCCAGGTCGACGAGAGCCGGCTGGTGACGCTGGAATTCGACGCCAATACCAATGAAGCCCTGCCGTGGCGGTTCAAGCCGATGCAGCGCAGCCTCAAGGTGCATCCGGGGCAACTGGTGCAGGTGGAGTACGAAGTCAGCAACATCAGCGATCATCCCATCGTCGGTCAGGCGGTTCCGAGCTATGGGCCGGCGCGCGCGGCGGGGTTTTTCAAGAAAATCGAGTGCTTCTGCTTTACGCCGCAGACCCTCGCCGCAGGCGAGTCCCGGCGCATGCCGGTCATGTTCGTGCTGGATCCGGACATGGATCGGGATGTGCATACCGTGACGCTGTCCTACACCTTCTTCGATCTTGAAACGAAGAAGCGGGCGTCAGACGGGCGGAAAGCGGTTCCGCATGGCTGAAAAGGCAAATAATCTGAAGGTTGTGCTCGCGGTTTTCTGGAGCTTTTTCGGCGTGCGCAAACGGCGTGACTACGACGCCGATGCGCAAAGCCTGACGCCGGCCCAGGTCATCATTGCCGGGCTGATAGGCGGGGCGGTTTTTGTGTTGACGATGTTGCTGCTGGTGTTTCTGGCAATGCAATTCTTGAACTGAGCGATCTACGAAACAAGAAAGAGGGGATGAGATGAGTCTGGCACAAACTGATAAATACTATCTGCCGCAACCTTCGCTTTGGCCGATCATCGGCTCGGTGGCGCTGCTGCTGATGGCGATTGGCGGCACCATGACCATGAGGGAGATCGACAACGGCGGCTGGATCCTGCTTGCCGGCACGGCGGTGCTGTTCTACATGATGTTCGGCTGGTTTGGCGAGGTGATCCGCGACAGCGAGGCAGGCCGCTACAACCGGCAGGTCGATTCCTCGTTCCGCTGGTCGATGAGCTGGTTCATTTTCTCCGAAGTGATGTTCTTTGCCGCCTTCTTCGGCGCATTGTTCTACACTCGGGTGCTGTCGGTGCCTTGGCTTGCGGACGCCGACACCGGCAGCCTGCTCTGGGAAGGCTTCCAGGCGACCTGGCCGACGGCGGGCCCCGGGCTGACCGCAGACGGATTCGACTTCACGCCGATGGGCGCGTGGGGCATCCCGGCAATCAATACCCTGCTGCTGCTGTCTTCGGGTGTGACAATCACCTGGGCGCACTGGGGGCTCAAGAAAGACAACCGCACGCAACTGATCCTGGGGCTGGCGATGACGGTGGCGCTCGGTGTGGTCTTCATGGGGCTGCAGGTCTATGAATACATCCATGCGTATCAGGATCTGGGCCTGACGCTGGGTGCGGGCGTCTACGGTGCCACCTTCTTTATGCTGACGGGTTTCCACGGCTTCCACGTGCTGGTCGGCACAACGATGCTGATTGTGATGCTGCTACGCTCGATCGCCGGCCATTTCACTGCCGACCACCACTTCGCGTTCGAAGCAGTGTCGTGGTATTGGCACTTCGTCGACGTGGTGTGGGTGCTGCTGTTCATCGTGGTCTACTGGCTGATCTGAGGCCGGACAGGAATCGGTGCGCGGCAGGGCCGCGGCCGACAGCAAAAAGCCGCGTCCAGCGCGGCTTTTTGCTGTCGGGGATCGGAACAGGAATCAGCGAAGTCCGGTTTGCGGGATGAAGCCGAAGTAATATCCGCCCATCAGCAGCAGGAACAGCGCAAGGGAAAATCCGACTCGCACGGTGAGCATCTTGACGGTGCGGTCGGACTGCCCCTTGTCCTTGATCAGATAGTAAAGGGCGCTGGCGAGGCTGGCCAGGATGGCAACGATGAACAGCAGGGCAACAATGCGCATGAAACGGCTCTCCCGGCAAAATTCCAGTCTAACCGGATTGTGCGTCCCATGCACTTGCTGAAAATACGCTTCGGCCCGTGGCAGTTCACGCCGACGCTGTGGCCGACGCTGGCGGCACTGTTCTTCTTTGTGCTGACGTATTCGCTCGGTAACTGGCAGAGCGGACGCGCCGACGAGAAGCGTGCGCTGCAGGCGCGCTACGATGCAGCGGCGACCGAGCCGCCGATCCATGTCGGCCGCGAACGGCTGGATCGTGACAGCGTGTTGTACCGCAAGCTCGAAGTGGAAGGCGTGTTTGACGACACCCACACCATCCTGATCGACAACCGGGTGCTGGACGGCGTGGCGGGATACCACGTGCTGACGCCGCTGAGGGTGAACGGCGGCGAGCACGTCCTGCTGGTCAACCGTGGCTGGGTGGCGACCGGGCGGTCGCGTGCGGAGGTACCGCAGCCGCCGACGCCGGCGGGCCGTGTCAGGCTGGAAGGCATGGCGGTCGACCCGAACACGCGCTACGTCGAGCTGGGGTCGACCGAACCGGTGGGGCGGGTCTGGCAGAATCTCGATTTCGAGCGCTATGCCGCGACCGCCGGCCTGAGCCTGCAACCAGTGCTGCTGCAGCAGACCAGCGCGCAGCCGGATGGCCTGCAGCGCATCTGGCCGCGGCCCGATACCGGGGTCGATACGCATGTCAGTTATGCCTTCCAATGGTACAGTTTGGCGGCGACACTGACGGTGTTGTGGCTGATAATGAACGTCGGGCGGCGCCGCGACGGCGAGACGAACACCAAGACTTGAATACATAGAATAGACCCATGCAATTAACCCCGCGTAGCAAATTCCTGTTGTTGGTCGCCGTGTTTGTGGTGCCGGTGATCGCCGCCTATCTCGCCTTTTTCGGCTGGCGTCCGGCCGGCCACACCAATTACGGCGAGCTGATCACGGTGACCCCGCTGCAGCAGACGGCGGGCGCATTGCACGACGGCACACCATTCGACCTGAACACGTTGCAGGGCAAGTGGGTGATGGTGCACGTCGGTCCGGCCGCCTGCGACGCAGACTGCGCGCAGCAGCTGTATCTGATGCGGCAGACGCGCATCGCACAGGGCAAGGCACAGTCGCGCATCGAGCGGTTGTGGGTGCTGACCGGCGACGGCGCAGCCGATCCGGCGCTGTTGGCAGACCACCCCGGCCTGCATGTGTGGCGCCCGGCCGATGCGGCATTCATCGAGCAGTTCCCGGCCCCGGTTGAACGCGCGCACCATATTTATCTGGTCGATCCGCTGGGCAATGTGATGTTGCGTTTTCCCGCCGAGCCGGAGCCCAAGCGCATCATGAAAGACCTCAAGCTGCTGCTCAAAGCCTCCCAGATCGGTTAACCGGTATCCGTCATGATTTCCTATCGCAATCTCATTCTGGCCGCGCTGATCCTGACGCTGGGCGTGGTGAGTCTCGGCGCTTACGTGCGCCTGTCGGATGCCGGCCTGGGTTGCCCGGACTGGCCCGGCTGCTATGGCAAGATCACCCCGCTGCATGCGGCCGAGCACATCGACGCCGAACTCGTGGAGCGCCCCGGCGGCCCGGTGTCGCACGCCAAGGCCTGGAAGGAGATGGTGCACCGCTATTTCGCCGGTGCGCTGGGGCTGATGGTGCTGGCGATCGCGGTGATGGGCTGGCGCCGTCGCAACGTTGGCGCGGGCGGCGCCGGGCTGCCGCTGCTGTTGCTGGCGCTGATCATTTTCCAGTCGATGCTGGGCATGTGGACCGTGACCAAGCTGCTGAAACCGCTGGTCGTCACCGCGCACCTGCTGGGTGGCATGGCGACGCTGTCGCTGCTGGTGTGGCTGTGGCTGCGTGAAAAAGGGCGTTCGACCCAGGCCTATTACGCTCGCGCTACACATCTGCGCACCGGCGCCCTGCTTGGGCTGGTGCTGGTGGGGGTACAGATCGCCCTGGGCGGCTGGGTCAGCACCAACTACGCAGCGCTGGCCTGTTCCGATTTCCCGATGTGCCAGGACATGTGGCTGCCGCCGATGGATTTCGAGCACGCCTTCACCCTGCGCCGTGAACTGGGCGAAACCGCCAGTGGCGAGTTGCTGTCGATGCAGTCGCTGACGGCGATCCATTGGGTGCACCGAGTGATGGCGCTGATCGTGACCCTCTACCTCGGCTGGCTGGTGGTGCGCTTGCTGCGTACCCCGGCTTATGCCGGCCTGGCTGTGGTCGTGGGCGCACTGCTGGTGCTGCAGGTGTCGCTGGGCATCAGCAATGTGCTGCTGAGCCTGCCGCTGGGCCTGGCGGTGGCGCATAACACCGGGGCGGCGCTGTTGCTGGCCAGTCTGGTTTGGCTGAACTACCGGGTAAGCAGGAGATGAGGATGGAGTCCGCGATGATGCAGGGCGCGGCCTGCCGCTGCCAGCAATTTCTGGCCTTGTGCAAGTTGCGGGTGGTCAGCCTGATCGTGTTTACCGCGGTCATCGGCATGTTTCTCGCCGTGCCGGCCTGGCCGGCGTGGAACGTGCTGTGGGCCGGCACGCTGGGCATCGCGCTGGTGGCCTCTGCGGCCGCCGCATTCAATTGCCTGGTCGAGCAGAAAATCGATGCGATGATGGCGCGCACCCGCGCGCGCCCGCTGCCGCGCGGCGAACTGACTAATACGCAGACGCTGGTGTTTTCTGGCGTGGTCGGCGGCATCGGATTGTATCTGCTGCACGTCTTCGTCAATCCGCTCACCATGTGGCTGACGCTGGCCACCTTTGTCGGCTACGCCATTATTTACACCGCCATCCTGAAGCCGGCCACGCCGCAGAATATCGTCATCGGCGGCGCCTCCGGCGCGATGCCGCCGGTGCTGGGCTGGGCCGCCGCCACCGGTGAACTGCATCACGACGCGCTGCTGCTGTTCCTCATCATCTTTGCCTGGACGCCGCCGCATTTCTGGGCGCTGGCACTGTATCGCCGCGAGGAGTACGCCAAAGCCGGGTTGCCGATGCTGCCCGTCACCCACGGCGAGGCCTATACCCGGCTGCACGTGCTGCTCTATACGCTGCTGCTGTTTGCGGTGACCATGCTGCCGATCGGTACCGGCATGAGCGGCTGGATCTACCTGGCCGGCGCAGTGCTGCTGGGCGGTCGGTTCATCCACTATGGCTGGCGCCTGCACCGCACCTACAGCGACGAGCTGGCGAAGGAAACCTTCCGCTTTTCCATCTGGTATCTGAGCCTGCTGTTCGCGGTGATGCTGATCGACCACTATTTCAAAATACCCATTTGATTTATATGGAGAATTAAGCGTCTATCTGGATATTCGGACAAGATTGTTTTATATTGTGCCTACTTCTCATCCAGAGGCGCGCGATGATCCTCTCCCGAACCAGTCAGTATGCCGTGCAGGCCCTGATCTACATGGCCACCCAGCCGAACGCCACGCCGGTGCTCAACAAGGACATCGCCGCCCAGCTCGGCGTGCCCGCACCTTACCTCGCCAAGATCCTGCAGGGCCTGGCCAAGGGCAACCTGCTGTTCTCATTCCGTGGCCGCCTGGGCGGATTCTGCCTGCGCGAAACGGGCGACAAGATCACGCTGATGCAGATCCTGCTGCTGACCGAAGGGCCGGCGTTCACTCAGAGCTGCCTGCTGGGCCTGAAGAAATGCAGCGATGAAACCGCGTGCCCGCTGCATTTCCGCTGGCTGCCGGTGAAAAAGAAAATCATCGACCTGCTGCAGGACACCACGCTCGACAAGCTGGCGAAAGCGGTCGAGTCCGGCAAATACCGCCTGGCCGACATGCCGGGACAGATGTTTGAACAGGTCCGCGCATGAGGACGCGACTTGCCGCGCTCGGCGCCCTGGTCGCGCTCACGCTGGCGGCCTGCCAGCCCACGCCACAGGCTCCCGTGTTCCAGGCGACCGACATCACCGGCGCGGCTTTTGCGCGCGATTTCAAGCTCACCGACCACACCGGTCGCGTCCGTGAACTGGCGGATTTCAGGGGCAAGGTGGTGGCCGTGTTCTTCGGCTACGTGCATTGCCCGGATGTCTGTCCCACCACGCTGTCGGACTTTGCGCGCGCGCTCG
>CAZUVC010000029.1:0-44058 GCA_964623745.1 uncultured Thiobacillus sp. | reverse complement strand
CGCCCGGCGGGCACTGGTTGATGTCGGCCTCGCCCTTGGCGATCGCCTCCGCGTAAGGCCGGCAGCCGGGAAAACCACACTGGCCGCATTGCGTCTGCGGCAGGATGGCGTCGATCTTTTCCGCCAGCGGGTTGCCTTCCACCTTGAAGCGGATCGCCGACCAGCCGAGCACCAGACCGATCACCACCGCGATGGCGACCATGACGCCGATCGCGGTGAGCATCACTTGACCAGCCCGGAGAAGCCCATGAAGGCGAGCGACATCAGGCCGGCGGTAATCATTGCGATGCTGGTGCCCTTGAAGGGTGACGGCACGTCACAGGTGTCCAGCCGCTCGCGGATGCCGGCGAACAGCACCAGCACCAGGGTGAAGCCGATCGCGCCGCCGGCACCGAAGAACAGCGACTCGACGAAGTTGTGGTTCTGCTGCACGTTGAGCAGCGGAATCCCCAGCACCGCGCAGTTGGTGGTGATCAGCGGCAGGTAGATGCCTAGCACCTGGTACAGCAGCGGACTGGTCTTGTGGATGAACATCTCGGTGAACTGCACGATCCCGGCGATCACCACGATGAACGACAGCGTGCGTAGGTAGAACAGTTCGGTGCCGAGCAGGTATTCGTTGATCAGGTAGCTCGCGCCGGATGCCAGGGTCAGCACGAAGGTCGTTGCCAGCCCCATGCCGATGGCCGTTTCCAGTTTTCTCGACACCCCCATGAAGGGGCACAGGCCGAGAATCTTGGCCATCACGATGTTGTTGACGAACACCGTGGAAATGAGGATGAGGATGTAGGTTTCCAAAATGGGCTGATCCGGCGCAATGCCGCATTATCCTTCGCGGAGCGCCTGTGATTCAAGCCATTGCAGTCAGGGGTATTGCCCCCGGCACGCATTCAGACCGGGCAGCTCTGCCCGCCCAGGTTGCCGGGCGCCCAGAAATCGTAGCCCTTGGAAAGGAATTCGTCCCACGGCAGGTAGTGCGAGCCGTCGCACGAAAAGGTGAGGCCGACCATGCCGTTGAAGATGTTGAGCGAGCCGGCGCGCAGGTAAAAGGTCTCGTCCATGAAGCGCAGCGCGCGCAGCGCGTCGAGCACAGGACGGATCTTGTCCTTCGGTACCAGGGCGTTGGCCGGGTAGTCGACGTGCGGGTAGATCAGGCAGGTGTCGGGGTCGGTCAGCGCCTGGATGTCGAGCAGCCGGTAGCGGTAGGGATCGTCGACCAGCCACATGGTGGCGCGGCTGCTGGAAAAATGCAGCTTGCCGTGGAACACGCCGTGGTCGGTCATCAGCTCTTCCATCACGCCGATGACGGTGTCGAGGTTGAGGTCCATCTGGCTGTCGCTGCGGGTCTGGTGGAACACTGCACTGCGGATCGCCGGGTCGCCCTTGATCTGGCGCCAGTAGGTGGGCTCGTCGTACAGCTTGGCGGTGATCGGCAGATCGCGCAGGTCGAAGTCGGCACCGACGAAGCCGAGCACCTGGCCGTCGTCGTCGCGCACGATCTGGATCGCGGTCAGCGACGGCCGCTTGGCGCGCAGGCTGATGTAGGCCTGGGTCAGCAGAAAGCCCTGGTTCGGCACCGCTTCGCGCATGTAGGGGCGATCGGAGCGGTCGCGCTGGTAGTCGGTCTCGATCAGGCCCTCGCGGCTGATGTTGTCGGACAGCTGGATCGCCTGGGTATCCAGCGCGTACAGGTATTTGCATGCGGGCATCGTCGTCAGCGCATGCGTCAGCGCGGCATTGAGTCCGCCGCGGCTGGGCCACGCGCGGCTGCAGGCCTCGGCGGCCAGCGCCAGCGGCTCGCGCAGCAGGTTGGCCAGCGCTTCGCGCTGCTGGGCGACGCTTTCGGCAAGGGTGGGGGAGGCGGGCATGGCGGTTCGGTCTGCGACAGCAGACTTGAGGTTTTTCACGATCCGGTACGCAGCGAAATCACAGGCCAGCCCCGGGCCTCGGCGTGGGCGCGCAGGATGGGGTCGGGGTCGACGGCCACCGGATGCTGCACTTTTTCCAGCAGCGGCAGGTCGTTGTGCGAATCGCTGTAGAACCAGCTGGTATCGAGGCAATCGAGCCGGGTGCCGTGGGTTTCGAGGAAGTGCTCGAGGCGCACCACCTTGCCCTCGCGGAAGCACGGCGTGCCGGCGACTTCGCCGGTGAAGCGGCCGCCGATTTCCTCGGGGTCGGTGGCGATCAGGTGGGCAATGCCGAATTCCTGTGCGATCGGTCCGGTGACGAAGCTGTTGGTGGCGGTGATGACGGCAACCAGGTCGGCTTCGTTCAGGTGCCTGTTGACGAGATCCCGCGCGGCCTGGGGGATCATCGGCCGGATGCGCGTTTCCACATATTCGGCGCGCCAGGCGTCGAGCTGGGCGCGCGGGTGGGTGGCGAGCGGACGCAGGGCAAACGCAAGAAAGGCGTAAATGTCGAGGTTGCCGGCCTTATAGTCTTCGTAGAAGGCCTTGTTTTTGGCTTCGTAATGGGGGCCGTCGACCGCGCCCTTGGCGATGAGGAATTGCCCCCATTCGTAGTCGGAATCGCCGGCGAGCAGGGTGTTGTCGAGATCGAAGAGGACGAGTTTCATGTCAGACGCACGTTACACGATTCAAGTTACAAGTCATCAGTGGCGCGGCGCCTGGCCGCGGTCGAGCCAGAATTCGCGCAGTTCGTAGGCGCCCCACAGGGCCAGGGCGAGGTGGTCTTCGCGGCGGGTGGCCCGTTCTTCCGGGGTGAGTTCGTCGAACGGCGCCGCCAGCACATAAAAGGGATCGAGTACCTCGTCGACGAAGGCTTCGTCCTTGCTGTCGGCGGGCAGGTTCCAGTCGTCCTCCCAATATTCCACTGCCAGCAGGAAGCCGCCGGCCCACAGCTGGGCATAGGGCGGGATGCCGGCGTCCTTCAGCTGTTCGGCCTCGGCCGGCGGCAGCTCGGCCAGCAGGCCGTCCCAGTCCATGACCAGTGGCGACAGCGCCTTGGGGTCGGCCAGGTTCTCGATCGGCGCGGCGAGCGCGCGGGCGATCTCGTTGCGGCGGCGCTCGAACAGCGCCAGAAAGCGCGCCTCGTCGGCTGCATCTTCAAAGATCGTGGTCAGCCCGTCGGTGCGGTCGAGCAGCACCGGGAAGTATTCGTCCGCCGGAATGGCGCGGGGGCTGCACACCAGCGCGGTCAGAAAGCCGTCGAGTCCCTCCAGCGAGAGTGGCACGTCGATGCGCTCGTCGATCAGATCGACCAGCTCGGCCAGTTGATCGATCTCCTCGTCGCGGAGCGGGGCATGGGCGGATTTGGCAGCGGACATGGCGTGGGCTCGCATACTTTCGATTAAGGGTGCAGATCGACGCATCGCGTAAAATCCACCCATGAATTTTACCGCGCTGGCACTGACTGCATCCGTCCTGCCCGAATCCTTTTATCTGATCGGCTGGCTGGGCCTGGCTTTGCTGGCCTGGCGCTGGCTGATGTCGGGCGACTGGCGCCGCCTGGCCGAACCCTCAAAGCTGAACCTGTTTCTGGCCGCCACCGTGGCGGTGCTGGCGCTGTGGCAGATCCGCACCGGCATTCAGCCGGGGCTGGCGTTTCATTTGTACGGCATCGCGGCGCTGACGCTGATGTTCGGATTCTGGCGCGCCACCTTTGCCGGCGTGCTGATCCTGCTGGCGAACGCGGCTTTCGGGCGCGGCAGCTGGAACGCGCTGGGCGTCGACGCCCTGCTGGTGGCCGCGCTGCCGGCGGCGGTGAGCTGGAGCGTGTACCGCGTGCTGGAATGGAAGCTGCCGAATCATTTTTTCGTTTACGTGCTGGGCAACGGCTTTTTCGGCGCGGCCCTGTCGGTGGCTGCCATCGGTCTTGCCACCACCGCGCTGATGTCTGTCGCTGGCGTGTATTCGCTCGATTACCTGCTCACCCACTACACGCCGTATGCCACCCTGCTGATCAGCTGGGCCGAAGCCTTTTCCACCGGCATGGCCGTCACCGTGATGGCCGTGTACCGGCCGGCCTGGCTCGAAACCTTCGATGACGTCAAATACATCCAGAACAAGTAGTCCCTTGCACATCACCTATCCCGACCTTCCGGTCAGTGCCCGCCGCGACGATATCCTCGCCGCGTTGCAGAAGCACCGCGTGCTGATTCTGTGCGGCGAAACCGGCTCCGGCAAGACCACGCAGATCCCCAAGATGTGCCTGGAGGCGCAGTCTGCATCAGGGACGGCGAAACCCGGCAAGCTGATCGGCTGCACCCAGCCGCGCCGCATCGCCGCGCGCTCGGTGGCGGCGCGCATCGCGCAGGAGCTGGGAGGCGAACTCGGCGGCCGGGTCGGCTACAAGGTGCGCTTCACCGACACCGTGCGCCACGACACCGCGATCAAGGTGATGACCGACGGCATCCTCCTGGCCGAAAGCCAGGGCGATCCATTATTGAGCCGCTACGACACCATCATCATCGACGAGGCGCACGAACGCAGCCTCAACATCGATTTCCTGCTCGGTTATCTGAAAACCCTGGTGGAAAAACGCGACGACCTGCGCGTGGTGATCACCTCGGCCACCATCGACGCCGAACGCTTCTCCAAGCACTTCAACGACGCGCCGGTGATCGAGGTGTCGGGGCGCACCTATCCGGTGGAAATCCGCTGGCGGCCGATCGAGCGCGAGGAGCCGGCCGCGCCGGCCAAGGGCGAACGCGAAAAGAAGGACCGCGACGCCCCCGACCAGATCGCCGCGATTCTTGATGCCACCGACGAACTGGCGCGCGTGGGCCCGGGCGACATCCTGGTGTTCCTGCCGGGCGAGCGCGAAATCCGCGACACCGCCGAGGCGCTGCGGAAACACCACCCGCCCGGCACCGAAATTCTGCCGCTGTTTTCCCGCCTGTCGGTGGCCGAACAGGACGCGATCTTCAAGCCGACGAATGCGCTGCGGCGCATCGTGCTCGCCACCAACGTCGCCGAGACCTCGCTCACCGTGCCTGGCATCCGTTACGTGATCGACCCCGGCACCGCGCGGGTGAAGCGCTACTCGGCCCGCAACAAGGTCGAGCAGCTCTTGATCGAGAAGGTGTCGCAGGCCTCGGCCAACCAGCGCGCCGGGCGCTGCGGCCGGGTCGCCGACGGCGTCTGCATCCGGCTCTACGACGAGGCCGATTTTGGCAACCGGCCACGCTTCACCGACCCCGAACTGCTGCGCTCGTCATTGGCCGGCGTCATCTTGCGCATGAAGTCGCTGGGCCTCGGCGACGTGGTGGGCTTCCCCTTCATCGATCTGCCCAGTTCGCGGCTTGTCACCGACGGCTACCAGCTGCTGGCCGAGCTGCACGCGCTCGATGAGCAGGGGGTTTTGACCAAGATCGGTACCAAGCTGGCCAAGCTGCCGCTCGACCCGCGCATTGCCCGAATGCTGTTGGCGGCCGAGCAGCAGCGCTGCGTGCGCGAAGTGCTGATCATCGCCAGCGCCTTGTCGGTGCAGGACCCGCGCGACCGCCCGATGGAGCGCGCGCAGGCGGCCGACGAAAAGCACAAAATATTTTCGGATGACCGCTCCGATTTCACGGGCTGGATCAAGCTGTGGCGCTGGTACGAGGAGCAGGTGCAGCACAAGAAGACCAACCGCCAACTGCAGACGCTGTTGCAGGATCATTTCCTGTCGCCGCGGCGGATGCGCGAATGGCGCGATATCCACGGCCAGTTGCACGCGCAGATGAGCGAGCTGGGCTTGAAGGAGAATGAGAAGGACGCCGGCTACGACACGATCCATCAGGCGCTGCTGACAGGCCTGCTCGGCAACATCGGCTTCAAGTCAGACGACGCGAAAGGTCGCCCCAAGCCGGGCGAAGGCAACTATCACGGCGCGCGCGGAATCAAGCTGTCGATCCATCCGGGCTCGGCGCTGGCCAAGAAAGGCCCGAAGTGGATCATGGCCGCCGAGCTGACCGATACTGGCCGCCTGCTCGCGCGCACCGTAGCCGAGGTGCGGCCGGAATGGATCGAGGCGGCGGGGCGTCATCTGCTGACGCGCATGTTCATCGAGCCGCGCTGGGAGCAGGACGGCGCGCGCGTGGTGGCGTTCGAGCGCGTCAGCCTGTACGGCATCACGCTGGTGCCGCGTCGCAAGATTCACTACGGCCCGATCGACCCGGTGCTGTCGCGCGAGCTCTTCATCCGCGGCGCGCTGGTGGCCGGCGAATACGACACGAAGGCGCCGTGGTTCGCCCACAACCGTGCGCTGATCAAGGAGATCGAGGAGCTCGAACACAAGGCGCGCAAATCCGGCGTGTGGCTGGACGAGGAGCGCATCTTCCGCGTATTCGATGCACGGATTCCGGCCGAGCTCCACAACGGCGCGGCCTTCGAAACCTGGCGAGCGGAAGCCGAAGCGGCCCATCCGAACATCCTGTTCCTGCAGCGCGAGGACATCCTCGGCGAGGGGCTCGGCGCCGACCACACGCTGTTCCCGGAAACCATGGCGGTCGACGGTGTCGCCTGCAAGCTCAAATACCGCTTCGAGCCCGGCCACGCACTCGACGGCGTGACGCTGCAGCTGCCGCTGTATCTGCTCAATAAAATTGAAGCAGCGCAGGTCGACTGGCTGGTGCCCGGCCTGATCCGCGAAAAGCTCACGCTGCTCCTGAAGTCGCTGCCCAAGGACAAACGGCGACCGCTGATTCCGCTGCCCGATACGGTGACGGCGTTTCTGTCGGTGGCGAAGCCGGCCGAACAGATTTTGACCACAGCGCTCGCCGCATACATCCGCAAGCAGACCGGCACCGACATCCACCCCGACGAATGGAAGGGCGAACTGCCGGCACACCTGCAGATGAACGTGAGCGTGATCGACGACAGCGGGCAGGAGCTTGCCAGCGGCCGCGACCTCGTCGCGCTGCGCGCGCAGTTGGGCGGTGCGGCGCGCATCACCTACGGCGGCGGCGCCGAGGACAGCGAATTCGAGCGCACAGGCCTCGTCGAATGGAATTTCGGCGACTTGCCGGCACAGGTGAAATTCAAGCGCGGCGGGCGCGAGCTGATCGGCTATCCGGCGCTGGTCGACAACGGCGAAACCGTCGACCTGCGCCTGCTTGATGCGGCCGATGTGGCGGAGCTGGAAACACGCCGCGGCGTGGTGCGCCTGCTGCGGATCGCGCTGGTCGCGCAGTTCAAGCAGCTCGACAAGGACTTGTCGCGTGAAACTGCACTGGCGCTCAAATTCCGCAACTTCGGCAGCGCCGAACAATTGCGCGCGGCGCTGATCGATGCGATCGCCACCCGCGCGCTCTTGGGCGACGACGACACCCCGCGCGACGCCAAAACCTTTGGCAAGCAGAAGGAACGCGCCAAGCCCAGGATCGCCGTGGTGAAGCAGGCCTTGCTGCGCGACGTCGCCGAAATTCTCGACCTGCACGCGCAGGTGGCGGCGCGGCTCAATGCCAAGCCGCAGTTCACCGCGGCGATGCGCGATGAAACCGCGCACCTCGCCGCGCTGGTGCCGGCGGGCTTCATCACCGCAACACCGTGGACGCACCTGAAGGACCTGCCGCGCTATCTGCGGGGCATCCTCAAGCGGCTGGAAAAGCTGCCCGCGTCCGAGCAGCGGGATTCGCGCGGCATGGCTGGCGTACTGACGCTGCAGAACAAATACCTGGCGCGGCGCGGCCAGGTGAAGGGTGAGGTCCCGGCCGAACTCGACGATTTCCGCTGGCAGCTGGAGGAACTGCGGATTTCGCTGTTTGCCCAGGAGCTCAAAACGCCGTATCCGGTGTCGGTCAAACGGCTCGACAAGCTATGGGACACGCTTGCCAGACAGCCCCTGGCTTGAGTAGTCTGCCGGCATGAGCGAGCGCGTACTCAACCTGCCAAACGTCATCACCCTGCTGCGCATCGCTGCCGTGCCAGGGGTGGCGTGGCTGATCCTGCAGCAGCGCTGGGAAGCGGCCTGCTGGCTGTTTCTCGCCGCCGCGGTGTCGGATGGCGTCGACGGCATGCTGGCGCGCTGGCTCAATCAGATGACCCAACTCGGCGCCGCGCTCGACACTGTCGCCGACAAGGCGCTGGGCGTGGTGACCCTGGTGATGCTCACACTGGAAGAAGCGATTCCGCTGTGGGTGACGCTGGCGATCCTGCTGCGCGACAGCATCATCGTGCTGGGCGCACTGAGCTACCGCGGACTGGCGGGGCACATCGAATTTCATCCCACCTGGCTGGGCAAGACCCACATGTTTGCCGAATTCGCATTGTTGACCGGGGTGCTGGCCGGCCTCGCGGGGCTGCTCGACCTGACCGACTGGCTGCAGCCGCTGTTTGTCAGCGTGTTCGTGATCGCCGTGGTCTCCGGCATGCAGTATGTGTGGATCTGGAGTGCCAAAGCGCGCCGCGAACGTCTGGCCGCCCGGCTGACGCGCTGAGCCGCCCTATTCATCGCGGGTAGCGCGCCTGCGTTCGCCTGCGCGCGTGGCCTTGATTCGGTACATGGCCATGTCGGCGGCCCGCACCAGCGCATCCTCGTCGGCGCCGTCGTCGGGATAGATCGCTTCCCCGATGCTGGCAGTGATGTCGATGTCGAGTCCGTAGAACTGGGTCTCGGTATTCAGTGCCTGTTCGATTTTCTCCGCAACCGCCAGATAGTCCTCGCGCACCTGCAATTCCGTCAGCAGCACCACAAACTCGTCGCCGCCGAGCCGCGCGACCGAGTCGGAGTCGCGCACGCTGGCGGTCAGGCGCCTCGCCACCTCGGTCAGCACGGCGTCGCCGACATGGTGCCCGTGGGTGTCGTTGATTTCCTTGAAGCGGTCCAGATCCACGTACAGGATGCCCAGTTTGCTGCCGTAGCGGTTGGCATGAAGCATCGCCTGCTGCAGGCGGTCGTAGAACAGCCGCCGGTTCGCCAGTCCGGTCAGCGGATCATGCGTGGCTTCCTCGCGCAGCGCGCTGCGCGAATATTCGAGCGCCTGCAGGTGGGCATGGATCTGCTGCGATTTCAGTCGGTTGCGGTGCAATGTGCGCCAGGCGATCAGGGCCGCCAGGCCAAGCGCTGTGAGACCGAACACCAGTGTGAGAAACAGCGCGCGCCGGTAGGTGGTTTGCGCCCGTTGTTGGGCGGCCAGGTTGGCGCGCTGGTAGGCGCCGCGCAAGCTGGCCAGATGCTGGTTGAACGCTTCCTGCAGCGGAATCGACTCCTGCACCAGCAACTGGCGGGCTTCCGCTTCGTGATCGGCGTTGAACAGATCGACCACGCGTTCCTGCACGGACTGGATTTCAGTGACCAGGCGCGTCTGCTCGTCGAACTCGCGTTGCTCGGTCGCGGTAAAGCCCAGCGAACGCAGGGCATTGCGGCCGCTGCCGACGAGGAATCCCGCCCGGTTGAATTCCATGAAATAGGCATCGCGCTCGAACGGGTCCTCGGTCAGCGCCATGCGAAACAGGCTGTCGGTGCGCAGGTGTGCCGCAACCTGGGTCTGGGTGATGAAGTCGATCTTTTTGTTATGGCGCTCCACGACGACCTCAATCTGCGTACCCAGCTCATGCAGTTGATACAGGCTGTTGATCAGCAGGCCGCAGATCAGGGCGATCAGCGTGGTGAAGGCGAGTCGGGTATTGAGCGTGAGTGCCCGCAGCATGTCGTGTGGGCTATCGCACTATCTCGGGGGCGGGCGGCGCGGGCCGCCCTGCGCCGGCGCTTTGCAGGGCCGCCAGGGTGCGCGTCACCTCGGCAACGTGATGCGCAGGCCGGACGCGGTCGAAGCGGGCGGCAATGCGCCCGTCCGGCGCGATGATGAAGGTGCGGCGGCGGGCAAAGCGCACGACGCCGAGATTGAGCAGGCTGTCGTAGGCGGCTGCCGTTTTGCCGTCCGGATCGGACAGCAGCGGAAACGGCAACTGGTATTTGCGTGCAAAGTCGGCGTGCGAAGCGCTGCTGTCGATGCTGACGCCCAGCACGGCGGCCGCGTGCGCATTCAAGATGCCGATATCGTCGCGAAAGCGGCAGGCCTCCACGGTGCAGCCGGGCGTGTCGTCGCGGGGATAGAAATACAGCACCAGCCAGCGTCCGGCATAATCGGCCAGCCGATGGCGCCGGCCATCCTGATCCTGCAGCGCAAAGTCCGGCGCGGCGCTGCCTTCCGCCCGCCGGAGCCCCGGCCGCAGCATCCACAGGACCGCACTTGCCACCACCAGCAGCGCGGCCACGCCCACCAGTATTGTTTGGGTCATAAGTTCTCCTGACTCCATCATAGTCAGGTTCTGCCCCAATCGGCGGTCGGCAATGCCGGCGTGATTCGGTAGAATGCCCGCCACGCCCCGGTAGCTCAGTGGATAGAGCAACCCCCTCCTAAGGGGTAGGTCGGACGTTCGATTCGTCTTCGGGGCGCCACACCATCAAGAACCCTGCGAATAACCACGCATTGTGCGCTGGCGCACCGACCGGCTGCGCATTCTGCCCTAGTCTGGCCGGCCTGAGCAGACGCAGTCATGCGGGCGATCCTTTGCAACGGCCTTGGTAAAGTCTAAGGTTGTAGTGCGAGTGTTCTGTCATGAAGTGAATAACCAGGATGCCTAGAGCCGGTTCACGCGAGCAATCGGGCGTGGGCTTTTTTTGAACTTGATACACCAAAAGGAATACTTTCCATGAATGCGAATAACACGTCTGCCCATGCAGAATCCGTCAATGTGACGAAAGAACAGTTGATCAATGATTTCAAGGTGGTGGTTTCCGATGCGGAAGCCCTGCTGAAGGCGACGGCCGGCCAGGGTGGCGAGGCGCTGGCTGCAGCGCGTGCCAAGGCTGAAGCCTCGCTCGCGACCGCGAAGGTGCGCATGAGCGAAGCCCAGGCCGCAATGCTGGCCAAGACCAAGGCTGCCGCCAAGGCGACCGACGAATATGTTCACGTGCATCCGTGGCAGGCGGTCGGCGCTGCGGCCAGCATTGGCCTGATCATCGGCGTGCTGATCGGACGTCGCTAGGCCACACATGGCAGACGAATCGCACGCGGCAGCGGGCGGCCTGTTCGACTCCCTGAAAACGCTGTCGGGGAGTCTGGTCGGCCTTGTTCAAACCCGTCTTGAGCTGTTGTCCACCGATATCGCCGAAGAACGGGTGCATCTGACCCGACTGCTGGTGCTGGGCCTGCTCGCCCTGTTCTGTTTTGGCATGGGTGTGGTGCTGCTGGCGATGCTGATTGTCGTGGTCTTCTGGGACACGCACCGGCTCGCGGCGCTGGGCGGGCTGACCGGATTTTTTCTGGCGGCCGGCGCAGGCCTGGTGGCGTTCGCCCTGCACAAGGCCCGTACCCGGCCGCGGCTGTTTCAGGCCACGCTGGCCGAGCTGTCCAAAGACCGCCAGCACCTCAACGCCCAGCCATGAACCGGAAACTCGCTCAACTGGCCGACCGTCGCCGCCAACTGGTGGCGCAGGCCGCGTTCCAGCGAACCGCGCTGGCGCAGGACATGGTGCCCTGGCGTGCCCGGCTGACGCTGGTCGACCAGGGCGTGGCCGCGATCCGGTATCTCAGAAGCCGTCCGTTCCTGATCCTGGGCGCCACGCTGCTGTTTGTAGCGGTGCGTCCCCGGGGCGCGGGCAAATGGCTGCGGCGCGGCTGGCTGGCGTGGCAGATCGGGCGCAGACTGCGCTGACAGGCCGGATAAGGGCGCCCGCCGGTCAGGGGTGTCAGTTACAGAACGGCAAATCAAGCGGCAGGCCTTGCCGCCTGCATTGATCCCATTGATCCCAGGACGCGCTGAGCGAGTGGTCGCGCTGTGCGGCAGCGCTATTGCACCGTCTGCTGACGCTGATACTCGCTGCGTTTCATGTCGATATAGGCGGTTCGATCGAGCTCGCGCAACTGGCGGGGGTATTGCTCGGTGGCAGAAAACCAGGTGTGCAGGCGTTGCTGCAGCTGCTGGGCCGAGGGCGTTCCATAGGTGGCGAGATAGGCATCGATCGCCAGGTAGTAGCGCATGGCATTGCGTTCGATCGCGCCGCGCATGCCGCCGATATGCTCGGGCGCGCCGCCGGGCTGCCTGCCGGTGCGGGTGAATCCCACCTTGCCGCTGCCCAGCGTGGCGAGATAGGTCTTCATCGCGATGCGTCCCGCGGTACCGTAATCATACGAATAGGTGAGGCGCAAAAAAGTGCGGCCGTTTTCAACCGGCACTGCCTGCAACAGGATGTGGTAGTCGCGGGTGCTCAGCGGTCCCTCCGGCGCATGCAGCCGGAGCTCCAGATAATTCGATGTGGCCGCGACGACGCGATAGGAAAACTCGATGGGATAGGCGTCCTTGATCGGCTGCGGTGTTTTCTTGCCGATGCTGACGGCGAGCACGGTGCCGTCGGCATCGGCGGTGGCGCGGCAATGCTTGGTGTTGATGTGCAGGATCAGGACGTCGCACCAGTGCGCCGGATCGTTGAGCGCCGCCTGGACGGTGGAAAACGGATAGTCGATGCGGGCGTGGATGTCGCCCTTCACCTCGTTGTCCGTTTCTGCCGAATCGAGGGTCAGCGCCCGCTGGAACGGATTGTTGTGGAGACGCGCTTCAAGCGCGGCATAGCGGGCGTGCAGTGCGGCGGCGGGCGCCTCCGGCCCGGCGGCCAGTGCCGGCCCGGCGCCGAACAGTGCCGCGCCGATCAGCATCGTGGCGGCAAGCGACACCGTGCGCAGCAGCCCAGTGAGGATCGTGCTACCGATTGCGGTGTTCACCATGGCCCCTGCACCAGCAGGGGATGCCGCTTCACCCGCATCCTGCCTTCCCAGCCACAGTCTTCGGCGGTGCAGCGAAAGCGCCCGACCGTGACGAACATGCTCAGCAACAAGTCGGGCAGCCGACGTGGGATGCGGACGGCGGGACCCTGGCAGCGGGGGCAGGTGCAGCCGGGGCTGGTGTAGCTCACAACCGGAGGACGGTTGCTGCCGGTTTCGGGTGCGGAATTCATGAGGACTCGACCCCTGGTGGGACTGAACAGTTCAAAACGGGTATTCGCTCCATCTCAATCTCCTTTCGTTTTCGATGTCGCTCTGGCTGCAGCGGAAGGCGGCTGGAGTCGGCCAGACGGGTTCATGAAAGGCACGTGCCTGGGGGGCCAGGCCGGCTTTCCCGTCGCCACAGTCTGCAAGGCGGGAGACAGGGCGCGCCCCGGCAGGGTTCCCCGGGCGCACGCAGGGTGTCAGGCCCGCGGGGTCCACATGCTGGACCAGTTGTCAGGGCTGATCGCCCCTTCCACCACCTGGCAGGTATTCGATGCGGCGAGGAAATGCAGGCAGCCGTCGCATTGCTGCCCCGCTTTCGGCTGCCGCTGGTGCGCCACGCTTTCCTGCGACACTTTTGCGGACACCTGCGTCGCCCCGGCGTTTGTGGCAGCAGGGTCTGAGTCGCCACTGGCATTGGTTGCGTCGATGCCGGCCTGCGAATCGCATCCCATCAATGAGGCCGGCAGCAACAGGCTGCAGCCCGCCAGCAGCACGCCGCGCAGCAGCGTTCTGCGCGATGCCGCGCAGCCTCCGGCCGGGTTGCGGTTTTCGTCGATGTTCGCGTTCATTTCAAGCGTCCTGAATCCAATTTGAGCGGGACTCAAGCCTAAACGCTCGCCGGGACGGAGTCTGTGCGGTGCCGAACCCATGTGGCTGCGCCGGATCGGTCAGTCCACGAAAAAATTCGGATATCTCCTACACAAGTCTTGAGCAAGTCCTACAGCGCTTTTGAACCAGAAGCCTAGTCTTGTCACTGTCCGTGCCACCTGGCATGTGCGACGAAACCCAACTCAAGGAGATTGATCATGAAAGCAGCAAGTATCGTTGTTTCAACCGTTGCAGCCCTGTCGATGGCGAGCGTGCTGGGCATTGCCTACGCGCAGTCCACCTATAGCGATCCGCAGACCGGGACCACGAACCAGGGCACCATGAATCAGCAGGATGCCACCGGCACCACCACCCAGGGCTCCAGCACCACGCCCCAGGGCTCCACCAGCATGGACTCCAGCACCAACATGGACTCCACCAGCACCACGCGTTCGCAACCCATGTACAACGAGCGCGTTGCACGTGCAGACCGCAACTAAAAGCGGTGCCTGGCTGGGCAGTTTCCGCTGTTCAAGTGCGCCGGCTCCACTGAGAGCTGGGACTGCGCTTGAGCAGGCGGTGGTGCCCGACCTGGCCGGTTTACCTGCGGGCAGGTTGCATCATGCCCATTGATTCCCCCGAATTGCATGATAGGCGCGTGCGTAAACATGCGGCCATCCGCAAAACGCTGACGATCGGCGCGGTCAGCCTGGTCGCCGCGCTTACGCTGGGCATGGTGTCCGGCGGCGTCCCGATCCTGTCAGCGGTATCGTCCCTGCCTTCGTCGCCAACCGCAGTCCGCCTGGCGGACTTTGGCGACGCGTCGCCCTCGCCGGAGGCCCGCCACGTCGCCGACTGGGTCGCCGATTCGCGCGACAACGCGAATGCCGAGTTCATCATCGTCGACAAACGCGATGCACGCGTTTATGTGTTCGACGCCGATGCCCGCCTGCGCGGTTCGAGTCCGGTATTGCTAGGCGCCGCGCTGGGCGATGAGTCGGTGCCCGGCATTGGCACGCGGCCGATCGCGGAGGTGCGCCCCGATGAGCGGACGACCCCCGCCGGCCGCTTCGTTGCCGAGCGCGGCCGCAATCTCAATGGCGAGGATGTGGTGTGGGTCGACTATGACGCGGCGGTCTCGATGCACCGCGTACGCGCCACCAATCCCGTCGAACGGCGGCTGGAGCGGCTCGCTACGCCGACGGTCGATGACAACCGGATTTCGTATGGCTGCATCAACGTGCCGGTCGCGTTTTACGAAGCCTATGTGAGCCCCACGGTGGCGGCGCAGCGCGCCATTGTGTACGTGCTGCCTGAGGTCAAGCCCGTGCAGCAGGTGTTCAATTCATATGACGTCGCCGCGCCGCGCTGGCTGGCATCCCTGAAGCTGAAGTGAAGTGCGCCGCCCCCGTGATCATCACCCGGGATCTGTATCACGATTTGTTAAACGAAAGGAGCATAAGAATGGGGAAATACTTCGTAGCCTGGTTGCTGGGCGTCCCGGTCTTCCTGCTGGTGATCATCTACTTCCTGTTCTGATCGTGCCTGATGGTGGCCGCGATCCGCCCGGCTACATCGCCCGCAATCGGCCGACATGGATCAGCCGGAGGGGGCGGCGGCGTGCTCAGGAATTGTTCAATGGCCCCACGCCGCTGCGGCCGATCATCGCCAGAAACTCGCGGCGGGTGGAGGGGTCGTCGCGGAACGCACCGAGCATGCGGCTGGTGACCATGGCAGAGCCCGGCTTGTGCACGCCGCGCGTGGTCATGCACTGGTGCGAGCCCTCGATCACCACGGCGACGCCTTTTGGCTGCAGCACGTCGTTCAGCGTGTCGGCAATCTGCACCGTCATGCGCTCCTGGATTTGCAGCCGCTTGGCATAGAGGTCGACCAGACGGGCCAGTTTGGAAATGCCCACCACCCGGCGGCCCGGCAGGTAGGCCACATGCGCCTTGCCGATGATGGGCACCATGTGGTGCTCGCAATGGCTTTCGAAGCGGATGTCGGTCATCACGACCATCTCGTCGTAGCCGTCCACCTCGCCGAAGGTACGCGACAGGAGCTGCACCGGATCTTCGAGATAGCCGGCGAAGAACTCCTCATAGGCCCGCACGACGCGCGACGGCGTGTCGAGCAGGCCTTCGCGGTCGGGGTCGTCGCCCGCCCAGCGGATCAGTGTGCGCACTGCGTTCTCGGCCTCGCCGCGGTCGGGGCGGTCCGGAAGCGTGGGTGCAGCGGGGGTGCGTGTGACCTTCTTCTTGCTCATCTGGACGTGCCTTTCGTATGGATATGCCTTCACCAGAACGCGCGCGCTGCTTATAGGGTGATGTCCTTTCCCGAGCGGGCGTCCGGCAAAACGCCGTAAAACGTGTCGATGTCTTTCATCCAGCCGGCATTGCTCATGTCAGGCCAATGCCGCTTGTCGAAAGCCGGCGAATTCCTCAGGCGCTCTTCGGTGATGTCGAGCACGAAGCACGCGTTTTCCGCATCAAGCGTCAATGCACGCCAGGGGATCGCAAACAGCTTTTCACCCACCCCCAGGAAGCCCCCGGAGGACATGACGGCATAGCAAATCCTGCCGCTGTGGAGGTCCAGCATGAACTCCTTGAGTATCCCCAGCCGGTCTTCTCTACGATTGTAGACCTCGTCCCCGAGAAAAGCTCTTGCGCCGAATAGCGTGGGGGGGTGGCGCCCCTTGCTGGGGCTGTCCGTTTGAATGCGGTCGGTTTCGTGAGTGGGCATATTCATTTCATGGTTCCTGTCGGGAGGGTTCCGCGCGGCTCAGCGGGTCGTCCGTTCGGATGACTTTTTGAGATTGGCCTTGACGTCGCCATACAGGCCCTGACCTTTTCCACCGGCGCGTTCAAGCTTGCCTTTCAATTCCATGGACTTGTCGCCGATCACCTTTCCTGTGATTTCCTTGGCCTTGCCCTCTACTTCCTTGACGCGTCCTTTTGCCTGGTCCTTGTTCATGATCTGCTCCTTGGAGTGGTGGGTCGTGGCGTCAGGCACAACGCGCACTGCGCGGCGCTCGCCACAGATCTATTGATAGCCCGATTTCGCGGTAAGTTCTGTACGCCAGCGTACGTGACGGCATCACCGCGTCTGCCAGACCCGCGTGATGCCGGCTTTAAGATCGGTGTTTTCCGGGTTCGCAGCGGTGCACCCAGCATCCGCGCGAGACCTTCAGTCCCTGCTGCATCAGGCGTCCGTGGTTGCGGATAAGAAGGGCATGAGCAAATGGCGCGACCCGATTCATCCCCTCGATGCGCCAGATTGTCAGCAAGGGACATTCCGCCACGGTGTCTCCCAATGTGGGCTAAAGTGAATCAGCGGCGGCCGCGAAGGATGAGGGCCACCACAGAGAACCACAACTTGCCCTACGGTTAGAAACCGGATTGAACGACAGGAGCACGATCATGAACGATGCAACCCAGGATTTCGTACGTCCTGGCTTCGAAACCCAGCCCATTCCGGGTTTCCCCCATGCCCCCTCCGACTGGTCTCGCGAACAGGCCGAGGAAGTCGCCCAAACGGAGGGACTGGAGCTGACTGAAGCGCACTGGGAGGTCGTGCGTGCCTTGCAGGAACTGTGTACACAGAATGCGGAACCTGCTCTGAACGCACGCGACCTGCACGATGCGCTCAATGAGCATTTTCATGCTGAAGGCGGCATCAAGTATCTCTACCAGTTGTTCCCCGAGGGCCCCTTGGCCCAAGGTTGTCTGCTTGCCGGCGTGGAACCGCCGGGAGGAACCCGGGATCAGGGCATGGGCAGCGCGGTCTGAGTTCCAGGGTGCAGCCAGAACGATGAGGGAAGTCCGCGCGTAGCGGGTTCCGATGGGCGGCGAGAAAGCGTTTACGTATTTTCGCTGCAGGACCTTTGCTCAAAACAGCAGGTCCTTGCTGTCGTTCACTTAATCTGACCCACACAACGGCGCGTCATGAAATTCAAGGATTACTACGAGGTTTTTGGGGTGCCGCGCGATGCGACCCAGGACGACATCAAGCGCGCTTACCGCAAGCTGGCCCGTAAATATCACCCGGATGTCAGCAAGGATGCCGATGCCGATGTGCGTTTCAAGGAACTGGGGGAGGCCTATGCCGTCCTGAAGGATCCCGAGAAACGCGCGGCCTATGATCAGGTTGGCAGTCAGTGGAAGGCCGGACAGGATTTCCAGCCGCCACCGGGCTGGGATGCCGGATTTGAATTCAGCGGCCGCGACTTCGGATCAGGCGATGACCCGACTCACAGCGACTTCTTCGAAGCGCTGTTCGGACGCCAGGCTCGAGGCAGACAACGGCCCGGCATGCATGCCCGCGGCCAGGACCACCACGCCAAGGTGTTGATCGATCTGGAAGACGCTTACCACGGTGCCCAGCGCAGCATCTCGCTGCGGGTGCCGGTGCCGGATGAGCATGGGCGCCTCGCGCTGCGGGAGCGCAAGCTCGACGTTCGCATCCCCAAGGGCATTCGTGCGGGCCAGCATTTGCGCCTGGCCGGACAGGGTGAGCCGGGCGTGGGCGAAGGGCCACCCGGCGATTTGTTTCTGGAGATTAATTTCAAGCCGCACCCGCAATTCCGCGTCGTCGGCCCGGATGTCTATCTGGACTTGCCGCTGGCGCCCTGGGAGGCTGCGCTCGGTTGTTCGCTGACCGTGCCGACGCCGGAAGGATCGGTGCAGCTCACGATTCCGGCTGGGTCGGCGGCGGGCCGGCAACTGCGGCTGAAGGGCAAAGGCATTCCGGGCAAAGCGCCCGGCGATTTATACGCTGTGCTGACCATCGTCTTGCCACCGGCCGTCAGCGAAAAGGCGCAGGCGGCCTACCGCGCAATGGCCGAAGCGTTTGATTTCAATGCGCGCGCGCCAATGAAAGGCTGATTGTCATGAGCACAACAGAAATTCAATCCTTCCATGGCCTGATCGTCGAAGAGGATATCCCGCTGACACTTGAAGACTTGTGTCAGGCGTGTTGCGCTTCCCGGGAGCACGTGGTCGCCTGGGTCGTGGAGGGGGTGCTCGAGCCACTCGGTGAAACACCGCAGGACTGGCGTTTCACCGGTGCGTCCCTGCATCGCGCACGACTGGCCTTGTGGCTCACCCGCGATCTGGAAATCAATCCGCCCGGCGTGGCGCTGGCGCTGGATTTGTTTGATGAAATCGCAGCGCTGCAAGCGCATCAGCAACGCCTTGGGCCGCGCTGAGCGACAACCCGAGCCCTCGATCACGACTGCGACGCCTTTCAACGTGTGCACAGCGTTCTGGCATCACCGCGTCTGTCAGACGTGCGTGATGCCGGCTTTAAGGTCGATGTTTTCCTGGCTCAGCAGCGGCGCACCCAGCATCCGCGCGAGGCCTTCCGCACCCTGCTGCATCAGGCGTCCGTGGTTGCGAATGAACAGGGTGCGGGCAAACGGCGCGACCAGGTTCATCCACCAGCGGGTGCTGTGCACCTGCCATTCGTAGCGCACCGTGCTGACCGCGCCCGCGTGCGCAAAACGCCAGCGGCCGACGCCTTCGAGGTCGCCCTGGACGACGCCTTCGATCGCCACCTGCGCTTCGATGCGGGTGGCGCGCACCTCGAACACCATTCGGTAAGGCAGCCGCCCCTGCCAGACGTAGCGCAGCACGCTGTTGATACCGTCGGCGTCGCCGGCCGCAAGCTTTTCCACTTTCATCACGCCCGGCCACCAGTCGGTCCAGCCAGGCGTGTTGTGGATGGCGGCATAGACCGAATCCAGCGGCGCCTGGATGCGCCAGATCGTCAGCAGGTGATAGTGCGCCACGCGGTCTCCAATGCAGAACGGATGTGAAACGGCCGCAGCCAGGCCAGGCGGTGAGCGGACCGCAACAGATGAAAGCCGGTGATCGGATTCAATGTGCGCTGCCGTACAGAAGCCTGCCGTTTGCTGCGGAATACTGAAGGCAAGGATACGGCAATGCCGCTGAATCGAGCGACGAAGATTCACGGTATTTGAGCGGTTTCCGCCCTCGGGTCCGGCGTTGCCGCTCGCCGCCAGAAAGCAGGCAGCACAAGGGGGCGCGGGGTGATCCGTCAACCCGGCGAGCGGTCGTCGGACACATTGACGTTATGGGCGCTTACAGCGGCGCCGAATGGCACAGGGTACTGTTTGGATGGGTGGGCGGGGAAGCACACGTTCGCCTCGAGTCCATTTTTAGACGCACGTATTTCTAACCACATAAGGGGCATCTCATGAACAACATCGTCTACATCGTCGGCGCCATCGTCATCATCATCGCAATCCTGTCGTTCTTTGGATTGCGCTAAAGTCCGAGCGGGTTGACGCGGCAGCGCCCGCGGGCGGCTGCGTCGATCCACTGCACGGATGACGGGCGGATGGAACGCTCATCCGGCCAGCCTGAGCAGCGGAAACAGCCCGAACCACAGGATGTACGTCAGCGAGACCCCCATCAGTCCGTCGATGCGGCCAGGCGGTTCGCCTGATTCGATACGCCTGAGCAACAGCCACCCCAGCCAGATCGCGTGGGGAATGGCCACGTAGGCAATCCCCGCAACGCGCCCTCGGCCAGGTTCAGCACCTGCGCCATCAGCGCGGCCCCGGCTGCCAGCACGGAGGTCATCGCGAGCGACGCGTCGTATGCCCCATCACTTTGTTCTTCGCGATGGTGGAATGAAGATGGCGGAATGAATCAGCGCTTCCCTAACGGTTGCGTTCCCAGTCGTTCCGCTGGGCCGGGTCGCGGTTGTGCGGGGGCGGCGTGGTCCTGTCCTGCGAGCGCGGGTCCAGCCAGGGCTGGGGACCCTGCCGGGTGTCGCGCGGGTTCGCGCCGTTATCGGGCCGCACGGATGCGGCGGGCCGTTGAACGTTGTCGCGTTGCGGGTATTGCGTGCGCGGACCGCTAGGTGCCTCCTGCCATTGCGGAAACGCCGGACGCGCACCGCCCTGCTGCCGGTCATCGCGGATGTTGGGCGCGCCCGGCATGTTCTGTTGGGTGGGGACGCGTTGTGACGGCCGGACCTGTTCGCGCTGCTGGTAGCGTTGCTGCACCACGGGATCGCGCGGCTGATAAGGGTAGCGCTGTTGCTGGAGGCGGTGCTGCTGCTCGATCTGGCGCGGGTAGCGGTCGCCCGAATACAGCCTCTGGTAGGCGGGCAGCGGCGCCGGCGGCGGGGCGGCACGGCGGTCCCAGGTGTCTCAGCCGCTTCGCTTCTGTTCCCACTCACGGCCCCAGTGATTGCTCCATCGCGGCGGTGCATCCGGGCGCCAGCCGCGGAAGTAGGCCGGTGGCTGGCGGTAGTAGCGTACCGGAATGCGCAGGATGTACACCGGCACGGCATACGGCTCCACATACCACCAGGGACCGTTGTACCAGGAACTCGCGTACCAGTTGTCCGCCTGATACACCCAGTACATGCCGTCATAGAAGAAGTAGTTCGCCTGCACTTGCGGCGCGTAGTAGACCGGATAGCCGGGAACGACGACGAGCCGCGGGTAGGCCGGCACGCCGATGCTGATGCTGACCTGGACCGCGGCAGACGCCAGCGGAGACAGCGACAGCCCCAGCACAAGGATGAGGGTGCGAATGTTCGGCATGGTGTGACCTCCAGTTTGATGGCGGCAGCCGGCGTCGCGCAGCATGCGACCCCATTGCCTGATTATTCATCCTAGCGCTGCCGTTGCGGTCGATCTGTGCGCTGCGACACAGACAGGGCCACCAGCCCGGCGTCACCGCGGCGACATGCGGACTTCAATCCGGCCCCGCGCCGCCGGGCGGCCTCTCAGCCCAGGATCACCTCGGCGTGGTGTTCCCGGCGGTCGTCGATCAGCGGGATGCGTGCGTCGGGCTGCTCGATGCCGTCCACCGTCACCCGGGTCTCTCGCGCCGAGGGCTCCCCGGTGCGGCGGATCACGATGTGGTAGACGGTGTCGCGATAGCGGTAGTGGATTTTGTAGGCATCCCAGTCGGCCGGAATACAGGGCGTGATGCGCAGATGGTCGACTTCGAGCTGCAGGCCGAGCAGGGTTTCCACGGTCAGCCGGTACATCCAGCCCGCCGCACCGGTGTACCAGGTCCAGCCGCCGCGGCCGGTGTGCGGCGCCACCGCATAAATGTCCGCACACATGACGTAGGGCTCGACCTTGTAGCGTTGCATGGTCTCCGGCGTGTCGCCGTGCCGGATCGGATTGAGCATGGCAAAGAATTCCCACGCGCGTTCGGTGTCGCCCATCATGGCAAACGCCATCGTGGTCCAGATCGCCGCATGGGTGTACTGGCCGCCGTTTTCACGCACGCCGGGGATGTAGCCCTTGATGTAGCCGGGCTCCAGCGCGGATTTGTCGAAGGGTGGGTCGAGCAGCTGGATGATCTGCTTGTCGCGCCGCACCAGGCGCTGGTCGACCGCCGCCATCGCCTGCTGCGCGCGCCGGGGATCGCCGCCTTTCGAAATGATCGACCAGCTCTGGCTGATCGAATCGATCTGGCACTCGTCGTTGCTGGCCGAGCCCAGCGGGGTGCCGTCGTCGAACCAGGCGCGCCGGTACCAGTTGCCGTCCCAGGCCTGGGCTTCGATGTTGCTGCGCAGCCGGGCCGCCTGCGCGCTGCACAGCTCGGCAAATTCCTGATCGTTGCGGTCGCGCGCCAGGCCAGCAAATAGCTCGAGGTTTTCGAGCAGGAACCACGCCAGCCACACGCTTTCGCCGCGGCCATCCTTGCCGACCAGGTTCATGCCGTCGTTCCAGTCGCCGCAGCCCATCAGCGGCAACTGGTGGGCGCCGAAGCGCAGGCCGTGCTTGAGCGCACGCACGCAGTGCTCGTACAGGCTGGCCGCTTCGGGCGAGCGTTGCGGCTGGTCGTAGTAGGCCTCCTCTTCCGGATACAGCTCGCGGCCTTCCAGGAAATGGATGGACTCGTCGAGCACGCCGGTGTCGCCGGTCGTCTGCACGTAGCGGCAGGTGGCATACGGCAGCCACAGGTAGTCGTCTGAAAAATGGGTGCGCACGCCCTGGCCGTTGGGCGGATGCCACCAGTGCTGCACGTCGCCCTTGAGGAACTGGCGCCCCGCATGCAGGACCAGCTGATTGCGCGCGAGCCAGGGCGTCGCGTGGATCAGCGCCATGGTGTCCTGCAGCTGGTCGCGGAAGCCGTAGGCGCCGCCGGACTGGTAATAGCCGCTGCGACCCCACAGCCGGCACGACAGCGTCTGGTAAACCAGCCAGCCGTTGGCCAGCACGTTGAGCGCGGGGTCGGGCGTGTCCACGTTCACCGCACCGAGGGTGCGGTTCCAGTGTTCCCACACCGCTTCCAGCGCCTGTCGCGCGCTGGCACGTCCACCGAAGCGCTGGATGAAGTGCCGCGCCTCCTCAGCGTGGGCGGCCGCGCCGAAGACGAACACGATCTCGCGTTCCTGCCCGGCAGCCAGTTCGATCCGGGTCTGGATCGCAGCGCACGGATCGAGGCCGGCGCCGGTCCGGCCCGACAGGCGCTTGCGGCGCATCGCCGCCGGACGCGCCAGCGAGCCGTTGCGGCCGATGAACTCGGTGCGGTTGCCACTCACCGAACGCTCGCGTTCGCTGACGTGGGCAAACACCACGCGGCCGGCGTACTCACGGCCATAGGCATTGCGGGCGAACACCGCGCCGCTGTGCGGGTCGGTTTCGGTGACGATGTGCATCTGGTTGGCGTGGCGCCATTCGCCGAGCACCAGCTCCCAGTAGCCGGTGAGCGACAAGCTGCGCGTACGCTGCGAGCTGTTGCGCAACTTGACCACGACGAACTTCACCGGCGCGTCCATGGCGACGTAGGTGTGGAGCGACGACGCGATGCCGGCTTCGTAATGTTCGAACACGCTGTAGCCGAAACCGTGCCGGCACACATAACCGGATTTGCCGCGCGCGGGCAGCGGCGTCGGCGACCAGAACGCGCCGGTTTCCTCGTCGCGGATATAGAACGCCTCGCCGCTGGCGTCGGACAGCGCGTCGTTGTGCCAGGTGGTGAGGCGGAACTCGTGCGCGTTTTCCGCCCAGGTGTAGGCACTGCCGGCCTCGCTCACCACGGTGCCGATGTGCGGGCTGGCAATGACGTTGACCCAGGGCAGCGGCGTGTTCTCGCCGGGTTCTAGGGTGATGACGTATTCGTGGCCGTCGGGCGTGAAGCCGCCGAGTCCGTTGCTGAAAATGCGTTCGCGTGGCGGCAGCGGATAGACCGGCTCGGCGAGCGCCTGCAATGCGGGTTCCAGACGGTCCGAGGCGCGCTCCGCTGACACCCGGCGATCCACCTGCTCGATCAGGGTTTCAGCGGTGTCGCTGAACACGATGCGGGCCACGGTCTGCAACAGCACGCGTTCGTCTTCGGTCAGCTCTTCGGCGCGGCGCACGAAGACGCCGCCCGGTTTGTCGATCATGTGTGCTTCGGGACCGCCATTGATCAGGCCCATGATCAGGTCATGCAGCACCGCGCGGTAGCCGGAGAAATCCTCGTTGACGATCACCAGGTCGGCGGCCAGCCCCTTCATGCGCCAGTAGGCGTGCGCCTGCAGCACCTGCTTGACCAGGTCGATGCGGTTGAGGTCGCCGATGTGCAGCAGCACGATCGGCAGGTCACCCGAGATGGCGAAACGCCACAGCCCGGACTGCCCCAGCTGGTTGCGCGCGATGACGCCGGACGGTGCGCGGCGCATGGCATTGCCGAAGACGACGGAGTTGGCCATGCGGCCGAACAGCTGCGCATCGGCTTCGGTGGCGTTGAGGTGGCGCAGCACCTCCTGGCTCTGGAACCAGGCCATCTCGAACGCGCGCTCGACGAAATGGCGGTCGCAGTATTTTTCCACCAGCGCCAGCGCGGCTTCGCGCGTGTCGGCCACCCCGGAGATGATTTGCACGCTCGCCGATTCGTCGGGCGACAGCGTCAGGGTGCGGCGGATCGCCACGATGGGATCGAGCACCGAACCGTCGGTGTTCGAGAGCGGTGGGCTGTCGCGGCTGTCGAGCACCTGCGGGTTGGCCGCGCTGCGTCCGCGGCCGATGAAGCGGGCGCGGTCGGTCTCGAAGCTCGGCGCGTCGCTCTGGGCACCCGGTGCGGCCAGCAGGTGGAACATCCAGGGCACCTGTTCGCCCGGCGTGCGCGGGCGCCGGGTGCAGAGGATCGCCTGGCGCTCGGGCAGGATTTCGGTCTGGACGAACAGGTTGCTGAAGGCGCGGTGCGCGAGGTCGGCATTCAGCGGGGCCAGCACCACTTCGGCGTAGCTCGTCACTTCGATGCGGCGACTGCGCGACGACTGGTTGGTGAGGGTGACGCGACGGATCTCGACATCGTCCTCAGGCGACACGCTGATCTCGGTGTGCGCCTCGATCGCATGGTCGCGCCGCCGGTATTCGGCGCGCGCCTGCACGAAGATCGCTTCGTAATGATCGGCACGCTGGAGTGTGGGTTGGTGCGCGGTCGACCAGTACTTGCCGTTGTCGCGGTCGCGCAGATAGATGAAAGTGCCCCAGCCGTCGGTGGTGGCGTCCTCGCGCCAGCGCGTGATGGCGAGGTCGCGCCAGCGGCTGGTGCTGCCGCCGGCGTGGGTTGCCATCACATGGTAGCGGCCGTTCGACAGCAGGTGCACTTCGGGCAGCTGGGTGCTGGGTTCGGTGAACACGCGCATGATCGAGCCGATGTCCGCGCTGGGCGGACGCGCGGCGGCGCTGACTTCGGCCGCGTGCGGGTGCAGGGTGGCGCCCTTTTTCGGCACCCGTTCCTGCAGCAGCAGTTCGGTCGCCCGCGCCAGCGGGTCGGACATGAAGCGGCGCTGCATCGGCTGGCCGAGCAGCACATGCGCATACGCCAGCAGGCTCATGCCCTGGTGGTGCACCATGAACGACCGCACGATGGCATGCGACTTGCCGCGCGGCACCCGGGTGGGCGTGTAGTCGATCGCCTCGTAGAAGCCGTAGGCGCCGAGAAATCCCAGGTCGGCCAGCGTCTTCAGGTTGCGGCAGGCTTCGCGCGGCATCACCATCAGCGCCAGCGCGCTGGCGTAGGGCGCGATCACCAGATCGTCACCGAGCCCGCGCTTGAAGCCGAGTCCAGGCACACCAAAGGCCCGGTACTGATAGACCTGGTTGACGTCGGTGGCGTTGTAGCCGGATTCGGAAATGCCCCACGGCACCGCGCGCTGCCGGCCGTATTCGATCTGGCGCGCCACTGCGGCCTTGCAGGTCTGATCCAGCAGGGTGTCGGGGTAGCTCGGCATAATCAGCTGCGGCATCAGGTACTCGAACATCGAGCCGCTCCACGAGATCAGGCTGACATCGCCGCCGTGGCTGGTGAGCAGGCGACCGAGCGCGAACCAGTGCTTCTGCGGCAGCTGTCCCTGCGCAATGAGCAGGAAGCTCGCCAGCCGCGCTTCCGACGCCAGGAGGTCGTAGCAGGATGGATCGCGGCGCCGCTCGCCGACGTCGTAGCCGATCGTCAACAGGCCGCATGCGGCATCGTAGAGAAATTCGAAATCCATTGCCGCCAGCGCGCGGCAGCGCAGGATCAGCGCATCGATGCGCTCGATCTGCGCCTGTGCGGGGGTGCCGGCGCCGGCCAGTTCGATCCGGGTCGGCATCGCGCTGCCCTGCCAGGTGCCGGGCACCAGCGCGGCCAGTTCGTCGCGCAGGGCACGCACCTGCAGGTCGAAGGCGCGCGCCCAGTAATACAGTTCGTCTTCGACACCGGTTTCGGTCGGCACCGATTCGGCCAGCGTGCCGCCGATGCGCTGGATTTTCTCGAGTACGCGGGTGGCGGCCTCTGGCGTCTGCGGCGGTCCGTCCTGCAGAAGACCGTGCAGGCTGTCCTGCAGCAGGGCGATCTTTTTCGCCAACTCGGGCGCGGGCGCGCTGGGCAACTGCTCGGCCAGCACTGTCAGCGTGTCCTGCAGTCCTTGCAGCGCGAGCGCCGACAGCACCGGCTGGCTCTTGAGTTCGGCCAGTCCTGCCTGCAGGGTGAGCAGGCTGCCGGCCAGGTTACCGCTGTCCACCGACGACACGTACTGGGGGTGCAGCGGCTGCAAGCTGCGGGTGTCGTACCAGTTGTAGAAATGGCCGCGGTAGCGCTCCAGTTTCTCCATCGAGGCCAGCGTGTTGTCGATGCGCTGCAGGCATTCCCCCACCGTGAGATAACCGAAATCGACCGCGGCCAGGTCGGCCAGCAGCGACATGCCGATGTTGGTGGGCGAGGTGCGCGAGGCGATTGCCGGGGCCGGTTTTTGCTGGAAGTTGTCGGGTGGCAGCCAGTTGTCCGCGGGGCCGACGAAGTCGGCAAAGTAGCGCCAGGTGCGGCGGGCCGCGCTGCGCAGGAAGGCCTCCTGGCCTGCGCTCAGGCCGGGGGCAGGTGCGGCCCGCGGGCGGCTGATCCACCAGCCGACGACGGGCGACAGCAGCCACAGCAGGAGCAGCGGCGCAGCGGCGAGCCACGCGGGTGCGGCCAGCGGCAGCGCGGCAGCAAGCGCCACCGTGAGCCCCAGCGCGAGCAGCGGCGCAATCCACATTTCGCGGAAAAAATCGCCCAGCGATTGCCGTGCGTTGCGGCGCGCGTAGGCGGGCAGTTGCCACAGCAACAGGCCGCGCCGCGTGAACAGCATGCGCCCGCCCGAGCGCAGGATCGCGCCGAGGGTGATCCGCGTGTCGTAGGGCAGGAAGGCCAGGTTCAAGAGCGCGAGCGTCAGCGGGCGGCCGGCGGATTTTGCGGTCAGGTTCAGGTGCACCAGCCAGTCGCGTTCATCCGGCTTGCGCACCAGCTCGATCAGGCTGGACAGCACGGAAGGCAGAAACACCACCGTCACCACCAGCAGGGTCCACAGCCACGCGGGCCCTGGGCCCAGCAGCCAGCCGCCGGCCAGCAGGATCAGCAGCGCAGGCGCCACCAGGCTGCGGCGCAGGTTGTCGAACAGTTTCCACCACGACAGTGCCGACAGGGGATTGGCCTGCCGCTTCGCCTTCGTCCCATTGGACGGACCCGGCACCCACGGCAGCAGCCAGCCGGCCAGCTGCCAGTCGCCGCGTATCCAGCGGTGACGGCGGCTGGCTTCGCTCGATACGCTGGCCGGATGTTCCTCGATCAGTTCGACGTCGGTCACCAGGGCCGAGCGGGCATACCCGCTTTCCAGCAGGTCGTGGCTGAGGATCAGGTTCTCCGGAAAGCGGCCGTCGACCGCCTGACGAAATGCATCGACGTCGTAGATGCCCTTGCCGACGAACGAGCCTTCGCCGAATACGTCCTGGTAGACGTCCGACACTTCACGCGTGTAGGGGTCGAGCCCCGAATCGCCCGCGAACAGCCGGGTAAAGCGCGACTGCCCGGCGCTGGTCAGGCTGATCGAGGCGCGCGGCTGCAGGATCGCGTAGCCTTCGACGATGCGGCCCTTGCGCGCATCGTAGACCGGACGGTTGAGCGGGTGCGCGAGGTTGCCGACCAGGGTGTGGGCCGCGTCGCGCGGCAATTGCGTGTCGGTGTCCAGCGTGATGACGTACTGGATGGATTCGAGCAGCGACGGATCGCCGACGATGTCGGAGAACGCTGTTTGCGCCTCGCCCCTTAACCGGGCATTGAACTGTTCGAGCTTGCCGCGCTTGCGCTCGTATCCCATCCAGACGCGTTCGAAGGGATTCCACAGCCGCGGCCGGTGAAACAGATAGAAGATGCAGGGCCGGTCGTCGCGGTAGGTTTCGTTGAGCGCCTCGACCGCAGCGCGCGCATGCTCGAGCAGCGCGGCGTCGCCCGGCAGCGTCTGCTCGGGCGCGTCGGCAAAATCGGTCAGCAGCGCAAAGAACAGGTTGGGATCGCGGTTGCCGAGATAGCGGATCTCCATCGCTTCGAGCAGGGTGTCGACGTCCTCGGGCCGGGTCAGCAAGGTGGGGACGATCACCATGGTGCGGTGGCGGTCCGGGATGCCGTGCGAAAAATCCAGGCGCGGCAGCGCGCGCGGCGGCATCACCAGTGTGACCAGCAGGTTCATCAGCGGGACGCCCAGCGCGGACGCGGCGATCAGCAGAGGCAGCCCCAGCAGCCACCACCGTGGGTCGTGCAGGTCGACGCCACCGAGCGCCGACAGCACGACGGCGATGACGCCTGCGGTGAACAGCGCGATGGGGCCGAGGTAGAGGAACAGGCGCAGATGGCGGCCGGCGCGGCTGATGCGGGACTTCAACGGCAGCCGGCAGCCGACCACGCGTTCCAGCTGCGGGCGGCCGTGATCGATCAGGTAGTAGCCGACATGCGCGCTGCGCGCCTCCGGTCCGTGTTGGGCGGCCGCGGCCTGCGCGAGGGTGATGGCTGCGCGTGCCACCGCCTGTTCGCTTGCGCTGCTGCGGCGCGCCACGTCCTCGACCACGTGACGGTAGCGGTCGCGGGTGGCGAAGTCCTGGTGGGCGTAGCTGTCCAGCAGGTCTTCGCGCAGGGTCTGCTCGACGACGCTGAGCGATTCGACGAACAGCTTCCAGTCCATCGCGCCGATGAAACGCAGGCTGCCGATGCTGTTGGCGATGGAAATCTGGTTGGCCGCGGCAACACGCCCGGCCGTCTCCGACAGCTCGGTTGCGGTCACGCCCTGTTCAAGCAGCTTCTGTTCGACCCAGGTCTGGACGAAAGCCATCGCGGGCCCCTGTGCCTGCAGCCGGTCGTAGAACTCTTCGACGAACGGCGCGGTCAGCGGCACGTCGGCATGGGCGAAGGCGGCCAGCAGGTGGATCAGCTGTTTGGGATCGGTTTCGGCCGCAGCGAGCATGCGGTCCGCCCAGGTGATGGCGGCGTCGCGCTCTTCGCGCCGCTGCGCGATGCGCACGCCGACGCGGCGCAGGTTTTCCAGCAGCGCCAGCTGCAGCATGATGGGGAAGGCCCACAATTCGCCCAGCTTCAGCGGTTCGACGGTCTGGTAGGCGGCGATGAACTGGGTGGCGTTGTCGCTGTCGACCCGGCCATCCATGTGGGAAATCAGCTCGAGCGCCAGGTCGTAGATGCGCGGGAAACCGGCCAGTGGGCCCTCGGTCAGCCGCGGCAGCTGGCGGCTGTAGCCGCGTGGCAGATGCCGCCGTGCCAGCCCGATCTGCTGTTCGATCAGATAGAAGTTGTCGAGCAGCCAGGCCTCGGCCGGCACGATGCGCTGCCCTGGCAGGGCAGCGGCAGTCACGACGTCGTAGGCGGCCAGCAGGACGCGCTCGTTGTCCGCCAACCGTGGCAGCAGGCGGTCGGGGCCGGGGCGGGTGTCGATCGGGTGCTTGCCTGCCAGCGTGACGGCGTGGCGCTTCAGCTGCTCGATGCTGAACAGCTCGGCGCGCAGCAATTCGGTGTCGCGGTCGCGACGCAGGGCATTCCGCCTGCCGGAGGGAAACCCGAACGTATTGATTTTGATGACCTGCTCCTTGTGCGTATGACGTGTTCGTGTGTCGGGTCAGCGCGGCACGGACCGAGGCACCGACCTGCGGGAAAGCGTCCCCCGCAGGCCGCTTCGCGGGGGGGTCACCGTGGCGTCCGGCCGGGCCGCAAACGCATCACGACCGGCATCCGCGCCAGGCGGATGCCGGTCGTGAGCGTCCGCAGCCTATTTGTTGCGTGCAAACAGCAGGAATGCGCCCACCGCGAGCGCCCCCACACCGGCCCAGATGGGGATGCTGACGGTCTTCTTGTCCTTGACCGACAGTTCGATCGGTCCCAGCTTGGCTTCATGCGTGTCCTGGGTATAGGTGAACCCGCCATACAACAGGGCGAGGCCGCCCGCCACGATCAACGCGATACCCAACATTTTGATTGCATTCATTTTTATTTTCTCCAGTTGATTAAAAGTGCATGCGGCACGCGTCTGGGACGAGCGCCGGGCCGGCGGCTCGCCCTGATCGGGCTGCGCTTATCAGCATAGAACGGATTGCGAACGGATACTGGCACCGGCAATCCGGATGCGTGCGACGCCTGCCTGCCTGTGCAGGCGTCCCGGCGCGTACCGGGACGGCCTGCATCACTTGCCGACTTCGTGGCCGATGACGCCGCCGACGGCTGCGCCGCCCACGGTGCCGATTGCGCTGCCACCGGTGAGGACGGCGCCGCCGACGGCACCGACACCGGCACCGACGGCCGTGCTCTTGTCCTGCGACGACATGCCGGCGCAACCGCCCAGGCCCAGCATCAGGGAGGCGGCCGCAGTACCGAGTGCAAATTTCTGTAGGGTTTTCATGAGCGTTCCTTGGATGAGGTGAACCTGGGTGGGGCGGAACCTCGATCCCGCCGGGCAGGCACCTGTCTTCGCCAGGCGCGCACCGCCGGGGGCCGTGCGCATGGCCACGGTGCAGAGAGTGCACGCGTGCTGGTTAAGATGTGACAAGGGTAGGGAATGCGCGCGTCGCCGTCTGTCTGCTATCGAACATAGGTCGAACGCGCGCCCCGCGCGTCACGCCGTCATTTCGACACGGCGTGTGTCGGGGTGTCGCTGTCCTGCCGGTAGCGCACATCGCACAGCAGGCGGTCGAGTTCCGCCTTCACCACGCCGTAGCACTCGCAGACGCGGGTTTCGAGGCCGGTGCGATCGAGCACCGCGATATGGCCGCGGCGGTAGCTGATCATTCCCGCATCCTGCAGTCTGCCGGCCGCTTCGGTGATGCCTTCGCGGCGCACGCCGAGCATGTTGGCGATCAGCTCCTGCGTCATGACCAGCTGGTTCGACGGCAGGCGGTCCAGCGTCAGCAACAGCCAGCGGCACAACTGCTGTTCCACCGAATGGTGGCGCGTGCAGACCGTGGTCTGCGCCATCTGCGTCATCAGCGCCTGGGTGTAGCGCAGCAGCAGTCGTTGCAACAGGCCGGCACGGTTGAATTCCTCCAGCAGTGTGGCGGCCGGCATCCGGTAGGCCACGCCGGCCGTCTGCACCACAGCCGAACTGGATGTGGTGTCGCCGCCCATGAACAGCGAGACGCCGACGACACCCTCGTTGCCCACACCGGCCGATTCGGCCGAGGCGCCGGAGGCCATGACGTAGTGCAGCGAGACGATGGCGCTGGTCGGAAAATACGCGTGGCGCAGCTGGCTGCCGGGTTCGTAGAGCATGTCGCCGAGCGCGAGGTCGACCCGTTCCAGGTGGGCCTGCAGGGGCTCGAATTCCGCAGCAGGCAGGGCAGCAAGCAGGTGGTTCTGGCTGGGATGCGATGTTGTCATGGGTGTGCGGGAGCGTGCGGGGGGTTATTTGCGGGTGATGATTTCAACGCCGATGCCACGGTAGCCGATGAAACGGCAAGACTGGGTGAACATCGGCTCGCCGCTGACCCTGAAGCGCTGGTGCGAACCATCGGCATTGACGCGACTGTATACGAAATCGAGGAAGGGCTGGCGCGCGGCAATGGTGGCCTGCAGCAAAGCCCGCTCGTTCGGGTCCCAGCCCGCAACCTGGTGGTCGTTGTCGTTGCCGCCGAGGGTGCCGACCCGGATGCCGAGCATCTCCAGCACCGGCCCCGAGACCTTGGTGAAATTCATGTTCTCGTCCTGCTCCCAGTACCAGTCCGAGGCCAGTTCGGTCAGGCTGCGGTAGCGGGCTTCGCTTTCGCGCAATTCGGCGGTGCGCTCCAGCACCGTCTGCTCCAGCATCTGGTTGTAGTCGTCGAGTTTTTTGTACAGCAATCGAACCTCCAGCATGTTATGGATGCGCACCTTGGCTTCGACCAGATCGAACGGCTTGCTGATGAAGTCCTTGGCGCCGGCCTGCAGCGCGCGCAGCTTGTGTCCCGGCTGCGCCGTGATCACGAGCACCGGCAGATAGCTTTCCGCATCGTTGGTCTTGAGCCCTTCCATCACCTGGAAGCCGTCCATGCCGGGCATCTGCAGGTCGAGCAGGATGAGGTCGTAGGGATCCTTGCGGTGCAGCGCGAACACCTCGTGCGGATCCATGGTCGAGCTTACCTGGGTGTAGCCCGCCGCGCTCAACATCTGTGCGAGCAGCATGACGTTGGATTCCTGGTCGTCGACGATCAGGATGCGGGCATTCAGAAGGTCCGGTTCGCTGATTCTCATGTCTGTCCCTTTTCAGCCGCCTGGGTTTGCGCGTAGCGCAGTGCCACGTCCAGCGCTTCGAGGAAGGCGTTGACCTTGATCGGCTTGGTCAGGTAATTGAAGAAGCCCGCAGCGAGGGCATTCTCGATGTCGCTGGCGAGCGCATTGGCGCTGATCGCAATGATCGGGATATGCGCGGTCAGCGGGTCGTCGCGCAGGATATGCATCGCTTCGAGTCCGCTGATGCCGAGCAGGTTGATGTCCATCAGGATCACTTCCGGCTGGTAGGCGCGCGCAAACTCGATGCCGAGCTGGCCGTCCGCCGCCGAGAGCAGCCGCAGGTCGGCACGGCGCGCAATGATCTGTTCGACCAGGTCGAGGTTGGCCGGGTTGTCCTCGACATAGAGAATGGTGCGCAGCGGTGTGCCGTCCGGCAGGCGCGGCTGCTTCAGGGCAGGATCGGTGGCAGCGAGCACCGCACGATCCGGGGCTGCGCTCAGCCCCAGTTCCACCCAGAACACGCTGCCGATGCCGACGCTGCTGTCGACGCCGATGACGCCGCCCATCAGTTCGACCAGCCGCTTGGTCACCACCAGGCCGATGCCGGTGCCTTCCTCGGCGCCGGCTTCCTTGCCGAGCCGGTTGAACGGCTGGAACAGCTGGGCAAGCTGCTCGGGCGTGAGCCCCGCGCCGGTGTCGCGCACGCTGATGCGCAGCGCGTCCGGCGGCGCCGGCAGCAGCTCGACGACCACGCTGCCGCCGGGCGTGTTGTATTTGATGGCATTGAACAGCAGGTTGATCAGCACCTGCTTGATCCGGGTGCGGTCCGCCTTGACGAAGCAGGGCGTGTCGAAGCGCGGGAAGCGCATGCCGATGCCGCGTTTCTGGGCCTGCGGCTCGATCATGGCCCGGCATTCGAGCATCACCTCGGCCAGCGAAACGGGTTCCTGCGACAGCGTCACCTTGCCCGATTCGATCAGCGCGAGGTCGAGAATCTCGTTGATCAGTTCCAGCAGATACCAGCCTGCCTTCAGCACCTGGTCGAGACTGCGCTGCTGGGCGAGCGTCGGCTGCGGCGAGCCGGATTCCATCAGCTGGGCAAAGCCGAGAATCGCATTGAGCGGCGTGCGCAGTTCGTGGCTCATGCCGGAAAGAAAATCGGTTTTGGCGCGGTTGGCGGTTTCCGCCGCGGCCAGCGCCTCGTTCAGCTTGGCTTCGACCTGCTTGCGCACCGAGTTGTCGGCGCAAATCAGCAGATAGCCGATCAGTTCGCCCGCGGCATCGCGCAAGGCCGTGATCGATATCTTGGCGGCAAAGCGGCTGCCGTCCCGGCGGATGATGGTCGTCTCGTAGACGTCCTCGATCCCGCGCGAAGCCTTGAAGGCCAGGGCCTCGAAGCCGGGCGCAATCGGCGTGGCGAGTTCGCTGCTCAGCGCCTGCGCGCGCGCCATCACGTCCTGCGGGTCGTGCATCTCGCTGGGACTGCGCCGGTTCACCACCTCGGCGGCGTGGTAGCCGAGCAGGTGCTCGGCGCCGATATTGAACAGCTGGATGATGCCCTTGTCGTCGGTGGCGATGATGGCGAAATTGGCGCTGTTGAGGATCGCGTTCTGCAAGGTGCCCGTTTTGAGCAGGGCTTGCTGGCGCTGCGTTTCGACACCGCCCGCCGCCGGGCCAGCGGCGTCGGCAAGGGAGGAGACGTTGACTGTTTCGGGCATGGCGGCGTTCCGTGAAAAGCGTGCGGCGGTGCGGAGCAAGGCCGGGTCTGCGGATGCCGGCAAGGCCGGGTGGCATGGCCATACAGGGGCTGGCGCGGCGCGTGCCCGGCTGGAGTCCAGATCATCGCGTTATTGCGCCCGGCAATCTGTGCGCTGGCACACATAGCCGCGATCCGAAACGGCGTCCATCCGGGACAGGCAGCGGACGGTCGTGTATTGTTGCGCTGAAATAATCGATGAGTACAGCGCACGAGAGGCCGACTGCGCTCGAGTATCAGGACTGCGTATGCCAGATCCGTATCATCCCCGCCAGAATCGTCTGCTCGCTGCGCTGCCGGAGGCGGAATATGTGCGCCTGCTTCCCAATCTGGAACCGGTCCCGATGCCGCTCGGACAGGTGCTCTACGAATCCGGCGAGCAGATGCACCACGTCTATTTCCCCATTGATGCGATCGTATCCATGCTCTATGTGATGGAGGATGGGGCATCCGCAGAAATCGCCGTCGTCGGCAACGAAGGCGTGGTGGGCGTTTCCCTGTTCATGGGCGGCGAAACCACACCGAGCCGGGCGGTGGTGCAAAGCGCCGGCCATGCCTACCGGCTCAAGGGGCCGTTGCTGAAGGAAATCTTCCACCGTGCTGGCGGGCGTCGTGCCGGGGTCTTCCATGACCTGCTGTTGCGCTACACCCAGGCGCTGCTGACGCAGATGTCCCAGACGGCGGTGTGCAACCGCCATCATTCGCTGGACCAGCAGTTCTGCCGCTGGCTGCTGCTCAGCATCGATCGCCTGCCCACCAATGAGCTGGTCATGACGCAGGAACTGATCGCCAACATGCTCGGGGTGCGCCGCGAAAGCGTGACCGAGGCTGCCGGCAACGTGCAGCGCGCCGGCCTGATCGAGTACCACCGGGGCCGCATCACCGTGCGTGACCGGGCGGGCCTGGAGGCACGGGTGTGCGAGTGCTATGCCGTGGTCAAGCGGGAGTTCGACCGCCTGCTGCCTCAACGCGACACCGAGAAACCCTGACCCAGGGTTTGGCCCGACAGTTTGGTGCGCTACCGCCCAGACAGGCCCGGAATCACACGCCACACTGCATACTGAAATCGATCATCCCGCAGCAGTCCTGCCACGGGCCGAAGCGACTTCAGGAGTGTCTACGTGCCGCGCACCCAGCCCGACCCTGCTACCAACCGCCTGCTCGATGACCTGCCGCGCAAGGATCGCCAGCGTTTTCTGGCGGCGTGCGAGCCGGTCGAACTGGTGTTCGCCGACACCCTCGTCAAACCCGGCGAACGGATTCGCCATGTGTACTTTCCTACGGACAGCTTCATTTCCGTGGTGTCGACGATCGACCAATCCAACAACCTGGAAGTCGGCATGGTCGGCGACGAAGGCATGCTCGGCTTGCCGCTTGTGCTGGGGGTCGGCGTGTCGCCGCTGCACGCCGTGGTCCAGGGCGCGGGGTTCTCGCTGCGGATGGACGCTGCGCAGTTTCGTCGGGAGCTCGGTTCGAGCGCCGCGCTACAGCGGATTCTCAAGCGCTATCTCCATGTGGTGATGGTCCAGCTCGCACAAACGGCTGCGTGTACCCGATTCCATATGCTGGAGGCGCGACTCGCCCGCTGGCTTCTGATGACGCAGGATCGGGCTCATGCGGATGCATTTCATATCACCCATGAATTCCTCGCCTACATGCTCGGCGTACGCCGCGTCGGCGTCACCAAGGCAGCCAGCGCGCTGCAGGCGCGCGAACTGATCCGTTATCACCGCGGCGACATCACGGTGCTCGACCGGGCTGGCCTGGAAACCGCCTCCTGTGGATGCTACAAAGAAGACAAGGCAAGCTATACAAGGGTAATGGGCTAGCCGGTGCGCGCCCTGCGCGGCGCGTGTCCACATTCAGGGAGACATGGAAACATGCTTGAGACCATCGTAATCATACTGATCGTCCTGTGGTTGCTGGGCCTGGTGACCTCGTACACCATGGGCGGGCTCATCCACATCCTGCTGGTCATCGCGATCGTGGTGATCCTGCTTCGAATCATCCGCCGCTGACGACAGGCCGTACCGGATTTAAGGCCGCTCCGGCGGGCGCGGACGTCTCCGCACGCGCGGAAATGGCAAAGCCACAGCCCGGCACGAGGCGGCTGACAAAAGACAATCAATGGATGGTGTGAAAACCACGTCAAGCAGGATGCTTGCGTATTTGGCGTCCCCACGGGGATTCGAACCCCGGTACCTACCGTGAAAGGGTAGTGTCCTAGGCCTCTAGACGATGGGGACCCGGACGACGGTGTGAACCGCCTACGTTGTTGCTGCGACTTGCGTCGCTACTGCTTGTTGTTGGAAAGTTGGGTCAAGGTGACGCCGAGCAGCAATCCGACGAACCCCAATGGTACCAGCGAGATCCAGACTTCGGGGTTCTCACCGCCATTCAACATTTTCCAAAATCCAACGATCAGTCCGACGACACTCAGGATCAGCCCCAGCAATGTGGTGATGACGCCAAGCTTGTGCATCGCACTTCCTGTTAGTTGGTGGAGGTAAGCGGGATCGAACCGCTGACCTCTTGCATGCCATGCAAGCGCTCTCCCAGCTGAGCTATACCCCCAACGAAGCCGCGCATTCTATAGATGCCTTGCGTGCTTGTAAAGCCTCTGCGACGTCATTGATCCGGAAAAAGCTTGCCGGGGTTCAACAGGCCGTGCGGATCGAATTGCCGTTTGATGCCGCGCATCAGCGCAAGCGTGGCGGAATCGATTTCCTGCGGCACGAAGCGGCGTTTTTCAGTGCCGATGCCGTGCTCGCCGGACAGCGTGCCGCCGAGCGCCAGCACGCGCTGCATGATGGCATCGAGTGCCAGACGCGCGCGCGCCATTTCGTCGGCGTCGTCGGGGTGCACCATCAGGTTGACGTGCAGGTTGCCGTTGCCGGCATGGCCGAACGACACCACGGCCAGTTGATGCGCGCTGGCGGTGGTATCGATGAAGTCGACGAAATCGGCCAGCGTCGACACCGGCACCACCACGTCCTCGTTGATCTTGAGCGGGGCGATTTGCTTGACTGCATGCGACAGCGATTTGCGTGCGGTCCACAGTTGCACGATGGCCTCGCGCGTGAAGCCGCTTTTCATTTCCAGCAGGCCCTTGCCGGCGAGCGCGGCTTCCAGCCCGGCGATCTGCCGCGGCAGGTCCGCGGCGGCGCCGTCGGCTTCGACCATCAGCAGCGCCCGCGTGCCGGGCGCCAGGTCGTCCGCGGCGCCGGTCGGGCGAATCGCGTCGATGGCGCGGTGGTCCATGAATTCGAGCGCGCACGGCACTACGGCCTGATGCATCACGCGGCTGACCGCGTCGAGCGCGCTGCGGTTGTCGGCGAAGCACAGGCGCAGCGTGGCGACGGCTTCGGGCGCGGGCAGGAGTTTCAGCGTGGCTTCGGTGATCAGCGCAAGCGTGCCTTCGGAGCCGACCAGCAGGCGGGTGAGGTCGTAGCCGGTGACGCCCTTGGTGGTGCGGCACCCGGTGCGAATCTCCTGGCCGTCGCCGGTGACTGCGCGCAGGCCCAGCACGTAGTCGCGCGTGACGCCGTATTTCACCGCGCGCGGGCCGGCCGCATTCATCGCGAGGTTGCCGCCGATGCGGCAGTAGGTGTTGCTGCCAGGATCGGGCGGGTAGAACAGGCCGGCGCTGCGCGCAATGCGGTCGATTTCCTCGGTGACCACGCCAGGCTCGACGACGATCAGGCGGTTGGCGGGATCGAATTCGAGCACGCGGCGCATGCACTCGAAGCTGACGACCACGCTGCCGGGTGCGGGCAGCGCGCCGCCGACGTTGCCGGAGCCGGCGCCGCGCGGCGTCAGCGCAATGCGGTGCTCGAAGGCGATGCGTGCAAGCGCGGCGACGTCATCGTGCGAGGCGGGAAACAGCACCGCGTCGGGCTCGACCTGACGCGGGGTTTCGTCGCAGGCATACACCGCCCGGGTGGCGGTATCGTCGAACACGCGATCGGCGCCGAGGGCGGAACGGAAAGCGGCAAGCGCGCGATCGGACAGCATGGCAAACGGGAAAGAAGCGGGGGTCAGGCCGAGTGCTCGGGCGGCAGCTGGGCACGCAGCTGGGCGATCATGTCGGCGTCGAAGTCCATGCCGATGTCCCAGCCCGGATTCAGCGCGATCGGCACGCCGCCGCCGATGCGGCGCAGCAGCCAGGAAAACTCGGTCAGCAAACCGCCGGTGAAATCGGGGTAATGCTCGACGAACGGCTTCGCGCGTTCGGGGCTGGTGAACAGCACCAGCACGCGCTCGCCGTCCTCGTCCTCGATGATCAGCGGGTCGGCCTGGGTGCTGCGCTGGAAGCCCTGAATCGGGTTCTTCTCGTCGCGCACCGGCATGAACAGCTGCTGGTCGATCAGCTGCAGCACGAAGGTTTCGGGATCGAGCGTGCCGGCATGGACGGCAGCCAGCCGCTCTTCAAGCACGTTGTGGGGGGCGAAATTCGTCATGGGCGTCGGGCGGGGCGGGTCAAAGGTCAGTGTAACGCAAGCGATGGCGCTTGCGCGCGGGCAAGCAACGGATTCAGGGCATACGACTCCACACGCACTTCAGTGCGTAGTGGATCGGAGTCCTTTAGGGCTCCCAGCGCTCGGGATTGGCCCAGAAGCGCGAATTGAGCCAATCCGGCACGCTCTTGTAGGTCTCGATGTCGTACTCGTGGATGCGCATGCCCGCCGTCGTATCGGTGGCGCACAGCGTGAAGCCGAGCGCACGAAACATCGCCTCGTCGAGCACGCAGCCGGCGGGCACGGCCAGCAGGATGTGCGGCGCGACATACAGGCGGGTCCGGCCGATCAGCTGGCGCGCGGCGTCGGCGTCGAGGCCGTCCAGCGCGTCGATGCCCAGCGCCAGCGCGCACGGCGAGGGCGGCTGCGGCGTCGGCGACAGCTGCGGTGTGGCGGGCAGCACGTCGCCGGCCAGCCGCCGCGCCGCCGCGTCGAGGGCACACACGCTGGCGGGCTGGATCTCGCGCAGGCGGGCCTCCAGCTGCGCGCGCCAGCTCATGCAGGGCGCGGCACGCGCACCAGCCGGGTGCGGGCGAGGCGGTCGTGCAGGAACTGGCGGTCGCGGTCGAACAGCGCCCACCAGAAGCCGGCGCCAGCCAGCATCAGGCCGACCAGCGCGAGTGCAAAGCGCAGCGCGGCCTGTTTGAGCGAGATCGTGCCGCCGGCAAGGTCGACCAGGCGGATGCGCCAGGTCTTCATCGCCAGCGTCTGCCCGCTGCGCAGCCAGAATGTGCTGAAGTAGGCGAACAGCACACCCAACAGATACAGCTGGAAGGCCAGATGCCGCCAGCCGGTCTCGGCATTGCCCACCAGATAGAGAAAGGGCAGCGCTGCAATGAAGATCACCGCGGTGACGAGCAGCGCCTCGTAGATCATGGCGGCAATGCGTGCGAGAAAGGGGGCCGGCGCGGGGGCTATTGCGTTGTCTTGCATGCTGGTTCTATATTCTGTCTGGCGCGACACTTTGCCACGGGTGCCGCAAGCATAAGCACAATTTAAAGGGGACTCGATGCATATCGTAAAGCAACTCATGGCGATTCCAGGCGTGGTCGCAGCCGGCGAATATGCCTATCGCGGCGACCGTTTCTCGTACGAGGGTGCGCTGACCGACGAGTTTGCACGCATGGCCTCGATTCTGTGCCGGGCCAATACACTGTCGGTCAACATGCAGGCCGAGATCTTCGACTCCTTTTCCGAAAACTGCGGCTGCCGCCCGGTGCAGGGCTGGATCGCGCACGGTGACCAGATCACCATCTGCGCGGTGGGCAATTATTTTGCCTTCATCGAAAACCGCGACGAACTGCTGAACGACGTCATGACCATCATGCGGGCCAAGGTCGGCGACGTGCACGACGACCTGCTGGTCAACCTGTATGCCAAGCTGGGTGGCGATACCCGGGAAGCCTTGTACTGAAGACCGATACCAATAGGGAGAAAGCCGAATGAATCTGGAAAAAATGATGGATTTGCCGGGTGCGCTGGCCGCGTTCACCTACACCGACAAGGGCGAGCTGCAGTCGCACGTGCTGCGCGAGGGCACCGAGCTGACGCCGCAGGTGCTGGACCTGCTGGCGCACTCCTGCGTGGCCAACCTGGCGATTGCAGCGATGGAGGCGCGCGGCTGGGAAGCGCTTACGGGGCAGAGCGGCTTTCAGCCGCTGAAGGGCTTTTCGGTGGTCGGTCTGGAATGGTCGGTGATCGTCGACGGCAACTGCGGCGTGGTCGTCAAGAACCGGGACGCCGACTACGAAGCTTCGTTCAAAGCCGTGCAGTCGGCCTGAGGGTGCGCGTATGTCGCTGAGAAAAATTCTGGTGCTCGACGGCGTGACGGCGGTATGCCGTTTTCGCGACGATGGCGTGGTGATGGAGGCCGAGGGCCTGCTGTCGCGCGATCAAATGGAACGCATGGCGAAGTTCGCCCAATGGTATCGCCGCATGGTGTCGGGCAATACCGACGTGCTGTCGCTGTTTTCACAGATGCGCGGCTGGTCGCCGTCGCAGGGCTGGGTCGTGCAGGGTGCCGCGATGACAGTCTGCAGCGTGGGCAACATGGTCTGCATGATCGACAACGCGCAGGGCTCGCTCAACGAGATCATGCGTGCGCTGGGCGAAACTGCGCACGAATAGACCGGTTCACCCGTTTCATCCCGAAAAACCCTCCGCGCGCGGAGGGTTTTTCATGCTCCAAGCAGCCGTTTTGCAGGCAGAACGGGAAAAAAGTGCAGCGGACAGGCGTATTGGGCGGGTTTTCTTGACCGAAACGGGGCAAACCGATTACTCTCGCCGGTCCACCAACGAATTGATTTATTGCCAGTTTATGGATGCCACGGGCGCCGAGATCGTTGTACGTTGTCTGGCTGAAGAGGGGGTCGAGTTCGTGTTCGGCTATCCGGGCGGGGCCGTGCTCAACATCTACGACGAAATCTTCAAGCAGAACAAATTCAAGCATGTGCTGGTGCGCCATGAACAGGCCGCCGTTCATGCGGCCGACGCCTATGCGCGCGCCACCGGCCGTGTCGGCGTGGCCCTGGTGACATCGGGTCCTGGCGTGACCAACGCGGTGACCGGCATTGCCACCGCCTACATGGATTCGATTCCCATCGTCGTCGTAACCGGCCAGGTGCCGACGCCGGCGATCGGCCTGGATGCGTTCCAGGAAGTCGACACCGTCGGCATCACACGCCCCTGCGTCAAGCACAACTTCCTGGTCAAGGACGTCAAGGACCTGGCCGTGACGATGAAGAAGGCCTTCATCATTGCCGCCACCGGCCGGCCCGGCCCGGTGGTGGTCGACGTGCCCAAGGACGTGACCGCGCACATCACCGATTTCGTCTATCCGGACACGGTCGAGATGCGTTCCTACAACCCGGTGGTCAAGGGTCACAGCGGGCAGATGAAGCGTGCGGTGCAGATGCTGCTCGAAGCGCGCCGCCCGATGATCTACGCCGGCGGCGGCGTGGTACTGGGCGATGCCTCGGCGCAATTGCTGGAGCTGGCGCGCCTGCTGGGCTTCCCGGTCACCAACACCCTGATGGGCCTGGGCGGGCATCCCGCCACCGACAAGCAGAACCTCGGCATGCTCGGCATGCACGGCACCTACGAAGCCAACATGGCGATGCAGCACTGCGACGTGCTGCTGGCCGTCGGCGCGCGCTTCGACGACCGCGTGATCGGCAACCCCGCGCACTTTGCGCGCGAGCAGCGCCGCATCATCCATATCGATGTCGACCCCTCGTCGATTTCCAAGCGCGTCAAGGTCGACGTGCCCATCGTCGGCGACGTCAAGAACGTGCTGAACGACATGCTGGCCCTGCTGAAGCAGGCCAAGGAAAAGCCCGATGCGCCCGCGCTGAATGCGTGGTGGACGCAGGTCGAATTGTGGCGCTCCAAGAACTGCCTCAAGTACAACCAGAACGGCGCCATCATCAAGCCGCAGTACGTGGTCGAAAAGCTGTGGGAAGTGACCAAAGGCGATGCCTACATCACCTCCGACGTCGGTCAGCACCAGATGTGGGCGGCGCAGTATTACAAGTTCGACAAGCCGCGCCGCTGGATCAACTCCGGCGGCCTGGGCACCATGGGTGTCGGCCTGCCGTATGCGATGGGCGTGCAGCTCGCGTTCCCCGATGCACAGGTCGCCTGCATCACCGGCGAGTCCTCGATCCAGATGTGCATCCAGGAACTGTCGACCTGCAAGCAGTACCGCATTCCGGTCAAGGTCGTCACGCTCAACAACCGCTACATGGGCATGGTGCGGCAGTGGCAGGAGTTCTTCTACGGCAGCCGCTACGCCGAGTCCTATATGGAATCACTGCCTGACTTCGTCAAGCTGGCCGAAGCCTATGGCCACGTCGGCATGCGCATCGACAAGCCGGAAGACGTCGAGGGCGCGCTGAAGGAAGCCTTCTCGCCGGCGCTGAAAGAGCGCCTGGTGTTCATGGACTTCCAGACCGACCAGACCGAAAACGTCTTCCCGATGGTGGAAGGCGGCAAGGGCCTGTCCGAAATGATCCTGGCGGAGGAGCTATGAGACACATCATTTCCCTCCTGATGGAAAACGAGGCCGGCGCGCTGTCGCGCGTGGCCGGGCTGTTCTCGGCGCGCGCCTACAACATCGAGTCGCTGACCGTGGCGCCGACCGAAGACGCCACGCTCTCGCGCATGACCATCGTCACCACCGGCTCGGAAGAAATCATCGAGCAGATCACCAAGCAGCTGAACAAGCTGGTCGACGTGATCAAGGTGATGGACCTGACCGAAGGCAGCCACATCGAGCGCGAGCTGATGCTGGTCAAGGTCAAGGCGGTCGGCATGGGGCGCGAGGAAATGAAGCGCACCGCCGACATTTTCCGCGGCCGCATCATCGACGTCACGGAAGCGACCTACACCATCGAAATGACCGGCACCGGCTCCAAGCTGGATGCCTTTCTGCAGGCGATCGATTCCGCCTTCATCATCGAAACCGTGCGCACCGGCGCGTCTGGCATCGGACGCGGCGAGCGCAGTCTCAAAGTCTGATTTTTACTCTAGGAAACAGCATGAAAGTTTATTACGACAAGGACGCCGACCTTTCCCTCATCAAGAAGCGCAAGGTCGCCATCATCGGCTACGGCTCGCAGGGCCATGCCCACGCCAACAACCTGAAGGATTCCGGCGTGAAAGTTACCGTCGGTCTGCGCAAGGGCGGCGCCTCGTGGGACAAGGCCAAGAAGGCCAAGCTCGACGTCAAGGAAATCGCCGATGCGGTGAAGGCGGCCGACTTCGTCATGATCCTGATCCCCGACGAACTGATGGCGGGTACCTACTACAACGACATCGAGCCGAACCTGAAGAAGGGCGCGACGCTCGCCTTCGCCCACGGCTTCAACGTCCACTACAACCAGATCACCCCGCGCGCCGACCTCGACGTCGTGATGGTCGCCCCCAAGGGCCCCGGCCACCTGGTGCGCTCGACCTACACCCAGGGCGGCGGCGTGCCCAGCCTGATCGCGGTCTACCAGGACAAGTCCGGCAAGGCGCGTGACCTTGCGCTGTCGTACGCGGCGGCCAACGGCGGCACCAAGGGCGGCGTGATCGAGACCAGCTTCCGCGAAGAAACCGAAACCGACCTGTTCGGCGAACAGGCCGTGCTGTGCGGCGGTTGCGTCGACCTGGTGAAAGCCGGCTTCGAAACCCTGACCGAAGCGGGCTACGCGCCCGAGATGGCCTACTTCGAGTGCCTGCACGAGCTGAAGCTGATCGTCGACCTGATGTACGAAGGCGGCATCGCCAACATGAACTACTCCA
>CAZUVC010000028.1:0-44506 GCA_964623745.1 uncultured Thiobacillus sp. | reverse complement strand
ACAGGTGCACGTTCTTGCCGATCTGCGCGCAGGAGCCGACCGTGGCCCAGGTGTCGACCATGGTGCCGTCGCCGACGTAGGCGCCGATGTTGACGTAGCTGGGCATCAGCACCACGTTCTTGCCGATGTAGGAGCCGCGGCGCGCGGCCGCCGGCGGCACCACGCGGAAGCCGCCTTCGCGGAAGTCGCGGCTGTTGTAGTCGGCGAACTTGGACGGCACCTTGTCGAAGTAGTTGGTGAAGCCGCCCTTGATGAAGGCGTTGTCTTCGAGACGGAACGACAGCAGCACGGCCTTCTTGATCCACTGGTGGGTGGTCCAGTTTTGCCCCTCGGTGCGTTCGGCGACGCGCAGCTGACCCTTGTCGAGCATGTCGATCACCGACATGACGGCGTCCTTGACCTTGGCGTCGGCGTTGCGCGGAGTGATATCGGCACGGCGCTCGAATGCATCTTCGATGATGGATTGAAGTTCTTGCATGGTGGTTTCCTGTCGTTGAGTAGGGGGAATTCAGTAGAGGGCCCGGTGTTTCACACCTGGCTTACGAAGCGGACGATGCGCCCGGCCGCCTCGACGCAGGCGTCGTGGCTGTCGACCAGCGCGATGCGGACAAAGCCCTTGCCCGGATTGACGCCGGCGGCGTCGCGCGCGAGGTAGCTGCCGGGCAGCACGGTGACGTGCTGCTTTTCATACAGGCCGCGCGCGAAGGCGGCATCGTCGCCGCCGGGTACGCGGGCCCACAGGTAGAAGGCGGCGTCGGGTGCATCGAAGTTCAGCACGTCCTTCAACAGCGGCATCACGGCGGCGAATTTTTCGGCGTACTGGCGGCGGTTGTCGACCACGTGCGCTTCGTCGTTCCACGCAGCGATGCTGGCCGCCTGCACCGCCGGGCTCATCGCGCTGCCGTGATAGGTGCGGTAGAGCAGAAAGGCCTTCATCAGCGCGGCATCGCCCGCCACCATGCCGGAACGCAGGCCCGGAACGTTGGAGCGCTTGGACAGCGAGTTGAAGACGATCAGGTTTTTGAAGCCGCGACCGAGCTGCTGTGCGGCGGTCAATGCGCCCAAGGGCGGCTTGCCCTCCTCGAAGTAAATCTCCGAATAGCATTCGTCGGCGGCGATGACGAAACCATGGCGGTCGGACAGCTCGAACAGTTCCTTCCAGTTGGCCAGCGACATCACCTTGCCGGTGGGGTTGCCGGGCGAACAGACGTAGATCAGGTTGACCTGCTCCCACAGGTCTTCCGGCACGCGCGACCAGTCCATCCTGAAATCATTGTCCGGCAGCGTGTTGAGGAAGAAGGGGCGGGCGCCGGCCAGCAGCGCGGCGCCTTCGTATATCTGGTAGAAGGGGTTGGGCGAAATGACCACGCGGCGGCCATGGCGGCTGGAATCGACGCTGGCCTGGGCAAAGGCGAACAGCGCTTCGCGCGAGCCATTGACCGGCAGCACCTCGGTGGCGGGGTCGAGCTTGACGCCGTAGCGGCGCTCGGCCCACGCGCATATCGATTCGCGCAGCGCATCCGAGCCCTGAGTGATGGGATAATTCGCGAGCCCGCCCAGCCCGGCGATCAACGCGTCCTTAATGAACTGCGGCGTCGGGTGCTTGGGCTCGCCGATCGACAGGTTGATCGGCGTGAGGTCGGGATTCGGCGTTACCCCCGCGAACAGTTCGCGCAACTTTTGAAACGGATAGGGATGGAGTTGTTCGAGACGCGGATTCATTGCTGTCTGGATTCTGATTAAGCCCCGCATTATAAAGCCCCATGCCCTCGATTCCCCTGCAGCGCACCCTTGCCATCAGCAGCCTGGTCTATGCCGCCACCTTGTGGGGGCTGATGTGGTATCCCTACCGGCTGCTGAACGACGCGGGCGTCGGCGGCATCGCATCGAGTTTCATTACCTACGTCGTGCCGCTGCTGGTGTTCGGCTGGCTGCATGGCCGTGAACTCCAGCACGCGCGCAGCCGCTGGATGTGGCTGACCGCGCTGGGGCTGGCGGCAGGCTGGACCAACCTGGCTTATGTGCTGGCGATGCTGCAAGGCGAGGTGGTGCGCGTGCTGCTGCTGTTTTTTCTGTCGCCGCTGTGGACCGTGCTGTTCGCGCGCTTTCTGCTGCACGAAAAACTCAACCGCGCCGGCTGGGCGGTGATGGCGCTGGCGGCGGGCGGCGCAATGGTGATGCTGTGGCAGCCCAACGGCGACCTGCCGTTGCCGACCAACCGGGCCGAGTGGCTGGCCTTGTCGGCGGGCGTGATGTTTGCCATGAGCAATGTCATCAGCCGCCATCTCGGCGGCGTTACCGAAGGCGCCAAGTCGGTGTCGATCTGGACCGGCGTGGGTGTGCTGACGGTGATCGGTCTCGCGCTCTATCCGGGCGAGCTCGACTTCATCGCAGGCGCGGACGGCCACACCTGGCTGCTGCTGCTCGGCGTGGGCATCGCGATCGGCAGCATGACGTATGCGGTGCAGTTTGGCCTGGCGCGCGTGCCGGCCAACCAGGCCATCGTGATCTTTTTGTTCGAGCTGGTGGTGGCGGCAGTGGCGGCGTATTTTTTGTCCCGCGAACGCATGGGCCTGCAGGAGTGGGTGGGCGCGATCATGATCGTGGCCGCCAGCCTGTTCTCCGGCCACATGGAAGATGACCAGGTGAAAGCGAAAACCGATGTCTGAACCCTCCCCAATGTCTGTCACGGCCCTGCTGCACGCCGGCCTGCTGGTGTCCGATCTGGCGCGGGCCCGGGTTTTTTACGAATCGGTGCTGCAGCTGACGCGCGACCCCAACCGTCCCGACCTGCCGTATCCCGGCGAATGGTACGACCTCGGCAACGGTCAGCAGCTGCACCTGATGCGGCTGGACAACCCGGACGCCGCGTCGGTGCGCCCCGAACACGGCGGCCGCGACCGCCATATCGCGCTGGGCGTCAGCAACATGGAGGCGCTGAAAAGCCGGCTCGACGCGGCCGGGGTGAAATACACCGCCAGCAAGTCGGGGCGTGCGGCGCTGTTCTGCCGAGATCCGGATTCGAACACCCTGGAGTTTGTTGAAGTCAGCTGACCGGATCAGGCTTCGCACTCCCGCCCCCGGTGCTGCGCACCCGCCGAGTCGCTGCTCGCATCCGGATGCGAACACCCTGGAGTTTGTTGAAGTCAGCTGACCGGATCAGGCTTCGCGCTCCCGCCCCCGGCGCTACGCGCCCGCCGAGTCGCCGCTCGCATCCGGATTCGAACACCTTGGAGTTTGTTGAAGTCAGCTGACCGGATCAGGCTTCGCGCTCCCGCCCCCCGGCGCTGCGCGCCGCATCAGTCCGCGAGATCAGCCCGGTAGGTGCGCATGAAGCGTTCGAGTTCGGTGTTGAGTTCAACCGAGAACGGCCAGGCGTCGCCGTTTTGCGGTGACAGGGTGCGTTTCTGTCGGTGCACCCGTTGTGTGCTGCAGTCGAACAAGCGCAGGCTCAGTTCCGGCCAGTAGGCACTTTCGATGGTTGAGCTGCTGTAAGACGCCTCGACGCGCGCGGACAGCAGGGCACGCGGTGCATTCGGGCCGGCGCACAGTTCACGGCTGCGCGGGTGCTGGTTCGATTCGTTCCACCAGGCGTTGAAGGCCTGCTCGTTCAGTGCCAGCGCGCGCGGCTCCATTTTCAGCACCTCGCGCCCGGTCTGTTGCAGGCTGGTATGGATGCGCTGGGTATAGCTTGAGCGCGTTTCACCTGACCAGAAATCCCGGCTGGCCGGCAGGCCCAAGGCGGCATAGGCGAGCGCGGGACGCGCCGGCTTTTCTGGCGGGGTTTCCACCGGTGCCGATGGAGCGGGCGTGGCGGCAGGGCGGGCGAGTGCGAGCTGGGGTGCGGAGGGTTGGGGTGCTGGGGATGGCGGTGCCGCAGCGGGTTTGGGTTCGGGGGGGTGTGCTGCCGCGGGGGGCGCGGTGATGCGCGGCTTGGTTGCAGGCGCAGGTTGGGCAGCGGCGACTCGGGAAGGCGCGGGGGCCGGCGTGGGCGTCTGCATGGCGGCATACGGTCTGGGCGAGAGGGCCGGGGCGGTGCTGGGGGTGTCTACCGGGACAGACGGGGTTGGGCGCATGGCGGCGGCCACGGCCGGATCGGGCGCATTCGCGGAGGCGGGCGCGTCCGGGCTTGTGCCAGTGCGGACATCGAGGGATTCGCGGCTGACCTCGGCGATGGCCGCCGGTTTGTCCGGCACACCAGGCAGCCCGGGCAGTAGCCGCGGCGCCAGCATCAGGCCGACGCCGGCAAGCACCAGGATCAGCGAGGGGTGGGTGACGTTGAGCTTGATGCCGAAGGCTTCGACCGACGACGCCTGCGTGCTGGTCTTGCTGTAGATGAACATCACCAGCCCGGTGGCCACCAGCGCCAGGCCGGCCAGCACCAGCACGGTGTCGATCAGGGCGGAAAAGTCGGTGGGCATGGTGGCTCCTGTGGACTCAGTAATGCAGGTCGCGCGCGGTGAACAGCATTTTCGGCGCGCTGCCGAGCACGCGGGTGAGCACCGAATTCATGGTGGCGCAGTCGTTGTCGAAACCGCCGTGGGTGTGGCTGACCGAGGCGCCCTGTCTGACGGCGGCGAGCTCCTGGGCAGGATCGATCGGGATGCCGTGCGAGACCACCAGCGCCGGGCGGCCGTCGACCTGTCCGCTGAACAACTTGGCCAGCTGGGCGTCGGCTTCGAGGCAGGCGTGCATCCCCAGTATAGGCACCTCGCGCATGCCTTCGAAGGCATTGGACACGAGGTAAAGCAGGGATTTTCCATAGGGCCCGACGCAGTCGCCGCGTTCCAGTTTGTCGGACAGGAGGTAGAGCGTCGGCAGCGGGATTTCTCCCGCCTCCAGGCCGGGCAGCAGCAGCTGCTTGAAGGTGTCGGTACGGATCGCGGGAGCGAGGAACTGCACGCTCTTCAGCGGCAGGCCCAGGTTGCCCAGCAGCGGCATGGCGTGGGCGGCGAAGATGCTGCCCGCCGAATGGCCGACGATGTGCAGCTCCCAGCCGGTCTTGTCGGCCTTGTCCAGTTTCTGCCGGGCGAGCGCGACGTACTGCGCGACTAACTGGATGCCGCCGATGTTGTGCGCATGGTCGGACGCTGCCTGGGCGTTCTGCTTCATCTCGCCCCACAGCCGGTGGCCGACCCGGGCCAGCGTGAGCTCGAGCACGCGGTCCTTGGCCTCGGTCAGGTTTTCGAGAAAGCCGCCACCAGCGAGCTTGTCGGCCTCGGTGAACAGGTCCTTGAACAGGCCGGCAACACTGGAAAGGAAATCACTCTCCCACATGACGTGCAGCGGGTAGATCTCGTTTTCCAGCATCACGTCGCGCATGGCGATGATGCGCTTGGCGCAGGCGGATTCCGAGTTGAGGCCGCCGTGCAGGTAGAGCAGGATGCGGCGTTTTTTCCAGCCGCGGGTTTTGGCGGGGATGGTTTCGCAGAACAGGCGCTCGATGTCGGATTCGGTGGTCCAGTACTCGCCGCTGTCCGACAGCTCGCCGTTGTTGGTGACGTTGATGACGTAGGGTCGGATCTCGGACAGCGGGATGGTGCGGCTGGTGCGCTGCAGGCCCGAGGTGTCGATGCTCTTGTCGTCGGCCCACAGGTCCATCGTCACCGGCACGCCGAGCTGCGCGACCCAGACGTCGGTGGCGTGCATCAGAAAGTCTTCGTAGGGCAGCAGCGCAAAGCCGCCGGCGCCCCAGCCCGGCCCCCAGGAATTCTGGACGATGAAGCCCTGCGGGGTGTAGCCGACGAGGGCAACGGCATGGCCGCCGTCGGCGCTGCCGCTGCGCTTGATCACCGGCAGCCTGAGCGTGGTCTTGCGGCCGCGGTGCACGTAGCTGACCGGCACCGGCTTGTCGCCCTTGGTGCCGCCGGGATTGGCCCAGCCCGAGTGGACCATCAGCGTGGCGTACAGAATGCCGGTTTCGCTCAGCGCGGTGTGCATGTCGCGCACGTTGTAGGGGCGGATGCGGTAATACGCGCCCCCGGGCGTGCTCATCGCCTGCTGGATGATGGCGTCGCTCATGTGGGTGATGCCATGCTGGTCGTCCTTCCACGCCGAACGCAGGCACACGCCGTGCTTGGACCAGGCCTTGATCGCGCCGCGCGCGGACGAGCCTTCGTAGGCTTCACCCGGCCATTCGTCGTAGCGGCGCGCCAGTTCGTACAGCATGCGCGGGCTGACGATGGCGGTCCGCTTCTGTTTGGCGCGCAGGAAATTGACCACGGCCGCCAGCGCAAAGCCGGTGCAGGCGCCTTCGCGGCCCTGGTCGAGAATCATGGCTGGCTTGATGAACGCGCAACTGACCAGTGAATCGGGCAGCGAAATCAGCGCCGGCTGATAAAACCAGTCGCGCAGGTCGATGCGGTCGGGAAACGCGTCGAGCCGCTGGCGGGTGGCTTTTTCGGCACTGGTCTTGAGCGGGCGATCCGAGAGCGAGGCGGGGGCTTTCTTGGCCATGAGGGGCTCCTTGGTCAGTTTTTTCTGTTCCAGATGCGGCGCGCGATGACGGAATCGATGCCGGCATGGATGAGGTCGAATGTCAGGCGGTTCGGCGTGCACACGCCTGCTTCCATCAGGGTACGGATGCCTTCCATCATGATGTCGCGCACCTCTTCGAAGCTTTTGTCGGTGGTGCCGGCATGGTGGCAATCGAACAGCCAGTCATGGATCAGGAAGGCGGGGGCGTAGGTCCAGGGCGACAGGTCCTTGACGAACCACAGTGGACGCGGAATCGAGCCGCCGTCGGTGAACAGCCTGCCGGGCTCGATCACTTCGCCGGTGCTGCGGATGAAACGGAAGCACGGTGTCTGCGGTTCCATGCGGAAAATGTCCGGCTTGACCCAGACCAGATAGGGCTCCCCTTCGAATTTCCCGATGGGGAAATCAGGATAGAACTTCTGCGTTGCCTCGCCCCAGGTCGACATGGCCAGGGCCGGGCCGGCTTTGCCGCCGACCTTTTTTTTCCTGGCCGGCTTCTCCGCCTCGAACAGTTCGGCAGCGAGCTGCTCGGGCGTGAGGCTAAACTTGGCGTCGATCTGCTTGCGCTCGGCAGCGGTCAGCGACGCGGATTTTTTGGTTTTTGATTTGGGCTTGGCTTGGGTCTTGGGCATGTCGAACGGTCCTTGAGGTGGAGGAAGAAACGGGGGGCTTACTTCTCGTCCTGCCGCACGAAGAAGGCGCCCATCACGCCGGTCGCCAGCCCCTGCACGGCGGCCAGCCACAGGCGCGAGATGTCGAGCAGTTCGGGCAAGGTCTTGCCGGTGAGCGGGAAGAACAGCAAAGGCAGCAACAGCAGAAAGATGTAAAGCAGCGACAGCCCGAGCGTAAGCCGGTAGAGAAAACAGTCGACCTGGATGTCGGCCTGCTCCTGATGGCGCTGGGTATAGACCAGCACGCCGATGATCAGCGACAAGTTGGGGACCATGGCGGGCAGGAACCAGTCCCACAAGCCGACCAGGTCGACCTTGCGGGCAAAGAGGCTGATGAACAACAGCACGGCGAAGCAGATGCCCGCGCCGACGAACCACAGCAGTGCGAGTCGCTTGCGTGCGACCTGCATACTGAGCGTCACGGCTGCCGCTCCAGTACGCTGAGGATGCCGGCGCCACGCAGGTGCTGCTGGCCGTCGAACAGGCCTGGGCGCTGCAGCGCTGCGCCCAGGCTGGAAATCGAAAACTCGTAGACCAGTGCGGTGCACACGGTATCGCCGCCATACGGCCGGGCGGCGAGCTCGGCGGGGAGGGCGGTCGCGCCTTTTTCCACCCAGGTCATGGCTTCACCCGGCCGGACGGGTGTGCCACTGGTGGTGAACGGCGTCGGCGTGAAGGTGAACACGATGACGCGGAAGGTGTCGCCATTCTTGCCCAGCAGGGCTCGCAGGTAGGCGTCGATGCTGAATGGGATCAGCGACACCGGATCGATCTGCGTCGACCAGCGCTGCTCGGCGGCCGGTGCGGCATTCGGGTCGATGCGCTCGATCTGGGTGACCATGGCAAAGCCATCCGGCACGGCGTAGTAACTGACTTCGTTGTAGCCGTTGGCGGCCAGCGCACGCTCCATCCGTGCCGCCACGCTGCCATTGCTGGGCGTGGGCTGCGCAGCCACCAGCAGGGCGCGATCGAGCCTGAGCCGGGTCGAGTAGGGCGGCGGCGGCCAGGGAAACTCAGGCAGCTTGAAGCTGGCTTTCTTGGCGGCCATTTTTTTCGTGGCCATTTTCTTTTTGATCTTGACCGGGGCCTGCGCGGCGGGAGCGGGTAAGCGGTCGGTCTCGGGCACAAAGGCGGGCTCGGCCGCGGCGGTAGGGGCGCCATTTGCGGCTGCCGGCGCCATCAGCCGGCGTGTGTGGGCAAGGCGGTTGTCGCGTGCCGTTTGTTCGCGCACGTCGGGTGTCACGCAAACGTGGTCACTCGGTCGGGCTTCGCGCCAGACGAAACCCGGCTTGCAGGTGTCCGGCCCATACGTGCCCCCGTGCGGTTCGCGGCGCGCGCCGGCGAGCTGGTTGTCGCGTGCCGTTTGTTCGCGCACGACGGGCGTCACGCAGACACGGTCGTCCGGAAAGGCCTCGCGCCAGACGTAGCCTTCGATGCAGGCATCGGGATGCGGTGCTGATTCGACCGTAGATGCGGCCAGCGCGAGCAGTGCAGTCAACAGCACGGCACGGAGGGCACGTGAGCGGGCAGGATGCAGGTGGGTCATGGCAGGCTCCCGGTCAGAACGTTTTCAGGTATTCCAGCAGCGCGGCCTTGTCAGCGGCCGGCAAGCCGGTGCCGAAGTCGTGGCCCTGGTTGCCGTTGCCGCGCAGCCGGGTGTCGAGCGGGGTGCCGGCGCGCTCGGCCGCCGGGCCCTGGACGACGAAGCCGACCCGCACCGGGTCGTAAACGTCGTAGCCGCGCCAGAACAGCTGCGGCCGCTGCGCCGGCGGCGTCAGCAGGTCGGCCAGCGTCGGCACCGAACCGTTGTGCAGGTAGGGTGCGCGCAGCCAGATGCCGTCGAGAAACTGCGCGACGTAGCCGGTCAGCGGCGCCTCGACCAGGCCGCGGCGTTCGATGCCCATGTCGCTGACCACCTGGTTGGCCTCGATCGCGGCCTGCTTGCCCCAGGTGTCGATGCGGCCGCGGTCGGTGCCGATTTCGCTCAGCGGAATGATCGTGCCGGTGAGCGCGCTGGCGTGGCAGACCGCACAGTTCGCGTCGAACACGGCCTTGCCGCGCGCGACGCGGGTGACATCGATGGGGAAGGGGTATTTCGGTGCCGGGGTGTTCTTCAGATAATCGACCAGCCAGTCGATGTGGGCGAGGAAGTCGTCGGTGTCCTTGGGCGCTGCGCCCATCAGGCCCAATGCCGAATCGATGACGACCGAATAGACGTCGTGCGAGTCGCCGGCGAAGTTCATGCGGTGGCCTTTATCGTGGGCGTATTTCTTCAGGTTCCACACCGAAGGCATGTCGGTGGGGCCGAACGTGTCGTCCATCGGCCAGCGGATCATGAAGTACTTGGTCAGGTTCATCGCATCGTCGCGTCCGCGTCCCCACTCGGGAAAGTCGCTGCGGTAGATCCATTCGAACTGGGCCTCGCGTTCGGTCAGGCGCTTCTTGGTGATCGGGATGATCAGGTAGCGGTAGGCCAGGCGGTCGATGAAATCGAGGTCGGCGGCGAGGTTGATCTCGGCCATCAGGGTGTCGGCGTTGAAGCGCGGGTCCTTGGCGCAGTCGACCAGAAAGCGGAAGAAGGCTTCGAGGTCGAGCGTGTGGTTGGGGCCGGTGACGACCAGCGTCGGCGTCTCGTCGGGCCGCGTGCGATAGCTCGCCACGTGGCAGGCGGCACAGGTGTTGGCGACACGGTCGAAACCGATGCGGCGCTTGGAAAAGCCCACCGGCAGCTCCTGGCCCTGTTCCCACACCACGCCGAAGCTGGCGTAGCCGATGCCGGGCTTGGGCAGCTTGTCGGGGAAGACGCGCGGCAGCACGTAGAAAATCCAGTAGGGAATGCCGGCGTCGTTTTCCGCGCTCATGGAACCGTACTTGAAGCGATCATCCGGGTTGTCGAACTGCGTGGCGCCGTGGTCGCGCAGGAAACGGTCCCAGCCGACATAGCCCAGCACCACGCCGAGAACCAGCACGACGAGGGCGGTGATTTTCAACCAGCGCGGACAGTTGCAGAGCGTCTTCATGGCAGGCTCCTTCGGGCGTGTTCACACGCCCTAAAATGTCTTCAGGTATTCGAGCAGCGCCCACTTGTCGGCGTCCGGCAGCGTGGTGCCGTAGGCCTCGCCTTCGTGGCCGGCATTGCCGTTGCCGGGCATGCGGGTGTCGAAGGCAAACAGCGGCGTGCCCTGGCTTGCGGGCCGGTCGGCGACGAAGCCGAGGTGTTTGGGGTCGTAGAGGTCGTTGCCGCGGTAGAAGATTTTCGGGCGCAGGCTTGCGGGCTGCAGCAGGTCCCACAGCGTGGGCACCGAGCCGTTGTGCAGATAGGGCGCGCGCAGCCAGATGCCGTCGAGCGGGGCGTTGGCGTAGCCGTATGTCTTGCGGAAATGGCGAAAGCGGCGTTCCGGATCGGCCGAGTACAACATGCCCTGGTTCTGCGCGAGTTCGAGCGTGTAGGAATCGAGACGCCCGCGGTCGGTGCCGATGGCGGCAATCGGCGTGAGCTTGCCGACCTCGGCGCCGGAAAAATCGCTGCCGCTTTTGCCGTGGCAGGCGGCGCAGCGTTGCAGGTAGATGCGCGCGCCGCGGTCGGCCAGCGCACGGTCGACGGGGAAGTGGCGGTCGAACGCGGGCGGCTCGGCGGTGGCGATCCAGGCTTCGACGCGGGCGATGGCGGCGTGGTCGATCAGCCGTGGCGTGGCGCCGGTGCCGAACGCGGCCGACAGGTTGCGCTCCTCGACGCGGCTGTTGTTGCCGTCCCAGTGCAGCTGCATGTCCTGCTTTTTCGCCTGGTTCCAGATCGCCGGGAAATCGGCGACGCCGACGAGTTCTTCCGGCGACAGTTTTTCGAACGGTACGCCGAAGATGGCCTTGGCCGAATTGAAGGTGTCGACCCGGCCCGGCCCCCAGTCGGCCTGCAGGTGGATGAAGCGCAGCCGGCCGGTGAGACCGGCGACGCCGTCGCGCATCAGGTGGATGCCGATCGGGTAGATGACATGGGTGTCGAGCAGGCCGAGGCCACCGGCTTTTTCCGCGATGCGCGGCACCACCTGCGAAGGCGTGAAGCGGCGGTCGTTGACGCAGGCCTGGACGAATTTCTGGAAGCCCATCAGGTTTAGCTGATTGGCCGGCATGCCGGAGACCAGCATTGGCTTGGCGTCGGGCGCGGTGCGCACGGTGGCGGTGTGGCACACCGCGCAGTTGAGAAAAACGCGGTCGATGCCCAGATGCCGCCGCTTCGACATGCCGACCGGCAGATCGCGGCCGGGCTCGAAAATGAAACCGAGCGATTGATAGCCCTTGCCCGGCAGTAGGTCGGGGCAGACCTCGGGCAGCACCTGAAAGACCCAGTAAGGAAAGCCCATGTTGCGCTCGCCGCCGGTGGAGCCGTATTTGAAATGCTCGACCGGATCGTCGTAGGTCACCGGGCGGTCGGGCAGAAAGCGAATGGCGGCGCCGAAAGCGAAGAGCACAAGCAGCGCAAGCAGCGACCACAGCAGCGTGCGGCAGAGGACGCAGGAGGACGCAGAGAGGCTCATGGCGTGCGCTCCACGTAGCGGGAGGGGGGCAGGCAGGGCGGCAGCTGCGCGTAGGGCCGCTTCATCAGGTCGGCGCGCGGCATGTCGCCGAGGCGGGTCTCGATGCTGCGTTTCAACACGGCGAGCTCGGGCGAGCGCGCCCATTGATGCGGGGTGATGCCGCGGCTGGCAAGTGCCGAGGGCGGCGGCATCGGCGTGGTGCCGCGTGCGGCGGACGGTGTCTCGGCCATGCTCAGGCGGACAAAAATGCGCGCCGCGCAATGCGTCAATTGGGCTTCGACCGCGGCCGGACTGCCGTGCAAGAAATTCGGCGGATGCGGCAGCGTGGTGTCGTGGCAACTGGCGCAGTGGATGCGAAACGGGCTGAGCGCGGCGTTTTCCTGCGGCTGCGGTTCCAGGCGCGCCGGTGGCAGCGCGATGCGCGCAGTCCGGCGCGGTGTGCCGACCTCAGTCAGCAGGTCGTCGACCAGCGTGTGGCTGAACGGACGCGCCGCCAGCGCGCCGCGGGCCAGCAGGCGTTCGAGCGGTGCAGCAAGATCGGCGTGCGCCATCCGCTTCACCGTGGTGGCATCGAGCATGCCGGCCAGGCCGACGACGAAGGCCGTCTGGTCCGGTGCATGCCAGGTTTCGAGCGGCGGGCGCAGCAGCAGCGGGTCGTGCGCGGTATCGGGCAACGCCGCCAGCGGATCGCGGTTGGGCAGGTCGGGGTTGGGAACGGCCAGCCCCTGCGGCCAGCGTTGTTTCCAGTTGCGCGCCAGTGTCGGCAGGCTGGACGGCGCCGGTAGCGTCCTGTTGCGGGCATAGTCGAGTGCGGCCGCGAAGGCCTCGAGGCGGCAGCGGTCGCCCGCGGCGCCGTTGCTGCAACCCGTCAGCCACAGCTGTTGCCAGACCGAAAACAGGTTGGCGCGGTCGGTGGCGTTGTCGATGAAATAGGCGATGTCGGTGCCGGTCAGCCTCACCTGATAATAATCGCGCCGGGTTTCGCGCAGGCGCCGGGCGATGGCCGGATTGGCCGGCGTTTCGTCCCACAGCGGGCGGGCGAAAATCGGCGCCGCATTCTGGTGGCACGACAGGCACAGGTTGCGCCGCGCATAGAACAGCTGCGGCGTCTTGCCGGCCTGGTAGTCGCGCACCACCTGGAATTCGAAGCGACCGGCGGCATCGTTGTAGCTGATGACTTCGATCACGCCGCCTTTTTCGTGATACCCGATGAACAGGCGATCCTTGAGCGGCGCGATGCCGGGCAGCGCATCGCCGTCGGCGGCGGCGACCACGCGCGGGTAATGAAAGAAGTCGGGCGCGCCGGCGTCGCGCTGCAGCGAGCGACCGAGCGGGATCAGCGTGACTTTGAGCGGCGGCAGACCGCTGGCGTCGGTGCGCATCTGGCGGTTGATGCTGCGCAGCAGACGGGCGAAGGGATACGGCACCGGCTTGTCGCCGACCAGCTGGTCGAAGCGCGAATGGCCCGCCGGCGGCAGGTCGCCCGTGGCGTGCGCCGGAAGTGATGCGAGCGAGGCGGCGGCGAGCATGATCATGAGCCAGGCCGGCTTCATGGTGCTAGCGCGTCGCCAGCACCCGTTTTTGCGTGCCGGGCCAGCAGTCGTCGCGGATCTGACCGGTCTCGAATTCGGCGCGGCCGGCCTTGTCAACGTCCTTGTTGTAGAGCACGAAGTTGAGGATGAAGGCGTGGTCCATGTAGGCGCGGCCGAGATAGAGTCCGGGCCGCACCATGCGGATTTCGTCGCGCACCTTGAGGCCGCGCCGGCCGGCGAGGAAATCGGGGTTTTCTCGATAGCCGGCGATTTCGTCGGTGAAGGCGTAGTCGATGATGATGGATTCGCGGCGCGAGTCGATCAGGCTTTGCCCGCAATAGAGCTTGGCGGGGAACAGCAGCCAGGCGTCGCGGCCGTCGACGTCGATCTTGGGAATGTCGCCCGGACCGATCACCGGACGCAGCACGGCCAGGTCCTGGATGCGGTTGCGCAGCACTTTCTGCTCACGGTAGAACACCTTGCCTTTCCACAGCGTCTCGCCCGCGGTCTCGAGCATCTTGCCCTTGAAGTTCACCCCCAGGCCCTTGAGACCACCGACGATTTCAGCCGCGCGAATCTTGCCCGAGCTGCCGCGCGGGAACACGATTTCACCGTCGAACGAGCCGTCCGGGATCGGCCCCGAGCCGAGTCGCGCATACAGCTGGTCGAGCTCTTCCTGGTTCAGGCCGGCGAGGTACTTGGGCGTGATCCGGGCCAGTTCCGCGAGCGGGATCGGGTGCGCGTATTCGACCTGGGCGAAATCCGGCTTGCTGGCGTAATCGTCGCCATAGGGGGCGAAGGTAATGTCGGGCTTGCTGCCGAACCAGTCGTTGAATTTGTCGCAGCCCGACAGTGGCAGCATCAGTGCGGCGACGAGCAGTACCAGGCGTGTGTCCATGATGGGCTCCTTTACAGCGTCGCCAGGAAGGCGATCAGTGCGTTCTTGTCGGCGTCGGACAGATCCTCGCCGAAGCGGTGGCCGTCGTTTTCGATTTCCGCGGTGCACGAGGAATAAACCTGCCACAGCGCCGGGGTGCGGGCGCGCGCCGCCTTCACCACCTCGACCAGGCGGTCGGGGTCGGAGACGATGGCCTTGCCGATGGACTGCATTTCGGCGGCGAGTTTGCCGGCCTCGTCCGCGGGCAGCACGGTGGCGAGCCGCGCTTCGAGCTCCTTGGGCTTGAGCCGGGCGCGTATCAGGTCGACGATGAAATCCTTGTGGCGGAAGTTGCCGACGTTGCCTGCGGTGGCGCCGGCCGGCACCCGCACGGTGAAGCCGATCAGGCGTTTTTCCTCCTTGCCGTCGAAGATGCGCGGACCGATGTCGAGCACGATGTCCTCGTCGACCTTGGTCGCCTTGGGAATGCGCTTGGCCGGATTCAGCAGGTCCTGCATCGAGGCGACGTAGAGCTGGAAGCGGCCGTCGACCGATGGGTCGTAGGTCCAGCATCCCGGCTGCTTGTCCTTGGCCAGCGGCGGGTTGCCGGGCAGGCTGGTGTCGACGTAACTGGAGCGGTAGAGCTCGTTGGGATTCGACGGGTCGCCGCCCCAGCCGCACAGTTCGGGGCCGACCGCGTTGTTGTGCATGAAGGGCGCGTGCGCCCACAGGTTCAACAGCGAGACGTTGCGGTAATAGCCGCGTCCGCCGTCGTGCGGCTCGAGCAGGCCGGACACGGTCGGCCGCGCGTGGTAGTCCTCGTTGGCAAACTCTTCCCAGACATGACCGCGCCGGTGGTTGGAATGCAGCGAGCGGCAGCGGTAGGTGCCGACTTCGGTGACCGGAATGGGCACGTCGTTGCCGAGCCAGTCGGCGCGCAGGCCGCTCTTGCTGTCGATCGCGCGAAAGTCGACGGTCTCGAATGGCGCCTTGCCGCTGGCATGGCAGCGCGCGCAGTTGGCGACGAACACCTGCTGACCGCGCGACACCGCGTCCTTGCCGAATTCGCGTTCGAGGTCGCGCACCAGCTCGGTTTCGCCGTATTCAGTCTCCAACTGGTTGGCGCGTGCTTCGACGAGGTCGCGTGCCTGGCCTTCGGGCGCGGTGAGGAAGAAATCGAGCAGGTTCTGCAGGCGGTCTTCCACGGCGCGGAAGTTCGGGCAGTCGCGCCTGCACTGCCCGATGTCGAACGGCGTCTGGCCGAAGTTGCGCGCCTTCGGGTCGAGCTGGCGCAGGTCGGTCAGGTGGTTGAGCCAGCACTGCTCGGCGCACGAGCCGATATTGAAATACACGCGCTGGATCGCGCCGAGCGCGCCGATCGAGTCGCCGCCGCCCTTGAGGATGTGGTGGACGGTTTCGGTCTTGACGCTTTTTTCCCAGCATTTGCCGGGCTTGCCGGGTTCGCACCAGCAGGTGGATTCTTTTGCACCCGCCGGGCAGGCTGCCGCCTTGCGCCAGCGGTTGACCTTTTCGCCCGGAAACACCGGCCGCTGCGCGGTGTTGATCAGCGCATTGATGGTGCCGGCGTTGTTGACCTGGTCGTTGGGAATCGCGGAGGTGTCGGAGGTGCCGGGGCGCGCATGCGAAAAAATCTGCCACAGCAGGTCGTTGCGCGGCATGCCGGAAATGAGCACCTCGGAGACGCGGATGTACTGGTTGCCGACCAGGCCCGAGAGGTTTTCCCATTTCGGATGCTCGGGGTCGGGCGGCGGTTTGGCGGGGTTGAATGCGACGTGGCACGAGGCGCACGAGGTGCCGATCAGGAAGGGCGGCTCGATCGAGGCGTCGGCCAGCTTGCGCACCTTGTGGTCGGCGCGGGCGGGGTCGTTGGAGAGCTTGCGGTTGTAGCCCTCCCAGCTGCCGAGGCCGCCGTTGACCTGCTTCCACACCGCCGCATCGAAACGCGGGTTGGGAAACTTGCGGAAGCCGAGCGCGCCGGTGGAAGTGCCGAAAGCCAGATGGCAGCTGTCCTCGCGGCCCTGTTGGTGGCCGTCGGGGTCGCCCGGATCGGTGGCGGCGTCCTTGAAATCGCACGCAGGATCGCGGTAGCCGGGTTTGCCGACGAATTTCAGCAGGGTGTCGTCGCCCGGGCACCAGTCGAAGCCATAGGTTTCCTCGTAGCTTTTGGCCGGGCAGCCGTCCGAGCCCGGGGTGCAGCAGCCGGGGTCGTTAATCAGTCCCCAGGTCCGGAAGCGAGTGTCGCGGGCGTCGCCGCGTAGCACGCCGAACCAGTCGATCAGCGCGGTGACGCGCTGCTGGAACGTGTAAGTGTGGAAGCGCGCATTGCCGGCGGTGGCCTTGAACCAGATTTCGCGTCCGGCGCGCGCCGAGGGTGTGAGGCCGGCTTCGCCTGCGTGAAAGCCGGCGTCGGTATAGGGCGAGGCCGGATCCGGCAGCGCAGTGGAAAGCGGAGCGGACCCGGCAGGGGCCAGCGCGTTTTGCGTCCTGTCCGCCACGGGCGACGGGGTGGCTTGCGCAGCATCAGGCTGCTGCGCAAGCCAGGCGAACAGGACGAGGATTGAAATGCTGAAGATACCAACAAGCCAGGTCGATGCTTTCATGGGGCGCTCCTGTTAGCAGGACGGGCGGTCTTGAAACGTAGTCGAAGGGGTGGTGTTTTCAAGCCAGTTCATTGCGTCGCTCGCGCAGGATTTCGCACATCCACGGCAGCAGCGGCCCGCTGTCGCCGGCCAGTTCCTGGCGCTGGGTGGCCTCGATCAGCACCGCCTCGAACACCGCCTTGCCGGTGTGGTGCCCGAGCTTGCGGTAGCTCTCGAACTGCGATTCGTCGAACCACTGGTCCTTGGTCGATTCGTGCGGGAAGCCGGGGTGGGTGCACTTGTAGTTCAGCAGGTCGGCGGGCTCGCTGCCGGTGAGGCTGGGCTTGATGTAGATCAGGCAGGCTTCGGTCGGCGCGTCCGAACTGCCTGCAGGCGGCGGGTAGACCACGCGGCCGATGGCCGAGTAACCGTTCTCCAGGTCTTCGGCATGGATGTCGATGGTCACGCCGAAGTCGGCGTAGCACTTGCGGATGGCGTTGCCGAGGTCCTCGAAATGGCTCTTGCCGTCCTCGCCGGCGTCGATGACGACGATGCAGGTGCAGCGCCGGCGCACCAGTTCGTAAATGCCGAGGTTCTCGAAATGGCCGCCGTCCGACAGGTAGACGAACGGCGAATCATGGTCAGTGTGGCCGAACAGCTCCTTCAGCAGATAGATGCCGCCAAACGGTGGGTCGTGCTTTTCCCAGTGCGGCTCGCTGGCCGGATTGGGACTCCAGTGGCCGAGGCGGACGTTGAACACGGTCATCAGGAAGGTCAGCGCAGGCGAGCTGTGATAGCCCATGTTGGGGCAGGCGGCGGCGCCGGAAATCGCCATCGCCGACCCCATCCATACACCTTCCATGTAATCGGAGGTGGGGCGGTAATGACTGAGCAACTGGCCCTTTTCGTCGGGCAGCGTGAAGCTGTAGCCTGCGACCATGGGCGTGAAGGCGAACGCGGCGGCGCGGCGTTCCTGCCACGCGAGCTGTTTGCCGGCGACCAGGTTCATCGCGGTGTTGTGGATCGGATAGGGGCGCTGGCACTGCGGCTTGCCCAAGGGCGCGCTGCAGAGATCGGCCAGCTTGAGGTCGTCGCGCGGGTCGAATCCGGTGAAGGGATGCGGCGAGCGCACCTTGCAGCGCGAGGCGCCGAGATAGCAGCGCACCAGGCGCTGGCGGTAGAAGTGGTAGATCGAGAACAGGTTGACGTCAACGCGCCATGCCAGCGCGGCCGCGGCCGCCAGGCTGCCGGCGCACAGGATCGCCACCCAGACGATATCGGCGCGCTGGAAATTGGCCGACTCCTGGTAAAGCACGGCCATGAACTGCGTGGAGGTGCGAGCATGTTCCTCGCAGCCGCTGCAGAACACCGGCAGCATCAGCAGCTGATGCAGGCCGAAGGACAGCAGGCCCAGCAGGCCGATGATGAAGACATACGGCATCGACTGCGCGGCGAGGTCGCGCCAGTTTCGCCGGTCATCGTTGGCGGACTTCGGGCTGCGACCCAGCAGCACGCCGGTGACGGTGGACAGAATCCAGGTCACGCCGCCTGCGGCAACGAAAGCCTCCGGGGCCCAGCGGAAAAAAGCCGGCGCAATGAAGACGATGCTGAACAGCGTTGCCCACACCAGCGAGGCCAGCAGGATCCAGCCGCCCAGGCGCGACCACCATTCGCGCGAGTCGTGCGAGAAATAGCGCCCCATCAGGCCGATGTGGCCGACCACGGTGAGCGAGTAGAACTTCATCAACAGCGCGGTGGCCAGTGCCGATGCGATCCAGGAGCCGCTGTAGCCCTGGCCGATGCGGCGGATGAATTCGGTCACTTCGGCAAACGCCGCCAGCAGCAGGCCGCCCAGCGCACCCGCCAGCAGAGCGTAGGCGCCCATGGCGATGACGTGGCCCGGGGCAAACGGGGGCTGTTCGCGCGTGCGGCGAACGAAAAACCGTCCCAGCGACCAGCCCAGCAACCACGGCGGCACATAGACCAGCATGCCCCACACCACCCAAGCGCCGAGTGAAATCCGGTCCAGCTTTTCTGCGCCGGCGTAGAAACCGTAGGCGACGAGCCAGGCCGACAGCAAGGCGGGCAACACCACCAGCAACAGCACGCCGGGCTGGCGCGTATGAAACGGCCGGCTTTTGAAGGCGCCGCGCCCACCGAGGTTGAATCCGATGAACACCATGGCGATGAAAATGCACAGGATGCCGCCGCCAAACAGCGGCAGCAGGCTGGCGTTGGCCGTGGCGTCGGGGCCTTCCCAGCCGGTGAGCCAGCGGGCAAACCACACCAGCAGGCGTGGCAGCAGCAGCACGCCGCTGAGTACCAGTAACAGCAGAATGAAGTTGAGATACAGGTTGCGCAGATAGGTGGCCACCGCGGTCAGCGTGTCGGCTGAAAAGAAGCTGGCCCGCGGCGTCAGGTAGTTGCTATAGCTTCGCAGGAAGCGGATTGCGGAATGTTCGTTGCCGCCGGCGTGCAACAGCGGCTCGGCGTCCTCGACGCGGCCGTTGCACTTGAGATGAATGAAGGCCGACAGCCAGCCGCCGATGTAGCCGCCGCCCGAGACGCACGACAGGTAGTCGAACTGCCGCAGCAGCCTGAGCTCGGCCAGCGCCTGGATGATGCCCAGGTTGAAGGTGGCGCTGCGGATGCCGCCGCCGGAAAACGCCAGTCCCGTCAGCGGCCGTTCGGGGCCGTCGTGATGGCCGTCGGGTTCGCGGATGCGGGCGCGCTCCAGCGCATGAATCGTGTCCCAGTCGAGCGAAGTCGGCGTGTCAGCCATCGATCGCTTCCAGGTATTTGCTGTGGCACCAGCCGACGATGTCCATCACGCCGTTGACTTCGCCGACGACGTCGACCTCCCACCACAGGCCCCGTTTGGCCAGCACCTCGACCTCGGTTGCGGGCGGCAGCGGCGTGCCCGGCAGCGCCGAGAAGTCCGGGCCGGCACCGCTCCGCACATAGAGCCGGGCGGTGGTGCGATAGCGTTCGGCATGGTCGTCGCCGCGCCCCAGGAGGCGCGCGCGCACCGAGGCGAGCGGGAAATCCGGGCCCGGGTCGCGCTTGCGGCCGGGCGCGATGTCGTCGTGCCCCAGCACGTCGGCGAGACCGTAATGGTTCACCAGCGCCATGCCGCATTCCAGCGTGGCTTCGATCTGCGCCGGGGTGTAGGCATGCCAGCCGCAGGGCAGGGTGCCGGGCGGGTCGTTGCGGTGGCAGCAGACGGTGACTTCGCTGTCGGGGTAGCTGCGGCGGGTGAGCGGGGACACCCATTTGCCGCCGCTGCGGATCAGGCAGCCGGCATTGTCGAGCTCGATGCCGATGCTGTGGTGGTTGAGTCCCGACAGGCTGCCCCAGCGCGACTGACCGGCATGCCAGGCCTCACGGTTGAACGGCACCAGTTGGGTGACCATGCCGTCGCGCGCGATGACCAGGTGGGCGGACACGCGGGAGGCAGGGCTGCAGAACCAGGCGACGGTGCCGGCGACGCTGCTGCCGGCGGTGTAATGAAGGATCAGGAAGCGGGGAAAAATGCTGCTGCCAACATGCGGGCTGGCGCGATAGGCCAGCGCCGAGCCATCGTCCCGCGCCAGGCGGTGATTGCGTATTTTCATTGTGGTGTCCCCCGTTCGGGTCACCACAACGCGGTCGGGCAGACGAATCCGGTGTCCGGGGCGGCACAGTGACTGCCCCCAACATAGGCCATGCTTCTACGGATTGATATACAACTTTAGTTGTAGAAGGCGGGTTTAGGCGGGGCGCGCGGCAAAGCACTGCGCGCTGTCGCGGGCCAGCAGCGCCGCGCCGTATGCGGCTTCGGTATGGGCGGCGCGGGCCACCGGCACCCCCAGCAAGCGCTGGCGGATCCGGGTCCAGACCGGATTGCGGGCGCCGCCGCCGGCGGTGTCGACCCGGCTCGCCGGGGTGGCGCCGAGTTCAGCCAGCAGCCGATAGCCGCGCGCCTCAATGCGGGCGAGGCTTTCCAGCAGACCATGCAGGAATTCGGCGTCGTCGGCCGGGCGCGGCGTGAGAAGCGGCGCCAGCGTGGGATCGTTGACCGGGAAGCGCTCGCCGCTGCGCGGCAGCGGCAGGTAGTCGAGCGGGCTGGCGACCGTGGGGTCGATGTGTTCACTGAGTGTGGCCAACTGGCGGTCGTCGAAAAACTGCCGCAGCACCGCGCCGCCGGCATTGCTGGCGCCGCCGGCCAGCCAGCGCTCGCCGAACCAGTGGCTGTAGACGCCGTGTTCGGTGGATTCCACCCGGATGTCGGACAGCAGCTTCAGCACCAGGGTGCTGCCGAGCGAGGTGACGGCGTCGCCGCTTTGGCTGACGCCGGCCGCCAGGAAGGCGGCGATTGAATCGGTGGTGCCGGCGTGCACCATGCAGCCGGGATTCACGCCGAGATAGCGCGCGCGGGGCCGGGATACGGTGGCGAGCCGCGAACCGGGCGCGACCGGCACCGGCAGGTAGTCGACGTCGGCCAGGTAGTCGACCCAGGCCGGCCACTTCAGCGTATCGAGGTCGAGGCCCATCTTGAGCGCGTTGTGGTAGTCGCACATGCCGACGCGGCCGGTCAAAAGACCCGACAGCCAGTCGGCCTGGTTCAGATAGAGCCGCGCGCCGGTCAGGCCGAGCCGCTTTTTCAGCCACAGCACCTTGGCAAGGCCCGAGCTTGCGGCGGCGGCCGGGTGGCCGGGGGTGGCCGTTTTCGCGATCAGTGCGGCCTCCTCGACCGCACGGTCGTCGTTGTAGAGCAGCGGCGGGTGACGCGGCGCAAGCGCCTCGTCACAGGCGAGCACGGTGCCGGAGGTGCCGTCGAGCGCAATGTCCGAGAGTTGCGTGCGGATCGGGGGCGGCAGCGCGGCGACCAGGTCCCACAGCGCCTCGCGCCAGATGCCGGCGCGCTCATACTCGGCCAGCGTGCCGAAGTCGCGCGCGTCCTCGGCAACGACCCCGCCTTCGGCATCGATGACGCAACTGCGTGCGCCGCTGGTACCGAAGTCGATGCCCAGAAAAAACAAGATTAGGGCCTGTTAATGCTGATTTCACGCCTGCGACGAGGCCGATTCGGGATGCAGGCCGCGAAGCGGGCCGCGCCGGAGTGTCGTTCACTGCAAGCGGCACGCGACAAAGGGATGCGCCCGAATCGGCCCGTCCCTCCGGGTTGCCGCGAGAGAGCGCGTCTGCGGCGTTGCGCCTCTTGGCAAGGGATGGCCCTTGCCTGCGCGACGCGCCTTGCATCCATCGCTTTCTCGCGGCAACGCAGGTGCGAAATCAGCATTATCAGGCCCTTATCCGCGTGTGTTCGACTGGTGTTCGAACTGCGTGAGATCGACGCGCGGCGCCGGCTTCCAGCCTTTCTTGTGGTGTTCGGCCACGACATTGGTAAAGATGCCGCCGCGCACATAGAACTTGGCGGTTAATCTCATAAACCGGGGCTTGGTCGCCTTGACCAGGTCGTCGAGGATGCGGTTGGTGACATCTTCGTGAAAATGGCCTTCCTCGCGGAAGCTCCACATGTAGAGCTTCAGGCTCTTCAGTTCGACACAGCTTTTGTCGGGGATGTAGTCGAGGATCAGCGTGGCGAAATCCGGCTGGCCCGTCTTGGGGCAAAGGCACGTAAATTCAGGGACTTCCATGTGGATGTGAAAGTCACGTCCAACTTTGGGGTTGGGGAAGGTTTCCAGGATCTTGGCGGGCGTGGAGGGCATACGGGGCTCGGTGTAGAATGTGGCGAAAATCAGAACGCCGCTTGCCAACTGCATGCATTATCGAGCGGCGGCGCGTTCATCAGACGACACTTATTATAAAAGCTTAGGTCCGCTGTCTTGCGTTTAACCCACATCAAACTTGCCGGTTTCAAGAGTTTCGTCGATCCCACCGTCATCCCCGTTCCCGCGCAGCTGACCGGCGTGGTGGGGCCGAATGGCTGCGGCAAGTCGAACGTCATCGACGCGGTGCGCTGGGTGCTCGGCGAATCGTCGGCCAAGCACCTGCGCGGCGAAACCATGCAGGACGTGATCTTCAACGGTTCGGGCACCCGTAAGCCGGCCTCGCGCGCTTCGGTCGAACTGGCGTTCAACAACGAGCTCGGCCGCGCCGCCGGCCAGTGGTCGCAGTACGCCGAAATCTCGGTCAAGCGCGTGCTCGACCGCAGCGGCGACTCCACCTATTACATCAACAACATGCGGGTGCGGCGGCGCGATGTGGCCGACCTCTTCCTCGGTACCGGCGTCGGCGCGCGCGCCTACGCCATCATCGAGCAGGGCATGATTTCGCGCCTGATCGAGGCCAAGCCGGAGGAGCTGCGCGGCTATCTGGAAGAGGCCGCGGGCGTGTCCAAGTACAAGGAACGCCGCAAGGAAACCGAAGCCCGGCTGAAGGACGCGCGCGACAACATGAATCGCGTCGAGGACATCCAGCGCGAACTCAAGACCCAGGTCGAGAAGCTCACCGCGCAGGCCGAAGTCGCCCAGCATTACAAGCAGCTGCAGGCTGACCTGACGTTTGCCCAGCATCGCCTGTGGTTCGCTCGTAAACACGACGCCGCGCAACAGCGCGCGCGCATCGACAAGGATCTGGTCGAGGCGCAAAACAAGCTGGAAGCCGAAACCGCGCGTCTGCGCCATATCGAATCCGAGCTGGAAACCGCGCGCCAGACCCAGTTCGCCGGCCAGGACACGCTCAATACCGCACAGGCCACCTATTACCAGGCGCAGTCCGAAGTCGCGCGCATCGAGCAGACGATGGCGCACCAGAACGCCACCCGCGACCGGCTCTATCGCCAGGTGCAGGATCTGGGTACGCGGATGGAATCGCAGCAGGCACGCCGCAGCGCGACCCAGGAGGCACTGAACGAAGTCACCGCGCAGCAGCCTGGACTCGAGGCCGCGCTGACCGATGCCGAAGCCGCCGCGCGCCAGGCCACCGACAACACGCTGCCGCAGAAGGAAGCCGCGCTGCGCGAGGCTCAGCAGGGCGTGGGCGAGGCGCAGCGCGTGGTGTCGCAGCTGGATCAGTCGCGCCAGGTCGACGAAAACAGCCTCGGCCACACCAAGCGCCAGCTTGAACAACTGGATGCGCGCCAGCGCCGGCTCGCGCAGGAACAGGCGCAGCTGCCGCGCCCCGATGCGGCCGGCCTGGCGCAGAAACAGGTCGAGCTCGAGGAACTGGCACAGACGCTGGCGACCGCGCAGGCCGGGCTGAAAGAGGCCGAGACCGCGTTGCCCGAACTCGACGCCGCCCGTGCACAGCACACGCGTGAGCTCGAGGCCGCACGCAAGGCACTGCACCAGACCGAAGCCGAACTCGCCGCGCTGAAGAAGCTGCAGGAAAGCCTCAAGGCCGACGAGAAGCTCGGCAGCTGGTTGCGTCAGCGTGGCCTCGATAGCGCGCCGCGCCTGTGGGAAAAACTGCGCGTCGCCCCCGGCTGGGAAGCCGCGGTCGAAGCGGTGCTGCGCGAACGCCTGCAGGCGGTGGCCGCCGACGCTGCGCCCGACTGGTTCGCCGATGCGCCGCCGGCACGCCTTACCGTATGGACCGGGCAGGGTACTGCAGCCGCAGCCGCGCCGGAACTGTTGTCGAGCAAGATCGACAGCGACGATGCCGCCGCCCGTGCCGCGCTTGCCGACTGGCTTGCCGGCGTCTACTGGGCCGATGACGCCGATGCCGCGCGCACCCGCGCAGTACAGCTCAAGCCCGGCGAATACGCGGTCACCCCCGAGGGCCACCTGTTCACCTGCCATAGCGTCACCTTCCACGGCCCGCACACCGCGGTCGAGGGCATCCTCGCGCGCGGCCGCGAACTCGAACGATTGGCCAGCGATGCGGTGCGGCTGCGCGACGAGGTGGCGGCGCTCGAGGCCGCCTACGCCGAGACGCAGCAGCGCTACATGGAGCGCCAGCGCGAGGTCCAGGCGCTGCGCGCGCAGACCGGGCAGACGCAGAGCCGCCACCACACCGCGCAGATGGAACTGCTGCGCCTGCAGCAGGCTGTGGAGCGGGTGCAGAGCCGGGCCGCACAGATTGCCCACGAACTCGACGAAGTCACGCGTCTGCAGACGGCCGAACGTGCGACGCTCGACACGCTGGAAAATCGCCTCAAGGATTACCGCGCGCAGGGCGACGCTGCCCGCGATGCGCTGTACGCCGCCCGCCAGACGCGCGACCAGGCTGACCGCGCGGTATTCGAGGCGCGCGAACTGCAGCGCGCGGCCGAACGGCGGCATCAGGAAGCCGGCTTTGCGCTGACCACCTGCACCAGCAAGATCAAGGAACTGGCCGAAACCCTGGCGCGCATCGACCAGGAAATCGCCGACGACGAAACCCGTCTGGTGCAGGCGCGCGAAGAACTGACGCGTCTGCCCGCCGATGCGCTGGACGCCGAACTGCAGCTCGCGCTGACCGCGCGGACCGAAGCCGAGACGGCGCTGGCCGCCGCGCGCGACGCGCTGGAAGGCCTGACCGCGCAGCTGCGTGGTCACGACGAGGCACGCATGGCGTGCGAGCAGGGACTCGATCCGCTGCGCCGCACCATCGAGCAGCTGAAGCTGAAGGACCAGGAAGCCATGCTGATGCAGTCGCAGTTCGAACTGCAGCTGCGCGAAGCGGCGGCCGACGAGGCCAGCCTCGAATCGGGTCTGGCCGACAGTCCGAGGCCATCGCAATTACAGAGCGAGATCACCCGTCTGCAGAACGAGATCGCCGCGCTCGGCGCGGTCAACCTCGCCGCGCTCGACGAGCTGACCCAGGCGCAGGAACGCGCCGAATACCTCGCCGCACAGTGCGCCGATCTACTGGAAGCCGTCACCACGCTGGAAGACGCGATCCGCCGCATCGACCAGGAGTCGCGCACGCGGCTGAAGGAAACCTTCGATACCGTCAATCAGCACATGGGCGAACTGTTCCCTAAGCTGTTCGGCGGCGGCCAGGCCCGGCTGATCCTGACCGGCGACGAATTGCTCGACGCCGGCGTGCAGGTGTTTGCGCAGCCGCCCGGCAAGAAGAACGCCTCGATCCACTTGCTCTCCGGCGGTGAGAAGACGCTAACTGCACTGTCGCTGGTGTTTGCCATGTTCAAGCTCAACCCGGCGCCGTTCTGCCTGCTCGACGAGGTCGACGCGCCGCTCGACGACGCCAACACCGAACGCTACTGCAATCTGGTCAAGGCGATGTCCGACCACACCCAGTTCCTTTTCATCACCCACAACCGCGTCACCATGGAAATGGCCCAGCACCTCGCCGGCGTCACCATGCAGGAACCGGGGGTGTCGCGCATCGTCGCGGTCGATGTGGAAGAGGCGGTGGGAATGGTCGAAGCAGCCTAAATTCACGCCGCCCCTAGCCGGGAGCGGCGGCTATCGTGGAAAATAGCGCTTTTGGCGCGATTCCTTCACTCCCATGCTTGATATCCAGCTGCTGCGCAAAGACGCAGCCCTCGTCGCCGAGCGCCTTGCCGCGCGCGGTTTTGTGTTCGATACGGCGCGCTTCGACGCGCTGGAAGCCGAACGCAAGACGATCCAGACCCGCACCCAGGAGGCGCAAAGCCGCCGCAACGCGCTGTCGAAACAGATCGGCATGCTCAAAGGCAAGGGCGAGGACACCACAGCGGTGATGGCCGAAGTGGCCGGGCTGGGTGATGAGCAGAAGCAGCTGGAGGCGCGCCTGTCCGAGTTGCAAACCGAGCTCGGCGATTTTCTGATGGGGGTGCCTAACCTGCCGCACGAATCGGTCGCGATGGGCAAGGACGAAACCGCCAACGTCGAAGTGAGCCGCTGGGGCACGCCTAAAACGTATGATTTTTCCGTGCGCGACCACGTCGATCTGGGTGAGGGTCTCGGACAGCTCGACTTCGCGGCCGCGGTGAAAATCACCGGCAGTCGCTTCACCGTGATGAAAGGCCCGCTTGCGCGGCTGCACCGCGCGCTCGCGCAGTTCATGCTCGACCTGCATACGTCCCAGCATGGCTACACCGAAGTCTATGTGCCCTATCTGGTGAACGCCGATTCGATGCGTGGCACCGGCCAGCTGCCGAAGTTCGAGGAAGACCTGTTCCATGTCCCGCGCCATGCCGGCGAACAGTGTACGGACGCCGACAAGCTCTACCTCATACCCACCGCCGAAGTGCCGGTGACCAATCTGCTGCGCGACGAGATCGTCGCGGCCGAAGCTTTGCCGCTGAAGTTCGTCGCCCACACGCCGTGCTTCCGTTCCGAGGCCGGTTCCTACGGTCGTGACACCCGAGGGATGATCCGCCAGCACCAGTTTGACAAAGTTGAGCTGGTGCAGATGGTGCGTCCGGAGGACTCCTACGCCGCGCTGGAAAGCCTGACGTCACATGCCGAAACCATCCTGCAGAAGCTCGGCCTGCCGTACCGCAAGATGGCCTTGTGCAGTGGCGACATGGGCTTTTCTGCGGCCAAGACCTACGACCTCGAAGTGTGGCTGCCGGCGCAGAACACTTACCGCGAGATTTCCTCCTGCTCCAATTTCGAGGCCTTCCAGGCGCGCCGCATGCAGGCGCGTTTCAAGGCGGGGCAGGGCAAGCCGGAACTGCTGCACACGCTGAACGGGTCGGGGCTGGCGGTGGGGCGCACGCTGGTGGCGATCCTGGAGAACTATCAGAACGCCGACGGCAGCGTGACGGTGCCCGAGGTGCTGCGTCCGTGGATGGGCGGCGTCGAAAAACTCACCAAACTCACGCCCGCCTGACGTGCTCAGCCCGGCGTGCCCAGCGCGTCCTCATTGCTGCCCAGATTGATCAGCGGGTCGTAGGCCGGTTCGAGTCGCAACAGGATGTCGTAGTAGTTGCGGATGTTCTCGGCAAAGTGGAGCGCTTCGCCGCCGCGTGCGTAGCCGTATCGGGTAACGTTTGAATAGGTGCCGCGGCTCAGATAGGGCAGCGCCTCCTTGACGTCGGCCCAGCTGTCCGGATCGCCACCCCGCGCCTGCGCAATGCGGCGCGCATCCTCCATATGTCCCTGCCCCTGGTTGTAGGCAGCCAGCGCCAGCCAGGTGCGGTCGGGTTCGGCGATGCGTGCCGGCAACGCGTCTTTCATCAGGGCCAGGTAGCGGGCGCCGCCGAGGATGCTCTGGCGGGGATCGAGACGGTTAGAGACGCCCATGCGGTCGGCGGTTTGCCCGGTCAGCATCATCAGTCCGCGCACGCCGGTCGGCGAGGTCGCCAGCGGATCCCATTGCGACTCCTGATAACCGATCGCGGCCAGCAGCCGCCAGTCGATGCCGGTCAGTGTCTGCGCTTCCTGGAAATGGCGGCGGAATTCAGGCAGGCGCAGCGGACGGCGCTGCAGGATGCCGAGGATGTCGCTGCTGTCGAGCCGCCTGACGTGACCGAAATAACGTTCATGGATGCGCCGGATGGTGCCGTCCTTGCGCGCCTGTTCGACATAACGCGCGAGCGCATTGCGCATCGCCTGCGAACTGCGGGGCGGTAGCGCCCATACGATTTTTTGCGTATCGCCGATATCGAATGCCACGCCCAGGTCGGGGTAGAGGCTGCGCATCGGATCGAAATCCATGCCGCTGATCACTACTGCGTCGTACTGGCCTGCCTGCAGTTGCGCCAGCAGTTCTTCCGGCCAGACGTTTTCCAGCGCGGCCCAGGAAATTCCAGGGTGCTTGCGCTTTTGCCGCATCAGGACGGGAGTGTGGCCGGAACCGATGATCAGCGCCAGCCTCTTGTCTTCCAGTTCGGCCATGCTGCGCGGCCGTCGCTCGCGGGTGCGGTACACGATATGGATCGGCGTCTCGAACAGCACCGGGCCGGAGATCAGGTGGCGGTCCTTCACCACGGCTTGCGGCAGGATGGCGGCGACCAGGTGGATGTGGTTGCTGTCGAGCAGTTCGAACAGGGATTCGGGGCGATTCTTGATGGTCCAGTTCAGCGACCACTTCTGCGAGCGCGCGAAGGACTGGATCAGGTCATGCTCGAATCCGGCCGGCTCGCCATTGGCACCGATATAGTAGGAAGCTGGGCTGTTGCGGGTTCCTACCCACAATTCCCCCGTGACCTCGGGCGGCGGTACCGGGCGACTGCAAGCGGCCAGTGCCAGACTCAGCACCAGCACCAAGACTCCTCCGATGTGCGCCGTTTTTCTTATGCTCGGCATGAGCGCAGTCTGACCGAGAGTGAAATTTTCGTCCAGTGAGGCGCACGTCTCGGGTACAATACGCGCCGCCGGAGAGGTGGCAGAGTGGTCGAATGTACCTGACTCGAAATCAGGCGTAGGTGCAAGCCTACCGTGGGTTCGAATCCCACCCTCTCCGCCAACATTTATTAACCTACTGAAAACAAGTAACAAAACTCAGTAGGCCATCATGTGGGTGGTACAAGGACGTGGTCCAAAGCTTATGGCGCGTTGGACCTGTGTACCCCGTCATATCTGTTCTCCCGCGGTGGAATCTTCTGTTTCCGCATCGCCATCCCTGCACGACTGCGTCCGGCCCTTTCTGGTCTAACGGAGTTTCGCGGCGCACTCTTTACCCAAGACAAAAAACAGCCCTGACGAAATCCTGGATTCTGTGGATACAAAGTCAGAACATTTTGGCTCCCCTCCGCCATCCCAATTCTTCCCGGCAGACGATGTCCCGATCCTCATCGGATTTGGGCCTGCCGGTTGCGGCAGGGGCGAAAAAGTCATTCCTGCATCGTGCTAGACTCCCCCAAAACCTGAGATAAGCATGGCCGAGGAGTCAGACCTTTCGCGTACCGAACCGGCAAGCCCGCGGCGCCTGCAAGAGGCGCGCAATGCGGGCGATGTGCCGCGTTCAGCCGAATTTGCCGCGTGGGCGGTGCTGCTGGCGGCGCTGGGCGCGCTGAGCTGGCTGGCGCCGCGCCTGTTGCAGTCCCTGCAATCCCTGCTCGAAGCGGCATTCGCCCCGGGCGCCCATCCGCTTTCCCCGATCGTCCTCGAATCGCTCCAGACCGTGCTGTGGGTGCTGGTGCCCTTGCTGGCGGTCATTTTTGCCGCCGCACTGGTGGCGCCGATGCTGCTGTCCGGCTGGGTCTACGCGCCGCAGCGCGCGCAGGCCGATTTGAGCCGGGTCCATCCTTTCAAACCCCTGATCCGGCTGTTTTCTGCCGATGCCTGGTTCGATGGCGGGCTGGCGCTGCTGAAGCTCGCGCTGGTCGCGGCCGCGGTCGGCTGGGTGCTGACGGGCGAATGGCTTGCGCTGCATGGCCCGTCCGCCGACGCTGGGTTGGCGCCGGCCGCAGCCTGGGTCGGGCGGGGCGTGCTGGCGCTGGCCGCGGCGCTCACGCTGATTGCCGCGCTGGATGCCGGCTGGCGCTGGTGGCGCTACCTGCGACGTCATGCGATGACCTGGCAGGAGGTGCTGGCCGAGGCCCGCGAAGCCGAGGGCAGCCCGGAAATGCGGGCGCAGATGCGTGAGCGCCAGCAACAGTCGGGGCGTAGCCCTATCCCGCAAGCGGGAGAGGGTGCGAACGGCAGGCCCGGGACGATTGACGAGGTGATCGGGTGAACGGGCAGGGCGTGATGGTGATGGGCATGCCGCTGAATCGGCTGGCGGTGCCGCTGCTGGTGCTGCTGATCCTGGCGATGATGATCCTGCCGCTGCCCACCTTCATGCTCGATGTGCTGTTCACGCTCAACATCGCGCTGGCGATGATCGTGATGCTGGTGAGCCTGAACGCACGGCGGCCGCTGGATTTCTCGGTGTTTCCCACGGTGCTGCTGCTGACCACGCTGCTGCGCCTGTCGCTCAACGTCGCGTCCACCCGCATCATCCTGATGGAAGGACACACCGGGCCGGATGCGGCGGGCAAGGTGATCGAATCCTTCGGCAACTTCCTGGTCGGCGGCAACTACGTGGTCGGCTTCGTGGTGTTCCTGATCCTGGTCATCATCAACTTCGTCGTCATCACCAAGGGCGCCGGGCGCATCGCCGAGGTGGCGGCGCGCTTCACGCTGGACTCGATGCCGGGCAAGCAGCTTGCGGTGGACGCCGACCTCAACGCCGGCTTCATCAACGAATCCGAAGCGCGCAGCCGGCGTGCCGACATCGGTCGCGAAGCGGATTTCTACGGTGCGATGGACGGCGCCTCCAAATTCGTGCGCGGCGACGCGATCGCCGGCATCATCATCCTGCTGGTCAACCTGGTCGGCGGCGTGCTGGTCGGGCTGTTTCAGCACGACCTGGGACTGACCGAGGCGCTCGGACGCTATGCGTTGCTGACCGTGGGCGACGGCCTGGTGACGCAGATTCCGGCGCTGATCATTTCGACCGCGGCGGGCATCGTGGTCAGCCGGGCGTCGAGCGAGCAGGACCTGTCACGCGAGTTTTCCACCCAGATTTTCGGCCGTCCGCAGACGCTGTTCATTGCCGCCGTTGTGCTGGGCGTGCTGGGCCTGATTCCAGGCACGCCGCATCTGGCCTTCCTGACCATTGCCGTGGTGCTGGCCGGACTCGGGGGGTGGCTGCTGCGACGCCAGCGCGCGGTGCTTGCGGACACGCCCTTGCTGGAGCCGATCGAGGAATTGCCCACGCCACTCGATGTCACCTGGGACGACATTCCGCCGGTCGACGTGCTGGCGCTCGAAGTCGGCTACCGGCTGATTCCGCTGGTCGACCGCAACCAGGGTGGCGCGGCGCTGGCGCGGATCACCGAGTCGCGCCGCCATTTTGCTGCCGACATGGGCCTGGTGGTGCCGCTCATTCGCGTGCGCGACAACCTCGAACTCAAGCCCAACAGCTACCGCATCACGCTCAAGGGCGTGGTCGTGGCGCACGGCGAAATGCCGACCGGTCAGGTGCTGGCGGTGGACATGGGCGATGTGCTGGGCAAGCTCGACGGCACGCCGGGCGCCGATCCGCTGACCGGGCTGCCAGGTATCTGGATCGAGGCGGGGCGCGAGGAGGAAGCCGAATTGCGCGGCTTCGTGGTGCTGGAGCCGGCCGAACTGATCGCGCGCCAGGTCGAGGCGGTGTTCCGCCAGCACGCGCCGGAACTCCTCGGGCGCACCGAAGTGCAGCAGTTGCTCGACACACTGGCGCGCACGCATCCGGGACTGGTCGAGGATGTGACGCCGCGCCATCTGCCGCTGACCACTGTGCAGACGGTGCTGCAGCAATTGATCGCCGAAAACGTCTCGATTCGCGACACCCGCACCCTGTTCGAAACGCTGGCGGCACGCGCGCCCCGCAGCCAGGCCATCGACGAACTGCTGGAAACCGTGCGCGCCGCGCTCGGCCGCAGCATCGTCGACCGCCTGTTCGAAGGCAGCGATACCCTGCATGTGATCGGGCTGGCGGCGACGACCGAAGCCCGCCTGTTCAACGAAATGGGCGACGAAGGCGAAGCGCTGCTGAGCCCGGCCACGCTGGAGGCGCTGAACCAGGCCGCCGAGCGCGCGCTGGCCGAACAGGAAGGCGCCGGCTACCCGCCGGTGCTGCTGACTTCGGCCGGTTTGCGCGCCGTACTGTCGCGGCTGTTGCGGCGCAATCAGCCGCGGCTGGCGGTGATTGCCTATGCCGAGGTGCCTGCCGATAAAATGGTGCGGGTGAATACGGAACTGAGCATGGGAGAAGCGGCATGAGCGTACAGGTATTCGTCGCCGCGAATGCGCGTGAAGGGCTGGCGCGCGTTCGCCGCGAACTCGGCGAGGACGCCGTGGTGCTGTCCACGCGACCGCATCCGCAGGGCGTCGAACTGGTGGCCAGCGCCTACGGTGATCTGACCGTGGCGGCGGCGGGTGAAGCGGCAGACAGCGCCAGCGGCTCGCGCATTCTGCACGAGCTGTCGCGACTGCGCGGCATGCTGCAGAACCAGCTGGCCGGTTTTGCCTGGGGTGCGGGCCGGCGACGCGACCCGGTGCGGGTGGCGCTGCTGCAAACGCTGTTCGCCGCCGGTTTCGGCAGTGCGCTCGCCCGCACGCTGGCGGCGCGCCTGCCGCGCGGGCTGGACACCGATGCCGCCCAGCGCTGGCTGCGCCAGGTGCTGATCCGCAATCTGCCGCTGCTGGGGCGCGACGCCGATCTGCTGGCGCGAGGCGGCCGTTACGCGCTGGTCGGCCCCACCGGTTCGGGCAAGACCACCACGCTCGCCAAGCTCGCCGCGCGCGCGGTCGATGTCCACGGCGCCGGCGCCGTGGCGCTGGTGGCGGCCGATACCTACCGCATTGGTGCAGCAGCGCAGCTTGGCGTGTATGCCGTTCTGCTCGACGTATCAATGCATGTCGCGGACGCTCCGGCCCGGCTGGTGCAGCTACTGCCCGAGCTCGCGGCCAAAAAGCTGGTGCTGATCGATACCGCCGGCTTTGCACCGAACGATCCGCGCACGCGTGACGTGCATGCACTCGACGCACTGGGGGTGCGCCGCATCCTCGTGATGTCCGCCGCCCAGCAGGGCGCGGCGATCGAGCAGGCGATGGCGCACTTCGGCCAGGGTGCGGCCGCCTGCATCCTGACCAAGCTCGACGAAACTCCGCAGCCGGGCGCCGCACTCGACAGCCTGATCCGCCACCGCTTGCCGCTGGCGTATCTGAGCAGCGGCCAGCGGGTGCCGGAAGACCTGCACGCACCCAATGCCGCCTATCTGATCGACCGCGCGCTGAAGGGCGGCCAGCTGGCCACGCCGTATGCACTCGACGCCGAGGACTGGCCGCTGTTTGCCGGCATCGAGGCCGAGCGCAGCGAACGTCGTGCAGGCTGACCAGGCAGCCGGGCTGCGACGGCGCAAGGCGCGCCAGCCGCTGCGCTGCATCCACGGTTTTTTCGAATCCCCTGACGCCAGCACCCGGCTGGCGCACGCGCTGCACCGGCTCGGCCGGACGATCCTCTTGATCGACCTGAATGGCCGCCTGTTCGAGGCCGCCGCGCCGCGCAGCCTGTTCGACTGGAAGCGCCAGCTCGAGCGCGGGCAGCTTCACACGCTGCCGCAGACCTATGGCGGCGGCTGGGTCGCGCCCGGCATGCCGGCCGATGAAGCGGGCTTGCGCGACAGGCTGACCGGTTACGACCCGGTGCTGTTCGATGCTGGCCGGCCGTACACCGTGCCCGGCCTGCTGACAGGCGCGATCCATGGTGCCGTCGTGGAAATCGGACGCAGCGATGTATCGATGCGCTATGCCTACGCGCTGATCAAGACACTGATGCAGCGGGGCGGCGTATCCCGTATCGGCCTGCTGGGCGATGCCGGGGCCTGCGCACAGGTGCAGGCCGCGTGTTGCCACTTTATCGGGCAGGCCATGACGAGCGTGCTTTTCGATGCGACACGCGAAGATGCACCATTTGCCGCGCTTGCCGTTAGAATGGCGGGCGACGAGACGCGCCTGGCGGCGCGCTCCCCAACAGAACGAGAACGCTCAGAAAGCATGGCCACGAAACATGGCGGTTAAACCTTCGTCGCAAGACGAACAAGTCACCAAGTACGCACCGCTGGTCAAGCGCATTGCGTATCACATGATGGCGCGCCTGCCGGCCAGCGTCGAAGTCGACGATCTCATCCAGGTCGGACTGATCGGCCTGCTGGACGCGGTCGGCCGCTTCGATGGCACCCAGGGCGCCCAGTTCGAATCCTATGCCACGCAGCGCATTCGCGGCGCCATGCTCGACGAGCTGCGCGAGGCCGACTGGCTGCCACGCCACGTGCGCCAGAAATCACGCCAGATCGAATCGGCCATTCACCGGCTGGAGCAGCGCAACGGCAAGTCGCCCACCGAACAGGAAATCTCTGCCGAGCTGGGCATGCCGATCGATCAGTACCAGTCGATGCTGGGTGACGTGAAATGTTCGCAGCTGTTGTATTACGAGGATTTCTCGGATGAAGACAGCGCCAGCTTTCTCGAGCGCTACCTGGTAGACGGCAGCAACGACCCGCTCTCGGTGCTGGAGGATGCCGGTTTCCGCGAGGGCCTGATCGCCGCGATCCACCATCTGCCCGAGCGCGAGCGCAGCATGATGGGCATGTATTACGAGCAGGACATGAACCTGAAGGAAATCGGTGCCGTGCTCGGCGTGTCCGAGTCGCGGGTGTGTCAGTTGCACTCGCAGGCCGTGGCGCGTCTGCGGGCCCAGCTGAAAATATGGAAAGACTGATGGCAGCAGCGCCCCGCAGGGCGCAACGCGAATAAATCCGCGATAATGACGGCTTGTTCATCCTGCTCGCACCGCCCACCATGAGCCAAGCCCCCCTCACCAAAAACGCAGCCAAGAAAAAAGCCCTCGCCTACCACCGCCTGCCGAAACCCGGCAAGCTGTCGGTCGAATCGTCCAAGCCCTGTTCCACCCAGGAAGACCTCTCGCTCGCTTACACCCCGGGTGTGGCGCAGCCGGTGCTGGAAATCGCCCGCAATCCGAAGACGGCCTACGACTACACCAACAAGGGCAACCTGGTCGCGGTGATCACCGACGGCACCGCCATCCTCGGCCTCGGCAATCTCGGGCCGCTCGCCGCCAAGCCGGTGATGGAAGGCAAGGGCGTGCTGTTCAAGCAGTTCGCCGGCATCGACGTCTACGACATCGAGGTCAATGCGAAAACGCCGCAGGACTTCATCAAGGTGGTGGAAGCGATCGCCCCCACCTTCGGCGGCATCAACCTCGAAGACATCGCCGCGCCGCACTGTTTCGAGATCGAAGCCGCGCTGAAGAAGTCGCTCGACATTCCGGTGTTCCACGACGACCAGCACGGCACCGCCGTCATCATTTGCGCCGGCCTGCTCAACGCACTCCACGTCCAGGGCAAGACGCTGGAAACCGCGAAAATCGTCTGTCTGGGCGCTGGTGCGGCGGGCATCGCCTCGCTCAACCTGCTGGTCGCCATGGGCGCGAAAAAATCCAACATCCTGCTGGTCGACTCCAAAGGCGTGGTGCACAAGGGTCGCACCGACCTCAACAGCTTCAAGAAGGCCTACGCGCGCCAGACCCAACTGCGCACGCTGGCCGATGCGATGACCGGCGCCGATGCTTTCATCGGCGTGTCGGGCGCCAACCTGGTCAGCCCGGCGATGGTGAAGTCCATGGCCGCCAAGCCGGTGGTCTTCGCGCTCGCCAACCCCAATCCGGAAATCCTGCCTGAGAAGGCGAAAGCCGCGCGTAGCGACCTGATCATGGCGACCGGTCGCTCGGATTACCCCAACCAGGTCAACAACGTGCTGGGCTTCCCCTTCATCTTCCGCGGCGCGCTCGATGCGCGCGCGAAGCAGATCACCGAAGCCATGCTGATTGCCGCGGTGCATGCCCTGGCAGGCCTCGCACGCGAGCCGGTGCCGGCTGCGGTGCTGAAGGCCTACAAGCTCACCAAGCTGAAATTTGGCCCCGACTACATCCTGCCCAAACCCTTCGATCCGCGCCTGGCGCTGCGGGTACCGCAGGCGGTGGCGAAGGCGGCGACGGCCAAGGTGAAAAAAGCCACGGTGAAGAAATCGGTGGCGAAAAAATCCGCGGCGCCGACCCGGCGCCGTTAAGCCAGCGCACACCATACGGACTATTTCTTGAAGCCTGCCACGCGCCCCGTTTATCTCGATCTGCGCCGCATTCATTTGCCGCTTCCCGGCTGGGTGTCGATCCTGCATCGGGTGTCGGGTGCGTTGCTGTTCCTCGCCTTGCCGCTGGGCGTATGGGCATTGTCGGTGTCGCTGGCAGATGAAGCGGGATTCCAGCGTCTCGCCGACGGCCTTGCGCATCCGCTGGCCCGGCTGGCGCTGCTGGGCTTGATCTGGGCGTTTGCGCATCATCTGCTGGCGGGCGTGCGGCATCTGGCGATGGATGCGGACCGGGGCGTCGACTTGAAGTTCGCGCGACAGAGCAGCCGCATCGTCCTGTTCGTCGGCGGACTGGTCACGCTGCTGGCCGCCTGGAGGCTGTTCGCATGAAATCGACCACCGGCGCACACACCGGCACCGGCACCTGGCTGGTGCAGCGCGCCTCGGCGGTGGTGTTGGCGCTGGCCTTGCCCGGGCTGGCGCTGTATGTGCTGGCCGTGCTGCCGCTCGATTTTGTCGGCTGGCAGGCGCTGTTCGCGCCGTTGTGGCTGCGCGTGCTGCTGCTGCTGACCGTGGCGGCGCTGGCGCTACACGCCTGGGTCGGCATGAAAGACATTTTCATGGACTACGTGCGGCACACCGGCCTGCGCCTCGCGCTACTGCTGGCAGTGATCGTCGTCCTTGCGGGCAGCGTCGTCTGGCTCGCCGCCACGTTATGGAGCCCGGCATGAACACGCGCCGCTTCGATGCGCTGATCATCGGCGGCGGCGGCGCGGGCCTGCGTGCGGCGCTGCAGCTGGCGCGCTCCGACTACACCGTCGCGGTGGTGTCGAAAGTCTTTCCCACGCGTTCACACACCGTGTCGGCGCAGGGCGGCATCACCGCCGCGCTCGCCAACGTCGACGACGACCGCTGGGAATGGCATATGTACGACACGGTCAAGGGCGGCGACTGGCTCGGCGACCAGGATGCGATCGAGTTTATGTGCCGCGAGGCCGCCACGGCAGTGTACGAGCTCGAACACATGGGACTGCCGTTTTCGCGACTGGACAACGGCAAGATCTACCAGCGCCCGTTCGGCGGCCAGTCGAAAAACTTTGGCGGCGAGCAGGCCACCCGCACCTGCGCCGCGGCCGACCGCACCGGCCACGCGCTGCTGCACACGCTGTACCAGCAGAACATCGCCCACCGCACCCAGTTCTTCGACGAGTACTTCGCGCTCGACCTCGTGCGCGACGCCGACGGCTACTGCCTCGGCGTCACCGCGATGTCGATCGAGACCGGCGAGCCACTCCTGATCGAAGCGCGCACCACGCTCTTGGCCACCGGCGGGGCAGGGCGTGTGTTCTGGAACAGCAGCAACGCCATGATCAATACCGGCGACGGCCTCGGCATGGTGTTGCGCGCCGGCCTGCCGCTGCAGGACATGGAGTTCTGGCAGTTCCACCCGACCGGCATCGCCGGGGTCGGCTGTCTGATCACCGAAGGCGTGCGCGGCGAGGGTGGTTATCTATTGAATAAAAATGGCGAGCGCTTCATGGAACGCTACGCGCCGCACGCCAAAGACCTCGCCGGACGCGATGTGGTCGCGCGTGCAATCGCCATCGAAATCGCCGAAGGCCGCGGTTGTGGTCCGCAAGCCGACTTTATCGACCTCAAGCTCGACCATCTGGGCGAAGCGCTGATCGCCGAAAAGCTGCCCGGCATCCGCGACCTGTCGATCCGCTTCGCCGGCGTCGACCCGGCCAGGGCGCCGATTCCGGTCGCGCCCACCGCGCACTACATGATGGGCGGCATCCCCACCAACCTGCACGGCCAGGTCGTCGCGCCCGCGCGCTTCGGCCCCGAGGAGCCGGTGCCGGGCCTGTATGCCGTCGGCGAATGCGCCTGTGTATCGGTGCATGGCGCCAATCGACTAGGCGGCAACTCGCTGCTCGACCTGATCGTGTTCGGCCGCGCCGCGGGCAAACACATGCAGGAATACCTGCGCGACAACCCCTATCCGCGCCCGCTGCCCGAAGCGGCGGCTGAAGCCAGCCTGGCGCGGCTCGCCCGCTGGGACCGCCCCGGCTGCGAGCGCGTGGCGGCGATCTCAGACGACTTGCGGCGGATGATGCAAGCGCATGCCGGCGTGTTCCGCACCGACGCGGTCTTGCGCGAGGGACTGGAAAAATTGAATGCGCTGGAAGCACGCTTGACGCACGCCGGCTTGCAGGACACCAGCCGTGTCTTCAACACCGCGCGCATCGAGGCACTGGAACTGGAAAACCTGATCGGCGTGGCGCGCGCCACGCTGGTGTCGGCGATCCACCGCACCGAGAGCCGCGGTGCGCATACGCGCGAGGATTTCCCTGCGCGCGATGACGAAAACTGGCTCAAGCACACGCTGTATTCGCGCGAGGGGGACCAGGTGGATGCCAAGCCGGTGCGGCTGAAGCCGCTGACGGTGGAATCGATCAAGCCGAAGGAGAGGGTGTATTGATGGTCTCTTCGCATTTATCTGTTCCCATGCTGGGGCTTCGCTTTTCGCCTGAGGGCGAGTCACTTTCTTTTGCGTGGCCAAAAGAAAGTAACCAAAGAAAAGGCCACCCCTGGTGTGTCGGCCTTCGGCTCCCCTGCGATGCTCGCCACCCGAGGCGGGGCTGGAACTCGCCCTGGCAGGGCACACAAAACGTGCCCTGCTGCGGAGCTCAAACACCCAGCCCCTTATTTCCTCGGCCGGCTGCGCTTCTCGGCGACACACAAGGGGCACCCTTGCGAACGCCTGTGCTTGGCGAAGAACGAACAACACGCGAGGGCGGCACCCGGGGTTATTCCCCTTCAGCGCTGCCGATTTGGCGTGTGCGGGCGGGACAAGAGCGGAACCGTGTCCGAGCTCCGCAGCACGGGGCGTTTTGTGCCCCGTGCCAGGGCGAGTTGGTGGAGCGCCCGCACGCGCGCGCCAAATCGGGAACCCGCAGGGCAGCGATGTGGGGTCGCCTTTTCTTTGGTTACTTTCTTTTGGCGAAGCAAAAGAAAGTAACTCGCCCAAAGGCGAAAAGCGAAGCCGTCGCGCATGCACGGTATTCGCAGAGGACAGCGCTATGAAATTCCGCCTCTACCGCTACTCCCCCGAATCCGGCGAAAAGCCCACCATGCAGGACGTCGAGCTCGACATCGAACCCGCCGGCAAGATGCTGCTTGATGCGCTGTTGGCGATCAAGGCGCAGGATGAAACCCTGAGCCTGCGCCGCTCCTGCCGCGAAGGCGTGTGCGGCTCGGATGCAGTGAACGTCAACGGCAAGAACCGGCTGGCCTGCATCACGCCGCTGACTGAACTGCAGGAGCCGATCGAGGTGCGGCCGCTGCCCGGGCTGCCGGTGATCCGCGACCTGATCGTGGACATGGAGCCGTTCTACAAGCAGTACCGCTCGATCAAGCCGTGGCTGATCAACGACACACCCGAGCCCGAAGTCGAGCGACTGCAAAGCCCGGACGACCGCGCGCTGCTCGACGGCGCCTACGAATGCATTCTGTGCGCCTGCTGCACCACCTCGTGCCCCTCGTTCTGGTGGAATCCGGAGACCTTCGTCGGCCCCGCGGGGCTGTTGCAGGCGTACCGTTTCATCGCCGATTCGCGCGACGAGGCGACCGCCGCTCGGCTGGATAACCTGGAAGATCCCTACCGCCTGTATCGCTGCCGCGGCATCATGAATTGCGTCGACGCCTGCCCCAAGGGACTGAACCCGACCGCGGCGATCGGGCGCATCAAGTCGCTGCTGGTGAAGCGCCGTGTCTGACGCGCTCGTCTGGCGCTGCCGCCGCGGCCTGCTCGAGCTGGATCTCTGGCTGGGTGGCTTTCTGGACGCGCACCGCGCTACACTTCTGCCTGGCGAGGTCGCCGCGCTGGAGCGGCTGCTGGGCCTGTCGGACATGGACCTGCTCGACAGGCTGCAAGGCCGGTCGCCTGCGGGCGATTCTGGTCTTGCCGCGCTGATTGAACGCCTGCAAAAATACCGGGCAGCAACATTACTGGAATCACAATGAAAAAAACCGTCACCCTCACCTTCAGCGACGGCAGTCCGTCGATCGACCTGCCGATTGAGCAGGGCACCTATGGCAAGCCGGTCATCGACATCCGCGCGCTCGGCGCACACGGCTATTTCACCCATGACCCCGGCTTTACCGCGACGTCGAGCTGCAACTCGGCGATCACCTACATCGACGGCGACGAGGGTCTGCTGTATTACCGCGGTTATCCGATCGAGGAACTGGCCTACCAGTCGGACTACATGGAAGTCTGCTACCTGCTGATCCACGGCGAACTGCCGACGGTCGAGCAGAAGGAAACGTTCGAGACTTCGATCCGCCACCACACCCTGCTGCACGACCAGATGGAAAACGTGTTTCGCGGTTTTCGCCGCAGCGCGCATCCGATGGCGGTGATGATCGGCGTCACCGGTGCGATGTCGGCCTTCTATCACAAGGGCCTGGACAACTTCGATCCTGCGCACCGCGAGGTTGTCGCGCACCGGCTGATCGCCAAGATTCCCACGGTCGCGGCGTGGGCCTACAAGTTCAACGAGGGGCAGCCCTTCGTCTATCCGCAGAACCGGCTTTCGTATGCCGAGAACTTCATGCACATGATGTTCTCGACGCCATGCGCGCCCTACGAGCCGAACCCGGTGCTGGCGCGCGCGCTCGACCGCATTTTCATCCTGCACGCCGACCACGAGCAGAACGCCTCGACCTCGACCGTGCGCCTGGCCGGCTCCAGCGGCGCCAATCCCTATGCCTGCATCGCCAGCGGCATGGCCTCGCTGTGGGGGCCGCTGCACGGCGGCGCCAACGAGGCGGTGCTGCAGATGCTGGAGGAGATGGACGACGTCTCCAAGATCCCGGGCTTCATCAAGCGCGCCAAGGACAAGTCCGACCCGTTCCGCCTGATGGGCTTCGGTCACCGCATCTACAAGAACATGGACCCGCGCGCCGCGATCATCCGCCAGACCTGCTATGAGGTGCTGGACGAGCTCGGCCTGCGCGACGACCCGCAGTTCAAGATCGCGCTGGAACTCGAACGCATCGCGCTGGAAGACGACTACTTCATCGAGAAGAAGCTCTATCCCAACGTCGATTTCTATTCCGGCATCATCTTCCGCGCGCTCGGCATTCCCCCCAGCATGTTTACTGCGCTGTTCGCGATGGCGCGCACCGCCGGCTGGGTCGCGCAGTGGCACGAGATGCTGTCCGACCCGGCGCACAAGATCGGCCGGCCGCGTCAGCTCTATACGGGCTCGGCGCGGCGTGATTTTGTGCCGATCGACCAGCGCGCGACCTGAGCCCAAACCCATCCATGAGCGCGCCTGACTGGTCCCGGACGTCCCCGCTGTATGCCGGCAATGCGGCCTACCTGGAACAGTTCGGCGACGCGGCGCTGGCGCCCTGGCTGGCGCAGCCGATGCCGGGCCCGGCCGGTGCAACCGATGCCGCGCAGGTGTCGGTGCTGCGCCTCATCAATGCCTACCGCTACCTGGGCGTGCGCCAGGCGGAACTCGATCCGCTGCGGCGCTTCGAACCGCCGCCCACGCCGGAACTCGACCCCGCGCACTACGGCCTGACCGAGGCCGATCTCGCGCGCGAATTCGAAACCGGTTCGCTGTGCGGCGTCGACCGCACCACGCTGGCCGACATCCTGCAGCGCGTGCGTGGTGCCTACTGCGGGCATGTCGGCATCGAATACATGCACATTACCGACGTGGCGCGCAAACGCTGGCTGCAGGAGCGCATCGAATCGGCGCAAGGGCACTTCGGCGTCTCTGACGACTTCAAGAAACAGCTGCTCAAGCGCCTGACTGACGCCGAGACGCTGGAGAAATTCCTGCACACCCAGCACGTCGGACAGAAACGCTTTTCGCTCGAAGGCGGCGAGAGCCTGATTCCGCTGCTCGACCAGGTGATCGAGCGCTGTGCCCGCCACGGCGCCAAGGAAGTCGTGCTGGGCATGGCGCATCGCGGACGCATCAATGTGCTGGTCAACATCATGCGGCGCACCGTGAGCAGCCTCTACGAGGAGCCGCCGAACGGCTATCCCGGCTCGCCGCTGTCGGGCGATGTCAAATATCACCAGGGCTTTTCCACCGACATCAGCACCGAATACGGTCCGATCCATCTGGCGCTGGCGTTCAATCCCTCACACCTCGAAATCGTGCATCCGGTGGTGCGCGGCTCGGTGCGTGCGCGCCAGGACCGGCGCGGCGACGTGCTCGGCTACGAGGTGGTGCCGGTGATCCTGCATGGCGACGCCGCGCTGTCGGGGCAGGGCGTGGTGATGGAAAGCCTCAACATGTCGCAGACGCGCGGCTTCAGAAATGGCGGCGCGATCCACGTGGTGATCAATAACCAGATCGGCTTCACCACCTCGGACCCGCGCGATGTGCGCTCGACGCTGTATTGCACCGATGTGGCCAAGATGGTCGAAGCGCCGGTGCTGCACGTCAACGGCGACGATCCCGAGGCGGTGGCCTATGCGGTGCAGACCGCGGTGGACTTCCGCTACACCTTTCACAAGAACGTCTTCATCGACCTGGTGTGCTATCGCCGCCATGGCCACAACGAGCAGGACGAACCGCTTGCCACCCAGCCGTTGATGTATCGCCGCATCCAGGCGCATCCCAGCACGCGCGTGCTGTATGCGCAGCGCCTGGTCGACGAGGGCGTGCTGACCCAGGCACAGGCGGACGACCTGGTGGACCTCTGCCGCGAGCGGCTGGAGCATGGCCAGCCGCTCGGCACGCCGGCCTTGTCCAGTTTCAAGGCGACCTTTGGCGTCGACTGGGGACGCTTCAAGGACAACGCGGCCGGCGAGGTGCCGACCGCGATCTCGGCCACCCGGCTGGATTTTCTGGGCGAGCGCATCACCACGCTGCAGCAGGACGTGGAATTGCACTCACGGGTGCAGAAGGTGCTGGACGACCGCATCCGCATGCGCGCGGGCGATCTGCCGCTCGACTGGGGCTACGCCGAGAACCTCGCCTACGCCAGCCTGCTCGACGCCGGCCACAACGTGCGTCTGTCGGGGCAGGACTCGGCGCGCGGCACCTTCTTTCACCGCCATGCGGTGTGGCATGACCAGAAGCGCGAGCGCCGCCAGAGCGGCGTCTATATTCCGCTCGAGCATATCCACGATCGGCAGGGCAATTTCACCGTCATCGATTCGCTGCTGTCGGAAGAAGCCGTGCTGGCCTTCGAATACGGCTACGCCACCGCCGATCCCGACACCCTGGTGATCTGGGAAGCGCAGTTTGGCGACTTCGCCAACGGCGCACAGGTGGTGATCGACCAGTTCATTGCCGGCGGCGAGGCCAAGTGGGGTCGCCTGTGCGGCCTGGTGATGCTGTTGCCGCACGGCTTCGAAGGGCAGGGGCCGGAGCATTCCTCGGCCCGGCTCGAACGCTACCTGCAGCTGTGTGCGCAGGAGAACATCCAGGTCTGCGTGCCGACCCTGCCGGCGCAGATGTTCCACCTGCTGCGTCGGCAGATCGTGCGCCCCTCGCGCAAGCCGCTGGTGGTACTGACGCCGAAGAGCCTGCTGCGCCATCCGAGCTCGACCTCGTCGCTGGCAGATTTGAGCGACGGCGCGTTCCTGCCGGTCATCGACGATCCGCGCGCACCGCGCACGGCGAAGCGCGTGGTGGCGTGCAGCGGGCGGGTCTGGTTCGATCTCGACTCGACGCGCACCGCGCGCGGCCTCGAAGACGTCGCGCTGGTGCGGGTGGAACAGCTCTATCCCTTCCCCGAACAGGCATTCCGCGCCGTGCTGGCCGCCTATCCCGAGGCCGACACCTTCGTCTGGGCGCAGGAAGAACCGATGAACCAGGGCGCGTGGTTCCAGACGCTGCACCATCTGAATCACTGCGCACCCGGCGGGCGGCGCTTCCACTACGCCGGACGTCCGCCGGCCGCGGCGCCGGCATCAGGCTACACCTCGCGCCACCGGGCGGAACTGGAAGCCCTGCTGAACGATGCGCTGGAGACCGCTTATGAAAATTGAAGTGCGCGTGCCGACCCTGTCCGACTCGGTCGCCAGCGGCACCCTGCTGCCGTGGCGCAAGATCGTCGGCGAGACGGTCGCGCGCGACGAGACCCTGGTCGACCTGGAAACCGACAAGGTGATCCTGGAAATCCCGGCGCCGGCGTCCGGTACCGTGATCGAAGTCACGCAGCCCGAAGGCGCGGTGGTGAAGGCCGGCGAAGTGGTCGCGGTGATCGAGACCGGCGAGGGCGCTGTTGTTGCGGCGCCGGGCGCCGAGAAGAACGCGCCTGCGGCAACGCGCAAGACCCGGACCGCCGCGCCGCCGCCCGGCGCGGCGCCGGCAGCG
>CAZUVC010000027.1:0-44900 GCA_964623745.1 uncultured Thiobacillus sp. | reverse complement strand
GCTCGACCGAGCGGTCGTAGACGAAGGTGAGCTTGGGCACCACGCGCAGCTGCATGCGATGCGATAGCTGCGTGCGCAGAAAGCCGCTGGCGCGCTGCAGGCCCTGCAGGCAGGCGGTGTGCTCGGGCTCGCCGCCCAGCGTGGTGAAGTAGACCTTGGCGAATTCCATGTCGCGGTTGACCTCCACCTCGGTGATGGTCAGCATGCCGACGCGCGGATCCTTCACTTCCTGCCGAATCAATTCGGGCAGTTCGCGCTGGATCTGGTCGGCGACGCGGCGGGCGCGGGGGAAGTCTTTGGGCATATTTGAGTAAAGGGGGAGGGGTGAAGGGGGAAGGGTGGGTGGGTTTTACCCTTCACCCTTGAACGCCGAAGGCGCGCGCCCTTCCCCCTTCACGGATTTACAAGGTTCTCGCCACCTCGACCACCTCAAATACTTCGAGGATGTCGCCTTCCTGGATGTCATTGAAGTTCTTCAAGCTGAGGCCGCATTCGAAGTTGGCCTTGACTTCCTTGACGTCGTCCTTGAAGCGCTTGAGCGAATCGAGCTCGCCCTGGTGGATCACGACGTTATTGCGCAGCACGCGGATGCCGGCGTTGCGCTTGATGACACCGTCGGTGACGTAGCAACCGGCAATGGTGCCGACCTTGGAAATGACGAACACCTGGCGGACTTCCACGCTGCCGATGACGCTTTCGCGCTTCTCGGGGGCCAGCATGCCGGATAGCGCGGCTTTCACCTCGTCCACCGCTTCGTAGATGATGTTGTAGTAGCGGATGTCGACGCCGCTGGACTCGGCCAGCTTGCGGGCCGACGCATCGGCGCGCACGTTGAAGCCGATCAGCACCGCCTTGGAAGCGAGCGCCAGGTTGACGTCGGATTCGGTGATCGCGCCGACTGCGCTGTGGATGATGTTGACCTTGACCTCGTCGGTCGACAACTTGGCCAGCGCGTGCGCGAGGCCTTCGTACGAACCCTGCATGTCGGCCTTGAGGATGATCGGCAACTGCTGCACTTCGCCTTGGCCCATCTGGTCGAACATCGACTCCAGCTTGGCGGCCTGCTTTTTGGCGAGCTGCACGTCGCGGAACTTGCCCTGGCGGAACAGCGCGATTTCACGCGCCTTGCGCTCGTCCGGCAGCACCATCATGTCTTCGCCTGCCTGCGGCACGTCGGACAAACCCTGGATCTCGACCGGAATCGACGGACCAGCCTCGGCCACGGTTTTTCCGGCTTCGTCGAGCATGGCGCGCACGCGTCCGAAGGCCTGGCCGGCCAGCACCATGTCGCCGCGGCGCAGGGTGCCGGACTGCACCAGCAGCGTGGTGACCGGGCCCTTGCCCTTGTCGAGGCGCGCTTCGATGACGATGCCGCGCGCAGGGCCGTCGGCGGCGGCCTGCAGCTCCAGCACCTCGGCCTGCAGCAGAATGGCATCGAGCAGGCCATCGATGTTGGTGTTGGCCTTGGCCGACACTTCGACGAACTGGGTGTCGCCGCCCCATTCTTCTGGCGTGACGCCTTGTGCCACGAGCTCCTGGCGGATGCGCTCGGGGTTGGCTTCGGGCTTGTCGACCTTGTTTACGGCCACCACCAGCGGTACGCCTGCTGCCTTGGCGTGGTGAATGGCTTCGATGGTCTGCGGCATCACGCCGTCGTCGGCCGCGACCACCAGCACCACGATGTCGGTGGCCTTGGCGCCGCGCGCACGCATGGCGGTAAACGCCTCGTGGCCCGGGGTGTCGAGGAAGGTGATGACGCCTTTTTCGGTTTCGACGTGATAGGCGCCGATGTGCTGGGTGATGCCGCCGGCTTCGCCGCTGGCCACCCGGGTGCGCCGGATGGTGTCGAGCAGCGAGGTCTTGCCGTGGTCGACGTGACCCATCACCGTGACGACCGGCGGACGGGCACGCACTTCATGCGTACTGACCTCGCCGCTGTCGACCAGGAAGGCTTCCGGGGTATCCAGCGCGGCCGGCTTGCCGATATGGCCCATTTCCTCGACCAGGATGATTGCGGTTTCCTGGTCGAGCACCTGGTTGATGGTGACCATGCTGCCCAGCTTCATCAGCGCCTTGATCACTTCTGCGGCTTTCACCGACATCTTGTGGGCGAGTTCGGCGACCGTGATGGTTTCCGGCACCAGCACTTCGCGCACGACCGGTTCGGTGGGCGCAACAAACGTGGTGTCTTCATGGCTGCCGGACTTGGATTTGCCCTTGCGGCCGCGCCAGCCTGCGTCAGGCACGGCGCCGCCACGGGTCTTGAGCCCGCCCTTGCGGCGCGCGGCGTCGTCTTTCCAGGTGCCACCGGGTTTTTTGTCGGGGCCCTTGGCGCCCTTGGCCGCAGCCGGCTTGTCCGGCTTGTGCAGGGTTTTTTCGGTGGGGGCAGCCGGTGCGGCAGGCGCGGCGGCTTTTTCGGCAGCGGCCACCTTGGCGGCTTCGCGCGCGGCTTCAGCCTGCTTGCGCAGGGCCTCGCGTTCGGTACGTGCGCGGGAGTCGGCAGCCTGGCGTTCCTGCAGCGCCGTGTGGCGGCGGGCTTCCTCTTCGCGTGCCTTGACTTCGGCCTCGTTCAGGATCGAGGCCTTTTTGATGCGGGTGGTTTTTTTCACGACCGGCGCGGCTTCTGCCGCCACTCCGGCGGGAGCAGCCTCGACTTCGACGGCGGCTTCAGGCACGGGCGCTTCAACGGCCTTGGCCTTCTTGGCAGGCGCTTTCTTGGCGGCCGGTGCAGCTTCGGGCTCGGCGACCGGCGCGGTTTCGACGACGGGGGTCGGCGGAGCCTCGACTTCGACGACGGGCGGCACGACGGCCTCGACCTGCGGGGCGGCCTGGGCTTCCGGTGCGGGCTCTGCGACAGGCTGGGCTTCAGCCGTCAGCGCAGCGGCATCGCGCTTGACGTAGGTGCGCGACTTGCGGACTTCGACCTGGATGGTGCGCGATTTGCCGGTGCTGTCGGTCTTGCGGATTTCGCCCGTCTGCTTGCGGGTGATGGTGATCTTGGTCTTGCCGGTCTCGCCTCCGCCGCCGTGCATCTTGCGCAGATAGTCGAGCAAATGTGCCTTGTCCGCTTCGGTGACGGGGTCGACGACATCGTTCTTGCTGACGCCCGCCGCCTTCAGCTGTTCAAGCAACAGCTGGGGCGGCAGTTTCAGTTCCTGGGCGAATTGTTCAACGTTCATGCAGTCCTCTTGGCGTATCAGCCTTGGGCGAACCAGGGCGCGCGTGCGGCCATGATCAATTGTTTGGCGCGTTCGGCATCCATGGCGGACATTTCAGTCAGTTCATCGACTGCCAGTTCCGCCAGATCCTCGGTGGTGTGAATGCCTTTGCTGGCAAGCGTGCGTGCGGTTTCGGCGTCCATGCCTTCAAGCGACAGCAGGTCGCCGGCCGAGGCCTCGACCTGCTCTTCGCCAACGATGGCCGCGGTCAGCAGCGCATTGCGGGCGCGGTTGCGCAGTTCGTTGACCAGGTCTTCGTCGAAGGCCTCGATCTCGAGCATTTCGTTGAGCGGGACGTAGGCGACTTCTTCCAGCGTGGAGAAGCCTTCGTCGACCAGGATCTGGGCGACTTCCTCGTCCACGTCGAGTTTTTCGATGAAGAGGGCGAGGGTCTTGCCGCTTTCGGTCGATTGCTTCTCGTCGGCCGCTTCGCGCGACATGATGTTGAGATCCCAGCCGGTCAGTTCGGACGCCAGGCGCACGTTCTGGCCGCCGCGGCCGATGGCCATCGCCAGCTGCTCCTCGTCCACCACCACGTCCATGCTGTGCTTGTCTTCATCGACCACGATGGAGCTGACTTCGGCCGGCGCCAGCGCATTGATGACGTACTGCGCGGGATCGTCCGACCAGTGGATGATGTCGACGCGTTCGCCGGCGAGTTCGTTGGTCACCGAGGTGACGCGCGAACCGCGCAGGCCGATGCAGGTGCCGATCGGATCGATGCGCGGGTCGTGCGAGACGACGGCGATCTTGGCCCTGAGGCCGGGGTCGCGGGCGGCGGCCTTGATCTCGAGCAGCTCTTCCTCGATCTCGGGCACTTCCAGTTCAAACAGCTTCATGATGAATTCGGGCGCGGTGCGCGACAGCACCACCTGCGGGCCGCGGGCGCCACGGTCGATGCGCAGCAGGTAGGCGCGGACGCGGTCGCCGACGCGCAGGTTCTCGCGCGGGATCATCTGGTCGCGGTGCAGGAAGCCCTCGACGCGGCCCGATTCGATGATCGCGTTGCCGCGGTCGATGCGCTTCACCACGCCGTTGACGAGGTGCTCCTTGCGGGAGAGGAAGTCCTGAATGATCTGTTCGCGCTCGGCGTCGCGGATCTTCTGCAGGATGACCTGCTTGGCGGCCTGCGCACCGATGCGGCCGAACTCGACGTTTTCCAGCGGCTCTTCGATGTAGTCGCCGATTTCGATGTCGGGGTGCTTGTCCTGGGCGTCGATCAGCAGGATCTGGTAACCCTCGGATTCCAGATCGGCTTCGGTGACGACCTGCCAGCGGCGGAAGGATTCGTATTCGCCGGTTTCGCGGTCGATCGACACGCGCACATCGGACTCTTCCTTGAAGCGCTTCTTGGTGGCGGAGGCGAGCGCCTGCTCCAGCGCTTCGAACACCACGTCCTTGTCCACGTTCTTTTCGCGTGCCAGCGCGTCGGCCAGCATCAACAGTTCACGACTCATCATTTCCTCCAACCTCGCCTAAACCAGCGGTTTCAGGCGGGCAGCGTCCACATTTCTCAAATCAACCGACACTTCCGTGCCATCAACGATCAACTTCACCGCATCGTTTTCCAGACCCACCAGCTGGCCGCTGAGGCGGCGCCGGTTGTCCATCGGCACCCGCAGCTTCAGCGTCACCTGCTCGCCGGCGAAGCGCACATAATCCTGCGGCTTGACCAGCGGACGGTCGATGCCGGGTGAGGACACCTCCAGCCGGTCATAGTCGATGTTCTCGACCGTGAACAGATGGGTCAGGTGGTTGCTCACCGCCACGCAATCGTCAATCGTGATGCCGTCCGGCTTGTCGATGTAGATTCGCATCAATCCGCGACCGGCGCGCTCCAGCATCACCAGCTCGTAACCGAGACCGGCAAGAACAGGCTCCAGGCGCGCGGGTAAATCCATCATCGCAAATCCAAAAATCGCGGCAGGCGTCGCACAAATAAAAAATGGGCGAATTGCCCATTTAAACGTAATAAAGCGGCCGAATTATATCATTCGCGCCGGCAGACTGAAAGGGAAGATGGTGCCCGGAACCGGAATCGAACCGGTACGCCATCTCTGGCGAGGGATTTTAAGTCCCTTGTGTCTACCAATTTCACCATCCGGGCAAAGCGGACGGCCGAACCTGAATCTGGAGGCGCGAGCCGGAGTCGAACCGACCTACACGGATTTGCAATCCGGTGCATAACCGCTTTGCTATCGCGCCAATGCGGTAAACCACTAAACGAAAAGGGGAAAACGTCCGGACTGAGCCTTCTGTTTTCCCCGGAATGCTGGAGCGGGAAAGGAGGTTCGAACTCCCGACCTCAACCTTGGCAAGGTTGCGCTCTACCAGCTGAGCTATTCCCGCGTTGAAGGCTGCGCATTATGGTGATTCCGTCTTTTTCTGTCAACACCCCCGGGCGCAATTCAGGGCGTATTTCGCAGCGCGCGCGCGGCCATCACCAGGTAATACGCCATCGACACCAGGGTGAGCAGCGCGGCCACCCAGATCAGCACCGTACCGAGGGTCGCGATCGGCAGGCCGGCGACCGGCTGGAAATACAGCAGCAGCACGATGGCGACCATCTGCGCCGTGGTTTTCAGCTTGCCGACGAAGGACACCGCGACGCTGGCCGATTTGCCAGCCTTGGCCATCCATTCGCGCAGCGCCGAAATGGTGATCTCCCGCCCGATGATGATGAGCGCGACCAGTGGAGCCACGCGACCAAGGTCGATCAGCACGATCAGTGCGGCGGCGACCATCAGCTTGTCGGCCACCGGGTCGAGGAAGGCGCCGAAGGCCGAGGTCTGGCCGAGCGCACGCGCCAGATAGCCGTCGAGCCAGTCGGTCAGCGCGGCCACGCCGAAAAAGGCGGCCGCGAGCAGGTTGGCATGCTGCGGCGTCACCCAGCCGTCGGGCAGATAGAACACGCCCGCCATCAGGGGGATGAACAGGATGCGCAGCCAGGTGAGCAGGTTGGGGAGATTAAGGGGCATCAGTGCAGCGCTAGATTAAGGGGTATCAGTGCAGCGCATGGTAAATGGTTTCCGCCAATTCTCGGCTGATACCGTTGACCGAGGCAAGCGCGTCGACGCCGGCGTCGCGTACACCCTGCAGGCCGCCGAAGTGTTCGAGCAGCTGTTTGCGCCGCTTGGGCCCGATGCCGGCGATGTCTTCCAGCGTCGACTGCACGCGCGCCTTGCCGCGTTTGGCGCGGTGGCCGGTAATGGCAAAGCGGTGCGCCTCGTCGCGCACCTGCTGGATGAGATGAAACCCCGGGTGGTCCTTGGCCAGCCTCAATTCGCGGCCGTCGGCGAAAATCAGCGTTTCCAGGCCGGGCTTGCGTGCCTCGCCCTTGGCGACACCGAGCAGCAGCACCTCGCCGAGCCCCAGTTCGTTCATCGCCTCGACGGCGCTCGAAATCTGCCCCTTGCCGCCGTCGATCAGCAGCAGATCGGGCAGCACGCCGTTTTCCTCGATGCTCTTGTGGAAGCGTTTGGTGAGCGCGGCGCGCATCGCCGCGTAGTCGTCGCCCGGGGTGATGCCGGCGATGTTGTAGCGGCGGTAGTCGGATTTCTTCAGATCGTCGCCTTCATATACGACACACGACGCGACGGTCGCTTCGCCCATGGTGTGCGAAATGTCGAAGCATTCGATGCGCTTCAGCCCCGGCAGGTCGAGCGTCTCGGCGAGCGCGGCGAGCCGCTGCGACTGGTTGGCGCGTTCGGTGCTGCGTCGCTCGGCCGATAGGCGGGCATTGGCCTGCGCCATGGTCAGCCAGACCTTGCGTTCGCCGGTGACGCGGTGCAGCAGGCTGATCTTCTTGCCGGCCTGTTGCGACAGCAGCGTCTCCAGCGCGTCGGTCTCGATGGGTTCGCTGACCAGGATGCGCGCCGGGATCGGGTGGTCGAGGTAATGCTGGGCGATGAAAGCGTCGAGTGCCTCGGCCGGCGTCGCGCCTTCGCCGTGCTGCGGAAAGAAGCTGCGGTCGCCCAGATGGCGGCCACCACGGATCATCGTGAGGTTGACCGCGATCACGCCCGCGACGTCGGCCACCGCGACCACGTCGGCGTCGGCCTCGCTGCCGGTGGTGTCGACGAACTGTTTTTCGCGCACCGTCGCCAGCATGCGCAGGCGGTCGCGCAGCAGCGCGGCGGTCTCGAAATCGAGCGCGGCCGCGGCGGCGTTCATTTGCGCGGTGATGTTTTCCGTCAGCGCGGTGGCTTCACCCTTAAGCAGCTGCGCGGCGGCCTCGATGTCGCGGGCATAGGCCTCGGGCGCAATGCGATTGACGCAGGGTGCGGTGCAGCGCTTGATCTGGTGCAGCAGGCAGGGCCGCGAGCGGTTGGCGAACACGCTGTCCTCGCAGGTGCGCAGCTGGAACACCTTCTGCAACAGCTGCATGCTTTCGCGCACTGCGTAGGCATTGGGGTAGGGGCCGAAGGCCTGGTCGCTTTTTTTCGGCGTGCCGCGGAAGTAGGCCAGGCGCGGAAAGCGGTGCCCGGTCAGCAGCAGGTAGGGGTAGGATTTGTCGTCGCGGAACAGGATGTTGAAGCGCGGCTTCAGCCCCTTGATCAGGTTGTTTTCCAACAGCAGCGCCTCGGCCTCGGTGCGCGTCACCGTGGTGTCGATGTGGTCGACGCTTTTCAGCATCAGTCGGATGCGCGGGCTCTGGTCGGTTTTCTGGAAATAGCTGCAGACGCGCTTCTTCAGGTCCTTCGCCTTGCCGACATAGAGCACCGCGCCGGCCGCGTCGATCATGCGGTAGACGCCGGGCAGGGTGGGCAGCGAGGCGAGGAATTCCTTGTCGACGCTCAAAGGCTCATTCTTCGTCGAGCAGCTTGCCGGCAATCGCCCAGTTCTCGTCCGGCAGTTCCTCGAACGCGATGTAGGTGTAGGAGGCCGGCTTGCCCGCATGGCGCTCCAGCGTCGCGGTGATTTCCTCGGCGACTTTCTGCTTCTGCTCGCGGGTCAGCGTGCCGGCGAGCTTGATGGTGACGACGGGCATGGTCAGTCCTTCGCTTGAATCAGGGTGAACACAGCCGCGAACATCTCCGGAGTGAGGCGGCGCGTCTGGGTATTGTAGCGGGAGCAGTGGTAGCTGCTGACCAGGCGCCGGCCGTCGGGCAGGCGGTAGTCGCTGGCGTGGCCGAAGGGATAGTCCTTGAGCTTGAGACCCTGCGCGCGCAGAACAGCCTGATGCGCGATCTGGCCCAGCGCCAGGATGCTGGTATGCGCGGGCAAGGCGGCAATCTCGGCAGCGAGGAAGCGGTTGCATTCGCGAATCTCGCCCGGCTCCGGCTTGTTGGCCGGCGGCAGGCATTTGACCGCGTTGGTGATGCGGCAGCCGGTGAGGGTGAGGCCGTCGTCGACCGACACCGATTCCGGCGCGCTGGCGTAGCCGAAGGTGTGCAGGGTTTCGTACAGCAGCACGCCGGCATAGTCCCCGGTGAACGGGCGCCCGCTGCGGTTGGCGCCGTGCATGCCGGGCGCAAGGCCGACGATCAGCAGGTCGGGCGCAGGGTCGCCGAAGGCGGGCACCGGACGCGCGTGGTAATCGGGATGGCGGACGCGCACCTCGTCCAGAAACGTGGCGAGGCGCGGGCAGGCGCGGCAGTCGAGATCGAAGTCCATCGGAACCAACAAAAAACGCCCCACGGCGGGGGCGTTCATTGTACGCGTGGCGGTGCTCAGCTTTCGATCGGCCCGGCGGCGGTCTGCATGTAGTTCTGCTCGCCCATGCGCTTGACCAGGTCGAGCTGGGTTTCCAGGTAGTCGATGTGCTCTTCAGTGTCGGACTGAATGCCGGTGAGGATTTCACGCGAGACATAATCCTTGACCGCCTCGCAGTGTGCGATGGCTTCGACATACAGTGCGCGGCCGGTGAGTTCCAGCTTGAGGTCGCATCCCAGGCACTCCACCACGTTCTCGCCGATCATTAGCTTGTTCAGGTCCTGCAGGTTGGGCAGGCCTTCCAGGAACAGAATGCGTTCGATCAGCTTGTCGGCGTGGCGCATTTCCTCGATCGATTCGTCGTATTCGTGCTTGCCCAGTGCAGTCAGGCCCCAGTTCTTGTACATGCGGGCATGCAGGAAATACTGGTTGATGGCGGTGAGTTCCACCGTCAGGGCCTTGTTCAGATACTGGATGACTTTCTTGTCGCCTTTCATGCGGTCTCCTGATGTTTGAAGCCCCCGCCGCGCGTGCCGGGGGCTGGATGGCTTGAGTCTGTGTGGGGTCACTTGATCATTCTAGGAAGGGAGGTCGGCAAGGCAAGCCGACCGAGGGTGGACCAGGTCAGGCTGCCGCCAGCCCCGGGCAGAGCGCGTCTTCGCTGCGCACCTCGTTCACGGCTTCGCGCAGCACGTCCTTCGCGCAGCGGCCGCATTTGCCGCACTGGGTGGCAACGCCCAGTTCCCGGCTCAGCTCGCGCATCGTGCACACGCCTTCGGTACGCACCAGACGGCGAATGTCGGAGTCGGTGACGCTGTGGCACAAGCAAACATACATGGCGGTCTCCAGTGCGGATCGGTTATGCCCATGTTATAGGAATGAGAATGATTGTCAACAACATTATGCTTGGTTGACAGTGTCCAGCAGACAGGCCGGTCTCGCTTCCACGACGAGTTGCTGGCGGTTTGCCGCGAACTCGTCGGCCCTGGAAGTGTGACGCAGGATCAGAAGGTGTATTTGGCCCCCACTTCGACTGCCCGCTCGGGCCCGGCGTAGATGCCCTGACGCAGGCCGGCGATGTAGCGCTCGTCGGTCAGATTCTTGATCGCACCGAAGAGCTTGAGCTGCTTGTTGACGTCGTAGCTGCCGGTGAGATCGACCGTGTAGTAGCTCGGGAGCAGGCCTGACCAGACGGAGTTGCCGCTGCCGGTAATCGGCGTGGTGTTGTTGCCGTTGCCGAACTGCTCATCGACGTAATTCCACGACAGCGCAGCGTTGACCGGCCCGGACGCGTAGCTGAGGCTCAAGTTCGCAAGCAGCTCGGGCGAGTAAGGCAGGCGGTTGCCTTCGTTGATGCCGCCGCCGCGATTTTCGCGGTATTCCGAAACCGGAATCCAGGTCAGGTTGCCGTCCACGCTGACGCCATTGCCCCAGCGGTAACCCAGCGCGCCTTCCAGGCCGCGATGCAGGGTGCTGCCGGCGTTCGCGTTTGCCAGACCGCCGGAGATCGCCGGGGTGATCTGGTTGTCGAAATCCATCTGGAAGGCGGTGAACTCGTAGCGCAGGTTGCCGCTGTGGCCGCGCACGCCGAATTCGACGTTGATCGAGTGCTCGGCGTCCAGTTGCTGATCCAGGCCGGTCACGATCGATTGCGAGTTGAGCGGCGGCGAGAACGCCTTGTAAACGCTGCCGTACAGCTGGGCGGCGGGGTTCAACTTGTAGGTTGCGCCGATACCGGGCAGGTATTCGGTGTTCGAACTGTCGCCGTTGTTGGCACTGTTGAGGAGGTCTTCACGCTCCTGCTCGTAGCTCTCGATGCGCAGACCGGGGGTGATCGAGAGCCTGTCCGTCACGTCGAACCGGTTCTGTGCGAACAGGGCGTAGCTGGTGGCGGAATCGACGCGGTCGGTGTTGATCGTGCCGGTACGCGGGTTGGCGCGGGTCGCCGCGATCCCCTGATCGACCATCTCTTCCTGCATGACGCGGACGCCGATTTCGGCTTCGCCGCTCACGCCGAAGAGTGTGTTGGCGACGGTGAGGCGGGAATCCAGGCCGATGCGGTCGAAGGAACGGTTGTTGCCGTTGACGACGTTCGTATACACCCAGCTTCCGGCGGCGGTCGAGGCAGCGCTGTCGACGGCGAACCGCCAGTAGTCGCGGGTCATCTCACTCCAGTAGAGCACGGTGTTGAGGTTCATGCCGGGGCGGATTTCCCACATGTGGTTGATGTCGAGCGATTTGCGTTCGGTCAGGAAGTAGTCGTCCGGCGCGGGGTTGTGCTCGGCGCCGGCGTTGTATTCGCCCAGGAACAGGCCGCGATACGAAATATTGGCGTCGTTTTCGTAATACGTGAACTTCGCGCCCAGCCACTGGTTGTCACCCAGCGCCATGCCGGCCTTGACCATCAGGTCCTGCATGTCGAAGCCCTTGTCCTGGAAGCCGTCGCTCGACGCGCGTGTGTAGAACACACCGGCCTGAGCTTCGCCCGAAGGCGTCGAGCCGCCGGCTTCGAGAGTGGCTTCGCGATAGTTGTGCGTGCCGACGCGGCCCGATACGGCGAAGCCGTCGATGGGATCCCGGGTCTTGTAGTTGATGACGCCGCCGATGGTGTTGGGGCCGTAGCGCAGTGCAGCGGCGCCTTTCAGCACTTCGATTTCTTCCATGCGCTGGATGCGCGGGTTGTAGTAGCGGCCGTTGCCGACGAACAGACCCGGCGCGATGGGCACGCCGTCTTCGAGAATCAGTGTCTTGTAGTCGGCCGCGTTGAGGCCACGGATGCCGATGTTGGCGACAACGGCCGTTTCTTCTTCGCCCTTGATGTGTACGCCGGGCAGCTTGCGCAGGGCATCTTCGGTGGAGAGGGGCTGGATGCGTTCGAGTTGCTCCTGGTTGACGATCGAGACAGAGCCCGGTTGCCTGGCAATGGCTTCTTCGCCACCCGAGATGACGTCGATGCGCGGCAGTTCAATCTGGGCGGCGATCCCCTGGGCGGGGATATTGAGTGCCACGGCCACGGCCACGGCCAGCCGGGATCGGGTGAGTGCCTGCGTTGTGCCATGCGGGCTGAAACTGCGGGTGATGCGGTTCATTGATTGCTCCTTGCGTCAGATGAATCTGGCTGGCTTGACGCAAGGCATGCGGCTGGCTGGCTGGGGTTGAAAACGGACGATTGCGTCCTGTAGTGAAACCTTATTGGGTGTGGGGATCGGTCACGAATCCCAACTTGACGAGCCCGGCCCTCGCCGCATCGGCCATGACCTGCGCGACATGGCGATACGCGAGATCGCCGTCGGCGCGCAGATGGATTTCCGGCTGCGGCGTCCGCTGCGCGGCGGCGGCCATGCGGGTTTGCCACGCCGCGGCGTCGATCGCCTCGGTATTCCAGAACACTGTGCCGTCGGCCTGGATCGACAGCTGGATCGTCTCGGGCTTCACCGCGTTCGGCTGACTCGAGGCCTGCGGCAGGTCGACCTTGACCGCGTGCGTCATCAAGGGCGCGGTGATGATGAAAATCACCAGCAGCACCAGCATCACATCGATCAGCGGGATCATGTTGATTTCCGCGTGGTCGCCGTCGCCGACCTCGTTCGTGAGTCCGCCGAACGCCATCAGGCGCTCCGTGCCACGGGTGCAGCGTAGATGCGCGCCTCGTCCTTGTGGACGCGGGTGTTGTTGCGCAGACCGGTCGACATAAAGGCGAACAGGTCATGCGCGAAGCCGTCGAGCTCGGACAGCAGGGTGCGCTTGGCGCGGTTGAAGAAGTTGTAGGCGAGCACCGCCGGGATCGCGACCGCGAGGCCCAGCGCAGTCATGATCAGCGCCTCGCCCACCGGACCGGCGACCTGATCGAGGCTGCCCGATCCGCTCATGCCGATATTGACCAGCGCGTGATAGATGCCCCACACCGTGCCAAACAGGCCGACGAAGGGCGCGGAAGATGCAATCGACGCCAACATGGTGTGGCCGTATTCGAGGCGCGCGGTGTCCTGGTTGATCGCGCGGCGCAGCGCGCGGGTCAGAAACTCGTCTTCCGAGCCCGACTCGACCAGACGCGATCCGGTCTTGTTGCGATACTGCTCGGCGGCCATGAGCCCATGGTGGGTCAGGTGCGAGAACGGATCGTTGATGCCGTGGCGCTGCAGGTAGTCGGCCACCGCGGACAGACCCGGCGCGTCCCAGAAGCGCGCGAGGAACGCCTGCGCCTGCTTTTTCATGCGCCAGTTGGCGAGGCTCTTGGACACGATCAGGTACCAGGTGATGACCGACATCGCCACAAGCACGACGAGCAGCACATGGGCGAGACCGTCGGCCTGCGCGATGAAGTGGGCGAAACCCAGTTGGGTCGGGTGTGAGGTGCTGTCCATATCAGAGCCTATGTCAGTAGATTTCATGCCTCGCGTTGAGTCCAGAAAGCGATGGCTGCTAGAAGCGGGGCGCGGCCAATGGTCATTCCATTGGCAAGCCTCGCGACACCGCAGACGCGCTTTCTGGACTCAACCCAGAGGGCCAGTGCCATTTGGGGCGCATTGCGTTGTTGCTCGCGGCTTGTTTGGAATGACCAAACCGCGCCCCTCGCGCCTAGCACTGCACCCCAAATGGCGCTGGCGCGAGGTATGAAATCTGCTGACATAGGCTCCTAACTCCTGAGGGTGAACTGAATCGGCACGATGACCCATGCGGCCACCGGCGTGTCGCCCTGACGGGCGGGCTCGAATTTCCAGCTGGACTGCACGGTGTCCATCGCGGACCGGTCGAGACGCGGATGGCCGCTGCTCTTCGCCAGTTCCAGCCGCGCCACGCTGCCGTCCGGGTTGACCAGAATGTTGAGGCGTACCGTGCCTTCCTCACCCAGGCGTTTCGACAGCGACGGGTAGGACGGCTTGGGATTGCTCAGGTAATCGGCCGGGCGCGGCGGAGTGGGCGTGGGCGTTGGTGGAGACGGTGGCGCCGGTCTGGGGGCTTCCACCCGCGGCGCGGGAGCGGGCGGCGGCAATACCTCAGGCACGGGTTCGGGCAATGGTGTCGGTTCGGGGGCGGCGACCACGGGCTGCGGGAGGGAGGTCGGTTTGGCAGTCAATACAGGTGTCGGCAGCGACTTGGCCACCGGCCTTGGCGGTTGCGGTTGGGATTCCGGTCTGGGGTGCGGCTGGGGGGCTTCGAGGCGGGGCTCGATCAGACTCACCATCAGCGGGCGCGGCGGCGTAACCGGTTCGGGCGTAGCGGGGGCGTACACCAGCAGACCCAGCAGGCCGGCATGTGCGAACGTCACCGCGGCCAGACTGGCGGGCGACAGACGCGGGGGCGATACGCGGACCGACGACAAACTCATTGCGGCGACAGCGCCTCATATTCCAGTTCGTCGACCAGGCACACGCACGCGTCGCGTTCGTCCGGGGTCAGCGCGGCGTGTTGCGCGGCCCGGCTCAGCAACAGCGCTGCGGTGGATCGGCTGCGCGCGCAGGGACGGCGCAGCAGGAGCAGGGCGGCAATCAGAAGCGAAGTCGGGGGCATGCGTGTCCTTTCTGGCGTGGCTTACTTGGTCAGGATCAGCCTGCCGTTGCGGGTGATGCGGAGGCGGTAGGTTTCGTCCCGATGGGCGATCTGGATTTCCTGCCGCCCCTCGAACAAGCGGTCCGCCGGAATCGGGTCCGGCAGGCGGGTGCAGGTGCCCGTCTGCGGTGCAGTGCATTGGGTTGAGCGGCTGTGATCGGGCGGGCCGGGTTTCATGGGGGATGATCCAGTATCGAATACGCGAATAATAATGATTCTCAATAAAAAATCAAGCGCAGGCACAAAAAAATGCGCAGGGCGCGCAGCAGCCGGCGGCGGGGGGCGCTAGAGCTTGCCTTCCAGGCTCAGGAAAACCACGCGTACACCGCGGGCGCGATCGACCTCGCGGCTGACGAGGGTGCCGCCGGACCACGCTTCGCTGTCGTTGCCGCGCCCGCTGCGGGTGAGGTTGTCGACCGTCAGACGCAGGCTCAGCTGGCGATCGAGCTTTTTGACCGCATAGAGGTCGAGTTGTTGACGTGCGCGCTGGGTGAGCTGCGTATCGGCGCCCGTTTCGCGGCTGAAGTCGGCGCTGAGGCTGAGGTTGCCGCCGACGGTCAGCCGCCACGGCGCATGTTCGTAATCCATGCCCAGGTTGCCGCTGTGACGCGGGCTTTCCTGTCGCAGTTGGGGGTCGTCGAGGCGGAGTCGGCTGGTCGAGGCGTTGCCGCGCAGCGTGAGCGTAGTCAGGCGGGCGGGCTTGATCTTGAAATCGGCGACCAGGCTGGTTTCGTCGGCGCGTCCCACATTGTAGGGGCGTTCGACATAGCGGCCGCTTTCGAGCTGAGTGAGCCGTTGCACCTTGTCGTCGATCTGGCGCAGATACAGGTTGAGGCCGGCACTGCCGCGCTTGCGCGGCAGGAAATGTTCCACCCCGAGCTGCAGCGTGGCGGTCTGTTCGGCGTCGAGCGCGGGGTTGCCGGCGTGGTCTGGGTTGCTCAGGGTGTTGGTGCCGGTTGCGGTGCGAATCACCGGTGAGAGCGCGCGCACGCCGGGCGGCGCGTCGGCGAGCGCGAGGCTGGCGCGCAGGTTCCAGCGCGGGTCGGGTTGCCACAGATAGTGCAGCGAGGGCAGCCAGGCGGTGTGGGTGTTTTTCACCGTCGCATCGAGCGCATCGGTGACTTCGCTGGCGCTGTGCTGCAGCCGCAGGCCTGGGGTGAGCAGATGGCGCTCGGCGATCTGCCATTCGTCCTGCGCCCACAGCGCGTACAGTTGTTCGCGGCTGTCGGCACGTGCCTGCGCACCGAGCGCGATGGGCGCGCCGTTGAGCGTGTCGCGGCGGCGGTCGCGCATATCCTTGTGGCGTGCTTCCACTCCGGCGCTGGCCAGGTGCGCACCGGCCAGCGGGCGGCTGCGCTTGGCGGTCAGGCTGACTTCGACGCCGTCGCTGGTGGTGCGGGTGCGGGTCTGGTCGACCAGCGCATCGGCGGTGTCATAAGTGTCGAGTTGCTGGCTGCGGCGTTCGCTTTCCCCCTGCAGCGACAGCCGCGCACTGGCTTCGCCCGCGCCCGGCAGGCGGCGTTTCCATTCGGCGGCCAGGCGGCCGTTGATGCGCTGCGTGGCCTCGCGTTCGCGCTCGCGCCCATCGCCGACCAGCCCGGTGCCCAGCAGCGGATCGGTATAGGTGCTGCGCTGCGTGAGGGTGAGGCGGTCGAGTTCGCTGAAGCGGAAGAAGGGGCTCAGCGTGAGTCGCGCGCCCGAGTCGAGGTCGCGGGTAAAGCGTGGCGCCAGGTGTAGCGCGTGTTCGCGACCGCTTTCGCGGTCGGTTTCGAGGTCCCAGTCGTCGCGCACGCCGGCGCTGAAATGCTCGGCGGACACCGTGCGCTCGCCACTGAGCGGCCGGGTGTTGGCAAAGCCCATCCACAGCACGCCGGTTTCGCCTTCGCGTGCGCCGTAGACGCCGCCGATGCGGCCGCCGAACGCATCGCCGTTGTGGCTGAGGCCGACGCGGAAAGTGCCGGTTCTTTTTGTCGGCACGTCGCGCAGGATCAGGTTGATGGTGCCGCCGGGGCCGGCGGGGAATTCCGCCGTGCTGTTGCGGATGATTTCGATGCGCTCGATCAGTTCGACCGGCAGGCTCAGCGCCATGCGGTTGCCGCCCGGCAGGGCTTCGCCGTCGACGATGATGCGCGGTTCCAGTCGATCGGCCGGCTGGCCGCGGCCACGCCGACCGCCGCCGTCGGCGGCAAGGCTCACGCCCGGCAGCTGGCGCAGGATTTCGCCGATAGTCGCGGCGTCAAGCTTTTCCAGATCCTCGCGACTGATGATGAGCTTGGCGGCCGAGGACTCCTGACGCGCCGTATCCGCGTCGTAGGCGGGCGCGGTCACCTGCACCGTCTCCAGCGTGGCGGGCGCGTCGGCCGGCGTCTGCGCCAGCAGCGGCGACGCTGCATGCAGGCAGAGGAAGGCAAGCAGCCGGGGTAGGGCAGCGTTCATGCGAGAAGCACGCTCAGGGCACGGAGGCGTCGCGCGGGTCGGTGACGAAACCGAGCTTCACCAGGCCGGCGCGCGACGCGTCGGCCATGATGCGGGCGACATGGCGATAGGCGAGGTCGCCGTCGGCGCGCAGGTGGACTTCCGGCTGCGGCGTCTGCTGCGCGGCGGCGGCCATCCGTGTCCGCCAGGTGTCGGCGTCGACTGCCTCGGTGTCCCAGAACACGCTGCCGTCGGCCTGGATCGACAGCTGGATCGTGTTCGCTTCCTGCGGGCTGGGCTGGCTCGTCGCCTGCGGCAGGTCGAGCTTGATCGCATGGGTCAAGAGCGGCGCGGTGATGATGAAAATGATCAGCAGCACCAGCATCACGTCGATCAGCGGAATCATGTTGATTTCCGCGATGTCCTGCGAGCGCCCGCCGGAATGGAGTCCACCAAAGGCCATCATGCGCTCCTTGCGGCAGGGTCGGGTTTCGCCCCCTGCTCCTGGCCGCGTACGCCGGTCGACATGAAGGCGAACAGGTCGTGCGCAAAGCCGTCGAGTTCGTTCAGCACCATCCGGTTCGAGCGGTTGAAGAAGTTGTACGCGAGCACCGCCGGGATCGCGACCGCGAGCCCCAGCGCGGTCATGATCAGCGCCTCGCCGACCGGTCCGGCCACCTGGTCGAGGCTGCCCGAGCCGCTCATGCCGATGTTCACCAGCGCGTGATAAATCCCCCACACCGTGCCGAACAGGCCGATGAAGGGTGCGGAGGATGCAATCGACGCCAGCATGGTGTGGCCATATTCGAGTCGCGCGGTGTCCTGGTCGATCGCGCGGCGCAGCGCGCGGGTCAGGAATTCGTCGGCCGAGCCCGATTCGATCAGGCGCTGGCCGGTCTTGTTGCGGTATTGATCGGCCGCGTTCAGACCATACTCGGTGAGCTTGGAGAAGGGATCGTGCACGCCGGCGGTGCGCAGGTGCTCGGCCACCGGTTCCAGTCCCGGCGCGTTCCAGAAGTTTTCCAGGAACACCCGCGCGCTTTTGCGCATGCGCCTGTTGGCGATCGCCTTGCTGGCGATCAGATACCAGGTGATGACCGACATCGCCAGCAGCACGATCAGCAGGAAAAGCGCGAGCGCGTCGGCCTGCGTCAGAAAATGGGCGAGGCCCAGTTGAACCGGTTCGTCAGGGGCGTTCATGGTTGACTCCTCAGGGTGAATTGTATCGGCACGATGACCCAGGCGGCGACCGGCTGATCGCCCTGGCGGGCGGGCACGAAGCGCCATTGGCGCACGGTTTCCAGCGCCGCCTGATCGAGCCGCGGGTAGCCGCTGCCTTGCTGGATCTCGACCTGCTGCGCGAGGCCCGCGGGGTCGACCTGGACCCGCAGCCGCACTTCGCCTTCCTCGCCCAGGCGGCGCGATACGCCGGGGTAGGGCGGCCTCGGGTTGTCGAGATAGGCCGCGTCGAAACGTGGTTGCACCACCGGCGGGGGCGCTGGCGCGGGTTGCGGCGGCGCAATGGGCGCAGGTGCAGCAACCGGCGCGACCGGTTCCGTCGGGCGCGGAGCGGGAACAGGTTTGGCGACGGATTGCGGGGCCGTCGGTGGGGCCGCCGCGACCGGTGGCGATGGCGCGCGCGCAGGCTGCGGCGGACGGGGCGGCGTGACGACTGGCGGCGGCGGGGCCGGAACGGGGGCGGGCGGTTCAGCCGCGGTTTCGATCAGGCGGACATGGATCGGGCTCGGCAATACCGGTGCGGGCGGGGTGCGCGGCGCGGCCAGGATCAGGCCCAGGATGGCGGCGTGCATCGCGATCACTCCGATCAGCACGCCGGGCGCGCAGAACGGCGGGGCGGAGCGCAGATCGGTGGAAAGCGTGTGCATCAGGGCGGCAGGCCGGTGTCCGGTTCAGGAGCCGCATTGTGTCATGCCCGCGGGGCGCGCTGGAACGGCTGAAACAACTGAAACAACCATGCGCGTGACAGCTCAGGACAGCGGCGGATAAGGGCCGCGCACCAGCGGCACCGCCGCCGGCACTTCGGGCTGCAGGGTGACGTGGCGGATGCCGTGGCCGGTATCCAGCGTCTTGCGTGCGGCGGCGAGGAGGGCGGGCCAGTCATCCAGGCTGCGTATTTCCAGATGCGCCGACAGCGCGATGGTGCCGGACGACAGCGTCCACACGTGCAGGTCGTGCACCCGACGCACGCCGTCGAGCCCCGCCAGGTCGCGGCCGACGGCGTCGAGCTGGACATGCAGCGGCACCCCTTCCATCAGCACGTGCACGACCTCGCGCAGCAGCCGCAGCGCGGCCACCAGGATCAGTGCGGCGACGAACAGCGACAGCAGCGGATCGATCGGCGTCCAGCCGGTGGTCACCACCACCACGCCGGCGGTGATGGCGGCGACCGAACCGAGCGCATCGCCCAGCACATGCAGCAGCGCCGCGCGGCTGTTGAGCGTCTGTTCACCATGATGCAGCACCCAGGCGACCGCGAGGTTCACCCCGAGGCCGATTACCGCGACGCCGATGACGGCGCCGCCAGCGATGTCGCGCGGGGTGCCGATGCGCTCGATCGCTTCGAGCACGATGAAGCCGATCAAGCCCAGCATCAGCAGGCCGTTGAACAGCGCCGCCAGCACCTCGGACCGCACCAGGCCGTAGGAATGCAGCATGCTGGGCGGCCGCCGCGCCAGCCAGGCCGCGGCTGCCGCGAGCCCGAGCGCCGAGCTGTCGGTGAGCATGTGGGCGGCGTCGGCCAGCAGCGCGAGCGAACCCGACCACCAGCCGGCGACCGCCTCGACCGCGGCGAACGACAGCGTCAGCAGCAGGGCGATGATCAGCGTGCGGCTGTTGCCGTCGTGCCCGACATGGTGGTGGACGTGACTTTCTCCGTGCTCGAGCGAGAGGTTCGCGTCGTGCTCGTGCTTATGAACGTGCACAGTAGTCGGTCGGGTCGGGCTGCAGGTTGAGATCGGCGGAGTCCTGCCCCAGCCCGGCGAGATGGTGCAGTGCGTTGACGTAGCGCGTCGATTCGCGCAGCTGGGTCAGGCTCGACGGATGCGGATGGCCGTGCATGCGCGCCAGCCGCGCGCGGGACGGCGCGGGCCAGTCCACTTGGAGCCGGGCCAGCGCCTCGTCGGCGAGGTCGGGACGGTTGCAGATCAGCGCCATGTCGCAGCCGGCGTCGAGCGACGCCGTCACCCGCTCGACGATGCCGCCGGCCACACCCGCGGCTTCCATGCAGAGGTCGTCGCTGAAAATCATGCCGTCGAAACCGAGTTGCTGGCGCAGCAGCTTTTGCAGCCACACGCGGGAAAAGCCGGCAGGCTGGGCGTCGACCTGCGGATAGATCACGTGCGCCGGCATCACCGCGGCGAGTCCCGCCTCGATCATCAGGCGGAACGGCACCAGGTCGGCAATCGCCATGTCGGCCAGCGTGCGTTCGTCGACCGGGATGTCGACATGCGAATCCGCCTTGACGAAGCCGTGGCCGGGAAAGTGCTTGCCGCAGGCGGCCATGCCGGCGTCCTTCATGCCCAGCATCAGCGCCTGCCCCAGCTGGAACACGGCGTGCGGATCGGCATGGAAGGCGCGGTCGCCGATCACCGAGGAGGCGCCGTAATCGAGGTCGAGTACCGGCGCAAAGCTGAAGTCGACGCCGTGCGCGCGCAGTTCGCCCGCCAGCACGTAGCCGGCTTCGCGCGCCAGTTCACGGGCGCGTTGCGGGTGATCGTTCCAGATTTCGCCGAAGGCGCGCATCGGCGGCAACCGCGTGAAGCCCTCTCGAAAGCGCTGCACCCGGCCGCCTTCGTGGTCGACGCCGATCAGCAGCGGCGCGGATTTGAGCGCATGGATCTCGGCGGTGAGCGCCGCCAGCTGCGCCGGGTCGCGGTAGTTGCGGGTGAACAGGATCACGCCGCCAACCAGTGGATGGCCGAGGCGGCGGCGGTCGTCGTCGGTCAGCTCGGTGCCGGCGACGTCGAGCATCAGGGGGCCGAGCGTCATCGGTGCTCCTGAATGAAAAGTGGCGTCATCGAAGCTCCGGTATGGATATCAGGCGTCATGGGCACTCCAGTATGACGTAGGCGAGGACCAGATCGCCCTCGTCCGACAGCGAGACATGGTGCGCCGTAATCCCGCGCTCCACCAGCCAGGCCGCCAGCTCGGGCGCGCATTCGATATGCGGCTTGCCGTGCGGGTTACGCAGCACCGCGATGTTGCGCAGCGTGACGGGCGGACGCAGCCCGGTGCCGGCCGCCTTGGCGAACGCCTCCTTGGCGGCGAAAGCCTTGGCGAGAAAGCGTGCCGGGTCGCGGCTGGCGTAATAGCCTGCATGTTCGGCCGGGGCGAGCATGCGGTCGGCGTAATGTTCACCAAAGCGGGCGAGGCCGTCACGGATGCGGCGGGCGTCCAGCAGGTCGGTGCCGATGCCGTGGATCATGGCGACACCTTTACCGGCAGCCCAACGGCGCGAATTTTTTCAGCAAAGGCGTCGAGCCAGGCCGCCGGCAGCGCGGACAGCCGGCCGGCCTGCGGCTGCATCGAGGGCCGCGCCAGACCGTAGAGCAGCACGCCCTGCAGCGGGATGTCTTGCTGCCGGATACGCGTCACCGCGGCCAGATAGGCCGCCTGTTCCGCATCGGAAGGCGGTGCAGCGTCCGTCGCGAACACGCAGGTTTGCAGCCAGGTCGGGCACAGGCGCGCGGTCGTCGTCAGGCGTTCGAACTGCTTGTCGGGCGCGATGCGCGTCTGGTTGATGCTGTGCATGCCACTGGCGGTTGCGCTGTCGAACTTGAACCAGACTTCGCCATTCAGCGCCGCCATTTGTTTGAGGCCGGCCTGCACGCGCGGCCGGTCGGCCAGGCTGCCGTTGGTGATCAGCACCAGCTTGATTTTTCCGACGAGCCCGAAGTCCGCCATCACGCGGCCGATCAGGTCGATCACCTGCGGAAAGGCGCGGGCGCTGGTCGGCTCGCCATTGCCCGACAGTGCAATGTCATTGAGCCGTCGTGCGCCTTCGGGCACCCGTGTCTGCATGAAGTCGCCCTGCAGGATGTCGACAAGCATCGCGCGCAGCTCGGCCTCGAGTTGCGCCAGGTCGATCTCCGGCGCGGTGCCGCGCACCAGATCGGGCACCTGGCAATACACGCAAGCCCAGTTGCAGGCGTTGTTGGGATTGAGGTTGATGCCCACCGACACGCCGCCCGCACGCCGCGAGACGACGGGATAGACATAGGTCATCCCCGCACTGTCGCGGTCATGGTTGACGGGGGTGAGGGGGGCGGTCTGGGGCATGCGGCGATTTTCTCATGACCCGACGAAAAACACCGTGTTCCTGCGCCCGCAGGCTTGAAACCAAGTATCTGGCGGAAGCGGTGAGATTCGAACTCACGGATGACTTGCGCCATCGCCGGTTTTCAAGACCGGTGCCTTAAACCGCTCGGCCACGCTTCCAAAATAAATCTGCACGATGCTGAGGCCGGTTTTGGCTTCGGCCGCGCTTCGCGCTTAACCTGCAAACAGGTTAGCCTGACGGCGCGAATTGTAGCGGGTTCGCCGGGCTTTGTCGGCGGGTGGGTGTGTAGGCGCGGGCTGACGCGGCTTCATCAAGGAGTGTCGGGTTTTCGTTATCCCGGCCGCTGGGGCGGACGACAGCCTGACGCAGGGGGCAGTAAAACCAATGCCTTGGATGCGGCCTGGCAGCGCGGCCGGCTGGCACAGATGGTGCTGTTCAACAGCACACGCCATCCATTGAGTTGTCCCATGCCCGAATTCTTTGACATGCTGACCACAATCGCCCTCCGCCGCAAAGCTGGAAGCGGATCACCGTTCGCCTCGGTGAAGCGCACCGAGAAATGGCTGAAGACCCTGCCTGCCGATTCCGATTACGACCGGCATCACGCGCTGGTCCAGGGGCTGGAACGCTTCAATGCTGAACACGCACCGGCGACGCTCAGCCGCATGAAATCGCTGCTGAAGATCGAGGAGGCGGGGCTGCCGCTGCAGGAACGCATCGTCGAGCAGTATGTGCGCAATCAGGCGTCATTTCGTCTGGCGCGTCAGGCACTGTGGCGCGAATCGTGGATGTTCTGGTCGCTGCTGGCGGAAGCCTGGTACGACATGCTGAAGCACGCCTATCGCAATCCGGGCAGCGAAGATCTCAAGCCGCATGTGGCGGATTTTGCCGCGCGCACGCTGCGCTATATCGGCCTGGTCATGCGCTGGGACTACCACCAGGCACGCAGCCCGTCGCCGTCGGCGTGGCGCCGGCTGCACAAGATCTACCGGCTGGTCGAGCGCGACGGCCATGTGCTGACACCGGTGCAGATCGATGCGAAACCGACCCACTGCGCGCGTGAATACACGCTGGTGGTGCTGATGGGTCTGGTGCATCCGCTGGGTTATCGCACCCAGGAAATCGAATCCATCGCCACACTGATCGAACGTTTCGAGCCGCTGCCGCTGCCCGACGTTGCGGCGCGACGGCAAATCCACACTCACATGGTGGATCTGACGCAGAGCGAGGGGGCGAGCATGCTCGAACCCGGCTGGGTGGAAGGCCGTCGCCTGCGTTACCTGGCGCTGGGTCCGCTGGTCGTCCACCTGCGCGGGCTCGAAAGCGACGCCTCCGATGACGGCACGGGCGGGCTCGCCCAGCAGGTGGCCAGCCTGATCGAGCGTGGTGGCATCCGGCGCAACCTGCAGCGCACCAACCGGTTCGGCCGCGTGTGGGTGGCAGCCGGCATGGATAACATCCTGGCCGCGCTGGCACAGTACGACGGTGATCCGGCACGTTCGGGACTCGAGCCCTGGATGCTGCGCGACGAAAGTCCGGAGGGTATGGGCTTTGCGCTGCCCGAGGTGACGGCGTTGCCGCACGGCCGCCTGGTGGCGGTGAGCTGGGATCCGGCCGAGAATGTCTGGCAACTGCTGGCGATCCGCTGGAACCGCGAGGAGGACGATCAGCATCTGGTCGGCGCGCAGCGCCTGTCGCGTCATCCCAAGCGGGTGGAAATCCATTTCGAGCCAACCTCGGAAGGCAGCGTGCCGGAGAAAACCTGGGCGCTGTACATGCCGATGACGCATCCCGACCAGGGCGTCAGCAACCTGTTGATTCCGCAGTCGCACTACCGCATCGGCGCTTCACTGATGATGCGCGACGGCGACATGCTCTACCGTCTGCGCCTGGGCGAGGTCATGGAAAGCCACGAAGGCTGGCTGCGGGTCGGCATGGATGTGCTCGGCCGCGAGCAGTTCGCCGCCGCGGCCTAGGGCCTGTTAACTCAGCGCGTGCGGATGTCGCCGAAGTGAAAGTCGAATGAACCGGCGCGGCGGTCGCTGAAATACTGTTCCAGCGTGGCGCGCACGGTGCGAAACGCAATGTCGTCCCAGGGAATTTCGGCTTCGGTGAACAGCTTCGTTTCCAGCGATTCGATGCCGGGCTGAAAATCCAGATCCAGCAGCCGGGCGCGGAACATCAAATACACCTGGTTGATGTGCGGCAGGTTGTACAGGGTGTACAACCCGCCGATCTCGATGCGCGCGCCGGCTTCTTCCCAGGTTTCGCGCGCCGCGCCTTCCAGCGTGGTTTCGCCGTTTTCCATGAAGCCGGCGGGCAGCGTCCACAGCCCATACTTGGGTTCGATCGCGCGACGGCACAGCAGCACCCTGTCTTCCCATTCGGGAATGCAGCCGACCACCATCTTCGGATTCTGGTAATGGATGGTGCCGCAGTCGGTACAGATATGGCGCGGCAGATGGTCGCCGGTCGGTACGCGCAGCATCACGGCGCTGCCACATTCACTGCAAAAATTCATGCTGCACCCATCCAGTCCAAGTCGCTGCACAGTAACAAAATCTCCCTGCAGCAATCAAGGGCGAAACAAACTGGAATGCGCGAGCACGAGCGTTTATCATTTGGCTTCACTCCGTGTTGTTGTAAAGCCCATGCGTCCCTCCCATATCGAAACCATCCTCGACCGCGAATTTGAAAGCGCCGCCGACGGCCACCACACGCCCGTGATGCTGTGGGGCCCGCCGGGCGTCGGCAAGTCGCAGATCGTCGCCAAGATCGCGCTGCAGCACAGCGTGCCGCTGATCGACATCCGCCTCTCGCAAATGGAGCCGACCGACCTGCGCGGCATTCCGTTCCGCAACGGCCAACTGGTCGAATGGTCGATTCCCTCGGTGCTGCCCGACGCCGCGCGCCATGGCCCGGCCGGCATCCTGTTCCTCGACGAAATCACCTCGGCGCCGCCGACCGTGTCGGCCGCGGCCTACCAGCTGATTCTCGACCGCCGCCTCGGCGAATACCAGGTGCCGGACGGCTGGGTGATCTTCGCCGCCGGCAACCGCCAGGGCGACCGTGGCGTCACCTACGCGATGCCGGCGCCGCTGGCCAACCGCTTCACCCATTACGAAGTCGAAGTGAACCTGGACGACTGGGTGGACTGGGCGCACAGCGAGGACATCGATCCGCGCGTGATCGCCTTCCTGCGCTTCCGGCCCGATCTCCTGTTCAGCTTCGACCCGGCGCACACGCCGATCGCTTTCCCCAGCCCGCGCTCGTGGGAATACGCGCACCGCGCGCTGCAGAAATTCGACCGCACCGCGCTGCTGGCCGACTCGCTGGTGGCCTGCGTGGGGCAATCGGCCGGACTGGAACTGAAGACCTTCGTCGACAACATGGCGCAGATGCCGGACATCGACGCCATCCTCGCCGGCGAAGCGGCCGAGGTGCCCGAGGGCATCGACCTGCAATATGGCGTTGCCGCCGCGCTGGTCAGGAAGGCGCTGCAGGCGGCCGACAGCGGCAATGCAACGGCGGTCTACGGCAACATTCTCAAATACGCGCAGCGCTTTCCGCAGCGCGAGATGGGCGTGATGCTGGTGTCCGACCTGCATCGCGCAGTCGGCCGTCCGCTGTTCGCGGTGCCGGCGTTTGCCGAGTGGGCCAACAGCATCACCGATCTGGTCCTGTACGAACATTAAGCTTATGGCTGCCCAGCCCGACGCCGCGCTCCAACCCATCCTCACCAAGCTTGCCGCCGCGCGCACGCGGCTGATCATGGAGCGCCCCTTCCTCGGCGCGCTGGTGATGCACCTGCCGCTGAAGCCCGGCGGCGAGTGGTGCACCACCACCGGCACCGACGCGCAGGCCTTCTATTTCAATCCCAAGTTCGTCGAAAACCTGTCGCTGGCGCAGACGCAGTTCGTGCTGGCGCACGAGGCGATGCACTGCGCGATGGGCCATCCGCATCGCCGCAACCACCGGATGAAGCGGCGCTGGGACGTGGCGTGCGACCACGCGGTGAACCTGATCCTGATCGAGGAGGGCCTGAAGCCGCCGCTGCACGGCATCCTCGCCGACCAGAATTTCATGACGCTGTCGGCGGAGGAAATCTACCCGCTGATCCCCGAGGACACGCCGGAGGAATCCTTCGACCAGCATCTGTTCGACAGCGACAACGAGCAGGGCGCGAGCCCCGACGAGAACGAGCGCCAGGATGACCCCGATGCCGGCGAGTCGGGCGGGCAAGGCAAGGAAGGCCAGAGCCAGGCCGAGGAGAAGGAGGGCAGCGGCAGCCAGGCCTCGCAGAAGCCCAACGAGTTGTCGCCGTCCGAACGCGAGGAACTCGCCGAGCAATGGAAGAACCGGCTCGCCGCCGCCGCCCAGGCCGCGCGCCAGGCGGGCAAACTGTCGCAGTCGATGATGCGCTGGGTCGACGGCCTGCTGGCGCCCAGCCTGCCGTGGCGCGCGTTGCTGGCGCGCTTCTTTGCGGTCAACCAGCGCGACGACTATTCGTGGCGGCGGCCGTCGCGGCGCGAAGGCGATGCACTGCTGCCGCGCCTGTCGAGCGAGGGCATCGAAGTCGTTGCCGCGATTGACACCAGCGGCTCGATCAGCGACGAGGAGCTGCGCGAATTCGTCAGCGAGCTCGATGCGCTGAAGGGCCAGGTGCGCGCCCGCATCACCTTGCTCGCGTGCGATAACCATGTGGCCGAAAAGGCGCCGTGGGAATTCGAGCCGTGGGACACCATGCAGCTGCCGACCGATATCGAAGGCGGCGGCGGCACCGATTTCCGCCCGGTGTTCGACTGGGTCGAGCACGAAAATCGCAGCCCCAACATGCTGGTGTATTTCACCGATGCCGAAGGCGACTTCCCCAAGCTGCCGCCGAATTACCCGGTGGTCTGGCTGGTCAAGGGCAAGGGCGTCGTGCCGTGGGGCGAGCGGGTGCAACTCAATTGAGCGCCGCCGACACGCAGCCCAGCCGGGTGCGCGGCTTTCTGTTCGAGCAGCTCGACATTCGCGGCGCCTGGGTGCAACTGGGCGATGCCTGGCAGCAGATGACCGCGGGCCGCGCCTACCCTGAACCCGTACTCGAACTGCTGGGCCAGCTGGCGGGCGTCACCACGCTGATCACCGCCAACCTCAAGCAGGCGGGGCGGATCACCTTCCAGCTGCGCGGCGAAGGCGCGGTGTCGCTGCTGGTGATGGATTGCGACGAACAATTGCGCCTGCGCGGCATGGCGCGGGCGCCGGTCGAACTGGCGGCCGGCAGCCTGCCGGAACTGCTGGGCGCGGGCGCGCTGACCCTGACGCTCGACGCCGCTGGCATGCGCCAGCCCTACCAGAGCCATGTGCCGCTGCAGGGCGAGACGTTGGCGGCGGTGTTCGAGCATTACCTGGAGCAGTCCGAGCAGACGCCGACCCGACTGTGGCTGGCGGCCAATGGCGACACCGCCGCGGGGCTCTTTCTGCAGGCACTGCCGGGCGCGGAGGCGCGCGACGCCGACGGCTGGAACCGGCTGCAGATCCTGGCCGACACCGTGCGGCCGGACGAATTGCTTGGTCTCGGCGCGATCAAGCTGATCGAGCGCCTGTTCCCCGAAGAGGACGTGCGCGTCTACGACCCGCGCCCGGTCGACTATCACTGCCCGTATGACCCGGCCAAGATCCATGCGATGCTGCACGGCGTGGGGCGCGCGGAGTGCGAATCCATCCTCGCCGAGCAAGGCGAAATCCGGGTGCACGACGACATCTGCAACCACGAATATGTGCTCGATGCCGCCGCGGTGGCGGCCTTGTTCAAATGAAGGAGTGCGGGATGCGGACACGATGGATGGCAATGGGACTGCTGGTGCTGGCGAGCGGTGCGCTGGCGGACGAAGGGCGCTACCAGGCGCTGCCGCTGGCCGGTGCGCCCGGCGGGCAGGGCGGTGGACGGGCTTTCATTCTGGACACCCGCGAGGGCCATGTCTGGATCTGGAGCGAGAACGAGCCGATCACCGCGGCGGACGGCAGTCGGCGCTATGGCGCGGGCTTCATCTATCAGGGCACGCTGCGGCCCGGCAGCCGCCCCGGTGAACTGGTCCAGCCGCAGCCCCGCTGATGGCGGGATCCGGCCCGGTTTTTAAAGACATGGCCGGATCGGGCCGATACGTGGTCATTGTGACGCGTGAATGAACCGACCATGACCGAAACCGCAGCGCCGCCCGCCTCGCCGCCCCCCGCGCGCCAGAAAATTCGTCTGGGTGACCTGCTCGTCGAGCAGAAGGTGATTTCCGCCGCCGACCTCGACATCGCGCTGGCGGCGCAGAAGAAAAGCGGCCGCCGGCTCGGCCGCATCATTGTCGAAAGCGGGCTGGCGGGGGAAAACGACATCGCGCAGGCGCTGGCGCGGCAACTGAGTCTTCCTTTCATCGATCTGCGGAAATTCAGCCCCGAAGCGGCCGTGTTGCAGTTGCTGCCGGAAACGCAGGCGCGCCGCTTCCGGGCCATTCCGCTGGCGCGACGCGACGGCAGCATTTTCGTCGGCATGGCCGATCCGACCGACCTGTCGGCCTACGACGAAATCGCCCGACTGATTCACGAGAGCATCCAGCTGGCGGTGGTGGCCGAAGGCGACCTGCTGGCGGCGATCGACCGCATCTACCGGCGCACCGACGATATCCATGGCCTGACCCAGGAACTCGCGCGCGACATGGGCGAAAGCGAGGCCAGCATCATTGGCCTGGAGGCGCTGGGCGAAGGCCAGGCTGACGCCCCGGTGGTGCGCCTGCTACAGACACTGTTCGAGGATGCACTGCAGGTGGGGGCGTCCGACGTCCACATCGAGCCGCAGGAAAAGCACCTCGCCATCCGCTTCCGCATCGATGGCATTCTGCATGCACAGACGCAGGCCGATCTCAAGATCGCGCCGGCGCTCGCGCTGCGCCTGAAGATCGTGTCCGGACTGGATATCTCCGAAAAGCGCCTGCCGCAGGACGGCCGCTTCGCGGTCAAGGTGCGCGGCCGCACCGTCGACGTGCGCCTGTCGACCATGCCCACGCAATACGGCGAATCGGTGGTGATGCGGCTGCTGAGCCAGGGCGACAACCTCATTAGCCTCGACAACCTGGGGATGCCACCGGACATGCTGGAGCGTTTCCGCGCCATCCTGCATCGCCCCAACGGCCTGGTGCTGGTCACCGGCCCCACCGGCAGCGGCAAGACCACCACGCTGTATGCCGCGCTCGGCGAGCTCAACGATCCCGGCACCAAGATCATCACGGTCGAGGACCCGGTGGAATACCGCCTGCCCGGCGTCAACCAGGTGCAGGCCAACGAAAAGATCGACCTCAGTTTTGCCCGCGTGCTGCGCGCCATCCTGCGCCAGGACCCGGACGTGATCCTGGTCGGCGAGATGCGCGACGCGGACACCGCCCAGGTGGCGCTGCGGGCGGCGATGACCGGCCACCTGGTGCTGTCCACGCTGCACACCAACGACGCCGCCTCCACTCCGGTGCGCTTGCTCGACATGGGCGTGCCCGCCTTCATGGTGGCGACCTCGGTGCAGGGCGTGCTGGCGCAGCGGCTGGTGCGCAAGGTGTGCAGCCATTGCAAGGCGCCGCATGTCGTGACGCCGCAGGAACGGGTCTGGCTCGGACGGGCGCAGACCGAGGCCCATACGGAAGACGGCTATGTCGCGGGGGCGGGGTGCGACCGCTGCCACGGCACCGGGTATTCCGGGCGGCGCGCTGTCCACGAGCTGCTCGAAATCAATGCCGCGCTGGCGGAAAGCCTGGCCCGCAAGAATCCCGCCGAATTCGTGACGGCTGCGCGCGCGGCCCTGGCCGGTCACACCCTGCGTGATCAGACCATTGCGCTGGCACGGGCCGGCGTGACCTCGCTGGCCGAGGCGATGCGCGCAAGCGCCCAGGACGAAACCAGCTGATGCTGCGCTTTGCCTATACCGGCCGCACCCAGAGTGGCGACAAGACCCAGGGCTTCCTCGAGGCGGACAACGCGGCCGCCTGCGCCAGCAGCCTGCTGAAAAACGGCATTTCCCCCATCGCCATCCAGGAAACCGACCAGGCCGAGCGCCGGGGCGCAAAGCCGAAAGGCCTGGGCCTGTTCGCGCCCGCCGTCCAGCCCATCGACGTGCAGTTGTTCTCGCGCCAGCTCTATACGCTGATGCGTGCCGGCGTGCCCATCCTGCGGTCGCTCACCGGCCTGATCGAATCGACGACCAATGTCGTGTTTGCCCAGGTGATCACTTCGCTGAAGGAGTCGCTCGAAGCCGGCCGCGACCTGTCGACGGCAATGCGCCAGCATCCCCGGGTCTTTTCGCCTTTCTACGTGGCGATGGTGCGGGTCGGCGAGGCGACCGGCCGCCTTGACGAGATCTTCCTGCGGATGTTCGAACATCTGGAATTCGAACGCGAAACCCGCGCCCGCATCAAGGAGGCCCTGCGCTATCCGACTTTCGTCCTCATCGCCATGGTGGTCGCGGTCGCCGTCATCAACGTGTTCGTCATCCCGGCCTTCGCCAAGGTCTATGCCGGCCTCGGGGCCGAACTGCCGCTGATGACGCGGATTCTGATCGAAACCTCGCGGATCACGATCGAGTATGGCTGGCTCATGCTGGCGGGTCTGGTGCTTGCGATCGCCGGCTTTCGCCTGTGGCGCGCCTCTCCCGAGGGGCGGCTGATATGGGATCGCTACAAACTCAAAATCCCGCTCACCGGCTCGATCATCCTGCGCAGCACGCTGGCCCGGTTTGCGCGCACCCTGGCGCTGTCGCTCAAAAGCGGCATCCCTGCGGCGCAGGCGCTCTCGGTGGTGGCCGAAGTCACCGACAACGCCTGGATCGCCTCGCGCGTCGAGCAGATGCGCAACGGCATCGAGCGCGGCGAATCGGTCCTGCGCACCGCGCAGAACGCCGCCGTGTTCAACCCGGTGGTGCTGCAGATGATCGCCGTCGGCGAGGAAACCGGCAGCATCGACGAGCTCATGCAGGAAGTCGCCGGCATGTACGAGCGCGAGGTGGACTACGAAATCAAGACCCTGGCCGCCCGCATCGAGCCGCTGATCATCACCGCCATGGGCGGCATCGTGCTGGTGCTGGCGCTCGGCGTGTTCCTGCCGATGTGGGATCTGGCCAGCGTGGCCATCAAGTAGTTTTCAACTGCAGATTCAATTACTTGCTCAAGTATCCGCGCTGACGGCCGCAATAGTTCGTATGGGCCACGCCGTTTGGCGGTGTCGGCATACAAATTTCATTCAAACACGCAGGAGAACACAATGAAAACAAGACAGCACGGCTTCACCATGATCGAACTCATCGTCGTCATCGTCATCCTCGGCATTCTCGCCGCGGTGGCGCTGCCGCGCTTCACCAACATCCAGGGCGATGCGCGTGCCGCCAAGCTGAATGCGGCGCGCGGGGCGGTGCAAGCGGCCTCGGCAATGGTCCATGGTGTGGTGCTGGTTCGCGGCGGCGTGGCCGATACGGGCGGTTGCGCAGGTGCAGCCACCAACGCGACCAACGCTGTCACCGCCGCAGGCACGGTCTGTACCGAAAATGGCCTGATCAACATCATCAACGGCTACCCCACTTCCGATGCCCGCGGCATCATCAACGCGGCCGGGCTGACCTCCGTCTTCCTGCCCGCTGGCACGACCATCGCGCAAGCCAACACGGCCCTCGCCGCGGAAGGCTATACCGTCTCCGGCGGCGGCGCCGCGATTGCTTCGGTGCTGACGATCGGTGTTACCGGCGCACGGACCCCGGCCAGTTGCCAGTTCACCTACCGTCCGTCCACCACCGCAACTGGCGGCGCCGCGTTGATCAGTGCAGCCGTGACCACGGGCTGCTAATCACGCACATGCCGGGCGACTCCGCGACGGGGTACGAAGCAGCGACAAGCAGCCGGCCCTTACCGAATCGTGGTTGCCCGTCGCCTGAGCGCGGCTTCACCCTGGTTGAACTGATCCTCGTCCTGGTTATCGCCGGCATCCTCGCGGCGGTGGCCGTGCCGCGCATGATCGGCCGCACCAGCTTCGATACCCGCGGCTTTGCCGACCAGCTTTCCGCCACGGTGCGCTTTGCGCAGAAGCTGGCTGTTTCCCAGCGTCGCGATGTCTCCGTCCGCCTGACTGCCGGCGATGCAACGCTCTGCTATGACGCAGCCTGCACCACCCTGGCGCCCGGGCCGGGCGGGGAAAAGCCCTACACGGTCACAGCGCCGGGCGGGGTGACGATTGCCCCGGTCACGGTGCTGACGTTCGACCGGGGCGGGCGCCCGAACCTCCCAGCTCAGCTCGCAATTCAGGTCACCGGCAGCGGCATGCACACGATTCGGGTCGAGCAGGAAACCGGCTACGTCCATGACTAGCGAACGCGGCCTCAGCCTGATCGAGCTCCTGGTGTTCATCGTGGTGGTGGGCATCGCGGTGACGGGGGTGGTGTCGGTCTTCAGCCTCAACGCACGTTCCAGCGCCGATCCCATGGTGCGCAAGCAGGCGCTCGCCATCGCCGAATCGCTGCTCGAGGAAGTGCTGGCCAAGCCCTACACCTATTGCGATCCGGATGATGCGCAGGCCGATACCGCGACCAGTTCTTCCATAGGCCCCACAGGGTGTGCGACGACGCCTGAAGGGATGGGGGCGGAAGGCGTAGAAGATCGCTATGCCACGCCCTACGACAACGTCAACGATTACGACGGCTTTTCCATGATGGCCGGCATCCGTGATCTCAACGACGTTGTCGTGACCGGGCTGGACGCCTATACGGCGACGGTCCAGGTGCGGCCCGTTGCGGACTTTAACGGCATCGTCCCGGTTGTGGCCGGAGACAACGAAACCCTGCTGGTGACCGTCACCGTCACCGCCCCCGGCAACCTGGGCGTCAGCCTGTCCGGCTACCGCACGCGTTATGCGCCCACTTTCTGACCACGCCGGCTTCACCCTGGTCGAGATGATCATCGTCATCTCGATCACCGCCATCGTCGGCTCGATGGTGGCCGTATTCCTGCGCGCCCCGCTGGAAAGCTACGTGGCCCAGGACCGCCGTGCGCGGCTGGCGGATGCGGCCGACACCGCGCTGCGCCGCATGGGTCGCGACATCCGGCTGGCGCTGCCGAACAGCGTGCGGGTGGACACGGATGCGGCCGGCGTGGTGTATCTGGAGTTTCTCGCCACCCGCAGCGGCGGCCGCTATCGCGTGGCGGGGGGCGGCGACATCCTCGATTTCACGATGGCCGACAGCAGCTTTGACGTGCTCGGTCCCGCCATCGCGATCCAGGCGGGCGACCGCATCGCCGTGTACAACCTCGGCATTCCCGGCGCCGATGCGTGGGCGAGCGAGACGCTTGCCACTTATGCCGGCGCGGCCGGTGGCGTGACCAATGTCGCCATTGCCGCCAAGCAGTTTCCGCTGGCCTCGCCCGGCCACCGTTTCCAGGTTGTCGAGGGGCCGGTGACCTATGCGTGCGCGCCTGACCCGGCCAATCCCGGCCTGGGCACGCTGACGCGCTACTGGGGCTATGGCATTGATCCGAATCAGCCCACGCCACCGCCTGCGCCTGCGTCGAGCGCGCTGCTGGCCACCGGTGTCAGCGCCTGCAGTTTTGACTACCAGCCCGGCGTCACCGAGCGCGGCGGTCTGGTCAGCATCACGCTGGCCCTGAGCCAGTCCGGCGAAACCGTCAATCTCTATGCCACCACCCAGGTGAGCAACCAGCCATGAAGCGCGTGCCGCACACCGAATCGGGGTTCGTCCTGCCCACCGCGATTTTCCTGCTGGTCATCCTGGCCGCGCTGGCGGCTTACATGGTGACGCTGTCGCGCACCAGTCAGATCAGCAGCGCACTCGACATTCAGGGCAGTCGCGCCTACCTGGCAGCGCGCGCCGGCGTCGAATGGGCGGCGTGGCAGGTGGTCGATCCGCAGGGGCTGCAGGTCAGCCCGGCGCCGTGCCCGGCCGCGACCACGCTGGTACTGGAGGAGACACTTGCCGCCTTCAGGGTGGATGTCAGCTGCACTCCCTTCGTGGAAACCGATGGCGCCGATACGGTGGCGATCTACCAGATCACCTCGACGGCGACCTCGGGCCAGCCCGGCGAGGTGGATTTTGTCGAGCGCCGGATCGAGGCGGTGTTCTCCAAATGAGCACCCGACTCGCCCCTCGTCTGATGCACCGGATCGGCAGCATGCTCGTCGCCGGCGTCGTGCTCTGGCTTGCCGCGATGCCGCAGGCCTGGTCTGCGATCACGCTGGTCGGCGCGGCGTCCGAGGTGTCGAGCGGAAGTGGCACGAGCAGTCTGACGCTGACGTATCCGGCGGGCAGGCAGGTCGACGATGTGCTGGTCGTGCAGATCGTTGCGCGCGGCGATCAGACCTTCTCCGCGCAGGCTGGCTGGACGCTGATCAATCGCACCTACGACGGGAGCGCGTTGACCCAGGCGGTCTACTGGCGGCGCGTCACCGCCGCCACGCCCACCAGCGAGAGCTGGGGCATCAGTCCGTCCGCGCGCGCCGCTGCCGCGGTGGTCGCGTATCGGGGCGTCGATCCGGTCGCGCCGGTCAACGTCCATTCCGTCCGCAGCAACGCCAGCAGCACGAGCGTGACGGCCAATTCGGTGTCGCCGACCGTCGCTGGCACGCAGCTCATCGGCCTGTTTGCCGTGGCCAACGGCAATGCCAGTTTCGCGCCGCCCGCCGGCATGGCCGAGCATGCGGATGAAAATACCGCAGGCGGTCCGAATAACGGGATCGCCATCGAACTGGCCGACGAGGCCTATTCCGGCGGGATCGCCGCGACCGGCAGCCGGGTGGCAACGGCAAGTACGGCCGCCGTCAGCGTCGCCCATCTGGTCGCGCTAAAGCCCAACGTCATCGCCAGCTACCGCATGGACGAGGCGGCCTGGACCGGCGCGTCGGGGCAGGTCACGGACAGTTCGGGTCGCAGCCATCACGCTTCGGCGGTCAACGGGGCTACCACCGGCGGCACGATGCCGGCGGTCTCCGGCACCCCGGGCACCTGCAACTACGGCATGTTCGACGGCAGCAACGATTACGTGGCGGTGCCGACGTCGTTTCCCAACCTCGTGACCGATTTCACGATCACCGCCTGGATTCGCACCACCAACAACACGCGAGGCGGCCAGCGCATCTTCATCGACGACCAGAGCAATTCGGGCGGCTACGGCCTGAGCCTGGGCGACGGCGGCACCGGCCGGCTGCGCTTCTATGCGCGCGCGACCAACCCGGTCATTCTGGATACCCCCAATGTCATCGCCAACAACACCTGGTACTTCGTCGCGGCGGTGACGGACATCGTGGCCAAGACCAAACGCATCTATGTCTACAACCAGGCCGGCACGCAGCTCGCGTCCGTCGTGCAGACCTACACCGGCAACTGGGGCACCGATGCCGGTGCTGCGTCGATCGGCGGCGAGAACAATGCGTCGGGAGAAAGTGGCGCGAACTTCAAGTTCAGCGGCAATCTGGACGAGGTCAGCGTATTCAGCGGCGCATTGACGCCCGCACGGCTGCTGGCCGTGATGAACCAGACCCGACCGTGCAGCAGCGTGACACCGGTGACGCCGGGCGGCTTCAATGCATTCGAGACGACGACCGCAGCCGGCAGCATCAGCGGGGTGATCCGGACCAAGGTGTCCGCCAGTGCATTCGCCGTCGATGTGGTCGCGCTCAACACCACCGCGACGGCAGTCGAAACCGCCTTTACCGGTGCGGTCGGGGTGGAGCTGGTTAACGCGGCGGGTGGCGGCGCCTGCGGTGCCTATCCACTGATCCGCGACCTCGGAACGCTCACCTTTGCCGCCGGCGACCTGGGTCGCAAGACGCTGGCCGGCATCAGCGAACCCGAAGCCTGGCCCAATGTGCGGGTGCGCATGCGCTACCCGGCGACGGGCACGGCGACGGTCGTCGCCTGCTCGGGCGACAACCTGGCGATCCGGCCGGCGTACTTCAACACGGTGACGGTGAGCGACACCAACAGCGTCACCGCGGGTGTCGCCCGCGCGCTGACCAATACGCTGGCCAGCGGCGGCATCGTGCACAAGGCCGGCCGGCCGTTCCGCATCGCGGCGACGGCGCGCAACGCCGCGGGCGCGACCACGGCGAACTACGCCGGCACACCGGTGGCCAGTCCGACGGGCTGCCTGCTGCCTGCTGCCGGTTGCACCCTCGGCGTGCTGGCACCCGGCGCCTGGTCGACCGTTTCCGGCGTGCTGACGACGTCGACTGCGAGCTATTCCGAGGCGGGCGCCTTTACGATGACACTGGTGGATGCGAACTTCGCTGCGGTGGATGCCGCCGACGGCTCCAGCGCGGCCGAGATGACGATCGAGTCGGCTGCTGTCGACGTCGGCCGCTTTGTGCCCGACCATTTCGTTCTGACGACGGCCAGTACGCCGCAGTTCAAGACCTTCAATGACACGAGCTGCGCCGCGCGCTCGTTCACCTATGCGGGCCAACCCTTCGGCTATCTCACCGTGCCCGAAGCCACGATCACGGCAAAGAACGCCGCGGGCGCCACCACGCTCAACTACGCGGGTGCACTGTGGAAACTCGCGCCTGCCGGAAGCGTACAAATCCACACACCCGTCACCGGCGTACTGGATATCGGCTTGCTGGGTGCGCCCACCGTTACGGCGAGCGGCAGCGGGGTAGGCACCCTGGCTGCCAATGCGGCGGATGAGATTGCGTTTGTGCGCACCACCCCGGTCGCGCCCTTTCTTGCGGACATCAGCCTGTCAATGAGCATTGAGGACATCGCCGAGGCGGGCGTGTCCGGCAACGGCACCATCGACACCCTCACGCCGGCGGTGTTTTCGAGCATTGCATTCGACGCGGGTAATCAAATCCGCTTCGGTCAACTGGTGCTGTCGAATGCCCATGGTTCGGAACTGCTCGGCCTTCCGGTGCCCCTCGAAGCCCGATTCTGGAACGGCAGCGGGTTTATTCTCGGCACGCCACTGACCGCGGATTCCTGCACCCAGCTTGCTGCATCCAATGTGTCGCTTGCCAACTGGCAGCGCGATCTTGATGCCTGCGACACTTCGGTTTCGCTGTCCGGTCGTTTCAACGCCGGGCGCGGCAACCTGAGGTTTTCCGCGCCGGGCGCGGGCAACACCGGCAGCGCCAATCTGACGCTGCAGCTGGGCGCCACAGCCACCGGCACGACTTGTGTGGCGAACGCGGTGACCCCAGCCAGCGCGGCGTCGCAGAGCTGGCTGCAAGGGCGTTCGAGCAGTGGTGTCTACAACCAGAACCCGGCGGCGCGGGCGAGTTTCGGCCTGCATCGCGGCAGCAAGCCGCTGATTTACCTGCGCGAGATGCATTAGCCATGGTTAAATCCTTTGACAACAATGGCTTATTTGTTTAAGTTCAGAAAAACTTTCAGGTCAGACCCATGTGGTTCTTCCGTCGAGCGAGCGAGCAGGGCTTAACCGCGTATTTGCGCCTACCGGGGCGCATTGCGTTTGCGCGCGTCGACCGCAGGGTGGCGGTTCCCAAATTGCTCGCTGCCGGCGTGGTGCCGGTCAAGGGCGACAACTGGCGCGACGCCCTGGCGCAACTGCATGGCAAGGGACCGGCCAGCGTGGTGCTGAATCCGGCCGATTACAGGTTGCGCGTGCTCGATGCGCCGAATGTGCCCGCCGATGAACTCAAGTCCGCGGTGCGCTGGCAGATTCAGGACATGCTCGATTTTCATGCCGATGACGGCACCGTCGACGTGATGCAAGTGCCGCATCCGGAACACCTGACCCATGCGCGGCAGATTTTTGCGGTGGCAGCCAAAAACAGCCTGCTTGCCGAGGAGGCCATGCTCGCCTCCAAGGCAGGCCTCAATCTCGGCATCATCGACATCCTCGAAACCGCCCAGCGCAACCTGGCCACCCGGCTGGAAACGCAGGGACGCGCGATGGCCGTCTTTTCCTTCATCGAATCCGGCGGCCTGCTGACGCTGACGCTGGACGGCGAATTGTGCATGGCGCGCACCCTGGGCGTGAACCAGTCGCTGCTGGAAAGCGAAGGGGTCGACACGGCACTGGAACGCCTGACCCTGGAAATCCAGCGTAGCCTGGATCACTTCGACCGCCAGTTCGGCGGCATTCCGGTCGATCGCCTGCTGCTGGTGCCGATGGAGCAGGCCGACCGCCTGCGTGACGGTCTCGCAGGCAATCTGGCCCTGCCGGTCGAGGTGCTCGATGTGGCGAAGGTGCTGGATATATCGGCCGTTCCGGAAGTGAACGCGCTGCCGTCCCCCTGTTTTCATGCCATTGGCGCCGCCCTGCGGATCGAAGACACCAAGCCATGAGCCAGCAGATCAACCTCATCAGCCCGCTGCTGCTCAAAAAGCGTTACGCGTTCGGCTTGCGCGAAATGGCGCTGGGTCTGGGCGGGGTTCTGGCCGTGGCGCTGGCGTGGACGGCGTATCTGCATGTTCAGGCCGGCGCGCTTGAAACCCGGGCGGCCGAGCAGGAGGCGCTGCAGGCCGCTGCCCAACAGGAGCTGGACCAGCTGACCGCCGCCGCCGACCGACCGGTGAGCGCGTTGCTGACCGGTCGCATCGAGACGGTGCGGGCCCAGGTGAGGCAGCGTGAGGCGTTGCTCGCTTCCATCGGCGGTACGGTCAAAAGTACCGCGACGGGCTTTGCGCCGCGTCTGCGCGCACTCTCGCACAGCCACACGGAGGGCGTGTGGCTGAATGGATTCACGCTCTCGCCGGGTTACGTGGCGCTCCAGGGGTCGTCCTTGAATGCCGAATTGCTGACGACGTACCTGGACCAGCTTGGCAAGCAGGCCGCTTTTTCCGGCATGCAGTTTTCCGGCATGACGGCAGGGGCTTCCACGGCAGAGGTTGCCGGATTGCCCGCACATATCGACTTCACCCTGATTTCGGGCAATGCGGACAAACAGGGGAAACCCGATGGCCAATAAGCAATTGACCCTGTTGAATGAGCGCATTGGCGCGATGAGCCTGCGCGAACGGGTGTTCATCTTTGCCGCGGCGGTGATTGTCGGGCTTGCGCTCGTGCAAACACTGCTGATCGATGTCGCGCAACAGCGCAGGCAGGCGGCGCACGATCGTCTGGAGATGGCCTCTGCGGCGCTCGAGTCGATTGCGCAGCAGCGCAGCCTGCATGCCGGGCCGGCAGGGCGCAATCCCGATCAGGCCGCACGGGAAGCGCTTGCCGTACACGAAGCGCGATTGGCGCAACTGAATGCCGAACTCGCGTTGCGCGAGCGCTCCCTGATTCAGCCCGAGCAGATGCGCGAGGTGCTGAGAGATGTGGTGCGCGGACAGCCGGGTATCCGGATCGAAGGCTTCAAATCGCTGAGCCCGCAACCGGTTGCGTTGCCGGGCGCGCCCGAGGGTGCGTTGCCCGGGTTTTATCGGCACCGCATCGAGGTTACCGTGAAAGGGGGATACGCCGAGCTGGTCGCGTATCTCGAGAAGCTGGAAGCCCTGCCCTGGAATCTGAGCTGGGTCGAGGCCCGGCTGGACGCCTCGGCACGTCCCGACCTGTCGCTCACCCTGATCATTCACACCCTGAGCCTGGAGGAAGCATGGCTGCGCGTATGATGCGGGTGATCCTGGCTATGGGGCTGGCGCTGCCGCTGGCGGCGGGCGCCCTGCAGGACCCGACCGCGCCGCCCGCCATGGTCGCCCCTGGCGAAGCCGCAGGAACGGACATTCCGCTGACCGCGATCATGCAGGTCGGCAACCGGCGCATCGCCATCATCGGCGGTCAGGAAATTGCCGTCGGTGGTCGATATCAAGGTGCCAGGGTGGTGCGCATCACCGAAAGCGAAGTGGTGCTGCGCCGCGACGGCGACACCACGGTGCTGAAACTCTATCCGCTGGTCGATAAACGACCGCGCGGAAAATAATGGAAACAGGAGACATGCGGATGAAGACGCGCTTCACTCTGATGCTGGCCCCGCTGATCTTGTCGGCGTGTGCCGGCCCCCTCACGCAGCGCGAGGCGCAGCAGGCGATCCAGCAGGAAATCGTGCAGGCGGCGCAGCCGGTGCCGGCCGCGCCGGCCATCACCGACGCGCAGGCGCGCGCCGCGCTGATGCCCCCGCTCAAGCTGGAACTGCCCAAGGGCGCGCTCGATCCGGTGGAACCGCGCTTCGACCTGGTGGTCAGCGGCGCGCCGGCGCAAGACGTGTTCATGGCGATCGTCTCCGGCACGCGCTACAGCATGCTGGTGCATCCCGAGGTCGCCGGCACGATCTCGGCCAATCTCAAGAACACCACCGTGCCCGAAGCGCTGTCCGCGATCCGTGAGTTGTATGGCTACGACTATGTCATCGAGGATCGCCGTGTCGTGGTGCAGCCGCTGACCGCGCAAACCCGCATTTTCAAGGTCAACTACCTCGCCGGCACGCGCTCGGGCGCATCCGACACACGGGTGATTTCGGGATCGGTCAGTTCCGCATCCGGCGGCAGCGCAAGCGGTGGTGGCGGCAGTTCGCAGCAGTCGCTGGAAACCAGCAAGATCAACACGACGCTCAACTCGGATTTCTGGGGCGAACTGAAGCTGGCGCTGACCGCCATCGTCGGCGAAGCCGGCACGGTGATCCTCAGCCCGCATTCCGGTGTCGTCGTGGTGAAGGCGGTGCCACGGTCCATGCGCGAAGTCGAACGCTTTCTGAAGGCGACGGCGCTGGCGGTCGAACGCCAGGTCATGCTGGAAGCGAAGATCCTTGAAGTGCGGCTCAACGACGGCTTCCAGACCGGCATCAACTGGTCGATTCTGAATGACGGCGTGCACAAGGCTTCGGCGGGCGCGAATACCGGCAGTTTCGATCTGCTGACCGGCGCTGCCACCGGCACGCTGGCGAGCGTGCTCGGCAGCGGCCTGCCCGCGGCGGCCGGCACCACCGGTGGTTTGTTCGGCCTGGCATTCCAGACGCGCAGTTTTGCCGCGCTGATCAATTTCCTGGAAACCCAGGGCTCGGTCCATGTGCTGTCAAGCCCGCGCATTGCCGCGCTCAACAACCAGAAAGCTGTGATCAAGGTGGGCACCGACGATTTCTTCGTGACCGATGTTTCCACCACCAGCAACACCGGCGGCGCCGGCACCACCACCACGCCCAGCGTGACGCTGCAGCCGTTCTTCTCCGGCATTGCGCTCGACGTCACGCCGCAGATCGACGAGAAAGGCCGCATCACGCTGCATGTGCGGCCCTCGGTCAGCGTGGTGACGGAAAAGATCAAGAACATCGATGCCGGCGAGGCGGGCAGTTTGACCTTGCCGCTTGCCTCCAGCGCGGTGTCGGAAACCGACAGCATTGTGCAGGTGGAAGACGGCCGCATCGTCGCCATCGGCGGCATGATGAAGCAGTCGTTCGACGACACGGCCAATCGCGTGCCCGGGCTGGGCAGCGTCCCGCTGCTGGGCTATTTCTTCGGCAATACCAACCAGAGTGCGAGCAAGAGCGAACTGGTGATCCTGATCAAGCCGACCGTCATCAACAGCCATGACGACTGGCAGGCCGATGCGGAAGCCACGCGTATCCGCCTCGAACGCTTCGAGCGGCCCGTCGCGCAGCCATGACCACGCTGGCGTGCGCCATGCCCGCTGAATCGGATCCGAGCAGCGACCGCACCGCGGCGACGCCGGACAGCCGCAGCCTGTCGTACCTGGCGCACTTCGGCCTCGCCGAGGCGCCGTTCGGGCTGACGCCCGACACCGACTTCTTTTTTGCCTCGCCGCCGCATCAGGAAGCGCTCAACACCTTGCTGTACGCGCTGGAGAATGGCGAAGGCTTCATCAAGATCGTCGGCGAAGTCGGCACCGGCAAGACCCTGTTGTGCCGCACCTTGCTGGCTTCGCTACCCGCGCACTGTCGCGCCGTCTATCTGCCCAATCCTGCGCTCGAGTCCGACGGCATCCTGTTTGCCGTGGCCGAGGAGATGGGCCTCAAGCTGACCGGCGCGGAAAGCCATTACCACGTGCACAAGGCCATCCTGTCGCGGCTGATCGCGCTGGCGCGGCAGCAGCTCCATGTGGTGCTGATCGTCGACGAGGCGCAGGCGATCCCGCTCGCGAGCCTGGAAGCCATCCGCCTGCTGTCCAACCTGGAAACCGAAAAGCGCAAGCTGCTGACCATCGTGCTGTTCGGGCAGCCGGAACTCGACGAACGTCTCGATGCCGTGCCGCAGTTGAAGACGCGGATCAGTTTCCACGACCGGCTGCGTCCGCTGACGCGCGCCGAGTTGCCGCGCTATCTCGACCACCGGCTGGCGCGCGCCGGCTTCGCCGTCGGACGGGGATCGCCGTTCAGCGCACCCGCTGTCGGCCTGCTGTATCAGGCCAGCCGCGGTGTGCCGCGCGTCGTCAATGTCATCGCCCACAAGGCGCTGATGCTGGCGTACGGCCGGGGGCTATGGCATGTCGACCGGCGTGACATGCGACTGGCCGCACGCGACACCCTGGCTGCCCGCCCGCTTCACCGCGCCCGGCGTTGGGCAGCGGGGGTGCTGGCGCTGTGCGCTGCCGGCGCGGCCGCAGGCGGGCTGTATCTGGCCAGCCTGACATGATGACCCGGCCGGCGCGGTCCGCATGAGCATCATCAACCAGACCCTGCGTGAACTCGATGCGCGCAAGGACGCCGCCCCCGCCGCCCCGGCGCCCGCGCAGGCGCCGGCTTCGCCCCGGCGTGTCGTCCCGGCGCTGTGGGGCCTGGCCGGCGCGTTGCTGGTGCTCACCGGCGTGCTGCTGTGGCTGTGGCCGCAGCCCGCCGACATGCCGGCGCCGCTCGACCCCGTGCCGCTCGCAGCGCCCGTTCCGGTAGCGGAAACCCCGCCGCCGGTGGCCGTTGAGCCGGTTCCGCTTGCTCCCCCCGTTGCGCTGCCGGCTGAGACGCCTGCGCCCCCGACCGAGTTGCCCGCCGCGGCAGTCGCACCGCCCGTTGATCCGATACCTTCCGCATTGCCGCCCATCCCCGTGGCGGCGGCGGTCGTCTCCGCGCCGCCCGTTGCAGCACCGCCGCCTGAGATTCGCAAGCAGGCCCGGCAGCCCACCCCCGAGGAAGACGCTGAAACGCACTATCGCAAGGCGATCGCGCAGGTCCGCGCGGGTCGAGACGCCCAGGCGCGTCCCTTGCTGGAAGCCGCGCTCCAGGCGTTTCCCCGCCACATTGCCGCACGCCAGATGCTGGTCACGCTGCTGAGCGAGGCAGGCCAGGACCGGGAAGCCGAGATGGTGCTGAATGAAGGTCGTGCGGTTGCGCCCGAGGAATCCTGGTTTGCGCTGGCACTGGCGCGGTTGCAGGCGGCGCGCGGCGAGTCGGCGGCAGCGGCCGCCACCCTGTTGGGCGGACAGGGCGGACGCGGCGTCAATGCGGACTACCGCGCCACGCTGGCGGCATTGCTGGTGAACCTGGGGCGGCATGCCGAGGCGGCGCGCCAGTACGAGCTGGCGCTCGACCAGCAGCCGGGGCAGGGGACCTGGTGGATGGGACTGGGCCTCGCGCTGGAAGCACAGGGCCGGGTCGGCGAAGCGCGCGCGGCGTTTCGCCGTGCGCTGGCGGCGGGAAACCTGCCGGAAGCCTTGCTGGCCTTCGTGCGCGAAAAGAGCGCCGAATAGCGCCTGCGCGTGTGGATTTGGCGGTTGCGCCAGCGCGTGGCAGCCCATGCGAACAGCGCAAAGTGTTGCGGCGTAACAACGTGTAACGGCCGGAATGGAAGAAAATTAATAGATAGTGGTTTTCTTTTGCCGATTTGCTAGAATCCGCGCGTCGGCTGGATCTCAAATCCCGGACCGATCTCTGGTGTGGGTTATCAATCGTAATTTAAGGGAAATCAAATGAAATATTCCGTCCTCCTGGCCGCTCTGCTGGCTGTTTCCATGACCGCTTGCGGCCAAAAAGAAGAAGCTGCTGCGCCTGCTGCTGAAGTGGCTGGCGAAGCTGCAATCGAAGCTGGCGAAGCTGCAGTCGAAGCCAGCGATGCTGCTGTAGACGCTGCTGAACAAGCCGCTCCCGCTGCTGATGCTGCTACCGACGCTGCTGCCGCTGCTGGCGAAGCCGCTGCTGCTGCTGGCGAAGCTGCAACCGCTGCTGGCGAAGCTGCTGGTGCTGCTCCGGCTCCCGCTCCTGCCCAGTAATACCGGGTCAGGAACGAAAAACCGGCCTTCGGGCCGGTTTTTTTTCGCCTGCAATTTGTGGCTGCGTGCTTACGCCAGGAAGCGGTCGAGGCGGGCCACCGCTTCGATCAGGCGTGGGAGCGGCTGCGTGTAGGCGATGCGCAGGTAGCGTTGCGGCTGATGCTCGCCAAAATCGAGGCCGGGTGTGAGCGCCACGCCGGCCTGCTGCAGCAGGTTTTGCGCAAAACGAAAGCTGTCGTCGGTGTGCGCGCTGCAATCGGCATATAAATAAAATGCGCCCTGCGGCTGGGTCGGGATGACGAAGCCGCGTTCGCGCAGCGCAGGCAGCAGATAATCGCGGCGCTCGCGCAATTCGGCCTTGCGGGTCTCGAGTTCCGCCAGCGTGATCGCCGAGAATGCAGCCAGCGCCGCGTGCTGTGCCGGCGTGGGCGCGGCCAGAAACAGGTTTTGCGCCAGCCGCTCCAGATCGGCCAGCGCCCAGGCGGGCGCACGCAGCCAGCCCAAGCGCCAGCCAGTCATCAGGAAATATTTCGAAAAGCTGTTGATGACGAACACATCGTCCCAGCGCGCGGCGCTGTGTTCCTCGCCGTCGTAGGTCAATGCCAGATAGATTTCGTCGACGATCAGCGCGATGCCCTG
>CAZUVC010000026.1:32587-45417 GCA_964623745.1 uncultured Thiobacillus sp. | reverse complement strand
CGATCAGCGCGATGCCCTGCGCCGCGCACCAGTCGTGGATTCGAGCGAGTTCATTCGGGGTGATGGCGGTGCCGGTGGGATTGGATGGACTGGCGATCAGTACCGCACGTGTGCTGGGCGTGGCGTGGCGTTCGATCAGGTCGAGCGTGAGCTGAAAGCCACTGTCGGCGCCGACCGGAATGCTGACCGCGCGTGCATCGCAGAAACGCGCGAAATGGCGGTTGCAGGGATAGCCGGGGTCGGCCATCAGCACCTCGTCCCCGGGGCCGGCCAGCAGACCCAGCGCCAGCAGCAATGCGCCCGAGGCGCCGGGCGTGACGATCACCTGCGCGGGATCGACAGTGACCTGCCAGCGTGTCGCATAAAATCCGGCGATGGCCGTGCGCAGGGCAGGCAGGCCCAGCGCGCCGGTGTAGTGGGTGTGGCCGGCCCGCAGCGCGTCGACGCCCGCTTCGACGATGGGCGCGGGGGTGGCGAAATCGGGTTCGCCGATTTCGAGATGGATGATGTCGCGCCCGGCGGCTTCCAGCGCCTGCGCGCGCGCCAGGATGTCCATCACGTGGAAGGGCGCGATGCCGGCCATGCGGGCGGCCGTGTGGGGCTTAGGCGTGCGCATGGACTGCCAGCCGCACCAGCGGATGCTGGCGATAAAACTGTTGCAACTGCCGGTAAATGGCCGGATATTCGGCATGGAGCAGATGCGGTGTCTCGAAGAACACCTCGGTCAGCACCGCAAAAAACTCGGCGGGGTCGGTGGTCGCGTAGGGGTCGATGACGGTGTCCTCGCCGGCATCGACGCGCGCACACAGGTCTTCATAGGCCGCGGTGAAATCACGCGCCCAGGCGGCGGCATCCATCCCGCGGTGCAAGGGCGGAAAGCCGTTGGCATCGCCGTTGAGCATGTCGAGCTTGTGGGCGAATTCATGCAGCACGACGTTGAAGCCGTCAGCCTGACCGCTCGCCGCCACATCGGCGATCGACAGCACCAGCGGACCGCCATGCCACGATTCGCCGGCGAGGATATCGCGTGAGTGATGCACCACGCCGGCTTCGTCGGTCTCCTCGCGCTGGCGCAGGAATTCCTCGGGATACAGGATGATCTCGCTCCAGCCGCGGTAGCTGTCCTCGGACAGGTTGAGCGTCAGCAGGCAGGCCTGCAACGCGATCTGGTGCCGGGTGGCGGCGTCGACTTCAGCGCCGCCGGCGGCGGAAAACGTCTTGTCGTGGATGAACAGGCTGGCCGCTTCGCGCAGGCGTGCGCGTTCCGCCGCATCGAGTCCCTGCAGGATGGGCAACGCGGCGGTGGCTGCGTCGAAATCGTCGGGAGAGATGGCATGCCGCTCGAGGATGCGGGCACGCCGCCAGCGGGTAAACCAGTTCATTCGTCGCTGTCGAGCAGGCGCGCGCCGTCCACGTCCGGGTGCTCGAGCTCGACCCGCTCGATCTGCTGGAAGCGGCGGCTGATCTTGTCGCTGGAGATGCGCACTTCGCTGACATCCTTGTTGGCCTGCTCGATGTGGCTGGCGAGTTTTTTCATGCGATCGTCGAAGCGGGCGAAATCCTTCGCCAGCTTGGAGAGTTCATCCTTGATCACGTGTGCCATGCGCCGCGTTTCCGAATCGCGGATCACCGCGCGCGCGGTGTTGAGCACCGCCATCAGCGTGGTCGGCGAGGTGAGCCACACGCGCTTTTTCTGCGCATGCTCGACCAGGTCCGGATGATAGGCGTGGATCTCCGCGAACACCGCTTCGGCCGGCAGGAACATCACCGCGCCGTCGGAGGTTTCGCCGTCGACGATGTATTTGGCGGCGATGTCGTCGACGTGTTTTTTGACGTCGATCTTGAACTGCCGCTTGGCCGCATCGCGCTCGCCCGACTGCAGGCTGTCGTCGAACATGCGGCTGTAGTTTTCCAGCGGAAACTTGGAATCGACGCACACCGTGCCGGTGGGCTCGGGCAGGATCAGCGCGCAATCGGCGCGTGCACCGCCTTTCAGCGTGTACTGGAACGCGTAGGCGTCGGGCGGCAGGCTGTTTCTGACCAGCGCTTCCAGCTGTACTTCGCCGAAGGCGCCGCGCGAGCGCTTGTCGCCCAAGATTTCCTGTAGCGACACGACGTTGGACGCCAGGCCTTCGATTTTCTTTTGCGCCTCGTCGATCACCGCCAGCCGCGACATCACCGAAGTGAAGGTTTCATTGGTTTTCTTGAAGCCTTCGTCGAGCCGCTCGGCGACCTTGCCGGAAATTTCGTTCAGGCGCCCATCGACCGTCTGCGACAGCTGTTGCACGCGTTCGTTGAAATGCGCGGTCATGCCTTTCAGCGTGTCCTGCAGCAGGCTTTGCTCGGCGCGTCCCTGCTCGATCAGCTTTTCCAGCATCACGGTCTGGAACTGGCCGAACTGGCCGGTGACGGTGGCGCGCGTTTCCGCCAGTCGTTCGGTCTGCGCGATCTGCAGCGCGGAAAGCTGGCTCTGCATGCGGTCGGACTGCTGCGCAAGACCCGCATGCAGGTCGGTCAGCACCGCACGGTGGCGTGCATCCATGTCCTGCGTCAGCAGCGCCGGCAGTCCGGTTTGTTCGCGCCGCAATGCGCCGAGGCGCAGCAGCAACAACACAGCCAGCAGAATGAGGACGGCAAGGCCGATGAAAAGGGCGATTTCGACAGGACGCATGGCGTCGATTTTACCCGTGACCCACGTAAAAAAGCCCGGCGCGAAGCCGGGCTTTTTTTGACGCAGCCCCGGCGCAAGCCGGGCGGGGATCAGGCCGCTGCGCGCGAGGCTTTCTTGCGCTCGTGTTCCTGCAGGTGGCGCTTGCGGATGCGAATCGACTTCGGCGTGATCTCGACCAGTTCGTCGTCGTCGATGAATTCCACCGCGGATTCCAGCGTCAGCTTGATCGGCGTGGTCAGACGCACGGCTTCGTCGGTACCCGAGGAACGGACGTTGGTCAGCTGCTTGCCCTTGATCGGGTTGACCACCAGATCGTTGTCGCGGGTGTGGATGCCGATGATCATGCCTTCATACAGCTTGTCGCCAGGCGAGACGAACATGCGTCCGCGATCTTCCAGTTTCCACAAGGCGTAGGCCACGGCTTCGCCGTTGTCCTGCGAGATCAACACGCCGTTGTGGCGGCCGGGCAGGTCGGCTTTCACCGGACCGTAGTCGTCGAACACGTGGCTCATCAGGCCGGTGCCGCGCGTCATCGTCATGAAGTCGCTCTGGAAGCCGATCAGGCCGCGCGCGGGAATGTGGTATTCCAGCCGGGTGCGGCCCTTGCCATCGGATTCCATGTTGGTGAGTTCGCCGCGGCGGCGGCCGATTTCTTCCATCACGCCGCCCTGGTGATCGTCTTCCAGGTCGATGGTGAGGTTTTCATACGGCTCGCATTTCTCGCCGTTGATCTCCTTGTAGACCACGCGTGGTTTGCCGACGGCGAGTTCGAAGCCTTCGCGGCGCATGTTCTCGAGAAGAATCGTCAGGTGCAGTTCGCCACGGCCGGAGACGCGGAACACGTCGGCGTCGCCGGTTTCATCGACGCGCAGGGCGACGTTGACCAGCAGTTCCTTGGCCAGGCGGTCGCGGATCTGGCGGCTGGTGACGAACTTGCCTTCGGTGCCTGCCAGCGGCGAGGCGTTGACCATGAAGTCCATGTTCAGCGTCGGTTCGTCCACCGGCAGCACCGGCAGGCCGACCGGATTTTCCTTGTCGCAAATGGTCACGCCGATGCCGATGTCGTCGAGACCCGAGATGATGATGATGTCGCCGGCTTCGGCTTCGTCCACCGGCACGCGGTCCAGGCCCTTGAAACCGAGCACCTGGTTGATGCGGCCCGTTGCGACCTGATCTTCATGGTTCATCACCACCACCGACATGCCGGGCTTGATGCGGCCATTGAGCACGCGGCCGACGCCGAGACGGCCGGTGTAGGTCGAATAATCGAGTGCGGCGATCTGCATCTGCAGCGGCGCATCAGCCGATCCGGGCGGGGTGGGAACGTGGGTTAGCACGGTGTCGAACAGCGGCTTCATGTCGGCAGCGGCGCCGCCGTGCGACGGCGCATCCTTCAGGTCCATGCAGGCCCAGCCGTTCAGGCCCGAGGCATAGATGATCGGGAAGTCGAGTTGTTCGTCGGTTGCGCCGAGCTTGTCGAACAGGTCAAAGGTCTGGTCGACGACCCAGTCCGGACGCGAGCCGGGGCGGTCGACCTTGTTGATCACGACGATGGGCTTGAGTCCCAGCGCCAGGGCCTTCTTGGTCACGAAGCGCGTCTGTGGCATCGGGCCTTCGACCGCGTCGACCAGCAGCACCACGCCGTTGACCATGCCGAGCACGCGCTCGACTTCGCCGCCGAAGTCGGCGTGGCCGGGCGTGTCCACGATGTTGATGTGATAGTCGCCGTACATGATGGCGGTGTTCTTCGCCAGAATGGTGATCCCGCGCTCCTTTTCCAGGTCGTTGGAATCCATCACCCGCTCGTCAACCGCCTGGTTGTCGCGGAAGGTACCGGACTGTTTGAGGAGCTGGTCGACCAGCGTGGTTTTGCCATGGTCGACGTGCGCGATGATGGCGATGTTGCGGAGCTTGCGGGACATGATGGGTGCCAGGATTCGGGGAAACCCAGCATTATATCAGGGTTTATTGACTATTTATTGAGCCAGCGGATGCACCGCCAGCCGGGCGTCGATGCGGTCGATGATCTGCTGGTAGCGCGGCCCGCCGATGGGGCCGTAGCGCTGGTCGAATTCGATCTGCGGCATGAATTCCGGTAGATCGCGGAAATCGGGCATCAGGTCGGCATCGCTGCGGGCGGCGGCCAGCTGTTGCTGAACCTGCGCGGCGGTCTCGCCCAGCGCATGCTCGCCGAGTAGTACGCCGGCGCGGTTGGCGGCCAGGTCGGTGAAGCTGAAGCCCGAGCCCCTGGTCGCATCCTCTTCCTCCTTGATCAGGCCGATGGCATTGGCGAGCCGGCTTCCGCCGTTGACGGCGAGGGCGGCGGAAATCACATAGTGTTCGGCAAAATCGCGCCGCCCATACAGCGACAGCAGCACGCGCGGCGCGCGTCGGATCGAGCGGCTGTCGCCTTCCAGCAGTTTGGTCAGGCTGATGCCGGAGAGATAGGCGCCCAGTGCGGTGAGCGCGGCGCGGTTTTCCTCGGCCTCGTCGCCGTCGATCGTTCGGGCAAAGCCAAACAGCGGCGCCGCAACTTCAACCAGTGCCACGGTACGGCCATGGGGATAGCGCTTGATCAGGCTGTCCAGGTGCTCGGCGTAGACCAGCATGCGTGCCTGATCCTCCGGCGCGATCAGCAGTTCCGCGCTTTTGCGCTCGATCTGCGTCATCAGAACGGGATGCCAGCGATAATCCAGCGTGGCCTGGTTTTCGTCGAAATTCACCCGGGAAAACGCTTCGGCAAGCGCGGCGTAGGTTTCGTCGCGCATCAGCCGGCGGTGCGTCAGCCGCGCGATACCGTCGGCCAGTGCGCCCGGAACCGGCAGGCTGCCGAGTTGCAGGCTGTGGATGCGAATGCCGCCGGGCACATCCGCCACTTCGGAGGTGATGTTGAGATAGCGGCCAAACGGGTTGCGCGGTACGGCCAGGGTGGCAGTGAGGGTGGCCAGACCGGGGGTCAGCTCGGCCGCGATGCCGTTGACCTGGCGCAATTCGACCGCGTAATTGAGCAGCCGGTTGACCTCGGCTTCGTCGAGCAGGATGGTGTGGACCACGTCGGGGGTCTGGCGGCGCGGGTCGTGCTTCTGAAACAGCGATTTGACCCAGGCCAGGTCGGTGCGGCGGAATTCTGCCGGCGGTTCGATCGCGGGCGCGTCCTCCAGCGCCAGCCAGGGCAGCACAATGAGCCCGGCCAGCATGAAAAAAAGCACACTCCAGCCAATGAAGCGTTTCATCTTATTCAGGCTGGTTGCGCATGAAGTCGGCGGTCTTGAAGAAGGCCGCGGTCAGTTCCTGCTGCAGCGCCGCATCTACGCCGACGTCCTGCATCGCGCGGATCATGCAGCCCATCCACTGGTCGCGTTCGGCAACGCCTACGGTGAAGGGCATATGCCGGCGACGCAGGAAGGGGTGGCCGAAGCGGTCGGTGTATTCCGGCGGCCCGCCGGTCCAACCGGAGAGAAACCATGCCAGCTTGTTGCGCGATTCGGTCAGGTCGGCCGGATGCAGCTTGCGGATGCCGTAGTAGTCCGGGTCTTCGTCCATCAGGTCGTAAAAGCGGTCGACCAGTTGCCGGATGATGTCGTTACCGCCGAGGCGTTCGTAGTGCGTCTGCATGCTCAGGGTTTCACCGGTTTGATCGCGGCGGCAGCGGCCTTGGCGTGGCGGCGCGCCGTCTCGGTGTCGGACGCGGCGGCCAGCGCCACGCCCATGCGGCGACGCGCAAAGGCCTGCGGCTTGCCGAACAGCCGCAGGTCGACGCCGGGCGTGCGCAGCGCCTCGGCCACCCCGTCGTAGGCAATGCCGGCCGCCTCCATGTCACCGTAGATCACCGCCGAGGCACCGGGTTCGCGCAGGCTGACATCGACGGGCAAACCGAGGATGGCGCGCGCATGAAGCTCGAATTCGCTCTGTCGCTGCGTGGCCATGGTCACCATGCCGGTGTCGTGCGGACGCGGACTCACCTCCGAGAACCAGACCGTGTCGCCTTTGACGAACAGCTCCACACCGAAAATGCCGCGGCCGCCGAGGTTGCCGGTGACGGCGGCGGCAATCTCTTGCGCGCGCTCAAGCGCCGCGGCCGACATCGGCTGCGGCTGCCACGATTCGACGTAATCGCCCGCCACCTGGACATGCCCGATGGGTTCGCAGAAATGCGTTTCGACGTCGCCCGAGGTGCCGACCGCACGCACTGTCAGCAGCGTGATTTCGTAGTCGAAGTCGATCACCCCCTCGACGATGACGCGTCCCTTGTTGACGCGTCCGCCTGCGGAGGCGTAATCCCAGGCCGCCCCCAGCTGGCTGGCATTGTCGATTTTCGATTGTCCCTTGCCGGACGACGACATCACCGGCTTGACGATGACGGGGTAGCCGAGCTTTTCGGCGGCGGCGGTCATCTCGGCCAGCGTGTCGGCGAAGACGTAGGGCGACGTCGGCAGCCCCAGCGTTTCGGCAGCCAGCCGGCGAATGCCTTCGCGGTTCATGGTGAGGTTGGCGGCGCGCGCGGTGGGGATGACGGCCGCAATGCCGGCGGCCTCGATCTCCAGCAGCACTTCGGTTGCGATGGCTTCGATTTCCGGCACCACCCAGTGGGGCTTTTCCGCCTCGATCAGCGCGCGCAGGGCCGAGCGGTCGCTCATGTCGGTCACGTAGGCGCGATGGGCCACCTGGTGGCCGGGCGCATTGGCGTAGCGGTCAACCGCGATGACCTCCACCCCCAGTCGTTGCAGCGCGATGATGACTTCCTTGCCGAGTTCGCCCGCACCCAGAAGCATGACGCGGGTGGCGGAAGGAGAGAGGGGGGTGCCGAGGCGCATGCGCAGTCCTGGTAACTCAAAGATTCGATTTTAGCGCGGCTTACAGATGTTCTTCGATCGGCAGCGCCTGCAGCACGCGCAGCAGGCCGCGCTGGATCGGGCTGGTTTCGGGTTCGACGTCGGAAACGCGCGCGACGCCCTGGTGTGTGTCGTGCCATTGCAGGCGTGTGCCCGTGTCATTGTCAGCATCTGCGGCGACCAGGCGTGGCTGGTAGCTGCGTTCGGGACGCATGGCGTGCTCGATGATCGCAGTCACCTGACGCGCGAGCGCGTGCGAACGGATGACCAGCCCCATCTCGGTATTGAGGTGCATCGAGCGCGGATCGAAGTTGAAGCTGCCGATGAACACATGCGCGTCGTCGAAGACGAAGGTCTTGGCGTGCAGGCTGGCGTTCGACGAACCGCTGCCGAGATCGCGCAGGCGCCCGCCGATCGGTTCGGCAGTCGGTTTCAGTTCGTAGAGATTGACCCCGGCTTCGAGCAGCGGAACGCGGTAATTGGCGTAGCCGGCATGCACCAGCGGGACGTCGCTGGCGGCATAGGCGTTGGTCAGCACGTCGATCTGCACGCCCTGATGGCGCCAGTAACGGAAATACGCCATGCCCATGGCGCCCGGCACGAAATAGGGCGAGACGATCAGCGCACGTTGCGTGGGGTCGATCCACAAGCCCGCAAGCTGGCCGATCAGCAGTTCGGATGCGGCCGTCTCAGGATTGATGGCTTTTTCGGGCGGGTCGACGATCAGGTCGGCGTGCGCGAGGTGCCAGGACAGATGGCCTGCCAGCAGCTTCGGCAGCGGGTCGGCGGCCGTCAGGGTGCGGCCGTAGTCGCTATCCAGGTTGCGGGAACGAAAGTGCTGCAGAAAACGGGTTGCGCGCAGCAGCTGGACGTCTTCCGGGGCGACCGGCAGGGCGGTCGCGGGCACTGCGGCGGTACTGTTCCAGTACTGGTCGAAGGATTGCGACAGGGCGTCAACAATGGCGCCGGCGGCGATAACGTCGAGGTCGATGAAAGCGAAATCCGGGTGGGCATTGAAATACTCGTCGCCGATATTGCGTCCGCCGGTGATGCCGATCTGGTTGTCGGCGATGAAGACCTTGTTGTGCATGCGGCGGTTGAGCCGGACATGGTCCAGCAGCGCCTGCCAAGCCTTGACCAGCAGGCTGGCGCTGCGGGTGTGAAAGGGGTTGAACAGGCGCACTTCGATATTGGGGTGCGCGTTCAGCGTGACGAGACGCAGCTCCTTGTCGGCGGTGTCGATGTCGTCGACCAGCAGTCGCACCCGTACCCCGCGTTCCGCCGCCGCCAGCAAGGTGGCTGCGACAAGCTTGCCGGTGGTGTCGTTATGAAACAGGTAGGACTGCACGTCGAGCGTGCGGGTGGCGCGTTGCGCCAGCGACAGCCGGGCCGCCAGCGCGGCGTGGCCGTCGTGCAGCAGGTGAAAGCCCGATTCGCCCGCCGGAATCTGCTGCGCCAGCTGCGCTTTCAGCGGCGTGTCGGCGTGCCGGGAAACGGCATGCGAGATCGGGCGTTCGGTGTCCAGATCGAGCGTCGCGGCGCAGCCGGACAGCGCCAGCAGCGCGGCGAGGCCAATGCCGGCGTGCCGCAGCGAATCAGGCCAGCGGCGCATCGAGCCGCTGCCAGGCGAAATGGGGGCCGGGGTCGGTCTTGCGGCCGGGCGCGATGTCGCTGTGCCCGACCACGTCGCGGATCGGGTAGGCCTGTTTCAGCTGCTGCAGCAGCGGCGTCAGGGCCGCGTACTGGGCGTCGGTGAAGGGCAGCTCGTCGGTGCCCTCGAGTTCGATGCCGATGGAAAAATCATTGCAGCAGTCGCGCGCCTGCCAGCTCGACGCCCCTGCGTGCCAGGCGCGCAGGCTGCACGGCACGAACTGGATCAGCGTGCCGTCGCGGCGGATGAAGAAATGCGCCGACACCCTGAGGCCGCGGATGCCCTGGTAATACGGATGCGCGTCCCAGTCGAGCCGATTGGTGAAGAGTTCGATCACCGCATCGCCATCGAACACGCCGGGCGGCAGCGAGATGTTGTGGATGACGATGAGTTCGATCTCCGTGCCTTCGGGCCGGGCATCGCAGTTGGGCGAAGGCAGCTGGTGCGCGTCGGCCAGCCAGCCGACGGCGTCGAACGGGGCGAGGGGCGAGGTGGAAATCGACATGCTGCAAGCTTACTTGAGGCGCGTGCAGTCTGGAAACATTGGCGTCGAGGGCTTAGACTGCCGACTTTTGCCTGGATGCCTGACGCCATGACGCCGCCCGAAGCGCAGCACCTGCTGGACCATGCCGAGTGTGTCGCGTCTGCGGAAACCGTGCAGGCGGCGATCGATCGCCTGGCGGACGAAATCGGCCAGGCCCTGAGTGAGGCGTTTCCGCTGGTGCTGCCGGTGATGGGGGGCGCGGTGGTGTTTGCCGGGCAGCTGCTGCCGAAGCTGGGCTTTCCGTTGGAGTTCGATTACCTGCATGTCACCCGCTATCGCGGCCAGACGAACGGTGGCGAGATCGAATGGAAAGTGTTGCCGGGGCAAAGCGTGGCCGGCCGCCATGTGCTGGTGCTGGACGATATCCTGGACGAGGGCGAAACGCTGGCGGCGATCCGTGACAAGTTGCTGGAAATGGGCGCGGCGCGTGTCTGGTCGGCGGTGCTGACCGACAAGGCCAACGGCCTCGCCAAGCCGATCCGGGCCGATTTCGTCGGACTGGACGTGCCCGACCGCTATGTATTCGGTTGCGGCATGGACGCCTACGGCGTGTGGCGCAACCTGCCTGCAATTTATGCATTGAAGGAAGACTGATCATGTTGGGAATCATCGGCGGCACCGGGCTCACCCAGCTCGCCAATCTGGAAATCACCCACCGCCAGGTGGCGCGCACGCCCTACGGCGAGCCCTCGGGCGCACTCACCTTCGGCCGCATCTGCGGCCAGGAGGTGATCTTTCTGGCACGCCACGGCTATGGCCATACCATTCCGCCGCACGAGGTCAACTACCGAGCCAACCTGTGGGCGCTGAAAGACCATGGCGTCGACCGCGTGGTCTCGGTGGCCACCGTCGGTGCGATTCACCCCGGCCTGCTTCCCGGCATGCTGGTGATCCCGAACCAGATCATCGACTACACGCACGGCCGCGCGGCGACGTATTTCGTCGGCAGTGACAAGCCCGTGGTCCATCTCGATTTCACCCTGCCGTATTGCGAGGCCATGCGTGCCGCGCTGCTCGAGGCCGCCGCAGGCGCCGGCATCACGCTGCGCGATGGCGGCGTCTACGGTGTGGCGCAAGGACCGCGCCTGGAAACGGCAGCCGAAATCAACCGCATGGAGCGCGACGGCGTCGACATGGTCGGCATGACCGGCATGCCCGAGGCCTACCTGGCACGCGAACTCGAGCTGTGCTACGCCGCCGTCGGTGCGGTGGTGAACCAGGCGGCCGGCCGCGGGCGCTCAGCCGAAGGCATCCAGATGGGTGAAGTCCAGGCCATGCTGGGCGAAGTGATGCTGCAGGTGCGGCGCCTGATCGAACAACTGGTGACCGACGACGCCGTTGCGCAAAGCAAGGCCTGAGGCTGGGTGCGGGCGACATGAAGCTGGTGCGTGCATTGCAGTCGCAGGGATTCGGTTCGCGCAAGGCCTGCACCGTTCGGATACGGGCCGGCGAGGTGGCGGTCAATGGCACGCTGTGCGACGACCCCGAAGCCGAGGTCGACCCTGCCGGGCTGGAATTGACGCTCGACGGCGTCAGCTGGCCTTACCGCGCGCAGGCCTATGTGCTGATGCACAAGCCGGTCGGTTACGAATGCTCGCACCATCCCAGCCATCATCCGAGCGTGTATTCCCTGTTGCCGCCGCTGCTGCTGCAGCGTGGCGTCCAGTGCGTGGGGCGGCTCGACCAGGACACCAGCGGCCTGTTGCTGTTTTCCGACGACGGCCAGTTCATCCACCGCATGATCTCGCCGAAGAAAGGCGTGGCCAAGGTCTACCGCGCCCACTGCGCCGAAGAGGTGACGGATGCCATGCTGGATGCGCTGCGCAGCGGCGTCCAGCTCAACGACACGCAGGTGCCGGTTGCCGCCCTCGCATGCGACCGGCTCGACGCGACCACGCTGCAGCTGACGCTGGCCGAAGGCAAATACCATCAGGTCAAGCGCATGATCGGCGCGACCGGCAACCGGGTCGTTGCGCTGCACCGCGAAGCGGTCGGCCATTTTCCGCTGCCTGCGGATCTGCCGCCCGGCGGCTGGCGCTGGCTCGAAGCCACAGACTTGAATCAACTGGAGCAGCCATGGCAATCCGCGACGTCCTGAGGATGGGCGATCCGCGTCTGTTGGCGCCGGCGCGCCCGGTGGGCGATTTCGGCTCGCCTGAGCTCGCGCAGCTGATCGTCGACATGCACGACACCATGCGCGCGCTGAATGGTGCGGGTCTCGCCGCGCCGCAGATCGGCGTCGGCCTGCAGGTGGTGATATTCGAGGTCAATGTCGACCCGAACCAACTCAATCCTCGCTATCCGGATGCAGAATCGGTGCCGTTCACGGTGCTCGTCAATCCGGTGCTCACCCCGCTGTCCGACGAGATGGAGACGGACTGGGAGGGCTGTCTGTCGGTGCCCGGCATGCGCGGGCGGGTGCCGCGCCACGTGGACCTGCGCTACCAGGGCCACGACGCGGCCGGGCGGCCGATCGATCGCAGCGTGAGCGGCTTCCATGCCCGTGTGGTCCAGCATGAGGTCGACCACCTCAACGGCATCCTCTACCCCATGCGTATCCGCGATCTGCGCGACTTCGGCTTCACCGACGTGCTGTTCCCCGGCCAGCATCTGCAGGACGACTGAACCGACCAACGGTCGTTTTGTGACATCGCTGCCGTCTAAAGTTGTCCCGGTCCTGACCGCTAATTTGTAGCGTAACCGTGGGCGTGGTGTCCCGGCACAGGCAACAAGGACAAGAATGATCCCGGAACCCGCGATTCTGCATATTCCGCACCGCACCGCCCGCACCGGCGTAGCGATGGGCGAGGTCGCCCGGCTCGACGACATCGCCACCCAGCTGATGGACGTGCAGCGGCACTGGAACACCCCTGATCACGAACAGCGCCTGGCGCGTGCCCTGCAGGCAAGCCGCACGGTCTGGCACGCAATCCAGACCGCGCTGGCCGAAGGCACACTCGACCTGCCGGCGGACGTGCAGCACAACCTGCTGATTCTGTCGGTCTACGCCGACAGCAAGATTGATCTCTGCGAAGCCACCCCCAGTTCCGATCTCCTCGGCAGCCTCATCGCCCTCACCCGCACCCTGGCCGGCAGTCTTAAAGAATGGAGGGTGGCAGCATGAGCCACCCG
>CAZUVC010000026.1:29127-32487 GCA_964623745.1 uncultured Thiobacillus sp. | reverse complement strand
GCGAGGGCCCCGCGTAGCGGGATCGACGGCCAGGCGAATGCTGCCGGAGGCGGATATGACGAAATTTGCATTGGCGAGAGTCTGAGTGAGGCCGAACGCATGAGCCACCCGGCGAGGGCCCCGCGTAGCGGGATCGACGGCCAGGCGAATGCTGCCGGAGGCGGATTTGCCGTGGTGGCCGCGGATGTGGGTACCGTGGTGCGCCCGGGGCGCGTGCGCAACCGCACCAAGACCGAGCCGGAAGAAAAAGTCAAAAAACCGGCCGACGGCGTGCGCAAGAAGGCGCCGCCTGCCCGCAAGGCGCCCGCGCGCGGGCGCTATGTCGACGAATACGCCCGCCCGTCCGCCTGACTAGGGCGTTAACACTAATTTCACGCCCTACTGCAGCACCTCACGCACGCGGGTTTCCAGCGCCTGCATCCCGGCCGGCGAGTCGAGGCCGGCGCCCCGAATCAGAAACGTGTCTTCCACCCGCTCGCCGAGCGTATCGATCTTGGCGGCATAGACGTTCACGTCATGCTGCATCAGGGTTTCCGCCACCGCAAACAGCAAACCGCCGCGATCCGCACAGGTGATCGACAGCATGTGGCCGTGCCCCTTCGCGTCGGCTTCCAGCCTGACTGTGGTCGGGTAGGGGTGGTGGCGCTGGTGGCGTGACAGGCGGCCACGCGGCACCGCCTGCATCGGACGCGCGGGATCGAGGTCGCGCGCCAGTTCGTGCTCCACATAGCTCAGAAAATCGCGGTAGTGAATGCCGCGATTGGCCATGTCCATCACCTGAAACGTGTCGAGCACATAGCCGTGCCGGGTGGTGTGGATCTTGGCTTCGAGGATGGTGTACTGGATGCGCGCGAAGAAGCCGCAGATGCGGGCGAACAGATCGGGGCGGTCGGGCGTGTAGACCAGTACCTGGATACCTTCGCCGGCGGGCGACAGGCGCGCCCGCACCACCGCATCGGGGCTGCTGGTGCGGCGCCACAGCATGCGCGCCTGCCAGGCCATGTCGCGGGCGTCGAAGCGGATGAAATAGCGTGCATCGAGGTGCTGCCACAGGGTGTCGGCGGCACTGTTCGGCAGTCCATAGAGGGCAAGGTTGACCCGCGCGTCGGCCTGCTTGGCAGCGATGTCGGCCACCGCTTCGTCACCCCCAGCCAACCGGGCGTGGGTGGCGTGATAGAGGTCTTCCAGCAGCTTGCCTTTCCAGGCGTTCCAGACCTTGGGGCTGGTGCCGCGGATGTCGGCCACGGTCAACAGATACAGCGCCGCCAGGTGCCGCGGGTTGCCGATGCGAGCGGCAAACGCGGCGATCACGTCCGGATCGCTGATGTCTTCTTTCTGCGCGGTGCGCGACATCGCCAGGTGCATCTCCACCAGCCAGGCGACCAGATCGCTGTCGGCTCGGTCGAGCCCATGCTGGCGGCAGAACCGGCGCGCATCGGCCATGCCCAGCACCGAGTGGTCGCCGCCGCGGCCTTTGGCGATGTCGTGGAACAGCGTGGCCAGATACAGCAACTCGGGCTTGTCAAACGCGGCGATCAGACGGCTGGCGAGCGGGTATTCGTGCGCGAGCTCGGGCACGGTGAAGCGCCGCATGTTGCGCAGCACGGTCAGGATGTGTTCGTCCACCGTGTAGACGTGGAACAGGTCGTGCTGCATCTGCCCGACCACGCGGCCGAACGCCGGGATATAGCGCGCCAGCAGGCCGTAGCGGTGCATCGCGCGCATCGCGCGGGTGATGCCGGTGGGTTGCCGTAGCAGCGTCATGAACAGCGCCCGATGCGTCGGATTGGCACGGAAGGCAGCGTCGATGCGTGTGCTGGCACGCCACAGCGCACGCAGCGTGGCCGGCTCGAATCCGGCCAGCGCAGGATGCTGGGCATAGACGATGAAAATGCGCAACAGCGCGTCGGGCTTGCGTTCGAACAGATTGGGCGCGCGCGTTTCGAGCAGGCGGGCGCGCACCTGGAAATCGGCGTCGATCGGCTGCGGCGGCGCCGTCACCGGGAACAGCCGCACCCGCAGCGACTGGATCAGGATGTCGTTGGCGCGCTGTACCAGCTTGGCGGCGCGGTAGTAGCCCTGCATCAGGGTTTCGCCCGCGCGCTTGTGCGTGGCGGCGGCCAGTCCCATGCGCTCGGCAAGCTCGGTCTGGTAATCGAAGGCGAGGCGGTCTTCGCGGCGGCCCGCCAGCAGATGCAGGTGGATCCGCAGGGTCGCCAGCGCGCGCTCCTCGCGCGCGATGCGGCGCGCCTCGGCCTGGGTCAGCAGCCCCGCGCGCGCGATGCCGCTCCAGCCGCCGGTGATGCCGCAGGCCTGCGCCAGCCAGTGGATGGTATGCAGGTCGCGCAGGCCGCCCGGACTGTCCTTCAGGTTGGGCTCCAGCTTGTAGGCGCTGTCGTCGAAGCGCGCGTGGCGCGCCTGCTGCTCGGCCAGCTTGCCGTCAAAAAAGTGCTGGGGGTCGAAGCGTGCCTGGAAGCGGCGCTCGAAGGCGTCGAACAGCGCGCTGTTACCCCAGACGAAGCGCGCTTCCATCAGGTTGGTCTCCACCGTGATGTCGGCATCGGCTTCGGTGATGCAGGTCTCGATGGTGCGCACGCTATGGCCGATTTCCAGGCCGACGTCCCAGCACGCCTGCACCCAGGTTTCCAGCGCAGCCTGTTCGTCCGGCGCGGGCTCGTGCGACAGCATCAGCAGCACGTCGACGTCCGAGCCGGGAAACAGCTCGCCGCGTCCGTAGCCGCCGGCGGCGGCCAGGCAATAGGCGGCAGGAAGCTGCACCCGCTCGCACAGTTCGGACAGCACGTCGTCGACCAGTGCGGCGTGGCGCGTCAGGTAATGCGCCGCGGCGCGGCGCTTGAGGTAGCCGGCTGCGAGTGCGGCGCGACCCGATTTGAGCCGCTCGCGGAGGTCGGCGAACGGCGGCGTGCTCACGCGGCCCGGCGGACGTGGTCGGGTACGGCGGGCGATCCGGCCGAGACGGTCAGTACTTCGTAGCCGCTGTCGGTGACCAGGATCGTGTGTTCCCACTGCGCCGACAGGCTGCGGTCCTTGGTGACGATGGTCCAGCCGTCCGGCATCTGGCGGATGTCGCGGCGGCCGGCGTTGATCATCGGTTCGATGGTGAAGGTCATGCCCGGTTCCAGCATCAGGCCGGTACCGGCCTTGCCGTAGTGCAGCACCTGCGGGTCCTCGTGAAAATTGAGCCCGATGCCGTGGCCGCAGAATTCGCGCACCACGCTGTAGCCGTGGTTCTCGGCGAAGCGCTGGATCGCGTGGCCGCACGCCCCATAGATCCGCCGCGCCTTGAACTGTGCCATCACGAACAACATGGCCTCGTAGCAGATCAGGTAGAGCACGCAG
>CAZUVC010000026.1:0-29117 GCA_964623745.1 uncultured Thiobacillus sp. | reverse complement strand
TGGATCGCGTGGCCGATGTCGCCCAGGCGCGCGCCCGGCTTGACATGATCGATGCCGACCCACATCGCCTCGTAGGTGATCTGGATCAGGCGCCTGGCCTGGATCGACACGTCACCCACCGCGAACATGCGGCTGGTGTCGCCGTGCCAGCCGTCCTTGATGACGGTGATGTCGAGGTTCACGATGTCGCCGTTTTTCAGCAGCTTGTCGCTCGGTACGCCGTGGCAGACCTGGTTGTTGACCGAGGTGCAGATCGACTTGGGATAGGGCGCGTGGCCGGACGGCGCATAGTTCAGCGGCGCCGGGATGGTGCCCTGCACGTTCACCATGTAGTCGTGGCACAGCCGGTCGAGCTCGCCGGTGGTGACGCCGGGTTTGACGAAGGGCGTGATGTAGTCAAGCACTTCCGAGCCGAGTCGGCCCGCAACGCGCATGCCCTCGATTTCTGCGCCGGTTTTGATGGTGACGGTCATGGTGCGGGTACTGGAAACTAAAGACGCATTCTAGCGTGCCCGGTACGCACCGGAAAACCACGCCAGCGAGGGGCAATAGAAAGGGGACGCGCTACGGCGTCCCCCTGTTATGCGGTCAGCCAGACAAAACACCCGGCTGTGCGCGTTTACTGCATCGACGGCAGATCGCCCCCGTTACGCATCCGCTCACGGTTTTCGTAGCGATTTTCGTAGCGGTATTCATTGCGCTGGGCGTTGCCGGCTTGCGAGCCGTCGCGCTTCTGGGTCCGTTCCTGGCTCCGGGTTTCGGTGCGCTGGGCATGGTCGGCGCTGCCAACGTGGCCACTACCCATGCCGCCCCCCATGCCACTGCCGCCGCCGCCACCCTTGGCGTAGACCGCGCCACTGGCGAGGCTGGTGGCAATCAAAACCAGGGAAAGAACTTTTAGTGATTTCATCTTTGGTGCTCCTTAAGCGTGGATTAATTTACCGACCTCGCCGGCCTGCACCCTTGCCCACGCTGGCACCCGATCCAGCAGCACCGCCTGATCCAGCAGCACCGCCCGCCCCACTCATCTCTTGATGACGATGTTCGTAACCAGCTCCATAAGGCAAGCTGGTCGGGCGGGCGTTTGCATTCGATCCATCCCCGCTTGGGGCGGGTGCACGCAAGTTGCGCAGCGCCGCCTCATCAGCCTGCCCGTTGGCCGGTGTGTGCAGCAGCACATCCTGCGGCAGGGACAGGTTCAGGGGACGGACTTGCGAGGCGGGCGCCTTTTTCTGGTCTGCTTCGACCCAGCCCGGAAACATCAGGGTCAGGACAGACGGCAACAGGATCAGGTGAAGGCGTGGCATGAGCAGGTTATAGGTTTGAAGTTCGATTTGCGCCATCACGATTGACAGCGTGGGGCGGATTCTGGGCGTGCGCAGTGGCTCGGGTATGTCCACGGGGTGGCATCGCGTGTCAGTGTGTGTCGATGTGTGTCTGCCCGACTGGAAGCATCTTGAAGTAGGGTAGGATGATTCAGAGATCCATGCCGCCCTGAGCGCGGGTTAGCGCCCGCGCCCGCTTGGGGAAACAGGCTTGTTTGGCCAAAAAACTTTCCGATTATTACAGCATGCAAGCGAATAAATCTGATTCCTGCCGAACCGCCGTGTTGAGGCTTGGGATGTGCCCATGATGCAGGGTGCGTCGGCCCGCATTCTGGTGGTGGACGATGACCCGGGCATGCGGACATTGCTGGAGGCCTATCTGGGCGACAGCGGGTTCACCGTGGTAACGGCAATGGATGGTGCGGCCATGTGGCAGGCGCTGGAGCAGGGGATGCCGGACGCCATCGTGCTCGACCTGATGATGCCCGGCGAGGATGGATTGTCGCTGGCGCGCCGGCTGCGCAGCCAGTCGAACGTGCCCATCCTCATGCTGTCGGCCCGCGGCGAGGAAATCGACCGCGTGGTCGGGCTGGAAATGGGCGCCGATGACTACCTCGCCAAACCCTTCAGTCCGCGCGAATTGCTGGCCCGTCTGCGCGCGCTGCTGCGGCGCAGTCAGGGACAGCGGGAACCCGGGCCGCAGACCGCACATTCCGGTTTCGGCCCCTATCAGCTGGACGTCGCCAGCCACCGACTGACCCGGGGCGGCGCCGAGGTGAAGCTATCGACCGCGGAATTCGCCCTGTTGCGCATCTTCGTCGAGCACCCGCTGCGGGTGCTGTCGCGCGACATCCTGGTCGACATGCTCAAGGGCTACGAGCGCGATCCGTTCGACCGCAGCATCGACACCCGCGTTACCCGGCTGCGCCGCAAGATCGAGCCCGATTCCAGCGAACCGGTTTACATCCGCACTGTGCGTGGTGAAGGCTACCTGTTCAATCCGCGCGGCGACGAGACGTGAGATTATCGTCGCGCCTGAGCCTGACGCAGCAGAATGCCCTGCTGCTGGTGGTGTTCTTCCTGGCCTTCGAACTGCTGGTGGCCAGCGCCGTCACCTATTTCCTGATGCTGCCGATGGCACGTCGATCGGCGGCCGACCTGGCCGGCCTGATGGCGCTGTCGGCGCAGACCTGGAGCGAGCTGCCGCCCGTCACCCGCCCTGCGTTTGAAATCGAGCTGGCGCGTTCGCACGGGCTGGCGCTGCGCGCCGAGCCGCCGCAGGATCCCGAGCGCCCTTCGTGGCGGGAACCCTATCTGCACTTTCTGACGGCTTCGCTGAACGATCGGGTGGGCGGGCCCGTGGTGTCGTCGCGCGAGGAAATCCAGGGGGCGCAATGGTTCTGGGTGTCGCTTCCGGCAGGCAGCAGGCAACTCTCGGTGGGCTTCCCCCACAGCCGCATCGGCCCGCGCCCGATCCATGCCCTTCTGGCTTCGCTGGCCGGCGGCGCGCTGCTGACCCTGCTCGCAGCCTGGTGGCTGGCGCGCCGCGCCACCCGCCCGCTGCAGCGGCTGCAGCAGGCGGTCACCTCGCTGGGGCGCGGGCAGACGCCGGAACGCCTGCCCGAAACCGGTCCGCGCGAGATCGCTGCCCTGAGCCGCCGCTTCAACGAAATGGCGAAGCAGGTGGACGATCTGCTGGCCGCCCGTACCGTGCTGCTGGCCGGCGTGTCGCACGACCTGCGCACGCCGCTGGCACGGCTGCGGCTGGCGGTGGAGATGCTGGTGAAGAGGCCGAGCGCGGAACTGGCGGCGCAGGTGGAGGGCGACATCGAGGCAATGGATCGTCTGATCGGCGACGTACTGACGCTGGCGCGCGGCTTCGGCCACGAAGCCCACCAGCGGGTGGCGTTGCCCGAGCTGCTGGCTGATCTGGTGCAGGCCACCCCGGGTGCAGCGGAACGGGTGCAGGTCGAGGCGCCTGATATCGAACTGGATGTCCCGGTGGGCGCCTTGCGCCGCATTCTCGCCAACCTGCTGGAGAACGCCCTGCGCTATGGCGGCGGCCAGCCGGTCATCCTGCGGGCAGAAGCGATGGCAGGCGGCTGCCGTATCGGCGTGCTCGATCGCGGCCCCGGCATTCCGGAAGCGGACCGGGAAGCCGTGTTCCGCCCGTTCTACCGGCTCGAAGCCTCGCGCAGCGCCAGCACCGGCGGTTCCGGGCTGGGGCTGGCGATCGTGCGCCAGCTGGCCGATGCGCAGGGCTGGCAGGTCAGCCTGCGGGCGCGCGGCGGCGGCGGGCTGGAGGCCTGGCTGCAGATCGCCGCACAGCCGGCGGGCTGAGGGCGAACCTTGAAATAAGCGCCCAATCGAATTAGAATCGCCGGCTGTCCGAAATGGTTCGGACAAATTCGCACACCTGTCATTAAAGGGTGGCGGCGCGTTCGGTTCGAAAACGCGCAGCTGCTGACGGGTGGAGGCTTAACCCTTTAGGAGATTTTCATGTCTGTCACCATGCGTCAAATGCTGGAAGCCGGTGTCCACTTCGGCCACCAGACCCGCTTCTGGAATCCCAAGATGGCCCCGTTCATTTTCGGCCATCGCAACAAGATCCATATCGTCAACCTGGAAAAGTCGCTGCCGCTGTTCCAGGATGCGCAAAAATTCGTCCGTCAGCTCGCCGCCAACAAGGGCAGCGTGCTGTTCGTCGGCACCAAGCGCGCCGCGCGTGAAATCGTCCGCGAGGAAGCCGAGCGCGCCGGCATGCCCTACGTCGACAACCGCTGGCTGGGCGGCATGCTGACCAACTTCAAGACGGTCAAGCAGTCGATCAAGCGTCTGAACGACCTCGAGGCCAACCTGGCCGAGCCGGGCCGTCTGTCGAAGAAGGAAACCCTGACCGTGCAGCGCGAAGTCGACAAGCTGAACCGCAGCCTGGGCGGCATCCGCGAAATGGGCGGCCTGCCCGACGCGCTGTTCATCATCGACGTCGGCTACCAGAAGGGTGCCGTGGTCGAGGCCAAGAAACTAGGCATTCCGGTGATCGGCGTGGTCGACACCAACAACAGCCCGGAAGGCGTGGACTACGTGATCCCCGGCAACGATGACTCCGCCCGCGCGATTCGCCTGTACGCCCGTGGCATGGCCGATGCGGCGCTGGAAGGCCGTTCGCAGGTCCTCAGCGACATCGTCGGCGGCGAGGAGTTTGTCGAGGTCGAGGAAGACACCGCGCCCGCCGCCGAATAAGCGCGACGCACGCCACCTCGCCGGGACCGGGTTCCGGCGAACAGATTTTAAGGAGGGGCGATGGCCCCTCTTTCTGTATTGAAGAAACTGGACAGGAGTACGAAATGGCAGAAATCACTGCAGGCATGGTCAAGGAACTGCGCGAGAAAACCGACGCGCCGATGATGGATTGCAAGAAGGCGCTGTCGGAAGCCGGCGGCGACATGCAGAAGGCGGAAGAAATCCTGCGCGTGCGCTTCGGCAACAAGGCCGCCAAGAGCGCCGGCCGCGTCGCCGCCGAAGGCGTGGTCACCATCGCCATCAGCGCCGACGGCAAGTCGGCCGCGATGGTCGAAGTCAACTGCGAAACCGACTTCGTCGCCAAGAACGACGATTTCCTTGCGCTCTCCAACGCGCTGGCCGAGATGGTGCTGAACCAGAAGCCGGCAGACGTTGCCGCGCTGTCCGCGCTGCCCTACAAGGGCGCCACGGTCGAAGCGTTCCGCACCGAGCTGGTCGGCAAGATCGGCGAGAACATGTCGGTGCGCCGCTTCGTGCGGCTGGACGGCCAGGGCAAGTTCGCCAGCTACATCCACAGCGGCAAGATCGGCGTGCTGGTCGACGTCACCGGTGACGAAGCGCTGGCGCGTGACGTTGCCATGCACATCGCGGCGTCGAAGCCGAAGTCGCTGGATGCCTCGGGCGTGTCGCAGGAGCTCATTGATACGGAACGCCGCGTCGCGATCGAGAAGGCCAAGGAAGCCGGCAAGCCGGAAGCCATGCTGGACAAGATCGCCGAAGGCACGGTGCAGAAATTCCTCAAGGAAGTCACGCTGCTGTCGCAGCCCTTCGTCAAGGACGACAAGCAGACCGTCGAGCAGGTGCTGAAGTCGAAGAACTCGCAGTGCCACGGCTTCATGATGTACGTGGTGGGCGAGGGCATCGAGAAGAAGGTGTCCGACTTCGCCGCCGAAGTGGCCGCTGCGTCCCAGGTCTGACCCGACATGGCGCCTGCCCGACGTATTCTGCTGAAGCTGTCCGGCGAGGCCCTGATGGGGCCGGAGGGCTTCGGCTACCACGCTGAAACCATGGCCGGTTTCGTTGGCCAGATCCGTGACGTGGCGGCGGCCGGTGTGCAGGTCGGCATCGTGGTCGGCGGCGGCAACCTGTTTCGCGGTGCCACTGGCGCCTTGTCCGGCATGAACCGCGCCAGCGCGGATTCGATGGGCATGCTGGCCACGGTAATGAACGCGGTGGCGCTGAAGGATGCGCTGCAGCAGGCGGGCGTCGATGCGCGGGTGCAGACCGCGGTGCACATCGCCCACCTCGGCGAGGACTTCGAGCGCGACACCGCGGTGCGTCATCTGGAGGCCGGGCGGGTGGTGATTTTCGGCGGCGGCACCGGCAACCCGTTCTTTACCACCGACACTGCAGCGGCGCTGCGTGCGGCGGAGATCGGCGCTGACCTGCTCTTGAAGGCAACCAAGGTCGACGGCGTCTATACGGCCGACCCGAAGAAGGACGCGGGCGCCACGCGCTACCACAGCCTGTCGTTCGACGAGGCCATCGAAAAAAATCTGGGCGTGCTCGATACCGCCGCGTTCGCGCTGTGCCGCGAACAGAACCTGAACCTGGTCGTGTTCAACGTCTTCAAGCCCGGCGCGCTCAAGCGCGTGGTGATGGGCGAGGACGAAGGCACGCGCGTGACCTTGAGTTCGTGATCTACACGTAGAGGAGTTGACATGGCTGAACCCACCATCGCCGAGATCAAGCAATCCGCCGAACAGAAAATGGGCAAGACGCTGGATGCGCTGAGAAACGACCTGGCCAAGGTACGCACCGGGCGCGCCCACACCGGCATCCTCGACCACGTCATGGTCGATTATTACGGCAATCCGACGCCAGTGCCGCAGGTGGCCAACGTTTCCCTGGTCGATTCGCGCACGCTGGGCGTGCAGCCGTATGAAAAAAACATGGTCGCCAAGATCGAGAAAGCCATCCGCGACGGCGACCTCGGCCTGAATCCGGCGGCGCACGGCGACATCATCCGCGTGCCGATGCCGTCGCTGACCGAGGAGCGCCGCCGCGACCTGATCAAGGTGGTGCGCAACGAAGCTGAAGGCGCGCGCGTCGCGGTGCGCAACATCCGGCGCGATGCCAACGGCACGGTGAAGGAAATGGTCAAGGCCAAGACCGCGACCGAGGACGAGGAGCGTCGCACCCAGGACGAGGTGCAGAAGCTGACCGACAAATTCATCGGCGATATCGACAAGATGCTGGCCGACAAAGAGAAAGACCTGCTCGCAGTCTGAGCAGCCCCGCGTGTCTACCCCGACCCTGAAAGCGACTCCGGCCAACCCCGATGTGCCGCGGCACATCGCCATCATTATGGATGGCAACGGTCGCTGGGCGAAGCGCCGGCTGATGCCGCGCGTCGCCGGCCACCGCAAAGGGGTCGAGGCGCTGCGCGGCGTGATCCGGGCCTGCGCCGAGCGCGGCGTGGCGCATCTGACGGTGTTTGCCTTCAGTTCGGAAAACTGGCGGCGCCCGCAGGACGAAGTCACCCTGCTGATGGAACTTTTCATGCGCGCGCTGGAAAACGAAGTCGCCAAGCTGCACGAGAACGGCATCCGCTTTCGCGTCATCGGTGACCTGTCGGGGTTCTCCGAGCGCATCCAGGCCCTGATCCGCGACGCCGAGGCGCTGACGCGCGACAACACCCGCCTTGTCCTCACGGTGGCGGCCAATTACGGCGGCCGCTGGGATGTGGTGCAGGCGGTCAAAAAGCTGATGGCATCGAACCTGGATGCGGCGGACGTGAGCGAGGAGATGCTGGCGCAACAGCTCAGCATGGCCGACATGCCGGAGCCCGACCTCTTCATCCGCACCGGTGGTGAACAGCGCATCAGCAATTTCCTGCTGTGGCAGCTGGCCTACACCGAGCTGTATTTCACCGATGCCTTATGGCCCGATTTCGACAATGCGGCGCTCGACGCCGCGATTGCGTCCTACCGTGCGCGCGAGCGCCGTTTCGGCCGCACCAGCGAACAGGTACGCGCCGCATCGTGACGGCATGCCGGATGGTCCATCCATGACACCATTAGCCCGCCGCGTGTTGACCGCCATGCTGCTGCTGGCCGTATTCGTGCCGGCGGTGTTGTGGGCGCCGACGTGGTTGTGGGGCGTGCTGATGGCCGGCGTGACCGGTGTGGCGGCGCACGAATGGGCGAGGTTGAGCCACTTTCCGCCGGTTTCCGCGCGCCTCTACGCGGTACTGCTGGCGCTGTGTGCACTGGGGCTGCCGTACCTGCCCGCACTCGACTGGCCGGCGTTTCAAACCGGCTTGATCGGGCTGGCCATCGCCTTCTGGCTGCTGGTGGTGCCGCTGTGGCTGGCGGGGCACTGGCGTGTCGAGGCACCGTTCGCGCGCGCCATGGTCGGCGTTGTGGTGCTGCTGCCCACCTGGGCGGCCTTGGTGGATCTGCATGCGCGCGGTCCGGCCGTGCTGCTGGGCGTGATGGCGGTCGTCTGGGTCGCCGATACCGCGGCCTATTTTTCCGGCCGGCATTTTGGTCGCCACAAGCTCGCCCCCACCATCAGCCCCGGCAAGACCTGGGAGGGCGTGGCGGGCGCGCTGGTCGCGTTGGCGCTGTATGCCGCCATGGTGAGCGCGTTTGCCGGCATGCCGTTTGTTTCGCTGTTCGTCCTGATCGCCGTGCTGCTGTATCTGTCGGTGCTGGGCGACCTGTTCGAATCCTGGATCAAGCGCGTCTCCGGCATGAAGGACAGCGGCGACATCCTGCCGGGCCATGGCGGCGTGCTCGATCGCATCGACGCGCTGACCGCCACCCTGCCGATCGCCAGCGGCATGCTGATGTGGCTGGCGCGCGCTGCATGAATGCCCACCGCATGAAACCGCGCGTGCTGACCATCCTCGGTGCCACCGGCACCATCGGCGTCAACACGCTCGATGTGGTGGCGCGCCATCCCGACCGCTTCGAAATCTTCGCGCTGACCGGCGCCACCCAGGTCGAGCGCATGGTCGAGCAGTGCCGCGCCCATCGCCCGCGCTTTGCGGTGATGAGCGAGCCGGCCGCCGCCGCTGCGCTGCGCAAGCGGATTGCCGCCGAAGGTCTGGGCGTGGAGGTGCTCGAAGGCGCTGCCGCGCTCACCCAGGTGGCCACCGCCCCCGAAGTCGATACGCTGATGGCCGCGATTGTCGGCGCCGCCGGCCTGCCGGCCACGCTCGCGGCGGCCCAGGCCGGCAAGCGGATTCTGCTGGCCAACAAGGAAACCCTGGTGGTGTCCGGCCAGCTGTTCATGGATGCGATCGCCGCCAGCGGCGCCGAGCTGCTGCCAATCGATTCCGAGCACAACGCCATCTTCCAGGCGCTGCCGCGCGATTTCGACGGCGACTTCCAGCAGGCCGGGGTGAAGGCGCTGTGGCTCACCGCCTCCGGCGGCCCGTTCCGCACGCTGTCGGCCGACGCGATCGCCGCGGCCACCCCGGCACAAGCCGTGGCGCACCCCAACTGGGTGATGGGCAAAAAGATTTCGGTCGATTCGGCCAGCCTGATGAACAAGGGCCTCGAAGTGATCGAGGCGCGCTGGCTGTTCAACGCGCGTCCCGACCAGATCAAGGTGGTGGTGCATCCGCAGAGCATCGTGCATTCGATGGTCGAGTACGCCGACGGCTCGGTGATCGCGCAGATGGGCACGCCCGATATGCGCACCCCGATCGCCTACGCGCTGGGTTTTCCCGAGCGCATCGAGGCCGGCGTTCCGGCGCTCGAACTGATGAACCGGCAGCTGAGCTTCGAGGCCCCCGACACGGCGCGCTTCCCGTGCCTGCAGCTGGCGTTTGATGCGCTCGCCGCGGGCGGCAACGCGGCGGCGGTGCTGAACGCCGCGAACGAAGTCGCGGTCGCCCGCTTCCTCGACGGCGCCGTGCCGTTCGGTGCCATCGCCGCCAGCATCGCGCATACACTGGAGAAACTGGCCGGAGGCGCCGCCACCACCCTGGAGGATCTGCTCGAGGCCGACCGCCAGGCCCGCAGCGTGGCCGGCCTGTATCTGGGAGCCTTGCGCGCATGAGTCTGTTGCATACGGTCCTGTGGTTCCTGATCGCCATCGGCATTCTGGTGGTGGTGCACGAATTCGGCCATTACCTGGCGGCGCGCTGGGCCGGCGTCAAGGTGCTGCGTTTTTCGGTCGGCTTCGGCAAGCCGCTGCTCTCCCGCCGCTTCGGCCGCGACCAGACCGAATGGACGCTGTCGGCGCTGCCGCTCGGCGGCTACGTCAAGATGCTCGACGAGCGCGAGGGCGAGGTGCCGGCGGCCGAGGCGCATCGCAGCTTCAACCGCGCCAGCGTGTGGCGGCGCATCGGCATCGTCCTGGCCGGGCCGGCCGCCAATTTTCTGCTTGCCATCGTGTTCTACTGGGCGCTGCTGCTGAACGGACTGCCAGCGCTGAAACCCATCATCGGCGAACCGCCCGCCGGCACGCCGGCGGCGCAGGCCGGCCTGGTGGCGGGCGACGAAATCCGCCGCGTCAATGGCACCGATACGCCGTCGTTCCAGGATCTGCGGCTGACGCTGCTGCGCGTGGGCGTGGCGTCCGAGGCGATCACGCTGGAGCTGACCGACGGCCGCCGCGTGCGGCTCGATGCCCAGCCGATGCAGACCGAGAATCTGGAGCAGGACATCCTGCGCCCGCTCGGCATTGTGCGTTACGACCCCGTGATCGCGCCCGTGATCGGTCAGATGCTGGCGGACGGGGCCGCTGCGCGCGCAGGCATGCAGACCGGCGACCGCCTGCTCGCGGCAAACGATGAAACGGTGGAAACCTGGCAGGGTTGGGTGCAAGTGGTTCGCCAGCATCCCGCCCAGGCCCTGCGCATTGAATACGAGCGGCAGGGCCAGCGCGGTGAGTTGACCGTTCTGCCTGACGCGGTGGACGAAGCCGGCCAGCGCGTCGGCAAGATCGGCGCCGGTCCACAGGTCGACGAATCGGTGCTGGCCATGCTGATGACCGAGGTGCGCTACGGTCCGCTCGACGCGCTGTGGCATGGCGCGACCCGAACCTGGGACATGAGCGTGTTCACGCTGGAAATGATGGGCCGCATGGTGCTGGGGCAGGTGTCGTGGAAGAACCTGTCCGGCCCGTTGACCATTGCCGATTACGCAGGGCAGAGCGCCACCCTGGGCTGGATCAGTTTTGTGAGTTTCCTGGCGCTGGTGAGCGTGAGCCTGGGCGTGCTGAACCTGCTGCCGATCCCGCTACTGGACGGCGGACACCTCATGTATTATGTTGCCGAGGTTTTGACCGGCCGGCCGGTGCCCGAGCGCGTCATGGAAATGGGCGCGCGCGTTGGCATGGTGCTCCTGCTGATGCTGATGTCGTTCGCCCTCTTCAACGATTTGCAACGCCTGATAAGCGGATAAAACAACCATGACCCTGAACCGTTTGACGCTGGCCCTTGTCACCGTATTTGCTGCGCACTCTGCCTGGGCCGAAGCGCCTTTCGTCGTCAAGGACATCCGGGTCGAGGGCATCCAGCGTACCGAGGCGGGCACGGTGTTCAGCTACCTGCCGGTCAAGGTCGGCGACGTGATGACCGACGAAAAGACCGCCGCGGCGATCAAGGCGCTGTACGCCACCGGCTTCTTCAAGGATGTGCGGCTGGAAGCGCGCGACGGCGTGGTGATCGTCACCGTCGAGGAGCGCCCCTCGATCGCCAAGATCACCCTGAACGGCATCAAGGAATTTTCCGACGCAGACCTCAAAGCCGGCCTCAAGCAGACGGGCCTGGCCGAGGGCCGCGTGCTCGACCGCGCGCTGCTCGAAAAATCCGAACAGGAACTGCAGCGGCAGTACTTCAACCGCGGCAAGTACGCGGTCGAGATCAAGTCCACGCTGACCCCGCTGGAACGCAATCGGGTTGCGGTCCAGTTCGATGTGGTCGAAGGTGACAGCGCGAAGATCCAGCAGATCAACATTGTCGGCAACCAGGCATTCAAGGAAAAGGAACTGCTGAAGCAGTTTTCCTCCACCACGCCCGGCTGGCTGACCTGGTACACCAAGAGCGACCAGTATTCCAAGTCGCGCCTGGGCGGCGACATCGAGGCCCTGCGCTCGTTCTATCTCAACCGCGGCTACCTCGAATTCAACGTCGACTCCACCCAGGTGTCGATCTCGCCCGACAAGCAGGGCATCTACGTCACCGTCAACGTGACCGAAGGGCCGCAATACAAGGTGTCCGACGTCAAGCTGGCGGGACAGATGCTGGTGCCGGAGGCGGAACTGCAGAAGCTCATCACGATCAAGCCCGGCGAAGTCTTCGTGCGCGACCGCCTGACCGAGACCACCAAGAAAATCGGCGACCGCCTCGGCAACGACGGTTATGCGTTTGCCAACGTCAACGCCGTGCCTGAACTCGACAAGGAAAAAAGCACGGTGGCGTTCACCCTGTTCGTCGACCCGGGCCGGCGCGTGTATGTGAACCGCATCAACGTGGCGGGCAACGCCAAGACGCGCGACGAAGTGGTGCGCCGCGAAATCCGCCAGATGGAGGGCGCGTATTACGACGCCGAGAAAATCAACCGCTCGCGTGAACGACTCGACCGCCTGGGCTACTTCAGCGAAGTCAATATCGAGACGCCGGGCGTGGCGGGCACCACCGACCAGGTCGACGTCAACGTCAGCGTGGCCGAGCGGTCGACCGGCAACATCATGCTGGGCGCGGGTTTCTCCTCGTCCGAAGGCCTGGTGCTGTCGGGCTCGGTGTCGCAAAACAACGTGTTCGGCACCGGCAACCGGCTGTCGGCCCAGCTCAACTCGGGCAGTGTCAATACCGTGTATTCGCTGTCCTTCACCAACCCGTACTACACGATCGACGGCATCAGCCTCGGCTATGACCTGTACCGGCGTGACGTCGACGCGACCGAACTCGACAACGTGGGCGATTACGAGTCTTCGACCTACGGTGCGGGCGTGCGCTTTGGCCTGCCGGTCAACGAGCGGGATTTCATTACCCTCGGCCTGACCTACGAGCAGACCTCGCTCACCATCGATCCGGCGACGGCGCCGGTACAGTATGTCGATTTCGTCAACGTATTCGGCGAGGATAACGATACGCTGCGCCTCGACACCGCATGGGCGCGCGACACCCGCAACAGCGCCCTGTTCCCGACGCGGGGGATTTTCCAGCGCGTCGCGGCCGAAGTCGGCACCCCGCTCGGCAGCCTGCAGTACTACAAGCTGTCGCTGCAGCATCAGCAGTATTTCCCGATGACCCGGGATTTCACGCTGATGCTGAACGGCGAGATCGGTTTCGGCGACGGCCTGTCAGGCAAGCCGCTGCCGTTCTTCAAGAACTTCTACGCGGGCGGCACCAGTTCGGTGCGCGGCTTCGAAAGTGGTTCGCTGGGCCCCAAGGCCTCCAATGGCGATGCGCTGGGCGGGAACAAGCGCATCGTCGGCAACGCGGAACTCTTCTTCCCCCTGCCGGGACTCAAGGACAACCAGTCCCTGCGCATGTCTGCATTTGTTGATGCGGGCGCCGCCTATGGAACGAACGAGGACTTTTCCATCGACGGCCTGCGTTATTCTGCCGGCATCGCGGTGCTGTGGGTATCGCCGCTCGGCCCGCTCAAATTCAGCCTGGCGCAGCCGCTGGTCGAAAAAACGGGTGATGAGACCGAAGTGTTCCAATTCACCTTCGGCAATGTGTTCTGAAGCAAGCTGTCTCTGGAGTATTTAATGATGAAGTTCAAGCAACTCGCCGTTTCCCTGCTGCTGGCGTCCGCGTTCGTGGCGGCGCCTGTTCTGGCCAACACCAAAATCGGTTTCGTCAACACCGAGCGCCTGCTGCGCGAAGCGCCGCTGTCGGTTGCCGCGCAAAAGAAGCTCGAGCGTGAATTTGCTGCCCGCGACCAGGAGCTTCAAAAGCTCGCCAAACAGGCGCGTGACCTGCAGGCCCAGTTGGACAAGGATGGCGTGACCATGTCGGATACCGACCGCAAGACCAAGGAACGCGATCTCGGCAACCTCAATCGTGACCTGCAGCGCCAGGGACGCGAATTCCGCGAAGACCTCAATTTGCGTCGCAACGAGGAGTTGGGCCAGATTCAGGAGCGCGCGCGCAGGGCGATCCAGGAGATCGCCCGCGCCGAGAAATTCGACCTGATCGTCGAACAGGCCGTTTTCGTCGACCCCAAGAGCGACATCACCGACCGGGTGATGAAGGCCCTGGGTGGCAAGTAAGGCCAACCTCAAAATTCGGTTTATCCGATGGCCGTGACACTGGCAGCGCTGGTCGCCCGTTTCGGCGGAGAGCTCGTCGGCGACGGGACGCGGTCGGTGCAGCAGGTGGCGCCGCTTGAGCGCGCCACAGCGGACGAGATCGCCTTTGTCTCGCAGAGCAAATACCTCGCCCAGCTGGCGGGCACCCGGGCGGGCGCGGTCATCCTGCCGCCCGATGCGCGCGATGCCACCGAATTGCCACGCATTCTCACCCCCAACCCTTACCTGTATTTCGCGCGCGTTTCGGCGCTGCTGAATCCACCGCCGCGACCGCCTGCGGGGGTCCATCCCGCGGCCAGCGTTGCCGTCGATGCGAACATCGCCGCCGACGCCAGCATTGCCGCCGGTGCGGTGATCGGCGAGGGCGCGGTGGTCGGTGCGCGGAGCGTAGTGGGGCCCAACTGCGTCGTCGGTGAGCACGCCCGCATCGGCGCCGACTGCCTGCTGCACGCTAACGTCACGCTCTACCCCCGCTGCGAGGTCGGCGACCGCGCCATCCTGCATTCGGGTTGCGTGATCGGTTCCGATGGCTTTGGTTTCGCGCCGGACGGCGAGCGTTGGGAGAAAATCCCGCAGATCGGCCGCGTGCTGATCGGCGACGACGTCGAGATCGGCGCCTGCACCACCATCGACCGCGGTGCGCTGGAAGACACGGTGATCGGGGAGGGCGTCAAACTCGACAACCTGATCCAGGTCGCGCACAACGTGGTGATCGGCGCGCACACCGCGATTGCCGCCTGCACCGGCATCGCCGGCAGCGCAAAGATTGGCCGCCACTGCACCATCGGCGGCGCAGCGATGATTTTCGGCCACATCGAGATTGCCGATAACACCCGCATTTCGACCAACACGCTGATTACCAAGTCGCTGCCGAAAGCCGGCACCTACACGTCGGCACTGCCGTTCTCGGAACACGAAGTCTGGCAGAGGAACGCTGTGCACATGCGCAATCTCGACAAGCTGGTGAAGCGGGTCAAGGCGCTCGAACAAAAACTCGGAGAACTGGAAAAGAAATGATCATGGACATCGAGCAGGTCATGCAGTACCTGCCGCATCGCTATCCCTTCCTGCTGATCGACCGCGTCACCGAGCTTGAACTGGGCAAGACCATCACCGCGATCAAGAACGTCACCATCAACGAACCGTTTTTCCCCGGCCATTTTCCCGTCTCGCCGGTAATGCCGGGCGTGCTGATTCTGGAAGCGATGGCGCAGGCGGCGGCGATCCTGTCGTTCAAGACCAAGAACTACGCCCCCGAGAATATCGGCGTGGTTTACTTCGCCGGCATCGACGGCGCGCGCTTCAAGAAGCCGGTCAAGCCGGGCGATCAGCTGGTGCTTAAGGTCGGCATCGTGCGCGAGATGCGCGGCATCTGGAAATACACCGGACGCGCCGAAGTCGACGGCGTGCTGGTCGCCGAAGCCGAACTGATGGCCACGCTGCGAGACAAGCCCTGACATGAAAAAGATTCATAAAACCGCGCTGGTCGCGCCGGGCGCGCGGCTGGCCGATGACGTCGAGATCGGGCCCTATTCGATCATCGGTGAGCACGTCGAGATCGGCGCCGGCACCACGGTCGGCGCGCACGCCGTGATCACCGGCCATACGAAAATCGGTGTGCACAACCAGATCTTCCATTTTGTCTCGCTCGGCGAGGCGCCGCAGGACAAAAAATACGACGGCGAACCGACCCGTCTGGAAATTGGCGATCACAACGTGATCCGCGAGTTTTGCACGTTCAACACCGGCACCGTGCAGGATCGCGGCGTCACGACGATCGGCAGCCACAACTGGATCATGGCCTACGTCCACATCGCGCACGACTGCGTGGTGGGCGACCGTACCATCTTCGCCAACAATGCCTCGCTGGCGGGCCACGCCGAAATCGGCGACTGGGCCATCCTCGGCGGCTTCACCGGCGTGCACCAGTTCTGCAAGATCGGCGCCCACGTGATGACCGGCATTTCCAGCGTGGTGTTCAAGGACATTCCGCCCTTCATCCTGGCATCCGGCCAGCCGGCCGCGCCGCATGGCCTCAACAGCGAAGGCCTCAAGCGGCGTGGGTTTACCGCAGAAGCGCTGGCGGCATTGAAGCGCGCCTACAAGATCCTCTACCGCGAAGGCAACACGCTGGCCGAAGCGCAGGCCAAGCTTGCCCCCGAGGCGGCGAACCACCCCGAAGTGCGGCAGCTGCTCGACTTCCTCGCACGCGCCGAGCGCGGCATCATCCGGTGATTGATCTCGGAGTCATCGCCGGCGAAGCCTCCGGCGATCTCCTCGGTGCGCACTTTGTCGCTGCACTGAAAAAAAGCCACCCCAACTTGCGCGCCGCCGGCATCGCCGGTCCGCGCATGGTCGAAGCCGGCGTCGAGGCGATCTACCCAAGCGACACGCTCGCGGTCAACGGCTACTTTGAGGTGCTGGCCCACCTGCCGGAACTCTTGTGGATCCGCTCGCGCATCACGCGTCATTTCCTCAACGCGCGGCCGCGCGTCTTCGTCGGCATCGACGCCCCCGATTTCAATTTCACGCTGGAAGCCCGGCTTAAGGCGGCCGGCATCCCTACCGTGCACTTTGTCAGTCCCTCGCTGTGGGCGTGGCGGCCCGAGCGCATCCATCGCATCAAGCAGGCTGTCTCGCACATGCTGGTGGTATTCCCGTTCGAGGAGCAGATTTACCGCGACGCCGGCATCCCGGTCAGCTATGTGGGTCATCCGTTGGCCGACGTGATTCCGCTGGAACCCGATACCGCGGGCGCACGCGCCGCACTGGGCCTGGTATCCGGGCCGGTGATCGCGCTGCTGCCGGGCAGTCGGCTGTCCGAGGTGCAGCGCCATGCGCGGCTGATGCTCGACGCGGCCATGCGCATCCATCAGCAGCATGCGGAGGCGCAATTCGTGCTGCCCGCCGCCAGCGAGGCGGCCGCACGGCTGATTCGGCAGGCGGCGCAGAGCCTGCAACTGCCGCTGCACATCCTGGCTGGCCAGTCGCACACCGCGCTGGCGGCGTGTGATGTCGCGCTGGTGGCCTCGGGTACCGCCACGCTCGAAGCTGCACTATTCAAGAAGCCCATGGTAATCACCTACCGTATGCCTGCATTGACCGCATATCTGATGCGCAAGAAGGCGCTGCAGCCCTGGATCGGACTGCCGAATATCCTGGCGCGCGATTTCGTGGTGCCGGAACGGGTGCAGGAAGCCGCCACGCCCGAAAACCTGGCGAACGATGCATTGGCCTGGCTGGCCGACACGCCGCGGCGAAACGCGGCCATCGAAACCTTCCGCGCCATGCACCTGAGCCTGCGGCAGAACGCCAGCGCGCGCATCGCCGACGCGCTCGAGCCTTATCTGGAGGGCGCATGACGTCGCGCCAGTCGGTAATCCTGCATGTCGGCCCGTTCGGCTTGTGCGGCGTCGATGAAGCCGGCCGCGGCCCACTCGCGGGACCGGTGACGGCGGCTGCGGTCATGCTCGATCCCGAACGGCCGATCGACGGCCTGCGCGATTCCAAGAAGCTGTCAGCCGCCGCGCGCGAACGTCTGGCGGATGAAATTCGCAAGTACGCCGCCGCCTGGTGCGTGGCCGAGGCCAGCGTCGCCGAAATCGATCAATTGAATATCCTGCAGGCCACGATGCTGGCGATGCAGCGCGCCGTCGCCGGGCTCGGGCGGCCGCCAGACGACGTGATGGTCGACGGCAACCGCTGCCCGAATTGGACATGGCGTTCGCAGGCGGTGATCAAGGGCGATGACAAAGTCGCCGCGATCGCCGCCGCGTCCATCCTCGCCAAGACCGCGCGCGACCAGTACATGTGCCGTCTGCACGACGACTATCCGGCCTACGGATTTGCCAACCATATGGGCTATGGCACCGCCGCGCATCTGGCCGCACTGAAGGCGCACGGCGCCTGTCCGCATCACCGCCGCAGCTTTGCGCCAGTCAAACTCGTTCTCGATCAAGCCGTTTTATTCTGAAAGGAAAGTCATGAGCCTGTCCCTGTTCCTGCATGTATTGAGCGTCGTCATCTGGGTCGGCGGCATGTTCTTCGCCTACATGGCACTGCGTCCGGTCGCCGCCAGCGTGCTCGAGCCGCCGCAGCGGCTCACTCTGTGGGCCGGCGTGTTCGGCAAATTCTTTCCCTGGGTGTGGGTGTCGGTCGCGCTGATCCTGGCCACCGGCCTGCACATGTTGATGGTGTTCGGCGGCATGGCTGCGCCGCATTACGCCCTGGCCATGCTGGTGCTGGGTGTGCTGATGATGGTGATCTTCGCGCACGTATTCTTTGCGCCTTATGGTCGCCTCAAGCGCGCCGTCGCCGCGCAGGACTGGAAAGCCGGAGGCGCCGCGCTGGGCCAGATCCGGATGCTGATCGGCATCAACCTCAGCATCGGCCTCGTCACCATCGCGGTGGTGTTCCTCGGACGCGCTTTGGCCTGATGGACGCTTAGGGCTCGTCCTGCGCTGGCGCGGCCAGCAGGCGGGGCACGGCCTCGCGGATTGCCTCGCGCCGAGCCTCGCACTGCAGCTCGGCATGAAAATGGCCATCGCGATAGAGGTAGATCGTCGGCAGATGAAAAATGCCGAAACCGCGCGCCACGCCTGTAGCTTCGCTGACATCCACTTCGAACAGGCGGTAATCCAATCCACCCAGTGACTCCGGAAGCAGCCGCTTCCAGGCCCGGCAACTGCCGCAGTGGGGTGCACTGAACAGCACCACGGCGATGCCGCGCGCGGTGGCGAGGCGGCTGTGGTAATCCCCCTCGTTCAAGCGCTCGAATTCGTCCGCAATGGCGCGCATGCGGAAAACCTAGGGTGTCCGGCCTGTCGGCGGCTGGCGGCGGAACGGGCCTTCCATTTCATCCATGTAATGCGCGATGGCGTCGGTCTCGCGTTCCAGGAAACGGTCGACCGCCTCGCGGAATTCGGCGTTCTCCAGCCAGTGCCAGGAATGCGTGGCGGTGGGGACCAGCCCACGTGACAGTTTGTGCTCGCCCTGCGCGCCGCCTTCGAACACCTGCAGGCCCTTGGCAATCGCGTATTCGATGCCCTGCTGGTAGCAGGTTTCGAAGTGCAGGCCAGGCACGTATTCCAGCGTGCCCCAGTGGCGGCCATACAGGCGCTGGCCGTCCTGGATGCAGAACGAGCAGGCGACGGGCTCGCCGTCCTTGTCCGCAATGATCAGCAGCAGATTGTCCGGCATCGTCTCGCGCAGGTTGGCGAAGAACGCGCGGTTCAGATGCGGCTCGCTGCGGTGGCGGGCGTAGGTGTCGGCGTAGCAGCGGTAGAAGTGGTCCCAGTCGGCGTCGGTGCTCGCCGCGCCTTCCACCCAGCGAAACGTTACGCCCAGCGTGTTCAGCTTTTTTCTTTCCTGGCGGATTTTCTTGCGCTTGTCGTGCGTCAGCGCGGCGAGAAAATCATCGAAGCTGGCGTAGCCCGCATTGTTCCAGTGGAATTGAAAACCGCTGCGGTGCAGCAAGGGCAGCGCATTGAGCGCCGCGTGATCCGCCTCGGTGGGAAACAGGATGTGGAATGACGAGCAGTTCAGGTCGCGGGTGAGCTTCAACGCCGCCTGGATCAGCGTGGTGCGGTCGGTGTCGTTCCGGGCCAGCAGCCGCGGGCCGGGCACCGGCGAAAAGGGCGCGCAGCACACCAGCTTGGGATAGTAGGTAAGCCCGTGGCGGCGGTAGGCGTCGGCCCAGGCCCAGTCGAACACGAACTCGCCCCAGGAATGGTGCTTCACATACAGCGGCATCGCCGCGTCCAGCCGGTCGCCGCGAAACAGCGCCAGATGCACCGGCTCCCAGCCGATCTCGGCGCCGACGCAGCCGGTGGCTTCCAGCGCATGCAGGAAGGCGTGCTGCACGAAGGGCGAATCACCGGCCAGCGCGTTCCAGGCGTCGGCCGGCAATTCCGCAATGCGGGTCACGACGCGGATGACAGGCTCCGCAGCCTCGGCTTCCGTCGCGGGGGGCTTTGCTTCAAAATGCACGTTTTGGCGGCTTTCAGAAAAAACAATGAACCTGCACGAATTTCAGGCCAAACAAATTTTACGCTCGGGCAACATTAACACGCCGCGCGGCCTCGCTGCGTCGAGTGCCGACGCCGCGGTCGATGCCGCCAGCGAACTCGGCGGTGACGCCTGGGTGGTCAAGGCGCAGATCCACGCGGGCGGCCGCGGCAAGGCGGGCGGCGTCAAGGTCGTCCATCGCCTGGACGACGTGCGCGCGATGGCCGCATCGCTGCTGGGCAAGCCGCTGGTGACCAACCAGAATGCGCCCGACGGCCAGCCGGTGAACCAGGTGCTGGTCGAGGAAACCCTGCCGATCGCGCGCGAGCTGTACCTGTCGCTCTTGGTCGACCGCGAAACCGAACGCGTCGCCATCGTCGCCTCCGCCGCCGGCGGAATGGACATCGAGGAAGTGGCCCACGCCACGCCGGAAAAAGTGCTGACCGAAACCTGCGATCCGCTGCTGGGGGTGCAGGACTTCCAGTGCCGCGCGCTCGCCTTTGCGCTGGAACTGAGCGGCGAGGCCTACAAGGATTTCTGCCGTCTGCTGCCTGCTTTGTACCGCCTGTTCATCGCCAATGATTTGAGCCTGCTCGAAATCAACCCGCTGGTGGTGACCACCGACAACCGCGTGCTGCCACTCGACTGCAAGATGAGCGTCGAGGACAACGCGCTGTACCGCCGCAAGAATCTGGCCGAGCTGCGCGACGACAGCCAGATCGACGCCAAGGAAGCCGCGGCCAACGCGGCCAACGTCAACTACGTCGCGCTGACCGGCAACATCGGCTGCATGGTCAACGGCGCCGGCCTCGCGATGGCGACGATGGACCTGATCCAGCTCGAAGGCGGTGCGCCCGCCAACTTCCTCGACGTCGGTGGCGGCGCCACGCCGGAAACGGTGGCGCAGGGCTTCAAGATCATCCTGCTCGACCCCAACGTGCGCGCCGTGCTGATCAACATCTTCGGCGGCATCGTGCGCTGCGACGTCATCGCCGAAGGCATCATCCAGGCGGTGAAGGAAGTCGGCGTGAAAGTGCCGGTGATCGTGCGGCTGGAAGGCACCAACGCCGAACTGGGCAGGAAGCTGCTGGCAGAATCGGGGCTGGCGATCCTCGCCGCCGAGAGCCTGACCCAGGCGGCAAAATTGGCCGTGGAGAAAGCAGCATGAGCATCCTTGTCAACAAAGATACGAAAGTCATCTGCCAGGGCTTTACCGGCAAGCAGGGCACGTTCCATTCCGAACAGGCGATCGCCTACGGCACGCGTATGGCCGGCGGCGTCACCCCCGGCAAGGGCGGGCAGACGCACCTCGACCTGCCCGTGTTCAACACCGTGCGCGACGCGGTGCGCGCAACTGGCGCGCAGGCGACGATGATCTACGTTCCGGCCGCGTTCGCCGCCGACTCGATCCTCGAAGCGGCCGACGCCGGGATCGAGGTCATCGTCTGCATTACCGAGGGCATCCCGGTATTGGACATGCTCAACGTGAAAGCCGCGCTGCGCGCCAACGGCGCGAAACTGATCGGCCCCAACTGCCCCGGCATCATCACCTCGGGCGAATGCAAGATCGGCATCATGCCCGGCGTCATCCACCAGAAAGGCAAAGTCGGCATCGTCTCGCGCTCCGGCACGCTGACCTACGAAGCGGTGCATCAGACCACGCAGCTGGGGCTCGGCCAGTCGACCTGCGTCGGCATCGGCGGCGACCCGATCAAGGGGCTCGATTTCATCGACTGCCTGGAACTCTTCGAGGCCGACCCGCAGACCGAGGCGGTGATCCTGGTCGGTGAAATCGGCGGCAGCCGCGAGGAGGAGGCGGCCGAGTTCATCCGCGCCCACATGAAGAAACCCGTTGCCGCCTACATCGCCGGCCGCACCGCGCCCAAGGGCAAGCGCATGGGCCATGCCGGCGCGATCATCGCCGGCGGTAGCGGCACGGCTGATGCAAAAATCCGCGCACTCGAGTCGGCCGGCGTCGTCGTCGCGCAAAGCCCAGCGGGGCTGGGCGAAGCGGTGCAGCTGGCGCTGGGGGCGCGTTAGCAGCATGCATGTCTGTCAGCAGACGGCCCCCAGCCTCAGCGGCAACATTGATCTCGATTTGTGGCAAGCTAGGCAGGATTGGTTTCCCAATAGGAGCGCCCCATGAACCCCTCACTTGAAACCTTGCAGGCTGAAATGATGCTTTTGTCGTCCTCTGATCGAGCAAAGCTGCTCGACAGCCTGATCGCCAGCCTGGATGAGGATGCGGAGGTCGAGGCAGCCTGGGATGCCCTGGCAGACGCACGCGAACAGGCCTTGCGCGATGGCACAGTCGATACGATTCCGCTAGAAGATGTCATGGCTCGCCTTGAGGCACGCTTTCCTGGATGATCGTCCGGCTCCATCCTGCCGCAGAACAGGACATCTCCGAAGCAGCCACGTTCTACGGGAACGCCGGTTCGGCGAAGCTGGCAGCGCGTTTCGTTGCCGAATTCAAACGCCTTGCGGGCATCCTGCTGGAGCATCCGCATATCGGGGTGCCGCGGGCAAACGGCAAACGCGGTTTGACCATGAGGCGCTTTCCCTACACCGTGATCTACCGTGTCGAGGGTGAATGCATCACTATTCTGCTCGTCAAGCATGACAGCAAACATCCAAGCGATGGCAGCCAACGTTCCTGAAGCCCGTTGCCTTTGTCACGCATGAAACTCGCCATCGCCCAGATCAACCTCACCGTCGGCGACATCGCCGGCAACGCTGCCCGGATTTTGTCCGCGGCGAACGCGGCGCACGCCGCCGGCGCGGCCCTGCTGCTCACGCCCGAAATGTCGATCTGCGGCTATCCGGCCGAGGACCTGGTGCTGCGCCAGGATTTCACAGCGGCGTGCGACGCCGCTGTGAAAAAACTGGCCGCCGACGCGCCGCCCGACCTGGCCCTGATCGTCGGTTATCCCGAGCGCAGCGACGCCGGCCTGTTCAATGCCGCAGCGCTGCTGCGCGGCGGCAAGGTCGAATCGGTGTATCGCAAATACCATCTGCCGAACCATTCCGTCTTCGACGAGCAGCGCGTGTTCGACCGCGGCGATTTGCCGTGCGTGTTCGATTGCGGCGGCCTCAAGTTCGGCCTCAATATCTGCGGCGACCTGTGGGAGGCCGGCCCGGCAACCTGGGCCATGGGCGCGGGCGCCGACTGGCTGCTGGTGCCGAACGCCTCGCCCTATCACCTCAACAAGGAGCGCGAGCGCGTGGCCGTTGCGCACGCGCGGCTTGCCGAAGCCGGCTTGCCCATCGTCTATGCCAACCTGGTGGGCGGGCAGGATGAACTGGTGTTCGATGGCGCCTCGTTCGCGATCAATGTCGACGGCGACGTCGTCGTGCAGTGCCCGGCCTGGAAGGAAGGCCTGTTTTATCTCGAGCTCGACCGCGACACCTGCACCGGGCCACAGGAAGCCTTGCCCGACGAGGACGCCGCGGTCTACGACGCGCTGGTGCTGGCGGTGCGCGATTACGTCGACAAGAACGGCTTCAAGGGCGTGCACCTCGGCCTGTCGGGCGGCATCGATTCGGCGCTGACGCTGGCGATCGCCGTCGATGCGATCGGCCCCGAGCGCGTGCACGCGGTGATGATGCCGTCGGACTACACGGCCAACATCAGCATCGAAGACTCGAGAGACATGGTGAAGCGGTTGGGCGTGCGCTATTCTGAAATCGCCATCGGGCCGATCTATGATGCCTTTGTCGGCCAGCTTGCAGACGAGTTTGCCGGCCTGGCCGCCGACACCACCGAAGAAAACCTGCAGGCACGCACGCGCGGCACGCTGCTGATGGCGCTGTCCAACAAACTGGGCACCTTGGTGCTGACCACCGGCAACAAGAGCGAAATGGGCACCGGCTACGCCACCCTCTATGGCGACATGGCCGGCGGCTTCGCCGTGCTGAAGGACGTGGCCAAAACCCGCGTCTACCGGCTATCGAACTATCGCAACAGCCTGTCGGCCGTCATCCCGCACCGCATCATCGACCGCCCGCCGTCGGCCGAACTGCGCCCCGACCAGACCGACCAGGACAGCCTGCCACCCTACGAAGTCCTCGATGCCATCCTGTCGGCTTACGTCGAGCGCGACCTGTCGGCGCGCGACATCGTCGCGCAGGGCTTCGACGCCGACATCGTGCGTCGCGTCATCCGCATGGTCGACCTCGCCGAGTACAAGCGCCGCCAGGCACCACCCGGACCGCGCATCACCCCCCGCAATTTCGGCAAAGATCGCCGTTACCCGATCACCTCGAAATACCGACCCGAAGGAGACTTGCCGTGAAGAAAATCGAAGCCATCATCAAGCCGTTCAAACTCGACGAAGTGCGCGAAGCCCTGTCCGACATCGGCGTGGCCGGCCTCACCGTCACCGAGGTCAAGGGCTTCGGCCGCCAGAAAGGCCACACCGAGCTCTATCGCGGCGCCGAATACGTGGTGGATTTTCTGCCCAAGGTGAAGCTCGAAGTCGTCGTCGCCGACAGCCTGCTGGAACGCGCGATGGAAGCCATCACCACCGCCGCCCGCACCGGCAAGATCGGCGACGGAAAGATCTTCGTCACGACGGTGGAGCAGGTGGTGAGGATTCGTACCGGGGAGTCGGGGGAAGCCGCGATATAAACCCGGACAGCGTTTGCTTGTGCGGGAATTGCGGTGGTCTTAATTAAGCCAGGAAGAGATGGCCGAGGCTTGGCATCGTGGTTCCTGATCAAGGCTGCGGCGTGCTCAATTCCTGGCTGCCGGGCGCCTACTCAGCCTAGACGAACTGCTTGAGTCACTCGGCAAGCCGCGTTCGGTGCGAACGGACTGTGCAGTTTTTGGCCAGCCTGGCAGTCCTTAATCTTGATCTTGCAATAAGGAAATCCCGCTCATCCAACAATCATTACGTCGCAAGCGCTGTTGTGAAGAACATGTCGGATAACGCTGCCCAGTCGGCCGCCATGCTTTCCCATCACAATTAGGTCGAAATGAAGTTTCTCCGTCCACCTCCGTATCATGGCTGACGGATAGTCCATCTCAACCACTCGCGAAATGCGGCTGTCCTCCCATTCGACCGCCAGTTTTTCGAATTCCTGCGTGGCGTGATCGTAGAATTCGGAACGGGAGCGCCTGATTTTCTCCTCGGACACGCCCAACTGGCGGAGGCGCTCGTGATCCGGAACCTGAAATGCATGTAACAGGCAGAACGTCGCGTTCGGCGCCAGTTCGCCCGCTTTGCGAATCGTGGTGGCCGACATCTCGGTGAAATCAACTGGCACACCGATCTTGCCATATGGTGCAGTGGCTGGTTGCTTGACTATCAAAACCGGTCGCGTTCCACCGGCGAGAACATTCTCTGCAGTGGTGCCGACAAACAGCGCATTGGCAGAATGTTCGCCGTGACTTCCGAGAATAATAAGATCCGCATTGCAGGACTCCGCCGATTCGGTAATGCCCGCGACAACTTCGGCAATCTTGACGCGGGGCCGGACCGTTAGGGGCCGCTCCGGCGCCAACCGATCAATAAAATCGTAAAGCTGCGAATAAAAGGAATTGGTGAGGTTTTCCTCAACGACATGCCGGGGGTCGGGGAAAAAAACGCAGAGCGCGTCTACCGATGCCGGAGTGATGACATGAAGGATCTCGAGCGCAGCCTGATGTTCTGTTGCCAGCAACACTGCCCGGCCAAGCGCCTTTTCCGCATGTTGAGAGAAGTCTGCTGCCACCAAGATCTGTTTCATTTTCTGAATGACCCATCTCTTCACGTTGAAAACCAGCAGTGCTGCTGAATGCGTCCGGCCAGACGTACGGGTTGAGTATGGAATAATTGCGCGAGTCCGGCAATAAGAATGGCGCGCCTAGCTTGATGCCCGTCCAGGCGACGTCGAGTATTTACGGAGGCCCTTCGTCGGTGACTGCCCGGCCACAAACAGGATCGGGCCGTTCCGTCCGGCCGCCGCGATACACCGACGGATCACCCCCAACCCGCCACCGAAAGAATCCGGATATAAGACGCTTCCTTGCGGGTGTATGCTTTGATCAGGCCGAGGGAATCGGGCCGCCTCTGAAATGAGGCCATTTCTTTTAAAGAGACCTTCAGATGGACAAACGACCAGGAATCATCTTGACGTCGCTGGACTTCGATCGCCTGGAGGCGATTCTTGATGCACTGCCGGTGGAGACTTTTCCGGGGAAGACGGAGTTGCGGGGGGAACTTGATCGCGCCGAAGTCGTGGAACCCCAGGACGTGCCGTCCGATGTAGTGACCATGAACAGCAAGGTACGTTTTGTCCTCGAATCGGGAGAGGAGTTTTGCCTGACGCTGGTATACCCGCAGGACATCGATGGCAGCACCGAACGTATTTCGATACTCGCACCCGTCGGCAGCGCGTTGTTGGGACTGTCTGCGGGCGCGCAAATCGAGTGGCCCAGGCCGGGAGGTGGTGTGATGAAGGTGCGCCTCGTGGAGGTCGTCTACCAACCGGAGCGGGCCGGCGAGCTCCGCCGCTAAAGCACAAGCCCGTTGCATCAGCAGGCGCGCTGATCAGACAGCATGAAACGGGTATTCGGCAACTCCTGAAAACATCTGCCATGTCTCTGCTGGATCGAGGTCGGCGCGATCTCGGGCCGGGGCGCGGCAGCTGTCCTGGCCGCAGGGCCAACGAGAGCAGGGAGCGGGATCATGAAAGCGATGGAGCCAGTCTGCCCCAGAAAAGGCGTTTTGGGCGATCTGCCTGGAGCAGCCTATACCCGGGTACCATGAACATTGCGATGTGATCGTGTTGTGAAATACCGGCACACACAGCCGGCGTGCCGCGTGCCGGTCATTCAAAACAGGTATCGAGCAGAATGGACAGCCTCTCCCCACCTCCAGACTCCGAGAAGAGTACGGCCGATTTGCCGGCACGCATCCACCGGTGGATTCTGATTTCCCTCCAGGCCGTCATGGCGGTGGAACTGCTGCTGGTATTCCGCGAGAGACAGTGGATGAATGCGTTTCTGGTGATGGCGATCATGGCGGTCATATTTTTGCCCGCCGTGATCGGCCGCCGGTTCCGGGTGCATATTCCGCCCGAGTTTCAGGTGCTCGCTTTGCTGTTCGCGTTCGCGGCCCTATTCCTCGGGGAAATCCACAGCTACTACATGCGGTTCTGGTGGTGGGATATCGCCCTGCACACCAGTTCCGGGCTGTTGATGGGAATTCTCGGTTTTCTGCTGATCTATGTGCTCAATGCAGACGAACGCATCGACATTCACATGCGCCCACGTTTCATGGCCTTGTTCGCATTTTTATTCGCCGTGGCGGTCGGCACACTGTGGGAAATCTTTGAATTCGCGATGGACCAGTTCGTTGGAACCAACATGCAAAAGCCCATGCTCGGCGATCCCTCGGGCCTGACCGACACGATGTGGGACATGATCGTCAATGCGCTGGGTGCCCTTGCAATCAGTGCCTTGGGCGGGTGGTACATGAAACGCGGTCAACGTTCTTTCATCGAAGTCTGGGTCGGCAGATTTATCGAGCACAACCCCCGATTGTTCCGCCATTGAACCGCCGACACGGCGCGGGCGAGATGTCTTGCAACCATACTGGTCGAGCGCGAAGTCAGGACGCATCGGGCTCGAACCGAGGTCGAATTTCACTGTGAGTCCGACTTTCATGGAGTATTGATGACAATCGATTCGTGGCAACACACCAAGATCATCTGCACATTGGGGCCGGCGACGGACGGGCCGGGCGTGCTGGAAGGGTTGATCCGCGGAGGCATGGACGTCGCGCGTATCAATATGTCGCACGGCACCCATGAGGATCACGCGCGGCGCATCCAGCAGGTGCGCGCCGCCAGCCGAAACCTGGCGCGCCCGGTGAGCATTCTGGCCGATTTGCCAGGACCGAAATTCCGCCTCGGTGAACTCCATGGCGGCTCGCTGAAACTGCAGGATGGCGCCCGGGTATATCTGGCCGAATCGGCCGGCGCCCCGGATTATCTGCCGCTCGATGAGCGCGCGCTGCTGGACGCGCTTCGAGTCGGGCAATCCGTCTATCTGGCCGATGGTGCAGTCGAGCTTCTAGTGAAAGCGGTCACCGCTGGCCGCGTTGAGTGCGAAGTGCGCGCGGGCGGCACGGTGCGTTCCGGCTCCGGTGTCAACGTACCGGAGATGGCCCTGCCGGCGCTCATCCCCACCGAGCGCGACCGGCTCGACCTTGCCTTTGCGGCATCGCAGGCGATCGACTGGATCGGCGTGTCATTCGTTCAAGATGCCGACGATCTGGTGAGGGTGCGTGCTGCCCTCGCCGGCGCGTATCAGCCTCTGCTGATGGCCAAGATCGAAAAGCGCCGTGCCCTGAAGGCGCTGGATGCGATCATTGAGTCCGCCGACGCCATCATGGTCGCGCGCGGAGATCTGGGGGTCGAGACAAACCTCGCAGAGATCCCGCTGGTGCAGAAACGCATCATCGCCGCGGCGAATGCCAGGGGCCGTCCGGTGGTCACGGCCACGCAGATGCTCGAATCGATGGTCGAACATGAGCGCCCGACTCGCGCGGAAGTCACCGACATTGCCAACGCCGTTCTGGATGGGACGGATGCCGTGATGCTCTCCGCGGAGAGCGCGATCGGACGCAATCCGGTGGCGACCGTGAGCATGCTGCGACGCGTGATCGCGGCGACGAACGCCGAGTACGCGGTGCCCATGGCGAAAGCCCGGCTGCGTGCGAGTGTCGCCGTAGCGGTTGACGAGGCAATCGGCTTCTCCGCGTGTCAGCTTGCCGAGAAAATCGACGCCCGAGCGATCGTCGTTCATGTGCAAAGCCTGTCGCAGGCCGCCGCCATTGCCCGCTTCCGGCCGCGAGCACCGATCGTGGCGCTTACGGATTCCGCGAGCGTTCACCTCAGTCTTACGCTCGTTTCGGGTGTGTCACCCCTCTATGTGCCCGCGCTTGCCGACGCGCAAACCCGAATCGAACGGGCGCAAGACTGGCTATTCGCGCACACCCCGGCCCGGTCTGGCGAGCGGGTCGTGGTCTTGTCGGCCTTCGCCGGCACCGAGGAGACTGTCGATACACTTCAAATCGTGCGCCTGTCCGGCTAGCCACGAATTACACAGCCCGAAACGGGGGGGCGCACCGCAAGAATGGAAGAAATCGCTTCGCTCGTCGACGTGCGCGGTGACCTGCCCGCCTAGACCTGCATCCCTGTGGATTGCACCATGCGGTCCACATCCCATCCTCTGCCGAGCATCACGATGCGCGTGTGGAGATCCTGCCGGAC
>CAZUVC010000025.1:0-45564 GCA_964623745.1 uncultured Thiobacillus sp. | reverse complement strand
GTGATCAGCTCGGGTACGGGCAGTGTCACTGAAGACGGCACGCTGACGACCGGCGGCACCCTGACCATCAGCGATGTGGACAGCGGCCAGGCGAGCTTCACCGCCCAGCCCTCCACCGCTGGGACCTACGGAACCTTCACCCTCAATGCTGCTGGAGCATGGACCTATGCGCTGGACAACACCAATGCGGCAGTCCAGGCCCTCGGTGCCGGACAGACGCTGACCGAGACCTTCACGGTCGCTTCGGTCGATGGAACCACCTCCTCGGTCACAGTGACGATCAACGGCACCAACGACGCAGCAGTGATCAGCTCGGGTACGGGCAGTGTCACTGAAGACGGTACGCTGGCCACTGGCGGCACGCTCACGATCTCGGATGTCGACTCGGGTGAAGCAAGCTTCACTGCCCAGCCCTCCACCGCTGGGAACTACGGCACCTTCGCAATCAACGCTGCTGGCGCCTGGACCTACAACCTGGACAACGCCAACGCCACCGTCCAGGCCCTCGGCGCAGGACAGACGCTGGCCGAGACCTTCACGGTTTCCAGCGTCGACGGCACCTCCTCGTCCGTCACAGTGACGATCAACGGCACCAATGATGCGGCCGTGATCTCTTCCGGCACCGGTTCGGTGACGGAGGACGGAACGCTGACGACCGGCGGAACGCTTTCGATCTCGGATGTCGACTCGGGTGAAGCCAGCTTCACCGCTCAACCCTCCACCGCCGGTACCTACGGCACCTTCACCCTCGATGCTTCCGGCAACTGGACCTATGCGCTGGACAACGCCAATCCGGCAGTCCAGGCACTCGGCGCCGGCCAGACCCTGACCGAGACCTTCACGGTCGCGTCAGTCGATGGGACGACTTCGTCCGTCACGGTAACCATCAACGGCACCAACGACGCGCCGGTAGCCAACGCCGACACCTTGGCTGCCATCGAGGACACCCCCGTAACCTACGCCGCGGTCGATCTTTTGGGGAACGACACCGATGCCGACGGCAACCCGCTGGCCATCGCTTCGGTCACCAGTGGCACCGGCGGCTCCGCCGTGCTCAACGCCGACGGCTCCGTCACCTTTACCCCCAACGCCAACTTCAACGGCGCCGCAGACTTCGCTTATACAGTGACCGACGGCGCGCTGACCTCGAACACCGCAACCGTGACGATCAACGTCGCTGCGGTGAACGATGCGCCCTTATTCGGCACCGCCAGCAAGACCGCCAGCGTCTCGGAAGAAGGACTGCCAAACGGGGTTCCGGATACGACCGGTTCGCCGAGCGACACGACCAATGCGCTTGTATCGAACGGAACGTTTGCGATCACCGATGTCGACAGCCCGAGTGTTTCCGTCACGCTCACGGCCCCAACGACATCGTTGACCTCGAATGGCGTGCCGGTCACCTGGAGCGGCAACGGCACCTCGACGCTTACGGCCAGTGCAGGCGGCGCGCCGGTCATGACGATCAACATCACCAATACTGGTGCCTATACCGTGTCGCTCCACAGCGCGATCGACCATGCAACGGCCGGTGTAGAAGACATCCAGTCGCTCGGGATTATCGTCACAGCCAGCGACGGCAGCGCCTCTTCGACCGGTCTACTGACCGTGAACATCGAAGACGACGCGCCGGTTGCCGTCAACGACTTCGCCACCCTGACGATCGGTGACAGCACTTCCGGCAATGTGCTGGCCAACGATCTGGGGGCCGATCTGCCCGGTACGGTACAGAGCGTCGAGTACCAGGGCACCACCTACACAGCCACCAACGGCGTCATCACCATCGATACCGGCAAGGGTATCCTGCTGATGAATGAGGACGGTTCATACACCTACGAGTCGACCCTCTACACCACGGCCGGCGGCAGCAACGGTCTTGCTGACTGGGGCGATGTCAGCATCACCGCCTTCAATGGGGCGCGCAACGTAGCCAGCGAGAACGAATTCTTCATCGATTCCGTGACCTTCGTTCCGCTTGAGACAAACATTCTTTCGCTCAGTGGAAACGGCGTGCTGACCGTCGTCGATGCGGCTTTGCCGGATGGGACGGACGGCCTCGGAATTGCCGGCGGTGCGGGTAGCGCCACCTACATCAATGGTCATCCGACCAACCCGGAAGCCATTCTGATGAATCTTGGCAATGAGGTGAACTCGCTCAACGCCAATTTCTACGCTGGCACCAACTCTGGCGTGCCATTCTATTGGGCAACATACGATACCAGCGGCAATCTGATGGAGACCGGCAGCGGTTCGATCAACAAGCCCGGCTTCACGCTGAATGTCGAAAATAGCTCGGGCGATCCCTTCCAGTACGTCGTGTTCTATGGCGTCGACACCAGCGCCAGCAGCAAAATCCTGCTGGTGGGCCTCGACAGCATCCAGTTCAGCGACACCGGACCGGACGAGTTCACCTACAACATGGTCGACGCGGATGGCGACACGAGTTCGGCGCGTCTGGCGATCTCGCAGACTGAGCCCAGCAATACCGCCCCCGTAGCGGCAAACGACAGCTACACCACCGCCGAAGACACGGCCGTGACGCTCAACGTGCTTGGCAACGACACAGATCCAGACGGTGACTCGCTCCTGCTCTGGGGCTACACCCAGGCGGCCAACGGCACGGTGTCGACCGATCTGAGCGGCAACCTGGTGTATACGCCGAATGCGAACTGGAGCGGAACCGATACCTTTACCTACACCATCCGCGACAGCAACGGCGGCATCGACACCGCAACCGTAAACGTAGATGTCACGCCAGTTGCCGATACGCCCACGCTGGCACCGGTTGCGAGCCAGTTCATCCTCACCCCGGGCAGCACGGTCATCTCCACCGGCGGCACGGATACCGTGGTCACGTCGATTGCGCAGGAGACAGGCAGCGGCGTGAGCCAAGCTAACCTCGAGGCCGAGCTCGGGCTGCCCTCAGGCTATCTGGACAACCGCTTCAATCCGACGGGAACCAATGTCACGCACAACGGCAACGTCGATGTCTTCGACGGAAAACTGACCGAGGCCCACTATTCGATGACGGCCGGCACGACGGCCACCTGGAACTATGCCTTCAGCAACGGCGAAAACCTGCAGAGCGAAGTTTCCAGTGGCTACAACGATCTGGTTGTACTGATCGTCACCGACCCGCTCGGCAACCGCCAGGCCATCGTGGTTGACTCGTCAGAAACCAAGTTTCCGAATTTCACCTCGAACGGTTCCTACAGCTACACCGCCACCCAAAGCGGCGCCCACACCTTTAACTGGCTGGTGCTGAACGGCCGTGACGCGGCGAAGGATTCCTCGCTTGTGCTGAATAACCTGGCATTTACCGTGGCCGGGGACACGACGCGTTACGGCGCACCCGTGGCGCTGTCGCCGATTGCCGCGACGCTGACCGACAGCGACGGATCGGAAACACTGACCGCCCGGATTTCAGGCGTACCGCCCGGCGCCCGCTTCACCAGCGGCACCGACAATGGCGACGGCAGCTGGACCTTCACCGCCGCGCAGCTTTCCAGCATCACCCTGCTGCCGCCGGAAGATTACACCGGCACGCTCAACCTCACGGTGACGGCGATCGCCACCGAATCGGCCAGCGGGTCCACCGCGAGCACCAGCCAGGCGCTCAGCATCACGATTGCAGAAACGACCAATACCTATACATCGAGCACGCAATCCGGCCAGACGCTGAACGGCACCAATGGCAACGATCTGATCCGCGGCTATGCAGGCAACGACACGATCAACGGCGGCGACGGCGATGACATGGTTTATGGTGGTGCCGGCAACGACACGCTCAACGGCGGCAATGGCAACGACTGGCTGTACGGCGGTGTCGGCACCGACACGCTCAATGGTGGCGCCGGCAACGATACCCTGATCGGCGGCGCCGGCAACGACACGCTGACGGGCGGCCTGGGCGCTGACGTCTTCAAATGGGAACTCAGCGATCGCGGCACGGCAGGCAGCCCGGCGATCGACACCGTCACTGATTTCGACAACGTGGTGAACAGCGACAAGCTCGATCTGCGCGACCTGCTGCTCGGCGAAAGCCATGCCGGCACGGATGCGGGCAACCTCGCCGACTACCTTCACTTCGAGGTGTCGGGCAGCAATACCGTCATCCAGATCAGCTGCACCGGCGGCTTCGCGGGCGGCTATAGCGCGGGGGCGACAGATCAGCGTATCGTGCTGAACAACACCGACCTCACCGGCGGCGGCACGCTCAGCGCCGATCAGCAGATCATTCAGGACCTGCTCAGCAAGGGCAAACTGATCACCGACTGATGAGCCCGCCTGCCTGCTGTATGCTGATGCCAGACGCTGATAAAAGGGGTAAAGCGTGCCTTATGTAAAACGTGATGAACAGGGCCGGATCTCCACGCTGAGCCTGGTGCCCGCAAATGGGCTGGAAGAGATCCCCGTCACCTCGCCGGAGCTGCTCGACTTCATGCGCAATGCGGGCATGGAGCAGAGCACGCTGCAGCAGTCCGACATGCGGCTGGTGCGGGTGCTGGAGGATTTGATCGATCTGCTGATCGACCGCGATGTGATCCGCTTTACCGACCTGCCGCTGCCGGCACAGGAAAAGCTGATGGAGCGCCGCTCGATGCGTCAGTCGCTGGGCGCGCTCGACCTGCTCGGCGGCGCCAACGAAACCATCTGAGCCGGCGGACCCGGCTCAGCCGAGCACGATACCCGGCCCCGTCATGCCCTTGAAACCCAGATCTTTCAGGCATGCGGCTTCCTGCTGATTGAGCACCCCCTCGGCGATGGTCATCATGCCCATGGTGTGGGCAATCGTGCACAGGCCGCGCAGGAAGGTCTGATTGCCGGGGCTCTGGTCGATGTCGCGAATGATTGCACTGTCGATTTTCAGGTAGTCGAGCCCCACGTCATGCAGCTCGCCGATGTGGCATATATGGCTGCCGGCGTGCTCGAGGCCGATGGTGCAGCCCAGGGGCTTGAGCGTATCGCAGAACATGCGGAACTCCCGGGCATGGCGATAGGCGACAAATTCCGGGATGTCGATCCAGAGTTTTTTCGCCAGCGTGCGGTTGCCCCTGAGTGCGCGGTAATAGCGCGCGCCCAGCACCGGATCGCATACGGATTGCGGCGACACGTTGATGCAAAGCGGGCCATCGTTCGCTTCCAGCCAGTCGAGCGCGCGGTCAAACACGGCCTGGTCGATACGTTCCGTCAGCCCCAGTCTGCTGGCCCAGGGCATGAAGGACTGCGCTGACATCCACTCGGACCGTTGTACGTTCTGCATGCGCGCCGGCGCCTCATAATGAATCAGCGCCCCCTGCGCATCCAGCACCGGGTAGGTCACAAACTGGATCCGCTTCTGGTTGATCGCCGTTTCGATCAGCACCTTCCAGGCGGCGGCCATGCTGGCAACCGGCTTCCACTCGACGTCCGAATCACCTGTCTCGATCGAACTGCCCCCTTCCATCTCGGCACGGGCCAGCGCCATGTCGGCACGCGACAACACCTGCGATATCGGGTCGCCATGCCGGTACACGGCGGCGCCCAGCAGCACGGTACGCTCCACAGCCGCGCTGGGATCGCTGATCGACAGCTGCACCCGCGCACTGATCCGCTTTGCCAGCTCCGCGACTGATTCCACATTGGAGGCAAGCACCGAAAAATCAGAACCGTTCAGGCGCCCGATCAGACATGATTCGTCCGCGCAGCAGTCCTCCAGCGCACCCGCCACCCGAGTCAGCAGCGCATCGGTAGCCTCCCGCCCCAGCGTCTTGTTCAGCCCGATCAGATCGGGCAGGCGCAGGATGAACAATGCGCCGGCTGGCGCTGCGCTTTCGTCTTCCAGCGCATGCTGCGTCTTCCTCAGGAAATGCTCGCGGTTGAGCAGACCGGTCAGCGCATCATGCTGGGCCCCGCGGCGCAGTTGCTCGAGCCGCGCCGACTCTTCGTCGAGCATGCTGCGCACCTGTGACGACAGGGTATTCATCGCACGCACCACACTGCGAAATTCGCGCGTGCGCGGTTCGTCGATCGTGATGAAACGGCGTGTACCGATCGCCTCGGCCTGCCTGACCACTTCGCCCAGCGGGCGAGTAATGACTCGCAGCACCAGCGTGCCGATCAGTCCGCACAGAAAGGCACTGACCAGAAACCAGCCGAGCAGCCTGAGGTTGCCATTCCACAGCGCCTCATGGGCGAACCGCTCGTGGCTGACCACGGTCAGCGTGCCATACTGCCGCCAGCCGTCCTGTACCTGGGCCACGCCGGGCTCGGTATTGAGGGGAATCATGCGGACAAACCAGGCCGGGATCTTGTCGGCGTCGGCCTCGCTGACTTTTTCCACCATCGGCGTGCCGGTCGGAGACACCAGGCTGATCCGCTTGTAGTGGCCGATGTCGAACTGGGCAGACAGCAGCAATTCGATCAGGACCGGGTCCTTGTCGATCTGCGACATCGACAGCGCCAGCGAATTGGCATTGTCGACGTTCTTCAGCCGCAACTGATCTTCCAAATAGGTTTTTGCCGACCATGCACTGACCAGAAAACTGATCCCGAATGCGAGGGTCATGATGGCCGCGATGGCAATCCAGAGTTGCTTGTTGAGTGTCATGACGTTTCCCAGGGCACAAGATGGTTCATTCGATTCCTTCTTCACGCATCCGGACAAGCAGCGACTGCCATTTCGACAGCCGCTGCGACCCGCTGGCAGCACGCGGTACCACCCCCCCGACCCACAGCCCCTCGGTATTGAAACCGAAGATCGTGGTCAGGTCAGTGCGGCGCGATGCAGGCCGAATGTCCGAAATCAGGTTGTCCAGGACCAGCGGCTCGGCGTCTGGTGCCGGATAATAGCTCAGGACCATATGCGCCTGGACCAGGGCGCTTCGCGGCCCCCCGATGCGTGCCTTGACGTAGGTGAGCCGCATCTTGCCCGACGGCACGCCCAGCAGCTTCAGGGTTACATACTTGGCAATCGCAAAATCCTCGCAGTCGCCTTCCCCGCGTCCGAGCGTTTCCAGTGGCGTTGCCCAGTAATCCGACTGGCCCCAGATCTCGCTGTCCTCGCCGAAACGGGTTCTGCGGTTGAAAAAATCATTTACCCGCTGCAGCTTGATGGCATCGGTCTGTTGCGTCGACTGGGTCACCAACTCCCGCCAGGCCGTCACCGCAGTCGTTCCCGAGTTGCCATAACGCTGGCCAGCCAGGGTCAGCATGCGGTCCAGGTCAGACTGGGCAAACACCACCCCCACGCCGAAAGCCAGGAAAACAAACCGTTTCCAGAAGGCAGATTTTCCGACGAAGGGTCGATAATTCAGCATCTATCAGTCAGGCCGCGTGAATATCAGCGCGCAGGATAGCGACTGAATCCATCGAGCAGCCACACCACAAAAAATGCAGGACGCAGATCGCCATGCAGCTCAACACCAGGGAAAGCCCGCATGTTGGGCACAGCCGAGGGATGGGATGAACTCATGAGGTTTGTGCGGACAGGGCCGTCTTGCTGGCGCCATCGCTGGTATGTTTTTTGCGCATACTTCCGGCATCGCTTTATTATTCAAGGTTAACGGACATGTTCCCCGAGGCTGAAGGAATGACCAGAAGAAAAGCAGCGCTGTGCCTGATTGCATCGATCGTGGGTCTCTTTTCGGTATCCGCGTTCGCCCAGCAACCGGCCACGCTTCAGGAAGTGGTTAAAAAAGCCATTGTAAGCAACCCGGAAGTGCAGGCCCGCTGGCATGCCTTTCTGGCTTCCGGCCACGAGCAGGACGTTGCGCGCGGCGGGTATTTCCCGCGCCTGGACCTCACCTCGGGCGTGGGCCGCGAAAGCCTGAAGCAGCCCAATCTGCCGACCACCCAATATACCCGTCGTGGCGCGGCACTGACGCTGAACCAGATGCTCTACGACGGTTTTGCCACCCGCGACGAAGTCACGCGGCTGGCGCACGCCAGGCTGGTGCGCTACTACGAGGTGCTCGACGTGTCGGAGACGACCGCGCTGGAAGCCACGCGCGCTTACACCGATGTGTTGCGCTATCGCGAACTGTCGCGGCTGGCGCAGGAAAACTTTGCTCAGCACGACCAGGTGTTTGGTCAGATCCAGGAACGCGTGCAGGCCGGCGTCGGCCGGCGCGTCGACCTCGAGCAGGCTGGCGGCCGTCTGGCGCTGGCGCAGTCCAATATGCTCACCGAGGCCAGCAACCTGCACGACGTCAGCGCGCGCTATCTGCGTATCGTTGGCGAACTGCCGGCCGGCGAGATGATTGCCCCCGCCCTGCTCGACCAGGGTATTCCCCCCGATGTCGAAGCCGCCCTCAAGCTCGCCTATCAGGGCAGTCCCGCGTTCAACGCCGCCATCGAAAATGTGCGCGCAGCGCAGGCCGAAGCACGCGGCCGGCAGTCGAATTTCCACCCGCGCATCGATCTGCGCGCCAGCAAGGATATTTCCTACAACCAGGAAGGCATTGCCGGGCGGCGCGACGATCAGGTGATCGAGCTGGTACTCAACTACAACCTGTTCAAGGGCGGCTCCGATCGCGCCCAGGCGCGTCAGTATGCCGAACAGCTGGCGCAGACGAAGGAACTGCGCGACAAGGTTTGCCGCGACACGCGCCAGACGCTGTCGATCGCCTACAACGACATCCAGAATCTGAATCGCCAGCTGGGCTACCTTGACCAGCACCAGCTGGCCATCGAGAAAGCGCGCGAAGCCTATCGCAAGCAGTTCGACATTGGCCAGCGCACCCTGCTCGACCTGCTCGACACCGAGAACGAATACTTCCAGGCACGCCGTGCCTACGTGAATGCCACCCACGACCATGCCATCGCCCATGCACGCACGCTGGCCAGCATGGGTACGCTGCTGTCCGCGCTCGACGTCGGGCGTGACGGGATGCCCACGCCGCAGGAACTGGGGCAGGACAAACAGGGCGTCGACACCGACGGCCAGTGTCCCGCTGTCGCCCCGGTGAGCGTGGCGGCGACGCAATTCCAGCCGACGCCCCGCATACCCGCAGTCAGCGCAGCACAACCGGTCGTCCCAGCCGCCGTTGCACCGGCTTCGGCCGTGCCGACCCAATCGGTCCAGCAGACGCTGGACAGCTGGGCTTTGGCCTGGTCGGCCAAGGATTTTCCGCGCTACCGCAGCTATTACGCGCAAGGCTTCGCCCCCGAAAACGGCCGTACGCTGGAGCAATGGGCCAGCGATCGCGCCGTGAATCTGGCCCGCCCGGGCGACATCACGGTCGGCATCGACAGCCTCAAGATCGAGACCCTGGCAGCCGACCGCGCGGTGACCGAGTTCCGTCAGACCTATACCTCGCCCAACTACCGCGATGTTTCAATCAAGCGACTCGACTGGGTGCGTGAAGGCGATCGCTGGAAAATCCAGCGCGAGCGGATGATCGGCACCCCGCAGCAGGTCTGGGTGCCGGACCTGATGAAGCCAAAAAAGAAGCGCGCAAGCAAAGCGGCCAAGGACTGCAAGTGCGACTGACGCAGGCTGAAAAATAGGCGCTCCGTTCGGCAGGCCGGCGCGTCGGAGCATGGCAGCCTGTTAAAATGGCGCCCTGCTTCGTACCTGCTCCGCCTTCCCGATGGAATCCACCCCGACCGCACCGGCACACACCGGCGATCCCGCCCTGGTGCGCGACGTCAAAAAGCGCCGCACCTTCGCCATCATCTCGCACCCCGATGCGGGCAAGACCACGCTGACCGAAAAGCTGCTGCTGTTTGGCGGCGCGATCCAGATGGCGGGCACGGTGAAGGCGCGCAAGAGCGGCAAATACGCCACCTCCGACTGGATGGAAGTCGAGCGCGAGCGCGGCATTTCGGTAGCGAGCTCGGTGATGCAGTTCAGTCATGGCGACTGCGTCTTCAACCTGCTCGACACCCCCGGACACAAGGATTTTTCCGAAGACACCTACCGCGTGCTGACCGCGGTCGACGCCGCCATCATGGTGGTCGACGCGGCCAAGGGCGTGGAAGAGCAGACCATCAAGCTGCTGGAAGTATGCCGTCTGCGCGACACGCCCATCATCACCTTCATCAACAAGATGGACCGCGAAGTGCGCGATCCGCTGGAACTGCTGGACGAGATCGAGTCGATCCTGAAAATCCAGTGCGCGCCGGTGACCTGGCCGATCGGCATGGGCAAGCGCTTTCATGGCGTGTACCACCTGATCAAGGATGAAATCCTGCGCTTCAAGGCCGGCGAAGAAAATGCAGACCAGCAGTTCGAATCGCTGCAGGGCCTGGCCGATGAGGCCCTGCGCGAACGCTTCCCGCTCGAGGCCGATACCCTGCTGTCGGAAATCGAACTGGTGCGCGGCGCCGGCGTCGGTTTCGAACGGGATGCCTTTTTGAAAGGCAAACAGTCACCGGTGTTTTTTGGCTCCGGCATCAACAACTTCGGCGTGCGCGAAGTGCTGCGCGCGCTGGCCGACTGGGCACCGCCGCCGCAGCCGCGCGAGGCGGTCGAACGCGTGGTCGATCCCACCGAGCCCAAGTTCACCGGCTTCGTGTTCAAGATCCAGGCCAACATGGACCCGCAGCACCGCGACCGCATTGCCTTCTTCCGCGTCTGCTCGGGTCGCTACACGCCCAACATGAAAGTCCGCCACCGTCGCACCGGCAAGGACATGAAAATCGCCAACGCGGTGGTCTTCATGGCAAACGAGCGCACCCGCATGGAAGACGCGGTGGCCGGCGACATCATCGGCATCCACAACCACGGCCAATTGCACATCGGCGACACGCTGACCGAAGGCGAGGCCCTGCAATACAAGGGCATCCCCTACTTCGCGCCCGAACTATTCAGCCGCCCACGCCTGCGCGATCCGCTGCGTGCCAAGCAGCTGAACAAGGGTCTGCTGGAACTGGGCGAGGAAGGCGCGGTGCAGGTGTTCGAGCCCTTCGTCGACAACACGCTGCTGATCGGCGCGGTCGGCCAGCTGCAGTTCGAAGTCGTCGCCCATCGCCTGAAAACCGAATACGGCGTCGACGCCACGTTCGAGAACGCCGGCATCTACACCGCGCGCTGGGTCACCTGCCCCGATGCCGCACATCTGGCCGAATTCACCAAGGCCAACACGCTGAAGCTGGCGAAGGACGTCGACGGCAATCTGGTGTATCTGGCGGATACCCGGGTGAACCTGCAACTGGCGCAGGAACGCTGGCCGAAGGTCGCGTTCCACGACACGCGCGAGCATGGTCAGGTAATGGTCTAGCCACGCGCCGCGCATCAAGCAAGCCCACACCGCTCGAGGGACTGAAACCGGGCCTGGCCGTTTGGGCTGGCAACGGCGTGCGCCCGACTTTGCTATACAAAGAGCACGCCCGCCGTCATGGCCGGAGCCGTACCCCAAGAGCAGAGACAACCGACATGATCAGCCCCAAGCACATATTCGATCTGGGCCGCAAGGCCGTCGCGGCCTACATGGCTGATTACGCAATGAGCATGGGGGCGGCGATCGCCTATTACACGATCTTCTCGCTCGCCCCGCTGCTGGTGATCGTGATTGCCGTGGCCGGCGCGCTGTTCGGTCGGGAGGCGGTAGAGGGACAAATCGTGACGCAGCTCGGCGGGCTGATCGGCCAGGAAGGCGCGATCTTCGTGCAAACCTTGCTGCGCAGCGCCAGCGATACCGGGCGCGGCATGGTAGCCGGGTTGGTCAGTCTGGCCGTGCTGGTAATCGGCGCGACGACCGTATTCGCCGAATTGCAGCGGGCAATGGATCGCATCTGGCATGTGCCCGAGTCGGCCAAGCCTTCCGGCATCTGGGCGCTGCTGAGGGCGCGACTACTGTCGTTCGGGCTGATCCTCGGGTTGGCATTCCTGCTGATGCTGTCGCTGGTCGTCAGCGCTGCGCTCGCCGCCTTCGGTCAATGGACCCACGGCTTGATGCTTGGTTGGGAAACCGTGCTTCAGTGTCTCAACATGCTGGTGTCGGTGTTCATCAGCACCTTGCTGTTCGCGATGATCTTCAAGCTGATGCCGTCTGTGCGGATCGCGTGGCGCGACGTATGGATCGGCGCCGGGGTGACCGCCGTGCTGTTCGAGATCGGCAAGCTGCTGATCGGACTGTACCTCGGCAAGAGCGCCGTGACCGAATCCTTCGCCGCCGCAGGATCGCTGGTCGTGCTGCTGGCCTGGGTCTACTACGCCACGCAGATCTTCCTGCTGGGCGCGGAATTCACCAAGGTGTATGCGAGAGAGGACGGATCGCTGAAAGCCGGCGCACTGCCCGACCCAGGTGACACGCGCCCCCGACCGCCGCCTCTGGACTAAGCAGCTTGCCCCGAGTTCACCAGGACCCACACTGCTGGCAATGTCCGTCCGATGGAAGGTAGGTCAGGAATGAAACCAGATGCTTAAGATTCAGGCCCGGATGTCCAAGTGTCCACGCCCGATTCGATCGGCAGCTTGTTGGCCAGCCGAAGTGCCCGCAGCATGGACCGCTTCTTCGCCTGGTGAGCATGCATCCGCCGCAGGATGTCGTCCAGCGCCCGCACGGCACTGAGGACATAAGGCCCTTTATTGAGCATGACGCATTCGGCACGTAGCCCCATTGCGGCATCGGTGATCTCGGCGCGCGAGGGCCGCCCTTCCTTGGCAAGCGTTTCCAGTACCTGGGTCGCCCAGATCACGGGTACGTGTGCTGCCTCGCACAACCAGAGAATTTCCTCCTGAACTTCCGCCAACCGCTCGAAGCCACACTCGACGGCCAGATCGCCACGGGCGATCATCACCCCGCACTGGGGCGCGCGCATGGCGGTCAACAGCATGTCGGGCAGGTTCTCGAAGCCGCGCCGTGTTTCGATCTTGAGCACGATGGCCGGCTGCCGGCTCCCCAGGCTCGCCAGCCGCGCTTGAAGCGCCGCCACATCCTGGGCGCAATTGGCGAAGGACAACCCGACGATGTCCGCATGCTGGACCACGAAGGGCAGGTCCTCGATGTCCTTGTCGGTCATGGCCGCGATGTGCAAGTCGCTATCGGGCAGGTTGATCCCCTTGTCGGCGCGCAAGTTAACGGCTCTCAGGTATTCCTGCGTGATGCGGACGCGCACCTGCGACGGTTCCACTTTCTCGATGACGCCGCCGATCTTGCCGTCGTCGAACCAGATCGCCTCCCCCGCCCGCACGTCATCGAAGACGTCCGGAATGGTGCAGCCGATCATCGCCGGGGTCAGGATTGCGCCCATGCTGTCGTAAGTTGCCGCGCGTCCCGGCTTCAGGTCGCGGGTCACGATCAGCAGGTCGCCTTTTTGCAGGGCAATGGCGGTATCTCCCGGCGGCAACGCGCCGAGTCGGCACGCGCGCGCGTCCGCATCGCCTTCGCCCGGCGCCGCCTGAAGACGCGTCCCCGAGACGAGGTAAGCGGTGCGGGTCGCCTCCGCCCAGCAGCCCTGGTCGGTCACGTCGACGATCTTGAAAGCGCGCCGGGAATCGCGGGCATCGGTGAATTTCACGACCTCACCAACCTGCAGACGGGCCAGCCAGTCGGACGGCACAGGCAGGCACGCGCTTGCCGGCGAAGGCGGCTGCGCAGGAGCGTCTTCCGGGCTCAACCACACCCGCGCCGGCGCCGTCACCCGCCCGTAGGCATCGCGGCAGGGGTGAATCCGGATCACGGCGGGGCCGGGTTCCAGCGGGCCGGTACGCAACTTTGGGCCGGCCAGGTCCATGAATACCCGGCAGGCGCGTCCCAGTGCGCGCTCCGCCAGTTTCAAGTGCTCGATCATTCGGGCCCAGGCTGCGGCGTCGTCGTGCGCGCAATTGATGCGCATGCAGTCCATGCCTTGCTGCAGCAGATGATGAACCAGCAGATAGTCGTCGGCCGCCTCGCTCGGCATGGTCACCATGATCCGCACCGGGCGGCCGTTCGTCGCCGGCCCGAGCAAGGCATCGGTATGTTCGGCCAGCAGCCGCTCGCCGCGGGCGAACTCAAATTCGTCTGGTGCCCGCGGGGCGTCCTGACAGGCGCCGCGTACAAGGGTGCCCAGCACACGCAGCACCGCATCAACCGATGCCAGCACATTTGACTCGGCCCGTCCGAGTGAAGACACCCCCATCGCGGCCAGAGCGCGCTGCAGCGGTCGCAGGTCGCGACGGCGCAGGGCCAGGTAATGCAGGAGGTTGCGGGAACTGTCGCGATAATTCGCGTGAATCTCGGCGAGATGCGGCTGCGTCCTGGACTCGTTGGCGAGCATGTCCGCCCGAATGCGCGTGAGTTCCGTCAGGGCCAGTTCCACGCCCGGCGAATCCGGGCAGACCGGGTTGGGGCCGCTTGCCTCTGCGACCGTCATCGAAACCGCCTAGTGGACCGGCTTGAGCGCATAAACGCCGGTCGATCGGGACATGTCGAGATTGCGCACCAGGACCACCACATTATGGGTGTCGAGGCGGTTGATGAATACTTCGCTGGCAAAAATCCGGCCATCGCGGCACCGGGCCTGGAAGGCAAAGGCGCAGTGGCACAGAAAGGCCAGCCGCGAATTGATGCGGTCTTCCTGCACCAGGTCGGCATCCGGGAGCTGTGGCAGGAGAACGGAAATGGGACGGCCGATCAATTCATCCGGCCGATAGCCGAATACCGGCTCGCACGCCCGGCTGCAATCGCGGATCACGCCCAGGTCATCCAGGGTCAACGTGGCCAGATCGATGGCCCGCAGGCCGGAAATCCCTGACGGGGCGCACGGGTGGGGGTGAGGGGGTTTCAGTTGCAGGCTGCTTGCTCTCTCCATGGCGGACTCCAGTGCAAACAATGTTCCAGTGGGACAGAAATTCTGACGCCTGAAAATGAAACCTCTATGACATGGGCAAGAATCTTTTGTGCATGATTCTCTTGCGCAAAGCGCGTGTCGCGTACCGCCTCGATTGTTACAGACCGAGGTAGCCAATCAATCGGATATGGGTGTAGCTTCGGAACTGATTTTCTAAAAATGAAGGAAACGTTGCGATGAGAAAACCCGCGGATGAATACCTCGAAAAAGCCGGGCAGCTGGAGCAGGAGGAAACCGAGCGTTTGCTGGCCAGAATGCGGACCAAGCTTATGCGCAGACTGGAAGACAAGAAAATGAGCGTGCAGGAAGCCGTGGCCATCCAGCTCGAAATCGAAGACGAGGAGCTGCAGGAATGGCGCGCCCGTATGGCCGAAATCAGCAAAAAATCGAAGAACAAGTGACACGCTAGCCTATGTTCTAGTGGGCAGACGCTCACGAATACACCGGGGTGCCATCACCTGACGGTACACAGACCTGACTGGCAGTCATCTTGCCGGTCATCACACAATAGCGCCCATGTCCGAAGCGACCAGCAAGACCGAAACCTTTATCCACAAGCCCCGGGTGGCGTATTTCTCCATGGAAATCGCGATGGAGAGCGATATCCCGACCTACAGCGGCGGCCTCGGCGTGCTGGCGGGCGACACCCTGCGCGCTGCGGCGGACATCGGCGTGCCGATGGTGGCGGTCACCCTGGTGTCGCGGGCCGGTTACTTTCGTCAGGCGATCGATCCGCAGGGCCGGCAGGTCGAACTGGCCGACGACTGGGACCCCGCCCGCTACGCAAGCCGACTTCAGGCCACGGTGGCGCTGGAGCTGGAGGATCGCCAGGTGTGGGTGGGCGGCTGGCTCTACGTGCTGAATTCCTGGGTCGACGACGGCGTGCCCATCCTGCTGCTGGATACCGACCTGCCTGTGAATGATCCGCGCGACCGTGACATCACCCGCCATCTGTACGGCGGCGACGAGGCTTATCGAATCAAGCAGGAAGCAGTGCTGGGCATCGGCGGCATCGCCATGCTGCAGGCCCTGGGCTTCAAGCTCATGGGTTACCACATGAACGAGGGCCATTCGGCCTTCCTCACCCTGGCGCTGCTTCGGCGTTTCGCCCATCCCCACGAAGGCCTGCGGCCCGGCGAAAGTCCCTACGACCTGCCCCGCGTGCGGGAGCTGTGCACCTTCACCACGCATACACCGGTGGAAGCGGGCCACGACAAATTCGACTACAACCTGGTGCGGCGTGTCTATGGCGACCTGCTGGACCCGACCACGGTCAAGCTGCTGGCCGGCGAAGACAGGCTCAACATGACCCGCCTGGCGCTCAATCTGTCGGAGTACGTGAACGGGGTGGCCAAGCGCCATGCCGAGGTCTCCCGGCAGATATTCCCCGGCTACGCGGTGCACGCGGTCACCAACGGCGTGCATGCCTCCACCTGGACCAGCGTCCCCTTTGCCGTGATGTACGACCAGCATGTGCCGGGCTGGTGCCATGAACCGGAGCTCCTGACACGGGCCGACCGCATCCCGGACGAGGTGCTGTGGGCGGCGCACCAGGCAGCCAAACAGGCGCTGGTGGAGAAGGTACGGGAACTGACCGGGCTGGAATTGAATCCGGATCAGCCCATCCTGGGCTTCGCGCGGCGCATGACCGCCTACAAGCGTGCGGACCTGATGTTCACCGACATGGAACGCCTCAAGGCCATCGCCGGAAAATTTCCCTTCCAGATCGTCATGGCCGGCAAGGCCCACCCGAACGACACTGCGGGCAAGCAACTCATCGAGACGCTGCACGCCCATATTCGCGAGCTGGCGGGAGACATTACCATGGCATTTCTGCCCGACTACGACATGGCCTTGGCGCTGCACATGGTGTCCGGATCGGACCTGTGGCTCAACACGCCCCTGCGTCCCCTGGAAGCCTCCGGCACCAGCGGCATGAAGGCCGCCTTCAATGGCGTGCCCCAGTTCTCAGTACTGGACGGATGGTGGGTGGAGGGCTGTCTGGAGGGCGTGACCGGCTGGGCAGTAGGCGACGACACCCCCACCGCCAACGGCCATGATGCCGTGGCCCTGTACGACAAGCTGGAACAGGTGATCCTGCCGCTTTGGTACAACGACCGTCCGGGCTGGACCGCCGTCATGAAAGGCGCCATCAGCCGGAATGCGGCCTACTTCAACAGCCACCGCATGATGCGTCGCTACGCCACGGAAGCCTATCTGAGATAAACGCTTCTGCCGCCGGCCACATGGAATGCTCGAGTCAGTGCCGCTGTAACAAATCCTTAACTTGAGCGCGACTTCAAACTATATAAACTGTTTATTTCGTATAGTGATCAGGAGTCCAGACATGGCAGAAAACGACAAGAAAACGACCGACGCGCCCGCCACGAAAACGACGGCGAGCCCTGCGCCGACCATCCAGAAACCCGCGGCCGCCAAGCCCGCCGCACGGCCCAGAAAACCCGCCGCAGCCGCGCCGGCAACCCGAAGCAAAGCCCCGGCCAAGGCCGCAACAGCGAAAAAACCCGTCGCACGCGCCGCTCCCACAAGAAAATCGCCACCGGTCAAAAAGGCTGCAAGCAAACCTGCGCCCCTGGTTGCCAAAACCGCCAAGGCCGGCAAGCCCGTCAAGACGAAAAAACCCAAGTTGGTCCGTGACAGCTTCACCATGCCGGAAGCTGAATACGCCCTGATTGCGGCACTCAAGAAGCGCTGCCTCGCCGCGGGCGTGCCGGCCAAGAAAAGCGAGATTCTGCGCGCAGCGGTGGCCAATCTGGCGAAACTGAGCGACGCATCGGTCGTTACAGCGCTGCGTCGTCTCGACGTCATCAAGACCGGACGCCCCGCCAAAGGGAACAAGTAAGCCGGCTTGTTTAAGCCGGAATGACAACGGGCGTTCGTCGCGCCCGGCCGGCTGAACTCAGTGCTCCCGGAAAAACCGAATCGCCTCGTCCAGCCGATGTACGGGATGAATTTCCATCCCGGCAATTTTCTGCTTGGGCTGGTTGGCGGCCGGCACGATGGCCTGGGTGAAGCCGAGCTTGGCGGCTTCCTTGAGGCGTTCCTGGCCGCGCTGCACCGGGCGGATTTCGCCGGCCAGGCCGACTTCGCCGAACATCACCAACTTGTCGGGCAGCGGCTGGCTTCGGAGCGAAGACACGATGGCAGCGAGCACCGCAAGGTCGGCGGCGGGCTCGCTGATCTTCACGCCGCCCACTGCGTTGACGAACACATCCTGATCGAAGCAGGCGATGCCGGCGTGGCGGTGCAGTACCGCCAGCAGCATGGCGAGCCGGTTCTGCTCCAGACCGACGGATAGACGACGCGGGCTCGGCGCGTGGCTGGCATCGACCAGCGCCTGGATTTCCACCAGCAAGGGCCGCGTGCCTTCCTGCGTCACCAGCACGCACGAGCCGGGCACCGGTTCGCCGTGGCGCGACAGGAAAATCGCCGACGGGTTGGACACGCCCTTGAGGCCCTTTTCGGTCATCGCGAACACGCCAATCTCATTGACCGCGCCGAAGCGGTTCTTGAACGCGCGGACAAGCCTGAAGGACGAGCCGGTGTCGCCCTCGAAATACAGCACGGTGTCGACGATATGTTCCAGCACGCGCGGGCCGGCGATCGCGCCTTCCTTGGTGACGTGACCAACGAGGATGATCGCGGTGCCGGTCTGCTTGGCGTGGCGCGTCAGCTGCGCGGCACATTCGCGCACCTGCGCCACCGAGCCAGGGGCGGAGGTCAGCGCCTCGGAATACACGGTCTGGATCGAATCGATCACGGCGACGTCGGGCTTGCGTTCGGTCAGCTGCGCGAGGATGGCTTCGAGACGGATCTCCGGCAGCACCGGCAGATTGGTCTCAGGCAGGGAAAGCCTTCGCGCGCGCAGCGCGACCTGGCGTGCCGATTCCTCGCCGCTGACATAAAGCGTCTTCATGCGTCCGGACAGACCCGCCATCGCCTGCAGAAGCAGCGTCGACTTGCCGATGCCAGGGTCGCCGCCGATCAGCGTGACCCCGCCCGGCACCAGGCCGCCGCCGAGCACGCGGTCGAGTTCGCCGATGTCGGTGGCGATGCGCGATTCCTCGCTGCCCACCACCTCGTGCAGCATCTGCACGGTGCTGGTCGCCGCCAGCGAGGCAAAGCGCGGCTTGGCCGACTCGGCAATGGTTTCGACCAGGGTGTTCCAGGCGTTGCAGGCCGGACACTGTCCCTGCCACTTGGGCGACTGGCCGCCGCACTCGGTGCAGGTGTAGATCGTTTTGGTTTTGGCCACGCTACATCAGGCCGGAAATACGCCTGTGGACAGATAGCGGTCGCCGCGGTCGCAGACGATGGAGACAATCACCGCGTTCTCGACTTCCTTCGACAACTGCAGCGCCGCCCACAGCGCACCGCCGGACGAGATGCCGGCAAAGATGCCTTCTTCACGTGCGAGTCGCCGGGTGGTTTCCTCGGCATCTTCCTGACTGACGTAGATCATGCGGTCGACGCGCTTCGGGTCGCAGATTTTCGGCACATATTCTTCCGGCCATTTGCGTATGCCGGGAATCTGCGCGCCTTCGGTCGGCTGCACGCCGACGATCTGGATCGCCGGGTTCTGCTCTTTAAGATAGCGCGAGCAACCCATGATGGTGCCGGTGGTGCCCATGCTTGAAACGAAGTGGGTGATCCTGCCCTGGGTGTCGCGCCAGATTTCCGGGCCGGTGCTGCGGTAGTGCGCCTCGGGATTGTCGGGGTTGGCAAACTGGTCAAGGATTCTGCCGATGCCCTGCTTTTCCATTTCGACCGCCAGGTCGCGCGCGCCCTCCATGCCGGAGGCCTTGCTGACCAGCTGCAACTCGGCGCCGAAGGCGCGCATGGTCTGCCGCCGCTCGATCGACAGGTGCTCGGGCATGATGAGGATCAGCTTGTAGCCACGCATCGCCGCCGCCATCGCCAGCGCGATGCCGGTATTGCCGCTGGTCGCTTCGATCAGCGTGTCGCCGGGCTTGATCTCGCCGCGCGATTCGGCCCGCTCGATCATAGACAATGCCGGGCGGTCCTTCACCGAACCCGCCGGGTTGTTGCCTTCGAGCTTGACCAGCACGGTGTTCGACGTCTCGCCCGGCATGCGCTTCAGCCGCACCAGTGGCGTGTTGCCGACTGTGTCCTCGATAGTTTTGTAACTGCTCATGGATTCAACTCAAGCATCGCATTCGAACGGTTTCTCTCGATTTCCCGGTAGCCCGAATCGAGCATCCATGACAGGATATCCCGCTTCCAGGATTGCTGGCTGGTGTGTTCGATTATCAGCAGCCGGGGCCACAGTGAGCGCGGACGGGTTTCAAAAAACGGAAACAGCACCGCATCCTCCATTCCTTCCACATCGATTTTCAGCGCATCGACCCGGTCGATCTGCTGATCATCCAACACCTTCCCCAGCGGCGCCATCTCAACGCTGATCGCGCTGCCTGCCTCGCCGCCGTCGTTTCCGATGCGGCTTCCGCCCATGTCGCGTTCCGTGACGATCATCGTCATGGTCGCGGTTTCCGCGCCCAGGGCCATCTGCAAGGGCTTGACCCGGTCTTCCAGGGCATTGGCCGCGATGTTGAAACGCAGCCGCGCGTAGACCCGGGGGTTGGGCTCGAAAGCCAGCACGCGACCGGCACCAAAGTGCGCTGCCATCAAAGCGTAGTATCCGATATTGGCGCCGATATCGAGAAACACGCCGCCGTCGGCCACCGCGAGACGCAGCAGATTCAGCTCCTGCTCATCCCTCAGCTTCGATCCGAACAGCATCTTGTTTTCGACAGTGTTGTCGAACGGATGCACCCTGAATTTCAGCCCCGCATAGCGGATATCGACCGGGGTGTCCAGGCTCATCCGCGACCACAGACTGGCGAGGTGTTTTTTGGCGGAACCCCGGGCCAGCCCACATTGCTTCAGCAGCAGCAGAACGCGCGCTGCACCGGCAGGTGCAAGGGCGCCCCACGGCTTCGTTGTATCGTCAGTGTTCATTGTTCGTGCTGCATCCTTGGCTAGGCCTTCCAGTAATCGCGGATCCAGGTCGCCGGCCGGATGTGCTTGTAGAACTTCTTGTACCACTTCTTCACCGGCCACAATCCCTGCACCGCCTCATGCGGATTGGGCACACCCGGAAAAGCGACGACGCGCGCCGTGGCGGGCAGCACCGGCGTTTTCCACCAGCGCTGCGGCATCGGCGGCACGCAATGCGTCTTGAACAGCACGCACCATTCATCCGGCCAGAATTTCATTTCGCTGACGGTACGCGAGATGTAAGTCTGCTCGATCCGGTATTGCCGGTAGATGTCGGCGAACTCGGGGGCCAGCCGATCGTAGATGTAGGGGTGGGCCCCGACGCGGAAACGGAACACCGACGTGTTGCCGATGCCCTTGCCCGGCTGGGTCCAGTTCTGCATCACGATGAAGGACACCTGAGGCTCGTAGTCGAAGAACACATCGAGCGATCCCGTCACGATCACGTCCAGGTCGAGAAACAGCCAATCGCCTTCCATGCCGGGCAATTCCTTCGCCCACACCGCAATCTTGCGCCAGCCGGTGCGATTGCGCGGCGGCGGCACGTCGACCTCGGGACACGGCATGCATTCCACTTCCTCGCGCACGCCCTGCGCATCGTCGGTCATGCAGACGAAACGCAGCGGCCCTTCGGTGTTGCGGCGCACCATGCCATAGAGCTTGTTGACATAGTCGGCCGGGTAAAGCGGCCCCCATTTCATGCAGACGACCTGCTTCATCGTGCGCCGTGTGCCGTGCCGATCAGCCGCAGAAACAATGCGATCACTGCCGCCCGATCGGCAGGTAGTCGAAGCCCATGTCGCGCATCGCCTGCGGCTCGTAGAGATTGCGGCCGTCGAAAACCAGCGGCGACTTCAGCAGCGATTTCATGGTGTCGAAATTGGGGCTGCGGAAGACCTTCCATTCGGTGACGATCAACAGCGCGTCGGCGCCCTTCAGCGCATCCATCGGGCTGTCGACCAGCAGCAGATCGGCGCGCTCGCCGTAGATACGGCGCGTTTCCTCCATCGCTGCCGGGTCGTAGGCCGACACGCTCGCGCCCATCGCCCACAGCGCTTCCAGCATGCTGCGGCTGGGGGCTTCGCGCATGTCGTCGGTGTTGGGCTTGAATGCCAGCCCCCACATCGCGAAGCGCTTGCCCTTGAGGTCCTTGCCCAGCTTAGCGGTGAGCTTGTTGACCAGCACCTGCTTCTGCGCGTCGTTGGCTTCTTCCACCGCGTCGAGCACGCGTAGCGGGATGCCGTTCTCCTGGCCGGTGCGGCGCAGTGCCTGCACGTCCTTGGGGAAGCACGAGCCGCCGTAACCGCAGCCGGCATACAAAAAGTGATAGCCGATGCGCGGGTCGGAACCGATGCCGTGGCGTACCTGCTCGATGTCGGCGCCAAGTTTCTCGGCCAGCACCGCGAGTTCGTTCATGAAGGATATGCGCGTCGCCAGCATGGCGTTGGCGGCATACTTGGTGAGCTCGGCGCTCCTGACATCCATCACGGTCAGGCGGTCGTGGTTGCGCTGGAACGGCGCGTACAGCTGGCGCAGCAGCTGAGTGGCGCGCTCGCTGTCGGTGCCGATCACGATGCGGTCGGGCTTCATGAAGTCGTCCACTGCGGCGCCTTCCTTGAGGAATTCCGGATTGGAGGCGACGTTGAATTCGAGTGCGACGCCGCGTTTGTCCAGTTCCTCCTGCAGTGCCGCCTTCACCTTGTCGGCGGTGCCCACCGGCACGGTCGATTTGTCGACCACCAGCTTGTAATCGGTCATGTGGCGGCCGATGTTGCGTGCCGCGGCGACCACGTATTGCAGGTCGGCCGAGCCGTCCTCATCCGGCGGGGTGCCGACGGCGATGAACTGGATCTGGCCGAAGGCCACCGATTCCTCGATATTGGTGGTGAAAGAAAGCCGGCCTGCAGCGACGTTGCGCTTCACCATGTCCTCCAGCCCCGGCTCGTAAATCGGGATGCCGCCCGCTTTCAAGGTTTCGATTTTTTTCGGGTCGAGGTCGAGGCACAACACCTCGTTGCCGACTTCCGCCAGGCACGTCCCGCTCACCAACCCTACATAACCCGTTCCAATTACAGTGATTTTCACAGCGCCATCTCCCTAAGTATTGTGTATGTCTGCCTGAATCTGTTTGAGTGCAGCCAGCGGATCGGCCGCAGCGGTGATCGGACGCCCGATCACCAGATCGGTCGCACCGGCGCGCAAGGCTTCTGCCGGCGTCATCACGCGGCGCTGATCGTCCACCGCAGCACCGGCCGGTCGAATGCCCGGCGTGACCAGGCGGAAATCCGCGCCCAGGTCCGCGCGCAGCAACGCGGCCTCCTGCGCCGAGCTGACGACGCCATCGAGTTTGCAGGCCTGCGTCAGGCGCGCAAGGCGCAGCACCTGGTCGGCTGGCGCAGCAGCCACACCGACTTCGCCCAGGTCTTCGGCACTCATGCTGGTCAGCACCGTCACCGCAATCAGCAGCGGGCGATCGGGCAGACCGGCCAGCGCTTCCTGCGCCGCCGTCATCATCCGGCGCCCGCCCGAGGCGTGCACGTTCATCATCCACACGCCCAGACCGGCCGCTGCGCGGCAGGCCGCCGCGACGGTATTGGGAATGTCGTGGAATTTCAGATCGAGGAATATTTCAAAACCGCGCGCAACCAGGGCCCGCACCAGTTCCGGCCCCGACGCGGTGAACAGCTCCTTGCCCACCTTGAGCCGGCACAGCGCAGGGTCGAGCCGATCCACCAGCGCCAGCGCCGGGGCTGCGTCCGGAAAATCCAGCGCCACGATAATCTTGTGCGTCATCCCTATTCCCTGATCCCTGAATCCTGATCCCTAGCCTTCGCCCTCGCGCCGCTCCGGATCGAAGCTGTCCCAACGCCCGCACGCCGGGCAGCGCCAGAAGAACTGCTTGGCCTTGAAGCCACAGCTGCCGCACTGGTAGCGCATCATGCGCTGACTGTGCGACGCCACCAGGGTTTTTTCCACCTGCAGCAGTTCGCGGTCGTCGGGCTCGGCACTGATCAGCTGGGCTTCGAGCAGACGATCCAGCGTGCGCAGACTGGGGTTGCGGCGCAGCTCCTCGCGTGCCAGCTGGCTCGCGGCAGCCGCGCCTTCCGCTTCGGAGACGGCGAGGTAGAGCGCGTTGAACACGTCCTGCGACGGTTGCCGCGCATGCAATGCGCGCAGCCACTGCACGCCTTCGGCCAGCCGCCCCAGCTGGCGATAGCTGCCGAGCACCCGCTCGACCACCAGCGCCATGTGCGCCGCGTTTTGCGCTTCGACCATGCGCCAGTCGGCAATCGCGGCCTCGTGCTTGCCCGCAGCCGCATCCAGGTCCCCCGCCATCAGGTTGGCGCGCACCGACTGGCGGTTGGCCGCCAGCGCCTGCTGCAGCTGGGCGGCGGCGGCATCGGGATCACCCTTTGCCGCTTCCAGCAGCGCCAGTTCGCAATGGAAGTGGGCGATGTCGGCGTTGAGCGGCTTGCTGGTGTCCTTTTCCAGCAGGCGCGCGGCGTCGATGGCTTTCTGCCAGTCTTTCTCCTGCACGTAGATTTCCAGCAGGTAAGTGCGCGCCAGCCCATGCTGCGGCGTTTCCAGCAGCTTGCCGAACACCTGCTCGGCACGGTCGAGCAGGCCGGCCTTCAGGTAATCCTGGCCCAGCTCGCCCATCGCGCGCAGGCGCTGCTCTTCGACAAGGCCTTCGCGCTCAAGCAGGTTTTCGTGCATGCGGATGGCGCGATCGAACTCGCCGCGGCGGCGAAACAGTCCGCCCAGCGCAAAGTGCAGATCGATGGTTTCAGGTTCGAGCTTGACGACTTCGAGAAAGGCCTCGATCGCCTTGTCGGGTTGCTCGTTGAGCAAAAAATTGAGCCCGCGGAAATAGGAGTTGGGCAGCGCACGCGATTCGGTCACCACCTGGCGGATGTCGATGCGCGCCGCCAGCCAGCCCAGCACAAAAAACAGAGGAAAGGCCAGCAGCCACCAGAATTCGAATTCCATGGCGCGTCAGACCACAGGCATGTCGGTTACTTGCGTGATCGTATCCAGTTCGGTCGGATGCGGCTTCCTGGCCGCTTCACGACGCAGCCGGAACAGAGTGGGCAACAGGGCGAGCACGCCCGTCAGCGTGCCCAGAAAGAACGCCAGGCCCAGCATGATGATCAACGGCGCCTGCCAGACATAGCCGAGGTAGGAATGGAACACGACCGACTGGCTGTTTTTGAGCGCAAAGCCCAGCACCAGCAGAAACACCAGCAGCTTTGCCAGCAAGCCCAGATAGTGCGTGAAGTTTTTCATAAGTGTGCGCCAGAAAGTTCGCCCATTTTACTCTTGCGGCGCCAATCGCCAAAGAAAACGGCGCCCGCGGGCGCCGTTTTCAATTGTTGCTGTCCGGACTGCCGGTCAGACCGGAAAATCCACCCGGTCGCGCAGTTCCTTGCCCGCCTTGAAGTGCGGCACATACTTGGCCGGCACCTGCACCCGCTCCCCCGATTTGGGGTTGCGGCCGATGCGAGCGGGACGAAAGCTCAGGCTGAAGCTGCCAAAGCCACGGATTTCGATCCGCTCGCCGCGCGACAGGTTCTTCGCCAGCGCGTCGAGGATGGTCTTCACCGCCATCTCGATATCCGCAACCGAAAATTGCGGATGGCGCGACGCCAGTTGAGCAATCAGCTCGGACTTGGTCATGGATTACTCGGCGTTTTTGTTGTCGAGCTTGGCTTTCAGCAGCGCGCCAAGGTTGGTCGAACCGGTGGCTGCCGCGGCGGATTCGGCGGCGAATTTCTTCATCGCGGAATCCTGCTCGGTCATGTCCTTGGCCTTGATCGACAGGTTGATCACGCGGTTCTTGCGATCGACGTTGATGATCATGGCTTCGATTTCGTCGCCTTCCTTGTAGTGGCTGCGCATGTCTTCGACGCGGTCACGCGAAACTTCGGATGCACGCAGGTAGCCTTCCATGTCGCTGTCGAGCTGCACGGTGGCGCCCTTGGCTTCCACGGTCTTGATGGTGCCCTTGACGATGCTGCCCTTCTCGTGGCCGGTCGCGTAGCTGGTCAGCGGATCGCCTTCGAGCTGCTTGATGCCGAGCGAAATGCGCTCGCGCTCGAGGTCGATGCCCAGCACCACGGCTTCCACATCCTGGCCCTTGCGGAAGTTGCGCACAGCTTCTTCGCCGGCAACGTTCCACGACAGGTCGGAGAGGTGAACCAGGCCGTCGATGCCGCCCGGCAGGCCGATGAACACGCCGAAGTCGGTGATCGACTTGATCGCGCCGCTGACCTTGTCGCCCTTCTTGTGGTTCATCGAGAAATCTTCCCACGGGTTCGACTTGCACTGCTTCATGCCGAGCGAGATGCGGCGCTTGTCTTCGTCGATGTCGAGCACCATGACTTCGACTTCGTCGCCCAGCTGCACGATCTTGGAGGGGCTGACGTTCTTGTTGGTCCAGTCCATTTCGGAGACGTGCACCAGGCCTTCGATGCCCTCTTCGATTTCGACGAACGCGCCGTAGTCGGTCAGATTCGCGACCTTGCCGAACATGCGGGTGCCCTGCGGGTAGCGGCGTGCGATGCCGACCCACGGATCGTCACCCAGCTGCTTGATGCCGAGGGACACGCGGTTCTTTTCGGTGTCGTAGCGCAGGATCTTGGCTTCCAGTTCCTGGCCGACGTGCACCACTTCCGACGGATGCTTGACGCGGCGCCAGGCCATGTCGGTGATGTGCAGCAGGCCGTCGATGCCGCCCAGGTCCACGAACGCGCCGTAGTCGGTGATGTTCTTGACCACGCCCTTGACGATGGAGCCTTCCTTCAGGTTCTCCATCATGGCTTCGCGGTCGGCACCCATGGTCTCTTCCAGCACGGCACGGCGCGACACCACGACGTTGTTGCGCTTGCGGTCGAGCTTGATGACCTTGAATTCCATTTCCTTGTATTCGAACGGCGTGGTGTCCTTGACCGGACGCATGTCAACCAGCGAACCCGGCAGGAAGGCGCGCAGACCGCCCACCAGCACCGTCAGACCGCCCTTGACCTTGCCCTGCACCATGCCGGTGACGATCCGGCCTTCGTTCATCGCGGCTTCCAGATCCAGCCATGCGGCCAGTTTCTTGGCACGCTCGCGCGACAGCTTGGTCGCGCCGAAGCCGTCTTCGATCGATTCGATGGCGACCGAAACGAAATCGCCGACCTTGGCTTCGATCTCGCCCAGGTCGTTCTTGAATTCTTCAACCGGAATCAGGCTCTCGGATTTGAGGCCTGCGTTCACCGTCACGAAATTGTGGTCGATGCCGACGATTTCGGCGGTGATGACTTCACCCTGGCGCATTTCCTGATGCTCAAGGGATTCCTCGAACAGGGCGGCAAAGCTTTCCATGGACTCGGGGGCGGAAGCAGCGGTAGCAGTAGACATTAAAACCTTCAGTCCGTCGGTAAGGACGGGGTTAGTTGCACATCGTCAGCCTGCGGGCGCAGGTCTGACACGAGAATGACGCCATTCAATTGCCTTGTTTGCGCTGATAGTGCGACAGCACCGCCTGCACCGCCGACTCGATATCCATCTGGGTGGTATCGAGCAACAGCGCATCGGCCGCGGGTTTCAGCGGCGCCACGGCGCGGGCCGTGTCGCGCGCATCGCGCGCCTGCATATCAGCAACAAGGGCGGGGAGATTAGCAGAGATCCCCTTTTCGATCAACTGCTTATACCGCCGCTCGGCACGCGCTTCGGCACTGGCGGTGAGGAAAACCTTGGCAGCCGCGTCGTGGAAGACCACGGTGCCCATGTCGCGGCCGTCGGCCACCAGGCCGGGGGCCTGCAGGTAGGCCCGCTGGCGGTCGAGCAGCGCCGCGCGTACCGCCGGCAGGGCCGCCACTTTCGAGGCGCCCTCACCGACCGCCTCGGCACGGATCGCGTCGGTCACGTTTTCTTCCGCCAGCCACACCGCGCCGTCGTGAAAGGTGGCGGGCAGCGTGGCCGCCAGCGCAGCCACCGCGGCCTCGTCGTCCAGCGCCACGCCCTGTTTCATCGCCGACAGCGCGGTCAGCCGATAGAGCGCGCCGCTGTCGAGGAAATGGAAGCCGAGCGCAGTTGCGACCCGTTCGGCGACGGTGCCTTTACCGGAGGCAGAGGGGCCGTCGATGGCGATGACCGGGAGGGAGGCGGATGCGGCGTTCATTGGGCAATCGTCGAAAAAATCTTGAAATACGTCGGAAAGGTCTTGTTCACGCACGCCGGATCGTTGATCCGCACCGGCACGCCGCCGAGCGCCACCAGCGACAGGCACATCGCCATCCGGTGGTCGTCGTAGGTGTCGATGACGGCGTTGGGAATCAGGCTTTGCGGCGGCGTGATGCGGATGAAGTCAGTCCCCTCTTCCACCGACGCGCCGACCTTGCGCAGTTCGGTCGCCATCGCCGCGATGCGGTCGGTTTCCTTCACCCGCCAGCTGGCGATGTTCCTGAGCGTGGTCACGCCGTCGGCAAACAGCGCCGCCACCGCCAGTGTCATCGCGGCGTCGGGGATGGCATTGCAGTCAATGTCGATCGCTTTCAGACGGCCCGACCGCGGCGCACTGGCCTCGATCCAGTTCGGACCCATGTCGATCTGCGCGCCCATCTGCGCCAGCGCATCGGCAAAGCGCACGTCGCCCTGCACGCTGTCGCGACCCACGCCCTGCACCCGCACCGGGCCGCCGCCGATCGCGCCGGCAGCGAGGAAATACGACGCCGACGAGGCATCGCCTTCGACCCAGATTTCGCCGGGGCTCCGGTAGCGCGCCGCCGCCGGCACGCCGAAGCCCTGCCAGCCGTTGCGCGCAATGTCGACGCCGAAGCGACGCAGCATCGCCAGCGTGATGCCGATGTAGGGCTTGGAAATCAGTTCGCCCACGACATCGATCGTGGTGTTGCGCTGCCGTAGCGGCAGCGCCATCAAGAGGCCGGTGAGGAACTGGCTCGAGACGTTGCCGCGCACCTCGGTGGTGTCGCCGGCAATCTCGGCCGGATGGATTCTCAGCGGCGGAAAGCCCTCTTCGCCGAGATAGTCGATGCGCGCGCCAAGCTTTCGCAAGGCATCGACCAGATCGCCGATCGGCCGCTCGTGCATCCGCGCCACGCCTTTCAGCACATACTCCCCGCCCGACAGCGCGCACGCCGCGGTCAACGAACGGAACGCCGTGCCGGCATTGCCGAGGAACAGTTCGGCCTGCTTGACCGGGAACGCGCCGCCGACGCCGGTGATTTCGTAGTCGTCGGAATCGCTGACCCGCGCCACGCCCACGCCCAGCGCACGCAAGGCGTCGAGCATCACCCGGGTGTCGTCGGAATCGAGCAGCGCGCGCACGATCGTCGTGCCTTTCGCCAGCGCCGCCAAGAGCAGCACGCGGTTGGAAATGCTTTTGGAGCCGGGCAGACGCACCGTGCCGCGCGCGGCGGTGCTGGGGGGTAAATCGAGAAATTCCATCAAGCTTGTGTATCGGCCCAGTGAGTGCGTGCCGCACGGGCACGCGAGAAAATCGCCAGCAAGGCGTCGGCATCCTCAGCCGACACCGTGCTTCGCAACGCCTGCAGCGCGGCGATGTAGGCATCGAGTTCGGTCAGCACCGCTGCCCGATTCGCCAGCGCAATGTCGCGCCACATTTCCGGGCTGCTGCCGGCGATGCGGGTGAAATCGCGAAAGCCGCTGGCGGCAAAGCGGAAAAAAGTATCGCCATCGGCGCGCTGCGCCAGCTCGTCCACCAGCGCGAACGCCGCCAGATGCGGCAAGTGGCTCACCGCCGCGAACACGCGATCGTGCAGGTCGGCGTCCAGCATCTCGACCTGCGCGCCGGCCGCCTGCCACAGCGCGGTCACGGTGGCGATCGCGTCGGCACGGGTGTCGGGCTGCGGCGTCAGCACCACTTTCCGGCCTTGGTACAGGTCGGCCCGCGCCGCGCCAGGGCCGCTCTGCTCGGAGCCGGCGATCGGATGGCCAGGCACGAAATCGCCGACGCGTGTCTTCATGACCGCGCGCGCCGCCGCGACGACACTGGCCTTGGTGCTGCCGGCATCAGTGACGATGGCCCCGGCCTTCAGGTGCGGTGTCAGCTGCTGTAGCGCGGTCCCGGTCTCGCCTACCGGCAGCGCCAGCAGGATGCAGTCTGCCTGGCCGGCCTCGGCCCAGTCGACAGCGCGGTCGATCAGGCCGAGTTCGCGCGCGACGGTGAGACGCGCGGGATTGCGGCCGACGCCCAGCACCTCGCGCACCGCGCCCGCCTGTTTCAGAGCCAATGCAAATGAGCCACCGATCAAGCCGGTGCCGACGAGGGCGAGCGTGTCAACGATCACAGGCAGGCCTTCAACGCGTCGAGGAAACGCGCGTTCTGGCCGGCCAGACCAACCGAGACGCGCAGGAATTCGGGTAGTCCGTAGTTGCCGACCGGGCGCACGATCACGCCGCGCTTCAGCAATTCGGTATTGATGCGGGCGGCGTCACCGACTTTCGCCATCAGGAAATTGCCTTTCGACGGCACGATCTCGATGTTCAGTTCGGCGAGCCCCGCCTCGAGTTGCGCCATGCCGGCACGATTGAGCGCATAGCTGCGCTCGAGAAAGTCAGCATCGTCCAGCGCCGCCTCGGCTGCAGCGAGCGCGGGCGCGTTGACGTTGAAAGGGTGGCGAACCCGGTTCAACAGGTCGATCACATCGGGATGCCCGACCCCATAGCCGACGCGCAGGCCGGCCAGGCCATAGGCCTTGGAGAAGGTGCGGCTGATCAGGAGATTGGGGAAGCGCCCGATCCACGCCAGCGTGTCGCAGCGATCCCCGGCGGGGAGGTATTCGCCATAGGCTTCGTCCAGCACCACCAGCACCTGCGGCGGCACGCTGGCGAGAAAGGCCTCGATCTCGGCCCACGGCAGGAAAGTGCCGGTCGGGTTGTTGGGGTTGGCGATCCACAGCACGCGGGTATCGTCGCGGATCGCTGCACGCATCGCGGCCAGATCGTGGCCGTAATTTTTCGCCGACACCGAAATTCCGTTTGCGCCAACGGTCTGGGTGGCGATCGGGTAGACCGCAAAGGCATGCTGCGAGAAGACCGACGAGGTGCCCGGCGCGAGGAACGCGCGCGCCGCCATGTCCAGCACATCGTTGGAGCCGTTTCCCAGCACGATCTGATTCGCCGCAACGCCGAGCTTGTCCGCCAGTTTCGCCTTCAGTGCAAAGCCGGCGCCGTCGGGATACAGGGCCATGTCGTAGAGGGCATCCTGCGCTGCTGCCAGCGCGCGCGGACTGGGGCCGAGCGGGTTTTCGTTCGACGCCAGCTTAACGATGTCGGCCTCATCAAGGCCCAGCTCGCGCGCGAGCTCGGAAATGGGTTTGCCGGGCAGGTACGGCGCAATGGCGCGCACGTGCGGCGGAGAAAAATCGCAGCAGTGCGTCACGATGCGGCGGGGTAGGAGCCCAGCACTTTGAGGAAGGCGGCGCGCGATTCGATCTCGGCCAGCGCCGCTGCCAGCCTGGCATCCTCGCGATGGCCTTCGCAGACGACGAAGAACAGATAGCCCCAGTTGCCCAGGCCGACATGATCCAGCCGCGCCGGGCGCGACTCCAGCTTGCTCATGGAAATGCCGGCGTCGGCCAGTGGCTGCAAAAGCTTGACCACCGCACCCGGCTGATTCTTCACGCTCATCACCAGCGAGGTCTTGTCGCGTCCCGACGGCGCCGAATCGGTTCGGCCCAGCACCAGAAAACGCGTGGTGTTGCTGGCCTCGTCCTCAATGCGCGCCTCCACCACGACCAGGTCATACAACTCGGCGGCAGTTTTGCTGCCCAGGGTCGCGGCGTCCGGCTCGGCGGCGGCACGACGGGCGCCATCGCTGTTGCTGACGACGCTGATACGCTCGGCGTTGGGCAGATGGCGGGCAAGCCACTGCTGGCACTGGGCAAGCGACTGCGCATGGCCATACACCCGCGCGATCCCATCAAGCCCGTTGCGTTTGCGCATCAGCATCTGGTGGATCGGCAGCATCACTTCGCCGCAGATTTTCAACGAACTGGCGACGACGAGATCGAGCGTGCGACCGACCGCGCCCTCGGTCGAGTTTTCCACCGGCACCACGGCAAATTCGGCGCGGCCGGTTTCCACCGCCTGGAAGCAGGCGTCGATGTCCGCCTCGGCGAGTGCCTCGACCTCATGGCCAAAATGCTTGTGCACGGCCTGCTGGCTGAAGGTGCCGGCGGGGCCGAGGTAGGCGATGCGCGTGGTTTCCTCGAGCGCACGGCAGGCCGACATGATTTCGCGGATCAGGCGTTCGATGGTGTCGCCCGACAGTGGGCCGGGGTTGGTCTCGCGCAAACGGCGAATGATTTGCGCCTCGCGCTCGGGCCGGTATATTTTCTCGCCGTTCTTGGCGCGCCCGACCTGCTGGGCAATGCCCGCGCGCTCCGACACCAGCTTCAGCAGGGTGTCGTCAATGCTGTCGATACGCGCACGCAATGCGCCAAGGTCCTTGGACGCGCCGTCTGTCATGCAGGCAGATACCTCACGGCAAGCACGCCGGCGATGGCGGCAAGCTGCTGCTGTACCGCAGCGGTCACGGCGCTGTCGACGTCAACCAGCGTATACGCCATGTCGCCCTTCGACTTGTTGACCATGTTGTGGATGTTGAGTCCGGCCGCAGCCAGCACCGACGAAATCTGACCCACCATGTTGGGCACGTTGGCATTGGCGATCGCCACACGATAGGCCGACTCGCGTGGCATGCTGACGTTGGGGAAGTTGACCGAATTGAGGATGTTGCCATTTTCCAGATAGTCGGCGAGCTGTTCGGCCACCATCACCGCGCAGTTCTCCTCGGCCTCCTCGGTCGAGGCGCCCAGGTGCGGCAGGGCCACCACTTTGGCGTGGCCCTTCAGCGCATTGGCGGGGAAATCGCAGATATAGGCATGCAGCTTGTTGGCGTCGAGCGCCTCGATCACGGCGGCATTGTCGACCACGCCTTCGCGCGCGAAATTCAGCAGCACCGCACCGGGGCGCATCGCACTGATGCGCTGCGCGTTGATCAGGTTGCGGGTGCTATCGATCAGCGGCACATGCAGGGTGACGAAATCGGCCATGCGCAGCACGTCCTCGACATTCTCGGCGCGCTTGACCTGCGACGGCAGCCGCCAGGCGGCGTCCACCGTGATTGCGGGGTCGAAGCCGACCACGTTCATGCCGAGCTTGATCGCGGCTTCGGCAATATAGGAGCCGATCGCGCCGAGTCCGATCACGCCCAGCGTGCGGTGCGGCAGCTCGGTGCCGGCAAACTGCTTCTTGCCGGCCTCGGTCGCCTTGTGCATCTCCTCATCCGAACCGGACAGACCTTCGACGAACTTGATCGCGGGAACGATGTTGCGCGCGGCCAGCAGCATGCCAGTGATGACCAGCTCCTTCACCGCGTTGGCATTCGCGCCCGGTGCATTGAACACCGGCACGCCGCGTTCCGACAGCTTCTTCACCGGGATATTGTTGGTGCCGGCACCGGCGCGAGCAATCGCGCGCACCGACGCCGGAATCTCCATCTCATGCATGTTGGCCGAGCGCACCAGGATGCCGTCGGGATCGACGATGTCGCCGCCCACGGTGTAGTGCTCCGGCAGGCGCGCCAGGCCGCGTGCGGAAATCGCGTTGAGCGTGAGGACCTTGCGCGGCTCAGCCATGACTTTTCTCGAAATCGCGCATCATGTCGACCAGCGCGCGCACGCCCTCGATCGGCATCGCGTTGTAGATCGAGGCGCGCATGCCGCCCACCGAGCGGTGACCCTTCAGCTGCAGCAGGCTGCGTTCCTTTGCCAGCTTGAGAAAGGCTTCGTCGAGTGCGGCGTCCTTCAGGGTGAAGGGCACGTTCATCAGCGAGCGGTTGTCCTTCGCCACCGGCGAAGTGTAGAAAGCGGTCGCGTCGAGGGTGTCGTACAGCAGCGCCGCTTTCTCGCGATTGGTCTTTTCCATCGCAACCAGCCCGCCGCGCGTCTTCAGCCACTTAAACACCAGTCCGGCCGTATACATGGCGAAGGTCGGCGGCGTGTTGTACATCGATTCGTTGTCGGCGTGCGTCTTGTAGTCGAACATGGTCGGCGTGCCCTTCAGCGTCTCGCCGATCAGGTCGTCGCGCACGATCACGATGGTGAGTCCGGCGGGGCCGATGTTCTTCTGCGCGCCGGCGTAGATCACGCCGAATTTCGACACGTCGATCGGACGCGACAGGATGGTCGACGACATGTCGGCCACCAGTGGCACACTCCCTGTGTCGGGGGTCCAGAACATTTCCACCCCGCCGATGGTTTCGTTGGGCGTGTAGTGCACGTAGGCCGCGTTCGGATCGAGCTTCCACTGATCCTGCGTCGGCGCGTAGCTGAAGTTCTTGTCCTCGCTCGTCGCCACCACATTCACCGCGCCGAATTTCTTCGCTTCCTTGATCGCCTTCTTCGACCACTCGCCGGTATTGAGGTAATCCGCACTGGCTTTGCCGCGCAGCAGGTTCATCGGAACCATCGCGAACTGGGAGGACGCGCCGCCCTGCAGGAACAGCACCTTGTAGTTGGCGGGGATGCCCATCAACTCGCGCAGGTCGGCTTCCGCCTCGGCGGCGATGCCCATGAATTCCTTGCCGCGATGGCTCATTTCCATCACCGACATGCCGCTGCCGTGCCAGTCGACCACCTCGGTCTGCACCTGCTGCAAAACTTCCCTGGGCAGCACGGCCGGGCCGGCGCTGAAGTTGTAGATTGTCATGCGTGTTGTCTCCCTTTATTCCTCTTCGACTTCCGCTTCGGCCAGTTTTTCCAGGCTGATCAGCGTCTCGCCCTTGTCCAGATTGATCAGCGTCACGCCCTGCGTTGCACGGCTCATGGCACGGATTTCCTTGACCCGGGTGCGGATCAGCACGCCGCCGGTGGTGATCAGCATGATCTCGTCGTCCGCCTTCACCAGCGTGGCGGCGACCACTTTGCCATTCCGTTCGCTGGTCTGGATCGCGATCATGCCCTGCGTGGCGCGTGCATGGCGGGTGTATTCGGCAATCGACGTGCGCTTGCCGTAGCCGTTCTCGGTCGCGGTCAGCACAAAGTCGTTCTCGTCCTCGGCCACCAACAGCGAAATCAGCTTCTTGCCCTTGGCGAGCTTCATGCCGATCACACCGCGCGCGGTGCGGCCCATCGGACGCACGTCGTTTTCGTCGAAACGCACGGCCTTGCCGCCGTCGGAGAACAGCATCACGTCGTGACGGCCGTCGGTGATCGACGCGCCGATCAGGAAATCGCCATCATCCAGCCCCACCGCGATGATGCCGGCCGTGCGCGGACGCGAGAAGTCGGACAGCGGCGTCTTCTTGACGATGCCGTTCGCCGTCGCCATGAACACGTAGTGCTCGTCGTCGAAAGTCTTGACCGGCAACAGCGTGTTGATCTTCTCGCCGTCTTCCAGCGGCAGCAGGTTGACGATGGGCTTGCCGCGCGCTGCGCGTCCGCCCTGCGGCACGTTGTAGACCTTGAGCCAGTACAGCCGGCCGCGGTTGGAGAAGCAGAGGATGTAGTCGTGGGTGTTGGCGATGAACATCTTCTCGATGAAGTCTTCATCCTTGGTGCCCGCCGCCTGCTTGCCGCGTCCGCCGCGCTTCTGCGCACGGTAGTCGTCGATCGGCTGCGACTTCATGTAGCCGCCGTGCGACAGCGTGACGACCATCTCCTCCGGCTTGATCAGGTCCTCCATCGACATGTCCTGCGCATTCTCGACGATGGCCGAGCGGCGGCCGTCGCCGAACTGCTCCTGAATCTGCGTCAGCTCCTCGCGGATGATTTGGGTGATGCGCGACGGGTTGGCCAGGATGTCGAGCAGGTCGGCGATCTTGGTCATGATCTCCTTGTACTCGCCGATGATCTTGTCCGATTCCAGGTTGGTCAGGCGCTGCAGCTGCATTTCCAGAATGCGCTGCGCCTGGATCTCGGACAGGCGGTAGCCGTCGGCGTGCAGGCCGAACTCGGGGCCGATGTTCACCGGCCGTGAATACTCGGGATCGATGCGCGCCAGCATCTCCTCGACCATCGCCGACTTCCAGGCGCGGTCCAGCAGGCGCGACTTGGCGATCAGCGGGGTTTCCGAACTCTTGATCAGCTCGACGATCTCGTCAACGTTGGCCAGCGCCACCGCCAGGCCTTCCAGGATATGGCCGCGCTCGCGCGCCTTCCTGAGGTCGAACACGGTGCGGCGGGTGACGACTTCGCGCCGGTGGCGCAGAAAGGCGTCGAGCATTTCGCGCAGGTTCAGCAGGCGGGGCTGACCGTCGATCAGCGCCACCATGTTCATGCCGAAGGTGTCCTGCATCTGCGTCTGCTTGTACAGATTGTTCAGGATGACGTCGGCATTCTCGCCGCGCTTCAGCTCGATGTAGACGCGCATGCCCGACTTGTCGGATTCATCGCGCAGGTCGGCGATGCCGTCGATCTGCTTTTCGCGCACCAGCTCGCCGATTTTGATCAGCAGGTTGGCCTTGTTCACCTGGTAGGGCAGTTCGTCGATGATGATGGCCTGCTTGCCGCCGCTCTTGTCGAGGTCCTCGACGTGGCAGGTGGCGCGCATCACCACGCGGCCGCGGCCGGTGCGGTAGCCGTCGCGCACGCCCGAAAGCCCATAGATGATGCCGGCGGTCGGAAAGTCCGGCGCCTTGACGATCGCGATCAGCGACTCGATGTCGATCTCGGGGTCGTCCAGCAGCGCAAACAGCGCGGTGCAGATGTCGGTCAGGTTGTGCGGCGGGATATTAGTCGCCATGCCCACCGCGATGCCGGACGAGCCGTTGATCAGGAGGTTGGGGATCTTGGCCGGCAGCACCAGCGGCTCGTGCTCGGAGCCGTCGTAGTTGGGGCCGAAGTCGACCGTTTCCTTGTCGAGGTCGGCCAGCAGTTCGTGCGCGATCTTGGCCATCCGCACTTCGGTGTAACGCATCGCCGCTGCGTTGTCGCCGTCGACCGAGCCGAAGTTGCCCTGGCCGTCGATCAGCGGGTAGCGCAGCGAGAAGTCCTGCGCCATCCGCACCATGGTGTCGTACACCGCGGTGTCGCCGTGCGGGTGGTATTTACCGATGACGTCGCCGACCACGCGGGCCGACTTCTTGTACGCCTTGTTCCAGTCGTTGCCGAGCTCGTTCATTGCAAACAGCACGCGGCGATGCACGGGCTTCAGGCCGTCGCGCACATCCGGCAGTGCGCGCCCCACGATCACGCTCATCGCGTAATCGAGATATGAGCGCCGCATCTCCTCTTCGAGGCTGACCGGGAGGGTTTCCTTGGCAAACTGTTCCATAACCGGCTTTTATTTATCAGGCTTCAAAGCCCGCGATTTTAGCATGGTCGGCGGCCTCGCCCGCCTTTGCCAAACCGCGCCCAAACAGTGAGAATGCAGCCCACCATGAAAGCCCCCGCCGATCTCCTCCTCCTGCCGCAGTGGGTGGTCCCTGTCGACCCCGCAGGAACCCTGACGGACCACGCCGTGGTCGTGCAGGACGGCCGGATTCTCGACGTGCTGCCCGCCGACGCCGCCCAGGCCCGCTACGCCGCCGCGCAGACGCTGGCCCTGCCCGGCCAGGCGCTGATCCCCGGACTGGTCAACCTGCACGGCCATGCGGCAATGACGCTGCTGCGCGGCATGGCCGACGACCTGCCGCTGATGCGCTGGCTCAAGGACCGCATCTGGCCGGCGGAGAAGCAGCACGTGTCCGAAGCCTTCGTGCGCGACGGCACCCTGCTTGCCGCAGCGGAAATGCTGGCGGGCGGCATCACCACCTGCAACGACATGTATTTCTTTCCGCGGGCGGCGGGCGAAGCCTTCCAGCAGGCCGGCATGCGCGCCGTACTGGGGATGATCGTGCTGGATTTTCCCAGCGCCTATGCCTCGGATGCCGACGACTACCTGTCCAAGGGGCTCGCACTGCGCGACGAACTGAAGGACGAGCCCCTGCTCGGCTTCACCTTTGCGCCGCATGCGCCCTATACCATTTCCGACGCCAGCTTCGGCCGCATCGGCACCCTGGCCGAACAGCTCGGGCTGCCGATCCACACCCACCTCCACGAAACCGCCGACGAAATCCAGCACAGCCTGAGCCAGCACGGCGTACGCCCGCTGGAACGGCTAGCGCGGCTGGGCCTGCTGGGTCCCCATTTCATCGGCGTCCACGCGGTGCATGTAACCGATGCCGAAATCGACCTGCTGGCGCAGCACGGCTGCCACGTGGCGCACTGTCCGAGCTCCAACCTCAAGCTCGCCTCCGGTATCGCGCCGCTGGCTCGCTTCGCCGCAGCCGGTGTCAACACTGGCCTCGGCACCGACGGCGCCGCCAGCAACAACCGCCTCGACCTGTTTGCCGAAATGCGCCTGGCCGCGCTGCTGGCCAAGGGCACCAGCGGCGACGCCGCCGCCCTGCCCGCCGCCGCCGCGCTGAAAATGGCGACGCTTGACGCCGCCCGCGCGCTCAACCTCGACGACCGGATCGGCAGCATCGTGCCGGGCAAGCGCGCCGACCTGGTCGCGGTCGACCTGCGCGACTTCGCCTGCCAGCCGGTGTTTGACCCGGTCTCGCACCTGGTTTACGTTGCCGGACGCGAGCACGTCACCCACGTCTGGGTCGACGGCACCCTGAAACTGCATGATCGCCGTCTGGTCGATCTCGACACGGACGACCTGACCGCCCGCGCCGCCTACTGGCGCGGCAAACTGACCGCATAAGGAATGCCATGAGCAACGTCGACGCTGCCGAAATCGCCAAGTTTTCCGAACTCGCCCACCGCTGGTGGGACCCGAATTCCGAATTCAAGCCGCTGCACGAAATCAATCCGCTGCGGCTGAAATGGATCGACCAGCAGGCCGCGCTCGCCGGCAAGACCGTGCTTGACGTCGGCTGCGGCGGCGGCATCCTGGCCGAGGCAATGGCCGGCGCCGGCGCGCAGGTTTCCGGCATCGACCTGTCGGAAAAGGCACTCAAGGTCGCCAAGCTGCACCTCTACGAATCTGGCAAGCAGGTCGACTACCAGCTGATCTCGGCCGAAGACTACGCGGCGCAACACGCCGGCGAATTCGACGTCGTCACCTGCATGGAAATGCTCGAGCACGTGCCCGATCCGGCGTCCGTCGTCGCCGCCTGTTCGCGCCTGGTCAAGCCCGGCGGCTGGGTGTTCTTCTCGACGCTCAACCGCAATGCCAAGAGCTATCTGTTCGCCATCGTCGGCGCCGAATACATCCTCAAGCTGCTGCCGCGCGGCACCCACGACTACGTCAAGTTCATCCAGCCCGCCGAGCTTGCCCGCATGACGCGCGAAGCCGGGCTCGACACCCAGCAATTGATCGGCATGACCTACAACCCGCTGACCAAGGTGTACAAGCTGGAAGCGGACACCGACGTCAACTACCTGCTGGCGACGCGTCGTGGGGCGTGAGGACATGAAACTGGCCGGCATTCGCACCGTCCTGTTCGACCTCGACGGCACCCTGGTCGACACCGCCCCCGACCTCGGTTATGCGCTCAACCTGCAGCGCGCAGCCCACGGCCTGCCCGGGCTTGCCGACGCGGTGATTCGCCCGCAGGCCTCGCACGGCGCACGCGGCCTGTTGGGCATCGGCTTCGACTTGCACCCTGACGACCCTCGCTTCGCGCACATGCGCGAGGAATTCCTGCAGCTCTACGCCGACAACATCTGCCGCCATTCGCGGCCCTTCCCCGGCATCCTTGAACTCTTGGCCGAACTCGAGGCGCGTGGTCTGAAATGGGGCGTGGTCACCAATAAGCCGGCGGCCTTTACCGAGCCCCTGATGTCCATCCTCGATCTGGCCGAGCGCGCCGCCTGCATCGTTTCCGGCGACACCTGTCCCCAGTCCAAGCCCCATCCGGCGCCAATGCTCGCCGCCGCCGAATTGTGCGGCGCCACGCCGGCGCAATGCCTGTATCTGGGCGACGCCGCGCGCGACATCGAGGCCGCGCGCGCCGCCGCCATGCCGGCACTGGTCGCCGCCTGGGGCTACCTCGACGCGGCCGACGAGCCGCACACCTGGGGTGCCCACGCGCAGATCCGCCACCCGCTCGACACCCTCGACTTCCTGGCCTGAACGATGACCTACCTCGCCCTCAAGAACCTGCACCTCGCCACTCTCACCATCACGCTGGCGCTGTTTCTGCTGCGCGGTGCCTGGATGATGGCGGATTCGCCGCGCCTGCAGGCGCGCTGGGTGCGCATCGTGCCGCACGTCAACGACACCCTGCTGCTGATCAGCGGCATTGCGCTGGCGGTGCTGATCCAGCAATATCCGCTGGTCCACGGCTGGCTCACCGCCAAGGTCCTCGCCCTGCTCGTCTATATCGTGCTCGGCACCCTTGCGCTCAAGCGCGGCAAAACCAAATCCCAGCGCGTCGCCGCCTGGTTCGCCGCGCTGCTGACCTTCGGCTACATGGTCGCCGTGGCCCTGGCGCACGACCCCTTCCCCTTCCTGCACTAAGTCGGCCGCGCGCATGCCGGAACTTTCCTGCGGCGGCCCCCTCTATGCGTTACACTTGTTGCAGCAACACACAGGGGCCGACCTGGCTTCGACGTGGGTCGCAAAGCAGCGTAGGGCATACCGAGGGTCAGAGCACCTCGTAAATCCAACTGAAAAAAACTTAGTCGCAAACGACGAAAACTACGCCCTGGCCGCTTAAGGTCCAGGACTCACACTAGCCTGTTCATGGGCTGGGTCGGGGCAACCCGGCAGTGAGTTAATTCACATGAAATCGTGCTTGTCCGGGTCGCTTGGACAGGTGCTAAATCCAAGGCGACTCGGCGAGATCCAGCCTGTCTGGCGGGCGTGATGGAGCTTAAAGCTTAAAAACACCAGACTAAGTATGTAGAACTGCCTGTAGAGGGCTTGCGGACGCGGGTTCGATTCCCGCCGGCTCCACCAGATTTTGATCCATGGTGGTCCAAAGAAGGCCATAATTCTTAATTAAAACAAGGATTATGGCCTTTTTCACGTCCAGATTTATCCCATAAAATCCATTGAAATCCGACGGTAACCCGCGGTAATATTGACGGTAGCTCCTTACCGTCCGATTGAGTTACCGTCATGGCACTTACCGACATTGCGATTCGTAGCGCCAAGCCCGCAGACAAGCCCATCAAGCTTACGGATGGCGGCGGGCTATACCTTTTACTCAACCCCAACGGCTCCCGCTGGTGGCGGCTGGATTACCGCTACGCCGGTAAGCGCAAGACCCTTTCAATGGGGATTTACCCAGATGTCGGCCTGAAAGATGCACGAATCCGCCGCGATGATGCCCGCAAGCTGTTGGCCTCGGATGTTGACCCCGGGGAAAACCGAAAGGCCGTGAAGGCGGCAAAGTTCGAGAGGGCTACAAATAGCTTTGAAGCCATTGCCCGGGAATGGTTTGCCAGGAATTCGGCGACCTGGAAAGCCAGCCACGGCGAGCGCATTATTCGCCGCTTCGAGCGCGATCTATTTCCCTGGATCGGCGGCAAGCCCATCGCGGAAATAACGGCCCCCGAGGTACTAGCCGCCGTGCGCAAAATCGAAGACCGGGGCGCACTGGAGACGGCACATCGGGCATTAAGCAACTGCGGGCAAGTTTTCCGCTACGCCATCGCTACCGGGCGCGCCAGTAGAGACATATCCGCCGACCTGAGAGGCGCCCTAACCCCGGTGAAAACGGAACACTTCCCGGCAATCACAGACCCCAAGCAGGTTGGCCCATTACTTCGGGCGATGGACGGTTACACCGGCTCCCAGGTCGTACGGTATGCCTTACGCCTTGCCCCCATGGTTTTCGTGCGCCCTGGCGAGCTTCGCAATGCCGAATGGGCGCAAATTGACCTGGAAGCGGCGGAATGGCGTTACACCGTCACCAAAACCAACACCCCGCACATCGTTCCGCTATCACGGCAAGCGGTGGAAATATTGACCGAGTTGCAGGCCCTGACAGGAGACGGGCGCTATTTATTCCCAAGCGCACGCACCAATAGCCGCCCCATGAGCGATAACGCCATCCTTTCCGCCTTGCGGCGCATGGGTATCGACAAAGACGAAATGACCGGGCACGGCTTCCGGGCCATGGCGCGCACAATCCTAGACGAGGTTCTAGGCTTCCGGCCTGACTACATCGAACACCAGCTAGCCCACGCGGTAAGAGACCCCAATGGGCGCGCCTATAACCGCACTGCCCACCTAGCCGAGCGCCGCAAGATGATGCAGCAATGGGCTGACTACCTGGACAAGCTGAAAGCCGGCGCAGAAATCATCCCCTTGAATAACGCGGCCTAAGAAAACAATGACAAGTAACCCACCCACTGACCCTTTCGCGCTCCGCAAACCGGATTGGGCGAAATGGGAATCTGCGGATAAAGCAAAACTTTGGCATGCCGTGGCGCTTGCCTGTGACCTAGACCCGGACAACTTCGGCTTTTTTGATCTTGATAAGCTGAGGTCCGACTTACGCGTAGGTTATCCGGCTATCTTCGCGAATCTTCTTAAATCGGCCATCAATGACTTGAGTTCGAACAGCTTGCTTGGCCCCGCCAACATGGCAGACCTGGAAGGCACAGAAGTTGAACTTTCAAAATTTTCCGCATGGCTTCACACCGTTGGGCACAAACCGCCGGCTGAATTTCGCTGGACACCAGACGAAATGCCCCTCAGCAATCATGTGTGGCCGTGGGGAAAATATGAAACCAAACTACTGGCAACACTTGCTCTGGCTGTAGATCACTTCTGGAAAGATTTTGAGCCGGGCAACCCCAATCGACCCAAGAAGTTAGAAGTGGTTGATTGGCTAATGGCGCATGGGGTCCCATCAGAAAATATTGCCGAAGCAATCGCAACAATTATTCGTCCAGACGGCTTACCAACCCGAAGCAAAAGAAAATAGCTGAACCAATAGAGCTAGTCCTGGCGCGGCTTTCCGGCCATCCGGTTCAGAAACCCTCAACTATTTGAATCTATTTTCCGTCCGGCCTGAGGTATTCAATCCGTAACCATGTTCAACAGCACCAATGAGGTGTCAACATGGTTCAAACCCTCCTCCGCCTTCCTACCGTTAAGGCCGAAACCGGCGCGTCGCGCTCGACGATCTACCTTCGCATTCAGCAAGGTCTCTGGCCCAAACCTGTAAAACTCGGCCCACGCTCCGTGGCCTGGCCCGCGTCCGAGGTTGCCGCTCTCAACGCCGCGCGCATTGCAGGTATGGCAGATATCGAGATTCGCGCCTTGGTGGCGAAACTCGAAGCAGCCCGTAAATCAGCGCCTAGCCAGGTGCTTTAAGCCATGCTGGCGGCAAAACGCATATGCCCGCCGTCCACGTGGGCTTCTGAGGCTGAGCGCATCACGTGGCATTTTGACGATAGCGATGGCGATGATCGGCGCTTTCGACATGAGATTTTCCGACAATGGCCAAACAGAATTGCGCTTGCTGTAGCCAAGGCATATCTGCCCCGTTACAAAACTCTGGGGCAACGCGAAGCCAATCTTTTCTTGCTGGATATGCAGGAGAAGTTCAAGCCTGCCAGCATGGCGCTTGCCTGGAATGACGATGAACTCGTAGCGGAAGCGGAACGGGCGAGTAAGCGCTGTCGTGAGGCACTGGAACTGTATCCGAAAAATCTCAATGAAATTCTTCGGCTGATTTTCGGTATCTGTAACAGTTACGGTCTGTACCCTACCCGTTCCGGTTCCGGTTCCGGTTCCGGTTCCGGTTCCGGTTCCGGTTCCGGTTCCGGTTCCGATACCGTTCCCGTTACAGGAAATGAGCCATCCATCCGAGTAGGACAGACAGCCCTTACCGTTACGGGATTCGTGCGGCGCGTTACCGATAGGGATAGCAAATGGTGGCGTCGGCAGTTGCGTAGCCTACATGGCCGCTATGTTGAGGCCGCCGCGATCCAAATCGGTTTGGTCAAACGGCAGGCCGGTATTTATTCCAGTGATGAAACGGTCAAGCGAAAGCGCCAGCAGAACAGGCGAAACCGCCGCATCCTTGAAGCAATGCAAGCGATAAGCGATGGTGGGGACTGTCTGAGCCTGGCTGAGCTTGCCGATCTATCCGTATCAAATCCGCGCATCCGGCACGCCGAACTGATGACCCGCGCCCATGGATTTGAAGAAATCGCCAGATTACTTGGACATATGGCCGAGTTTTACACGTTCACCTGCCCTTCTCGTATGCATGCCAGCCTCGCACTGTCTGGCAAGCCGAATCCAAAGTATGACGGGTCAACCCCCAAACAAGCCCAAGCCCATTTGGCCAAAATGTGGACTCGCATCCGTGCGGCGGCTGCACGCCGAGGATTGGAGTTCTATGGTCTCAGAATTGCCGAGCCTCAGCACGATGGAACGCCACATTGGCATTTGGTGCTGTTCATGCGACCGGACCAGGTCAAGGCCATAAGGGCTTTGTTCAAGCGTAACGCATTGCAAACCGATGGCGACGAGCCTGGCGCAGAGAAGCATCGCTTTAAGGTCGTACACATAGACCCTAAATTGGGCAGCGCCGTCGGATACGTCGCCAAATACATCGCCAAGAATATCGATGGCAAGGGGCTTGATTCCGGCGTCTATGGCGAAGACCCCATAGAGGGAGCGCAGCGGGTTGTGGCATGGGCAAGTACGTGGGGCATTCGCCAGTTCCAGCAAATCGGCGGGCCGCCCGTCAGCGTGTGGCGCGAGCTTCGCCGCCTAAAGGGTGGCGGCCCTGAGGGCTCGGTGGCAGAGTTATCGGCTGCAGCCGATCAAGGGGACTGGCAGGGCTACGTAAAACTCATGGGGGGGCCTTTTGCAAAGCGCAAGGACCATCCCCTTAGATTGGCCCGCCTATGGAGCGATCAGCCGGGCGTGTATGGGGAGCCCTTAGGGTGGCAAATCAAGGGAGTGGAATACGAAAACCTGCTCATCCCAACGCGCTTTCACCAGTGGCGCATAGAGCGCCGACCCTTAGACACCCCGTCCTTAGGGCGCATCCCCGACGCGGATTTTGAAAATTCCGCGATGCCTGAGCCTTGCTCCCCTTGGACTTGTGTCAATAACTGTACGGGAGAAATGAGCGCGCCATCGGATTCTAAGCAGGACGGACTCCACCACGGTTTTTGGGCATGCAGCAAAAAGCTGCATAATGGAAAAAATTCGCCGGATAGGCGCGAATAACCCAAATCGAGACATTTAGATGCCTGCCCAAACTTTTACTTTCTTGCCGGGTTCGTTAGCACTTGAGACACGCCCTTTTCATTTCAAGGTCGTCGATATTATCAAGAACGTTTTCGGTCAGTGTGATGGATACGTTGGCTATAAGCTGACTACGCTTGGGCGCGCATCTGATGCAGACGTTCCCTCTTTTTTAGTTGTGACCCGTCAACACGGAATCATCTTAGTTGATGTGGTTGAAGAGAAGATTGAAAAAACTAGCCTTGTAGACGGGGCTGAGTATTGGTTTACGGACACAAACTCATCCATCCCTGCAAGGAGCATGATCGTCGAGATCTATGAAGAAGAAATACAGAGCCGATTAAAGAATGATCTTAGTCTCTACGACCGACACACGAGACGCGCCAAGACGCCGGTAACTAGTGCCATCATTTTTTGCAACAACACCAAGCAAGATACGGGAACCTGGTACTCAGAATATTCTGATTACTCAAGTACCGCCCTCGATACTGATGCCCTAGAGTCATGGCTACGGGGACTCCTTGAACTGACCCGGGTATTTCGGACATTTTTGAGTGGAGTCACAATTCACTTGGA
>CAZUVC010000024.1:0-46012 GCA_964623745.1 uncultured Thiobacillus sp. | reverse complement strand
CGGGGTCGTCCAGATTGGTGCGCGCCATGTCCACGCGCATGTCGGTGCTGGGGCCATATTCGGTCTTCGCGTGGCGCGCCTGCGTACTCGGCTTGGCCAGTTTTCCGCCCATGGCCGTTCCGGCTGGCATGGCGTGTTTGCTGTGGTCCATGGCCATTGCTCCGTGATCCATGCCGCTCATACCAGCCATGCCGCCGCCCATGTCGCCCATCATGTCTGCCATGGTCAACCATTCGGGCTGGTCCGGTTTCGGCACCGCGGCAGCCAGCCCGTGTCGGGTGGCGAGCGTGCCGCGCGCGAAGCCGGTGCGATCCATCGACTGCGCGAAGATCGTGTAGGCGTCATCCCTGGGGGTGACGATCACGTCGTAGGTTTCGGCCACGCCGATGCGGATCTCATCCACCGTCACCGGCTCAACATCCTGGCCATCGGCCTGCACCACGGTCATCTTCAGTCCGGGAATACGCACATCGAAGAACGTCATCGCGCCGGAGTTGATCAAACGCAGCCGCACGCGCTCGCCCGGACGGAACAGCCCGGTCCAGTTCGCGGCCGGGGGGGTGCCGTTAACAAGATAGGTGTAGGTGTAAGCGGAGATGTCGGCCAGATCGGTCGGGTTCATGCGCATCTCGTTCCACATCTTGCGTTTGTCGAACGCCGCCTTGAATCCGTCGCGCGAGACGTCGCGAAAGAAATCGACCACCGTGGGCTGATTAAAGTTGTAGTAGTCGCTTTGCACCTTGAGCTTGGCGAAGACGCGCATGGGATCTTCGTCGGTCCAGTCCGACAACTGCACGACGTAGTCGCGATCCGCCTGGATCGTCTCACCGCCGGCCGCTTCGATGACGATGGCGCCGTACATGCCGGTCTGCTCCTGCATGCCGGAGTGCGAGTGGTACCAGTAGGTGCCGGTCTGCTCCACCTTGAAGCGGTAGGTGAACGTTTCCCCCGGCGGGATACCCTTGAAGCTGATTCCTGGCACCCCGTCCATCTCGAAGGGCAAGAGAATGCCGTGCCAGTGAATGGACGTGTCCACCGGGAGCCGGTTGGTGACGCGGATGGTCACGGTATCGCCCTCCCGCCAATGCAGCGTTGGGGCTGGAATCGAACCGTTGATGGTCGTCGCCATGCGCGGCGTCCCGGTGAAGTTGACTGGCGTTTCCGCGATCACGAGGTCAAATTCCGTACCCTTGAGGACCGGGGCGCTGCCTATCGCGGTGTCGGTGGCATTCGCCCAGACCGGCTTGATGGCCGACGGCAAGCCAAGCAGAAGACCGCCCGCCGCAAGCCCCTGAACGAACCGACGGCGCGGCAGGTCCGGCACCGCCAAAGAAAGCGTAGAACCAGGCATCAAACAATGTTTCATGTGGGGCATCCCTCCAATTCAGATTTGACTGCATCCTAAGGGGGCGCATCCAACATGAATCTGACGACTGCATTACAAATGTGTAATGCGGTGCCGCTGCAGGTGTGGGCTGTGGCAGGATGCAACCATCCAAGTTAGTCTCCTGAATATGAAAATCCTGATCGTCGAAGACGAGCCCAAGACGGGCGATTACCTGAAGCAGGGGCTCACCGAGGCCGGCTTCGTCACGGACCTGGCGCGCGACGGATGGGACGGGCTGGAGCTTGCCAAGGCGGGGCACTACGACCTGATGATCCTGGATGTGATGCTGCCCGGCATCAACGGCTGGCAGGTGCTCGAAGGCGTGCGCCGGGCCGGGGTCGACATGCCGGTGCTGTTCCTGACGGCGCGCGACCAGGTCGAGGACCGGGTCAAGGGTCTGGAACTGGGGGCCGACGATTATCTGGTGAAGCCCTTCGCCTTTGCCGAGTTGCTGGCCCGGGTGCGCAGCCTGGTGCGCCGCGGACATAGCAGCCTGGAATCCACCGTTCTCAAGGCGGCCGACCTGGAACTGGATCTGCTGCGGCGACGCGCCACCCGGGCGGGGCGCAAGATCGAGCTGACCGCCAAGGAGTTCGCCCTGCTGGAGCTGTTTCTGCGCCGCCCGGGCGAAGTGCTGCCGCGCAGCCTGATCGCCTCGCAGGTCTGGGACATGAACTTCGATTCCGACACCAACGTCATCGACGTGGCGGTACGCCGGCTGCGGGTCAAGATCGACGATGGCTTTGAATTCAAGCTCATCCATACCGTGCGGGGGATGGGCTATGTGCTGGAAGCCGGCCCGGAAGGCACGATCCCATGAAATCTCTCTCACTGACCACCCGGATCAGCCTGCTCTTTGCCGTGGCCGCGGCGCTGGTCCTGCTTGTAACGGGCTATTTCCTGACGCAAGAGGTGGAAGACCATTTTGAAGATGAGGACCGGATCGAACTCAATGGCAAACTGGAACTCGTCCGGAACCTGTTCATGCAAGCCTCGAACAGCAAAACCCTGGACCGTCTGCCCCAGCAACTGGACGACGCCCTGGTTGGCCATCATGGGCTTGCCGTCGTCGTGACTGATGCGACGGGGAATATCTGGTTCGCCACCTCGGGCGCGGATTTTCCGCGCACGCTACTGCAAGCCTGCCAGGCGCGGCCAGCCGCGTGTACGGATCGGAGCTTGCACCAATGGGTGCAAAACGGCGTCAGCCATCGGGGCATGGCCGCGGCGATCACGGCAGGCAGCGGCGGGCCCTACACCGTGGCCGTGGCACAGGACATCGAGCACCATGCGCTTTTCATGGACACGTTCCGCTCGGTGCTGGGAATCGCCATTGCCCTGGCTGCCTTGGCCATGGCTGGCCTGGGCTGGATCGTGGCCCGATGGGGACTCTTGCCCTTGCGCCAGGTCACCGACACCGTGGCCGGCATTTCCGCCGAACGTCTCGGCGCGCGCCTGCCGGCTTCGGGGCTTCCGGCCGAACTCAGACCGCTTGCTGCCGCTTTCAATGCCATGCTGGCCCGTCTGGATGATTCATTCCGGCGGCTTTCGGAGTTTTCCTCCGACATCGCACACGAACTGCGCACCCCGATTTCCAACCTCATGACCCAGACCCAGGTGGCGCTTTCCGGTGCGCGCGACAACAACGAATACAAGGAAGTCCTGTACTCCAGCCTGGAAGAATACGAACGCATGGCCCAGATGGTCGGCGACATGCTCTATCTCGCCCAGGCCGACAACGGTCTCCTCGCACCGGGCCGAGAAAACGTCCACCTTGCCGATGAAACACAGGGCCTGTTCGATTATTTCGAAGCGTGGGCGGAAGAGCGCGGCGTGTCACTGGCCCTGAGTGGATCGGCCACCGTACCTGGCGACCGGCTGATGCTGCGGCGTGCGCTCAGCAACCTCCTGTCGAACGCCATTCGGCATACGCCGCCTGGCCAGACCGTGCGCGTATTGCTGGCGATGCAGGACGACAAGGCCGTCATTACCGTCGAGAATCCCGGCCCCGAAATTCCGGCCGAGCACCTCCCCCGGCTCTTCGACCGTTTCTACCGCATCGACCCTTCGCGTCAACGCAAAGGCGATGGCGCCGGGCTGGGGCTTGCCATCGTCAAATCCATCATCGACGCGCATGGAGGATTGATTCAGGTCGTATCCACCCGCCAGGCGACACGGTTCCAGCTCACCTTGCCCGCCTTGACGGGATAATGTCCAAATCTCCCTATATACAACGACTCCGTATGCTGTCTTGCCTGGCTGGGCCGCACACGCTAAAGTCAACCCATGCGTCGACTTCGGGTACTCCTCTTCCTGCTGCTTTCCCTTGCGGTTCCGCTGCAGGGCTACGCGCATTTTGCGCAGCCGCTGGTGCCTTGCCCGATGGAAGCCGCCGCCATGATGGCGCTGGTGGATGCGGACGCCGCGCACGATTGCTGCGACGAATCCGGCTCGCAGACCGGAAAGGCCTGCAAATCCGGCCAGCCCTGCCAGACCGGCGGCCAGCATTTTTCGGTTTCCACGCTCGATGTGCTGGCGCAGGAGCCGGTTCCGGCCACCCGCTTCCCGCACATCACGGCGGACATGTTGTCCTTCGACCCGGCCGCCGCCTGGCGACCGCCGGCTCAACCCTGACTCCCTGAACCGAGTGCTGCACTGCGTCCGCCCGAGCGGACGCTGCTGCGGCCGTTTCGCGCCATCGCGCCGCTGCCGGTCCGATGGTCGCCGTTCTCGCAAGGAGTTGGAACATGGTCATTCCCCTGTCTGCCGCCCGCCTGTGGCGGCCCCCGGTCTGCCGCACGGCTGTGCTGCTCGTGTGGGCGGGCCTCACCGGATCGGTCTGCGCCGAGCCGCTTTCATTCGATGACGCGCTGACGCTGGCCGTGCGCGAAACGCCAGCGCTACGCGCGGAGTCGGCGCAGATTCATGCGGCCCGCCAGGCGGCAATCCCGGCCGGCGAACTACCCGACCCGAAACTTGCACTCGGCATCGACAACCTGCCCATCGAGGGACCCGACCGCTTCAGCCTGGGCAGCGAACCGATGACCATGCAGCGCATCGGCGTCATGCAGGAATTCCCCAATGACGCCAAACGCGGTGCGCGTGTGGATGCTGCGCGCGGCCGGGTTGCGTTGAGCGAGGCGCAAACCCGCATCACCCGGCTCGCCGTGCTGCGCGAAACTGCGGTGGCCTGGATTGCACGCGATGCGGTCGAGCGGCAGCTTGCTCGCATCGATGCACTGGATAGCGAGAACCGCCTGTTCGACGCTGCGGTGCGTGCCCGCATTGCCGGCGGCAAGGGCAGTGCACTGGACGCGGTGGCATCGCGCCAGGAAGCCGCGATGATCGATGCACGCCGGGACGAACTCACCGCGCGCCGTCAACAAGCCATTGCAGCACTCAAACGCTGGGTGGGCCCGCGTGCAGCGGCGCCCCTCAAAGGGGCTGCGCCGGACTGGCCCATTGCGCGCGACACGCTTGAACACGCACTGCACGGGCATCCGGAACTGGCGATCTTCGAGCCAAAGGGACGCGTGCTGGATGCCGAGGTGGCCGAAGCAAAAGCCGACAAGAAACCGGACTGGGCACTGGAACTGGCGTACGCGAAGCGCGGCTCGCAGTTCGGCGACATGGCCATGGTGCAGGTGAGTTTTGACCTGCCCCTGTTTGCTGCCAGCCGACAGGATCCGAAGATCGCGGCCAAGCTTGCCGAACGCATGGGGCTTGAAGCCGGACGCGAAGCGGTGTTGCGCGAACACGCCGCGATGCTGGAAGCGGATTTTGCCGAATACCAGCGTCTCATTGGCGCCGTCAAACGCCAGCGCGAAGTGCTGTTGCCACTGGCCGACGAAAAAGTGGATCTGGCTTTGGCCGGCTGGCGCGGCGGCAAGGGTGAACTCGTCGACCTGGTGATGGCGCGGCGAGAACGCATCGACGCCGAACTCATGGCCATCGCGCTCGAAGGCGCGCGCCGGCAGATGGCTGCGCGTCTTCATTACGCCTATAGCGGCCCCACTGCGACTGGAGAAAAACAATGAACCGCCAAACGATTAAAAAAGCCATTCTGGGTTTCTTCATTGTGGTTGCGCTGCTCGCCGTGGGTGTCGCGGCTGGCTTGTGGTGGGAAAGAAATGTTGTGCCGGGCGACAGGATGGAGATGCCTGCAGAATCGTCGAAAGAGGGCCGTACCGTGCTGTACTGGTACGACCCAATGGTGCCCACGCAAAAATTCGACAAGCCCGGCAAGTCGCCCTTCATGGACATGGAACTGGTGCCGAAATACGCCGACGAAGGCGGCGATGCCTCGACCGTGTCAATCAACCCGGGGGTGTCGCAAAACCTGGGCGTTCGCCTGGTCACCGTCACACGCGCACCGCTGGATTCGAGTGTGACGGCAACCGGGATTGTCGATTTCAACGAGCGCGATGTCGCCATCGTGCAGGCGCGCACCGGCGGATTCGTGGAACGCGTGGCCCAGCTGGCGCCCAACGACGTGATCGATTCCGGTGCCTTCATCGCCGAATTGCTGGTGCCGGAATGGGCCGCGCTTCAGGAAGAATACCTGGCACTCAAGGCGCTGGGCGACCCCGCGCTGGAACAGGCGGCGCGCGCACGGATGCGCCTGGGCGGCATGCCCGAAAGCCTGATCCGCGAGGTGGTCGCAAGCGGCAGGATCCGAAACCGCATCGCGATCACCGCCCCGCGTGGCGGGGTGATCCAGTCGCTCGACGTGCGCGCCGGCATGACGCTCATGGCGGGACAGACCTTGGCGCGCATCAACGGCATCGGCACGGTATGGCTGGATGTGGCGGTGCCGGAATCGCAGGCCGGCGTGGTGCGGGTGGGCCAGTCCGTCGAGGCGGTGTTTGCCGCGTTTCCGGGCAAGCCGGTGCAGGGCCGCGTCACCGCCCTGCTGCCGGCGCTGAACGACGCTGTGCGCGCGCTCAGGGTGCGGGTCGAACTGCCCAACAAGGATGGACGCCTGCGGCCGGGCTTGTCCGCCCAGGTCAGCCTCACCGGCAGCGACGGCGAATCGGCGCTGCGCGTGCCGACCGAGGCGGTGATCCGCACCGGTCGCCGCGCGCTCGTCATCGTGGCGGAGGCGGAGGGACGCTATCGCCCGGTCGAGGTCATCCTCGGCCCCGAGTCCGGCAACGACACCGTCATCCTCTCCGGTCTCGATGAAGGTCAAACCATCGTGGCCAGCGGCCAGTTCCTGATCGATTCCGAAGCCAGCCTGCAGGGAATCGTCGCGCGAGGATCCGAGTCGGCTGCGGCCATGCCCGCACCGCTTGCGCTGCATGAGGCGGACGCCGTGATCGATGAGGTGTCCGATGCCTATGTGACGCTTTCCCACGGCCCCTTCAAGACGCTGTCGATGCCCGGCATGACCATGGAGTTTGCGCTGGCCCGACCCGAACTCGCCAAGGGACTGAAGGCAGGCGACCGGGTGCGTGCCGGGGTACGCGAAACCGACGACGGGCTGGTGGTCGAGAAGCTCGACAAGACCGGAGGCGCACAATGATCGCCCGGCTCATCCACTGGTCGGTGGCCAACCGCTTCCTGGTTGTGCTGGCGACACTGTTCACCGTGGCCTGGGGCATTTGGTCGGTTAAGACCACGCCGATCGACGCGCTGCCCGACCTGTCCGACGTGCAGGTGATCATCCGCACCGCGTATCCGGGGCAGGCGCCGCAGATCGTCGAAAACCAGGTGACCTATCCGCTCGCCACCACCATGCTGTCGGTGCCGGGCGCGAAGACGGTGCGCGGGTTTTCCTTTTTCGGCGACAGCTTCGTGTATGTCATTTTCGAAGACGGCACCGATCTCTACTGGGCACGCTCGCGGGTACTGGAATATCTCAGCCAGGTGCAGAGCCGGATGCCTGAAACCGCCGTGCCGGCGCTGGGGCCGGATGCCACCGGGGTGGGCTGGATTTATCAGTACGCATTGGTCGACCGCACCGGCAAGCACGATCTGGCGCAACTGCGCACCCTGCAGGACTGGTTTCTCAAGTACGAGCTGAAAACCCTGCCCAACGTGGCCGAAGTGGCCACGGTCGGCGGCATGGTCAAACAGTATCAGGTGGTGCTCGATCCGGTGAAGCTCGCCAGCTTCGGCATCACGCACGATGAAGTGATCAAGGCGATCCGCGCGGCCAACCAGGAAACCGGCGGCGCCGTGCTGGAGTTGGCCGAGACCGAATTCATGGTGCGCGCCAGCGGCTATCTCAAGAACATCGCCGATTTTCGCGATATACCGCTGCGGCTGGCCGGCACGACGCCGGTCAGCCTGGGCGACGTGGCGCACATCCAGCTTGGCCCCGAAATGCGGCGCGGCATTGCCGAACTCAACGGCGAAGGCGAAGCCGTCGGCGGCATCGTGGTGCTGCGCTCGGGCAAGAACGCGCGCGAGACCATCGCGGCCGTGAAAACCAGGCTCGACACGCTCAAGGCCAGCCTGCCGCCCGGCGTCGAAATCGTGCCGACCTACGACCGCAGCAAGCTGATCGACCGTGCGATCGACAACCTGACCCACAAGCTGATCGAAGAATTCATCGTCGTAGCGCTGGTGTGCGTGGTGTTCCTGTGGCATCTGCGCTCGTCGCTGGTGGCGATCGTTTCGCTGCCGCTTGGCGTGCTGATCGCCTTCATCATCATGCGTCAGCAGGGGGTCAACGCCAACATCATGTCGCTGGGCGGCATTGCCATCGCGATCGGCGCCATGGTCGACGCGGCGGTGGTGATGATCGAAAACGCACACAAGAAAATCGAGCTCTGGAACCATGCGCATCCCGGTGAAACGCTGGAAGGCGAGACGCGCTGGAAGGTGGTGACCGACGCCGCCAGCGAGGTCGGTCCGGCGCTGTTCTTCTCGCTCTTGATCATCACGCTGTCCTTCATTCCGGTGTTCACGCTGGAAGCGCAGGAGGGGCGTTTGTTCGGCCCGCTCGCCTTCACCAAGACCTACGCCATGGCGGCGGCCGCCGGCCTCTCGGTGACGCTGGTTCCGGTGCTGATGGGCTACTGGATCCGTGGCCGGATTCCCGACGAGACGAAGAATCCGCTCAACCGCTGGCTGATTCGTGGCTACCAGCCGCTGCTGGACGCCGTGCTCAGGCATCCGAAGCTCACGATGGCTGCGGCCGTGCTGATTTTTCTCACCGCGCTGTGGCCGATGAGCCGCCTCGGCGGCGAATTCCTGCCGCCGCTGGACGAGGGCGACCTGCTCTACATGCCGTCGGCCCTGCCGGGGCTGTCGGCGCAAAAAGCCTCCGAACTGCTGCAGCAGACCAACCGGCTGATCCGGAGCGTGCCCGAGGTGGCCAGCGTCCACGGCAAGGCCGGGCGCGCCGAAACCGCCACCGATCCGGCGCCGCTGGAAATGTTCGAGACCATCATCCAGTTCAAGCCGCGTGAAGAATGGCGGCCGGGCATGACGCCGGACAAGCTGGTCGAGGAACTGGATCGCGCGGTCAGGGTGCCGGGGCTCGCCAACATCTGGATCCCGCCGATCCGCAACCGCATCGACATGCTTGCCACCGGCATCAAGAGCCCGGTCGGGGTCAAGGTCGCGGGTAGCAATCTGGCCGATATCGACCGCATCGCCCAGGACGTTGAGCGCATCGCCAAAACCGTGCCCGGCGTGTCGTCTGCGCTGGCCGAGCGGCTCACCGGCGGCCGCTACATCGACGTCGACATCGATCGCGCCACCGCGGCGCGCTATGGCATGAACATCGGCGACGTGCAGTCGGCGGTGGCCAACCTCATTGGCGGCGAAAACATCGGCGAAACGGTCGAAGGTCTGGCGCGCTATCCGATCAACGTGCGCTACCCGCGCGAATGGCGCGACACGCCCGCCAAGCTCGCCGCGCTGCCCATCCTCACGCCGAACGGCAGCCAGATCACGCTGGGCACGGTGGCCACCGTCAAGGTCACCGACGGCCCGCCCATGCTCAAGAGCGAGAATGCGCGGCCTTCGGGCTGGGTGTATGTCGACGTGCGCGGGCGCGATCTGGCGTCCACCGTGGCCGACCTGCAGGCTGCGGTGTCCGCCCAGGTCAGGCTCGAACCGGGCATGAGCCTGGCCTACTCCGGCCAGTTCGAGTTCATGGAACGCGCCAACGCACGGCTCAAGCTCGTCGTGCCCGCCACGCTGCTCATCATCTTCGTGCTGCTCTATCTCACCTTCAGCCGCTTCGACGAAGCCGTGCTCATCATGGCCACGCTGCCGTTCGCGCTGACCGGCGGTGTGTGGTTTCTCTATGCCCTGGACTACCAGCTGTCGGTCGCCACCGGCGTCGGCTTCATCGCGCTGGCCGGGGTGTCGGCCGAGTTCGGCGTCATCATGCTGCTGTATCTGAAAAACGCCTGGGACGCGAAAAAAGAGTCCGGCAAAACCGGCGAGGCCGACCTCGTCGACGCCATCCGCGAAGGTGCGGTACAGCGCGTGCGCCCCAAAGCGATGACCGTTGCGGTGATCGTCGCCGGCCTGCTGCCCATCCTGCTGGGCAGCGGCACCGGCAGCGAGGTGATGAGCCGCATCGCCGCCCCCATGGTGGGCGGCATGCTGAGCGCGCCGCTGCTGTCGTTGTTTGTCGTGCCGGCAGCCTACCTGCTGATGCGACGCCCTAGGAAAAGCCGCCGCCGTGACGGGTGAACCGGCGCACCGCGGACAGCAGGTTGATCCACAACAGCAACGCCGACAACGCCAGCACGCTGCCCGCTGTCATGCTCAGCGGCGGCCAGAACGGCACGGCGGCCAGCAGCGTGCAGGCCGCGAGGTGAAGGCGGAACTGCCCGCGCATCCAGCGTTCGGCAATCATGTCTTTCATGGTTGGGATGCTGCCGGCCTTGGCCTGCAGTTGCGACTGCAGATGAAACCAGGCGAGGAAGGGCACGATCTTGTAGAGCATGCCGTTGACCACGCTGACGGCGAATCCGCCGATGAACAGAACCCCCAGCAGCAGCGGATAGGCATCGCTGTCGGCCCAGGCCGGGCTGAACTGGGCGACGAGCCAGACGGCGACGCAGGCGATCAAACTGGCCATGCCCAGGCGCCAATAGTCGAGGGTGACGTCGGGCAGTTTTCTGCGGCGGCGGGATTGCAGGCGCAGGGTGGCGATGGCGAACAGCAGGATGCCGACGGCAAGCGCGGTATCGACGAGGTGAGCTGCGGCCGACGGCAACATTGGCGCGGCGGCGTGAAGCAGCAGCAAGGCGAACAGCGCGCCGGCCAGCCAGCGGCTGAGCCGGGGCGGATACGGCGGGGTGAGCTGGAACATCGGCACCACCTGATACGCGACGCCGATCACCAGCAGCAGCACCCAGCCGATGAGGCCGAAACTGACGTGCGCGGCGATCGCGGATTCGATCGCAGGCGGAATCCACCAGCCGGCGCGCAGCAAGGCCAGTGCCAGGCCGAGCAGGATGGTCAGCGCAAGGCACAGCAGCGCGAAACGGATGCCGTTGACGGTGGCGCCGGCTGCAGCGCGCGCGAGGCCAATGGCGACGGCCGCAAGAAAGACGGCGAAGCTCACGCCCAGCAGAATGGCGCCGCTGCCGTAGGCGGCCGGTTCGGCGGTCAGGAATCCGGCCATCAGGGCGACGGTGCCGAGCACCAGCGAGACATGGCTGACCCGGCCGATGAGGCGCGGCGCAGGCAGCGGCGCGCCCTCCACCACTGGCAGCATCTGCATCAAGGCGCCCAGCATGACCATGGCGAGAAAGCCCAGCGTGAGTGCATGGGTCAGCGCCAGCGCCTGTGGCGTCCAGCGCGAGGCCAGCGCATCGGGCGACAGCGCGATGAGGATGGCGGCCGCAAGCAGGAACAGCGGTGCGGTGAGGAAGAAGCGCAGCGGCAGCGCGAACGGCGGCGCCTGTTCGAATGAAAGCCCCGCCTGGCTCATCCGCCCTGCCCGGCTTCGGTCGCCGGTTGGATCAGGATGACGTAACTGCCGTCCGCCTGCATCGTGGTGGCGTGGCGGTAGCCGCGTTCGGCGAGGATGGCATAGAGCGGAAACGGTTCGCGGTGCAGCAGCATCCGGATCGATTGCCCGGGGCGCAGCAGCTCCAGCGTCGTCATGACTTTTTCCATCGGCTCCGGGGGTTCCAGTCCGCGCGCGTCGACGAGGATTTCGCGAGCCGGCGCGCTCATGCGGGCCGCCGGGGTGCGTCGGCCTCCATCTCGCGGATCACGCTGTCGCTGTCGGCGCCCAGCGCGCGGTCGGACATCGGATACAGCATGTTCTCCTCCTTCAGGTTGTGCTGCTGCATCAGCATGTTGAGCGTTTCCGACAGCCCAAGATAGCTGTCCCGATTGCCCGCCGCGACGGCTCCGGCCATTGCCTGCAGCAGCTCGCGCATCTGGGCGTGCTCCATGCGCATCATCTCGGTGGGGCCGGCGCGCATGCCGGTTCGCGCTTCGAAAGCCGGGAACAGCACATTTTCTTCCATTGCCAGATGACGAGCCATCGCCTGCCCGAACTGGTCGAACAGGCTGCGTGCGCTGTCCCAATTATTTTGCGCCGCCTCGGCTTCGGCGGATGCGAACAGATCGTCGCAGGCGCGGTGGTCGCTTCCCAGAAAATCCAGAATTGTGCTCATGCCCTTGCCCTCCTAAGTGGATGAATAGATGCATGTTTGAGTATATCAGGAGTTCATAACCTTAAATTCTCCTTGACTGCCACACAAGATGTCGTATGTTTCATTCACAAACAACACAAGATATTGCAAAAAGGAGGATGGAATGAGTTCTGCAGTCGCAAGCTTTCCCCGCGAAGTCATCAAGCGCGACGGGCGCCGCACCCCCTTCGATGCCGCGAAGATCCGTTCGGCGATTGTGCGGGCCGGACAGGCCACGGGAGAATTCGGGACAGCCGAGTTCGACGAAGCCGAAGTCGAGTTGATCACCGCCCAGGTGACCAAGGTGCTGATCCACAGCCTGCGCGGCGCGCCGCCCGACATCGAGCGCATCCAGGACATCGTCGAGCAGAGCCTGATCGCGGCCAACCATCTGGCCACTGCGCGCGCCTACATCGCCTATCGCGAAAACCACAAGAAACTGCGCGAGGACCGCAAGACGCTCGTGGATGTGGAAGCCTCGGTCAACGAATACCTGTCGCAGCAGGACTGGCGCGTCAACGCCAACGCCAACCAGGGCTACAGCCTGGGCGGCCTGATCCTCAACGTGTCGGGCAAGGTGGTGGCCAACTACTGGCTCAACCACGTCTACCCGCCCGAGCTCGGCGAAGCGCATCGCGACGGCTCGATCCATGTCCACGACCTCGACATGCTGGCGGGCTACTGCGCCGGCTGGTCGCTGCGCACGCTGCTGCACGAGGGCTTGAACGGTGTACCGGGCAAGGTCGAAGCCGGGCCGCCGAAACACATGTCGAGCGCGGTCGGCCAGATCGTCAACTTCCTTGGCACGCTGCAGAACGAATGGGCCGGCGCGCAGGCGTTCTCGTCGTTCGACACCTACATGGCACCGTTCATCCGCAACGACGCGATGGACTACGAATCGGTCAAGCAGTGCATCCAGGAACTGATCTACAACCTTAATGTGCCGTCGCGCTGGGGCACGCAGACGCCGTTCACCAACCTGACCTTCGACTGGGTCTGCCCGGAAGACCTGCGCGAGCAGGTGCCGGTGGTCGGCGGCAAGGAAATGCCCTTCACCTACGGCGAGCTGCAGGCCGAGATGGACATGATCAACCGCGCGTATATCGAGGTGATGACCACCGGCGACGCCAAGGGCCGCGTGTTCACCTTCCCCATCCCCACCTACAACATGACGCCGGACTTTCCGTGGGAATCGGAAAACGCCACGCTGCTGTTCGAGATGACCGCCAAGTACGGCCTGCCCTACTTCCAGAACTTCATCAATTCGGAGATGAAGCCGAACCACATCCGCTCGATGTGCTGCCGCCTGCAGCTCGACCTGCGCGAACTCCTGAAACGCGGCAACGGCCTGTTCGGCTCGGCCGAGCAAACGGGTTCGGTCGGCGTGGTGACGGTCAACTGCGCGCGCCTCGGCCACGAATTCCAAGGCGACGAGGCCGGGCTCCTGCGACGGCTGGACGCGCTGCTCGACATGGCGAGGAACGGTCTCGAAATCAAGCGCAAGGAAATCCAGCGCCTGATGGACAACGGCCTCTTCCCCTACACCAAGCGCTATCTCGGCACCCTGCGCAATCACTTCTCGACCATCGGCGTCAATGGCGTCAACGAGATGATCCGCAACTTCAGCCATGATCAACACGACATCACCAGCGAATGGGGACACGATTTCGCACTGCGCCTGCTCGACCACATCCGCGGCCGCATCGCCGTCTATCAGGAAGAGACCGGCCACATGTACAACCTGGAAGCCACGCCGGCCGAGGGCACCACCTACCGCTTCGCCAAGGAAGACGCCAAGCGCTATCCCGGCATCCTGCAGGCGGGCACCGAGGATGCGCCCTACTACACCAACTCGTCGCAACTGCCGGTGGGCTTCACCGACGACGCCTTCGAGGCGCTGGAGCGGCAGGACGATCTGCAGCGCAAATACACCGGCGGCACCGTGCTGCACCTCTACATGTCCGAGCACATCTCGTCGGCCGAGGCGTGCAAGAAGCTGGTGCGCCGCGCGCTGACGCGATTCCGCCTGCCCTACATCACCATCACGCCCACCTTTTCGATTTGCCCGAAACACGGCTACCTCGCCGGCGAGCACGAGTTCTGCCCTGCATGCGACGAGGAAGCTTTGTCCCGCAAGCGCGCTGTTGCCGCCTAACCCAAGGAGACTCGAATGAACGACATGACCGTACCGACCCCACTGACTCTCAAGGACGAGGAGCGCACCCGCTGCGAAGTGTGGACCCGTGTGATGGGCTACCACCGCCCGGTGACGAGCTTCAACAAGGGCAAGAAGAGCGAGCACCGCGAGCGGCAATTCTTCGTCGAAGGACGTTGTTCACTCGGCTAATTTCGCGATGCTTCGCCTACGATAATGACGCTACGCGTTGGCGGCCTGACCCCGCTCTCCACCACCGATTGGCCCGGCATTCTGGCCGCGGTGGTGTTCTGCCAGGGCTGCCCGTGGCGCTGCGGCTATTGCCACAACCCGCACCTGATTCCCGCGCGCGGCGACAGCGAAATCCCCTGGGATGATGTGCTGGCATTCCTGCGCCGGCGCCGGGGCCTGCTCGACGGCGTCGTGTTTTCCGGCGGCGAGCCGACGCTGCAGCCCCAACTGGCCGACGCGATGCGCGACGTGCGCGCACTCGGATTCAGGGTCGGCCTGCACACCGGCGGCGCCTATCCGCGCCGGCTCGCCGAGGTGCTGCCCCTGGTCGACTGGGTGGGGCTGGATGCGAAAGCGCCGTACGCCGATTACGCGCGCATCACCGGCGTTGCCGGCAGCGGCGCGCCGGCGCAGGCCAGCCTCGACGCGGTGCTGGCCGCAGGCGTCGCCCACGAAATCCGCACCACCGTGCATCCGGCCCTGCTGGACGACGTCGACGTTGCGGCGCTGTCGCACGATCTGGCGGCGCGCGGGGTGGCGCGCCACGTGATCCAGGCATTCCGCAGCCAGGGCTGCGCGGATGCAACGCTGGTTCAGTCCACCCGTGGCACCGAGGTATGAACGAGCCCTTGGTGGACGCGGCCAATTGTGTAGAATCGGGACCATGCGTCGCCTCATTACCCTGATCATCATGCTCGTCATCCCGCTCCAGTTCGCCTGGGCTGCGGCGGCCAGCCTGCATGGGCACTTGGGCGAGAACGTGGCGACGCTCGGCGCTCATTCCCACCACCACGACCACGACCATCACGCGCATGGCCTGTCCGATCACGGCGTGGCCGGCGACACGGGCACGCATTCGAGCGAAGACGGACAGCACGGCAACCACTGCCACCCGGTGTTTTCCTCGCTCATCATGGAATCCGGCCTGTCGCTCGGGCTGTGCCTCTCCGGCGGACCGCTTCCGCATCCGCCCGAAGTCTTTTACTCCCGCACCCCTCCGCTTCTCGACCGACCCCCACTCGCGCGCGCCTGAAGGCGTGCGCACCCTGAGAGCAACGCGCGCCTGACCGGCGTGCGCTCAATCTCGACAGCGCGCGCCTGACCGGCGAGCGCTTGTTTCATCGCGGCTTCAAGCCGCCTCCTGCAATCGCGCGCCGGTTTCTTCGTTCTATTGATTCATCACGAGGAATAACCATGCGATTCACGCTATCCGTATGTCTGCTCGCGCTGCCGTTGGTCGTGTGGGCGCAAACCCCGCTGACCGAGGCCGAGGCGGTGCGCCTCGGCCTGGCGCGCGCCGATCTCGCCGATCTGGAGCGCGGTGCGGTGCAAGCGGCCGAGGCCGAGGTGCTTGCCGCCGGCCTCTACCCCAATCCCACCCTGAGCTACAGCCGCGACCGTGTCGACGGCTCGCCGGACTCGGTCGAGCAAACCTGGATGCTCGGGCAAACCTTCGACCTGTCGGGGCGCCGCGGGCTGCATCGCGAGGCCGCCAGCCGCCGGGTGGCATCGGTCACCGCCGGCAACGCTGCCCGGCAACTCGACATGGCCGCGGAAATCCGCCGCAGCTTTCATGACGTCCTGTTCCGGCAGCAGACCATCCGGGCGGCCGAAACCTGGGCGCAGCGCTTCGCGCAGATCGAGGGCACGGTCACGAAGCTTGCCCGGGCGGGCGAAGCGTCGGGCTATGACCAGCGCCGCCTTGCACGCGAACGCCAGACGGCGGAAGCGCGGCTGGCTGCCGAGCGCGCCGAGCTGGATCGATCCCGGGCGCGTCTGATGACGCTGACCGGCGCCGCCGAAGTGTCCCGCCTTGAAGGCGCGCTCTTGCCTTCCCTGCCGCCTCCGGTTGAAACGGCATTGAGCGGCCTCGATCAGCGTCCCGACCTGCAGGCGCTGTCGCGCCGCGCCGAGGCGGCCGATCTGGACGGACGTGCCGCAAGACGCGGCGGCATTCCCGATGTGACCGTGGGCATCGGACCTAAATATGTGGACAACGGCAGCAGCCGGGACAACGGCGTGGCGCTGTCGCTTTCCGTTCCGCTGCCGGTGTTCGACCGCCAGCAGGCCGGGCAGCAGCGTGCGGCGGCCGAGGCCCTGCAGGCGCGCGCCGAATACCGGCTGGCGAAAGCACGCGCCGAAGGCGAGCTGCGCGGTCTGCACCGTCAGGCCCAAGGCCTGCGCGCCACGGCAATCGACTATCGCAGTCGTGCGGTGTCGGCTTCCCCAGACCTGCTTCGCATCGCAGAAACCGCCTATCAGGGCGGCGAATCCAGCCTGCTGGAACTGCTCGACGCCTACCGCGGCGCGCTGGAGACGGAAACCACCGCGCTCGAACTTGAAAAGCGGGCACGCGATGCCCGCATTGAATTTGACCTGTTGACCGGGAGTGTCGACCAATGAACAAGACCCTTATTGCATCCCTGTGTGCCGCCCTCTTTCTGATCGGCTGCAGCGAGGCGGACCATGAACACGCCGCAGACGGCAGCCATCCCCCCGCAGCCGGGGCCAAGGACGCGCATGGCCACGGCGCCGGCGGCGAGAAGCTCACCCATTTCACCGACCGCACCGAACTCTTTGTCGAGTTCCCGCGGCTGGTGGTCGGCGAGCCATCCGCCTTCGCTGCGCACCTCACCATGCTCGCCGACTTCCGGGCGCTCACCGCCGCCAAGGTCAGCGTTCGCCTGACGGGCGGCGATCAGCCTGATGAAGTGTTCAGCGTCGACAAGGCCAGCCAGCCCGGCATCTTCCGCCCCGAAGTGGCACCGAAGCACGCCGGCGATCGCGAACTGTCGATCGAAGTCGTCACGCCCGAATTCAGCGTCACGCACGAACTCGGCCCCTTCACCGTCTATGCCGACCGCAAGGCCGCCGACGCCGAGCCGGTGCCGCACGACGACGAAGGCGTCGGCTTCACCAAGGAGCAGCAGTGGAAGGTCGACTTCGCCACCAGTGAAGTCGTCACGCGTCCGATCCGCACCGCAGTCAATGCAACCGGCGTGCTGCGCGCGCGTCCGGACGGCGAAGCCCAGCTCACTGCCGCAGCAGCGGGTCAGGTGCAAGCGGCAGGCACCTTTCCGCGTTTGGGCCAGCAAGTGAAAAAAGGCGAGCTGCTCGCCTACCTGGTGCCGCGTCTGGGCGGCGAGACCGACCTTGCCACCCTACGGGCAGCAGCGAACAAGGCCCGGGTCGAGCACGATCTTGCGCAACAGGAACTGACGCGCATGGAAGCGCTGTACCGCGAGGAAGCGGTGCCCGAGAAACGCGTGCTCGCCGCGCGTGCGGCCGCAGCCCTGGCACGTGCCGAACTGGCCGCCGCGCAGCAGCGCCTCGGTCAGGTCGGCGGCGCCGGTGGCGGCATCCCGCTGCGCGCGCCGGTGTCCGGCACCCTCGCAGACGTGCGCGTATCGCCCGGCGCGTTCGCGCAGGAAGGCGCGCTGCTGTTCCATATCGCCGACCGTAGCCGGCTGTGGCTGGAACTGCGCGTGCCCGAATCCGACGCGGCGCGGTTGGCCAGCCCGAGCGGTGCGGCGTTCAAGGTCGCAGGCAAGGAAGCCAGCGTCGAGATCGTTGCCGGGAAAAACGGCAAGCTCGTCGCCGTCGGGGGCGTAGTCGATGCCGCGACGCGCACCGTTCCGGTGGTGTTCGAGTTCACGCCGGGCGATCTGGCGCTGCCCATCGGCATGGCTGTACAAGCTCAAGTATTCGCCGGCGGCGCGCGCGAGGCGGTGGCGATCCCGGCGTCGAGCGTGCTCGACGAAGGCGGCATGAGCGTGGTGTTCGTAATGACCGGCGGCGAATCCTTCGAGCGGCGTCAAGTCAGGCTGGGCGCGCGCGAAGGCGACTGGGTCGAGGTGCTGGAAGGTTTGACTCCGGGCAGCCGCGTCGTTTCGCGCGGCGCCTACCTGGTCAAGCTGGCATCGACCGGCACCGCGCAAATCGGCCACGGCCATGCGCACTGACCGGGGGATGACATCATGATCGGACACATCATTGCGTGGTCGCTGCGCAACAAGCTCTTCGTCGTCCTGGCCGGCGTGCTGCTGCTCGCCTGGGGCGGCTGGCAGGCGTCGAAAACCCCGGTGGACGTCTTCCCCGACCTCACCGCGCCCAGCGTGACCGTGGTCACCGAGGCGCACGGCATGGCACCGACCGACGTCGAGAACCTCGTCACCTTTCCGATCGAGACCGCGCTGAACGGCGCGCCGGACGTGCGCCGGGTGAGATCAAGCACCAAGATCGGCCTCTCGGTCGTTACGGTCGAATTCGAGTGGGGTACGGATCTCTACAAGGCGCGCCAGGTGGTGGTCGAGCGCCTGCAGCTGGCGCGCGCGTCGCTGCCGGCCGACATCCCGGCGCCCGCAATGGCGCCGGCGGCGTCGATCATGGGCGAGATCCTGTTCATCGCGCTGGCCTCCGACAAGCACGACGGCATGACGCTGAAGAACACCGCCGAGCAGGTCATCAAGCGCCGCGTGCTGGCGGTGCCCGGCGTGGCCGAGGTGCTGCCGATCGGCGGCGACACCCAGCAGTTCCAGGTGACGCTGAATCCCGAGCGGCTGGCGGCCTACGGCCTCACCGTCGACCAGGTCGCCGAGGCCTTGCGATCAGCCAACCAGAACACCTCGGCCGGCTTCATGGTCGAGGGCGGGCAGGAATACCTGATCCAGGGTCTGGGCCGCATCGCGACGCTGGCCGATATCGGCGACATCGTGGTCGCCCGGCGCGCCGGAGAATCCGGCCAATTAATGCAGCGTCAGCCGGTGCTGGTGCGCCACATCGCCGAGGTCGCCATCGGCCCCGCGCCGACGCGCGGCGTCGGTTCGCACAACGGCAAGCCGGCGGTGATTCTGGGCATCCAGAAGCAGCCCGGCGCCAACACGCTGGAACTGACCGACCGCCTCGACGCCACGCTGGAAGAAATACAAATGGGGCTGCCGGCGGGCATGAAAATCGAGCGCCATATCTTCCGCCAAGCCGACTTCATCCGCGTCTCCATCGACAACTTGAACAAGGCACTGATCGAGGGCGTGGTGCTGGTCATCGCCATCGTGTTCGCCTTCCTGCTGTCGGCGCGGGCGACCGCGATCAGCCTGGTCGCGATTCCGCTGTCGCTGGTGGCGGCGATTCTTGCCATGAAGGCGATGGGTGCGACGATTAACACCATGACGCTGGGCGGCATGGCCATCGCGCTCGGCGCGCTGGTCGACGATGCCATTATTGTCGTCGAGAACATCGTGCGTCGCCTGCGCGAGAATCGTTCCAAACCTGAGGCGCAGCAAGTCAACATGCTGCATCTGGTGTACGAAGCCACGCGCGAGATCCAGGGCTCGATCGTGTTCGCCACGCTGATCATCATCCTGGTATTTCTGCCGCTGTTTTTCCTCTCCGGCGTCGAGGGACGGCTGATGGCGCCGCTGGGCCTGGCCTATGTGGTGTCGCTGGCCGCTTCGCTCGCGGTGGCGGTCACGGTGACGCCGGTGCTGGCGGCGCTGTGGCTGCCGAACTCGAAGACGGTGCGCGAAAGCATCGAGCCGCGCTTCATCCACGGTCTCAAGGCGAGCTACCGGCGCGTGCTGCACGCGACGCTGACGCGCTGGAAGGCCGTGGCTGGCGTCAGCGTGGCGACGCTGGTGGTCGCGCTGGTCGCGCTCGGCTTTGCCGGGCGTGCTTTCCTGCCGGACTTCAACGAAGGCACGCTCACCGTCGGCATGGCGACGCTGCCCGGCACCTCGCTGGAAGAATCCGACCGCCTCGGCCGCATGGTGGAGAACATCCTGCTGTCGCATCCCGAAGTCGTCGCCACCGCGCGCCGCACCGGCCGCGCCGAGGGCGATCCGCACGCGATGGACGTGTCGGCGTCGGAAATGGAGGTGACGCTGAAGATGGGCGAGCGCAGCAAGGAGGATTTCCTCGCCGCCTTACGCTCCGACTTCGCCAGCGTGCCCGGCACGCAGATTGTGGTGGGCCAGCCGATCTCGCACCGCATCGACCACATGCTGTCGGGTAGCCGCTCGAACATCGCGGTGAAGATCTTCGGCCCCGACCTCGACGAACTGCGCCGACTGACCGCAAGCGTGAAGTCGGTCGTGCAGGAGATTCCGGGCACGGTCGATGTCACCGACGAGCAGCAGACCGACATTCCCTTCCTCACGATCCGCTTCGACCGCGCGGCATTGGCGCAGCACGGATTGTCGATGCGCGAAGTGTCGGAGGCGATCGAAGTCGCGTTCTCCGGCATGCCGGTCGACCGCGTGCAGCAGGGGCAGGCCAGCTTCGACCTGGTGCTGCGCTTCGATCCGTCGACGCGCGCCAGCATCGACGCGGTGCGCGCGACGCTGATCACCACCGCCGACGGCGCGCGCCTGCCCCTGTCGGCGCTGGCCGACATCCGCAACGACCGCGCGCCCTACTCGATCAGCCGCGAGAACGTGCAGCGCAAGATGGTGGTGATGGCCAACGTCGCCGGGCGCGACCTCGCCAGCGTGGTGGCCGACATCCGCACGCAGGTGGCGGCAGGCGTCGAGGTGCCGGCCGGCTATCACATCGAGTACGGCGGCCAGTTCGAAAGCGCGGAAGCGGCCTCGCGCACCCTCCTGATCCTCGGCGCGGCGGTGACGGTGGGCATTTTCCTGCTGCTGTTCGTTGCATTCGGCAGCGCGCGCGACGCCTCCCTGGTCATGCTCAACCTGCCGCTTGCCCTGATCGGCGGCGTGGCAGGCGTGTTCGCCAGCGGCGGCATCTTGTCAGTGGCGTCGATCATCGGCTTCATCACGCTGTTCGGCATCGCCACGCGCAACGGGGTGATGCTGATCTCGCACATCCACCACCTGGTGGAGCACGAGGGCGTGAAGAACGCGGCCGAAGCGGTGAAGCGCGGTGCCGAGGAGCGGCTGGTGCCGATCCTGATGACCGCGCTCGCCACCGGCCTCGCTCTGGTGCCGCTGGTGCTCGCCGCCGGCCAGCCGGGCAGCGAAATCCAGGCGCCGATGGCGGTGGTCATCCTGTGCGGCCTGCTGAGCTCAACGGTGCTGAACATGATCGTCGTGCCCGCGCTCTACCTGCGCTTCGGCGCGATCCATAAACTGCTGGAAAATGGCGGCACCCCGCACCGTCGTGCCGTCGAAGGCATCAACCCGGTCTGAATTTGCAAACCTGATTTACCCACTGAAAAGGAGTTACCCATGAAATCGTTTTTCCTCTCCCTGTTCGCCGCGGCGTCGCTTGCCGCCACCCTCAACGTCGGCCCTGCCTTCGCCGGCGCCGGCCACGACCATGGGCCGCAATACGGCGGCGTGGTCCGCGAGGTCAGGAACATCACGTACGAACTGGTCGCCAAGCCGGATTCGCTGACCCTGTACGTCAGCGACCACGACAAACCCGTAGCGACCCAGGGCGCGACGGCGGAAGCCGTGATCTACGCCGGCAACGAGAAGACTGCGGTCAAGCTGGAACCCGCCGGCGAGAACCGCCTGGTCGCCCAGGGCACGTTCAAGGTCGGCGTCGGCGTACGCGTGGTGCTCACCACCACCCTGCCCGGCAAGCCGCCGGCCAAGGCCATCTTCAACCTGAAGTGAGCCTGCGGCGTCGAGGCCCGTTGCCGTGAGCACGTCGCGCTCGGCCATCTGGCCGGCGCTTGCCGCCGCCGCGCTGTTTGGCGCCAGCACGCCGCTGGTCAAGCTGCTGGTCGGCGAATTGCCGCCGCTGCTGCTGGCCGGCCTGCTCTATCTGGGCAGCGGCCTCGGGCTGGCCGCGATCCGGCTGCTGCGGGATCGCGGCTGGAGGCCGAGCGGGCTGGCAGCAGGCGAATGGCGCTGGCTGGCCGGCGCCATCGTCTTCGGCGGCATGTTGGGCCCGGTGCTGCTGGTGTTCGGCCTCACCCGCAGCGATGCCGGGCCGGCTTCGCTTTTGCTCAATCTCGAATCCGTTTTCACGGCGGTGCTGGCCTGGGTGGTGTTCCGGGAAAACGTCGATCGCCGCATCGTGCTGGGCATGCTGCTGATCGTTGCCGGCGGCGTGGTGCTTGCGTGGCCCACCGCCGCCAGCCCGCCGCAAGACTGGATCGGCCTCATGGCCATCGCCGCCGCCTGCCTGTGCTGGGCCATCGACAACAACCTGACGCGACGCGTGTCCGGCTCCGACGCGTTGTTCATCGCCGGCGCCAAGGGCTGGACGGCAGGCATCGTTAACACCAGCCTCGCCTTGCTGCTGGGCGCATCGCTGCCCGCCTGGCCCGCCGCGGGCGCGGCCATGGCGGTCGGCCTCGCCGGCTACGGCTTGAGCCTGGTGCTCTTCGTGCTGGCACTGCGCGGTCTCGGCACCGCTCGCACCGGCGCCTATTTCTCCACCGCGCCGTTCATCGGTGCTGCCATCGCGATCCTGCTGTTGGGCGAATCAACGCCGGCGCCGTTCTGGATTGCCGCCAGCCTGATGGGGATCGGGGTTTGGCTGCACCTGACCGAGCGCCACGAACATGAACACACGCACGAACCGCTGGAGCACACCCATCCCCACGTTCACGACGCGCACCACCAGCACGACCACGATTTCGACTGGGATGGCAGCGAACCGCACAGCCATCTGCACAGGCATGCGGTGCTGACCCACAAGCATCCGCATTTTCCGGACATCCATCATCGGCATGGGCATTGAGCATTTTGTTGCGACACCATGCAGCGGCTGTTGCACTTTCAAACAAAAACAAACCCCGCCGAAGCGGGGTGGTATCGAAGCAAGGGCTGATTACTGCTTGCGCCGTCGCGCGACGCCGAGACCGGCAAGACCCAAGGCCAGCAGCGAGAGGGTGGCGGGTTCGGGGACTTGCTGCAGGAAACCGCGAATCTCTCCGCCCGGCGCAAATGAGGTGTGGATGTTGAAGTAGGCCATCCCATTCGTCATGCCCGCGATCAGCGCCGCCTCGGCGCCTGCCGCGGTGCCGCCACCAAAATTGGTGACGAACGCCGCTGTGTAGGTGCCGAGGCTGGTCAAGTCCAGCAGCGGCGATAAGTACGAACCCGCTTGGACATTCATGACGAAACCGGGGAGCGTTCCTGGAGTCACCGCCACGCCAACAGTGCCGGGCGCGGCAACACAGCAGTGAATATGGGCGATGGTCGTCGTTCCTGTCAGATCGATCCAGTCGGCGTCAATCAGGAGGGTGTGGGCGAGCGGCTCATAGGTGACCGTGACGGACCCCGAACCACTCGAACCCGCCACCTCAGGCGCCAAGGTCGAGGTGAAGATGATGCTGGCCTGCGCCGCGCTGGCGGAGATGCAAAGGGCTGCGGCCGTTGTAGCGAGGTATTTCAGCTGCATGTTCTTCTCCTCCGAAGCATGGAGATCGTATTACGCAAGATACGTGCCGAATGCCTAACCGTCTGGATTTATTGAGGTATGCGAATCCAGTCGGACCGCCATGTAAAGAAAACCGACAGGATGTCCTGCCAGGGCGACGCCTGGCCCTGCCACCGGCGCCTTCACAACGGGCCATCTCAGCCCGCACATTGACGTGCGCAGTCAAACCGGTGCAGGCTTGAGCTCCCCTGTTATTCGCCGACACCCATGACCCTCCGCTCGTTTTGCACGCGCTGGCTCGCGCTTTTCGTTTTGTTTTCCAACGCGGCGCTGGCCGCTTCGCCCGAGGGTGTGGTGTCGGTGTCGCATCCTGCCGCCGCAGCCGCCGGCGCGCGCATGCTGGCGGCGGGCGGCAATGCGATCGATGCGGCGGCGGCGGTGCAGTTCGCGCTGAACGTGGTGGAGCCGCAGTCGTCGGGCATCGGCGGCGGCGGATTCATGATGGTGTATCTCGCCAAAACCGGTGAGACCTTTGTGGTGGACTCGCGCGAGCGCGCGCCGGCGAAAGCCCGCGCCGACATGTTTGCGCCGGACGGGTTGGCGATGTCCTTTCCGCTGGCGTCGACCAGCGGGGTTGCGGTCGGCGTGCCGGGCACGTTGCGCGGTGTCGACACGGCGCTCAAGCGCTGGGGCACGAAGAAGCTGGCCGACACGCTGGTGCCGGCGATCGAGCTCGCCGAGCGTGGGTTTCGCGTCAACCGGTTTCTGGCCCAGGACATCGTCAACGATTCCGGCCGCACCCAGTTTTATCCCGAGACCGCAGCAATCTTTCGCCCCAACGGCGTGCCGCTCGCCGAGGGCGACTGGCTGGTGCAGCCCGATCTCGCCAAAACGCTGAAACTGATTGCCGCAAAAGGTCCGGACGCGTTCTACCGTGGCGCCATCGCGCAGGCGATCGTGCAGGCGCAGCAACGCACGCGCGACGAGCTCGGCCCGGCTGGGCAAGGCCGCATGGCGCTGGCTGACCTGGCGCAATACAAGGTGGCGATCCGCAAGCCGCTGATCGGCCAGTACCGCGGCTGGACGCTGGCCACCATGCCACCGCCCTCCTCCGGCGGCCTGACGATGCTGCAGATGCTGGGTTTGCTGGAGCGCGTTCCACTTGGCGACGCCAGCCAGGGCTATGGCTTCGGCAGCCCGAAGACGCTGCACGCGATGACCGAGGCAATGCGGCTGGCGTTTGCCGATCGCGCGCTGTGGATCGGCGACGACGATGCGGTGCCGGTGCCGCGGGCAGGCTTGTTGCACCCCGATTATCTCGCGACCCGCTCGGCGCTGATCCGGGCGGATGGGCGGATGGAGACGCCGCAGGCCGGCGACCCCAGGCCGTGGGACACGACGGTGGTGCAGCCCGGGTCGTCGCGCGCGCCGGCTGAAAGCCCGCACACCACGCACTTTTCCATCGTCGACCGCTGGGGCAATGTGGTGAGCTACACCAGCACGATCGAATTCACCTGGGGCTCGGGCATCACCGTGCCGGGGTATGGTTTCCTCCTCAACAACGAGCTGACCGATTTCAACTTCGTCCCCGGTTTCGACGCCGCCGCAGGCAACCCCGGCGCCAACGATGTGTCGCCCGGCAAGCGCCCGCGGTCCAGCATGGCGCCCACGATGCTGTTCAGGAACGGCAAGCCGGTGGCCGCCTGGGGCTCGCCCGGCGGCGCCACCATCATCAACTCGGTGTTCAACGTGACGCTCAACCTGATCGACCACGGCATGACGATGCAGCAGGCCATCATCGCGCCGCGCCTGTCGGTCACCCACGCGGCCGGCCGGATCAGCTGCGAAGGCGGTGAGGCGTACATGCGGCCGCGGATCAGCGTCGCCGCGCAGGACGCCTTGCGCGCCCTGGGCCATGCGGGATTGGGCGAAGCGGGGACGGACGGCTGCATGGACACGATTGGCTCGGTGCAGGCGGTCGTCATCGATCCCGCAACCGGTCTCCATCACGGCGCCGCCGACCCGCGTCGTGAAGGCACGGTGATCCGGGTGAAGCCGTGATTTCCGACCGGATCTGCTGTCCGCCTACAGAAATGGCCGCGCTGATGAAGCCGGCGTTGTTCGATTCCCCACCCCAAGGAGCGTGCAATGGACCTGAGCGAATGTCTGACCCTGTTGGCCCTGATCATGGCGCTGTCTGCGTATATCGGTTCGGTGCGCGGGCGCCTGCTCGACCGCGCCAAGAAGCACTCTGAAGACAAGAAAGTAAAGTGCGATTACATCCGTGACGTTGCACGGTTGATGTGGATCGATGTGCCGCTGGTGATATCGGGATTGTTGCTGCTGCTGTTTGTGATGCGGTGGCAGTTGTTCGGCTTTCGCGATGAAGTCGTGCTCGTCGCGGCCTTGATCGTGTTTGCCGCGTCGGCTGTGGTGATGGCGGTTTTTCATGCCTGCCAGTGGTGCAAGAGCCTCGCCAAGCTCAACGAATGCAAGACTGGATCCTAGCCCTGCCGACCAGCGCGCGGCCCGGCTTATAATCCGGGCCACTTCTCCAACCGACGCGCGCAATGGACTTCATCCAGACCCTGATTCTCGCCTTGGTACAGGGCATCACTGAATTTCTGCCGATATCCAGTTCCGCCCACCTGATCCTGGTTCCGGTGCTGTTCGGCTGGGAGGATCAGGGGCTGGCATTCGACGTGGCGGTGCATGCGGGCACGCTGCTGGCCGTGATCCTGTATTTCCGCGTGCAGCTGGCGCACATGGCGGTGGCCGGCGCGGATTCGCTGGCGGGACGCTGGACGCCGGATGCGAAGCTGGCCTGGGCGGTGGTGCTGGCGACGCTGCCGGTGGTGGTGGCCGGCCTGCTGTTCAAGGACGTCGTCGAAGGTCCGCTGCGCGGGCCGCTGGTGATCGCCACCACAACCATCACCTTCGGCCTGCTGCTGTGGTGGGCCGATGTTCGCGGCAGCAAAAGCCGCGACGAATATTCGGTGACCTGGCGCGATGCAGTACTGGTGGGACTGGCGCAGGCCCTCGCGCTGATCCCGGGGACCTCGCGCGCCGGCATCACGATCACCGCGGCGCTGCTGCTCGGGCTCAAGCGCGAAGCGGCGGCGCGCTTTTCCTTCCTGTTGTCGATTCCCACGCTGCTGGCGTCGGGCGTGCTCGTCACGCGCGACCTGCTGGAAAGCACCGATCCGGTCGACTGGAATGTGCTGCTGCTGGGGTCCGCAATGGCCGCCGTCAGCGCCTACCTGTGCATCCACTTTTTCATCCGCCTGCTGGAACGCACCGGGATGCTGCCCTATGTGATCTACCGGCTGCTGCTGGGCGTGGTGCTGCTGATCTTTTTCCTGTAGGGCAGCGTCGCGTCATGCGGCTGAATCGAAGCGCAGCCTGCAATGGGTTTCGCGCGTCAGCGCCACGGCCAGCACCGCACCAGCCGCACTGACCAGCAGCCACAGAAACGCGGCGTGGTAGGCGCCGGCATCGTAGATGCGTGCGCCGTCCACCATCGCGCCCTGCCAGTTGCGGTCGAGTATCCAGCCCATCGCGCTTTGCTGGATGGCGGCAAAACCGAGCACGGCCATGTTGACGACGCCACCGACGGTGCCCGCGGCGCCGGGATGGTTGGCCTCGCGTGCGAAGGCAAAGCCGATGATGATGCCGCCCGCCGAAAAGCCGATCGTGGCAAACAGCAGATAGAGCGCGGCCGCCGGCAGCGCGTCGACGAACAGGAACATCGCCCAGCACAGCGTGTTGACGAGCGCCGCACCCAGATACGGCCGCTTGCGCCGGCCCAAGCGGTCAGACAGCGCGCCCAGCAGCGGGCCGCCAACAGCGAAACCGAGCAGCATGGTGGTGGTGAAGACCGCGGCATGGCTGCGTTCCAGGCCGTGCACCTGCACCAGATACGGCACCCCCCAGAGGCCAGCGAAGGTGAGCACCGGCGCGGCGATCAGCCCACCGGCAAAAAACAGCAGCCAGGTCTCGCGCTCGGACACCACGATTTTGAGGCTGCGCCGCGGCGACATCGCGCTGTTGTTGAGCGCCTCGGGGTGGGCGTGGCTGGCGTAGCCGCGATTGCTCGGGTCATCGCGAACCCACAGCCAGACGGCGCCGGCGAGCAGCAGCGTGACACCCGCGCTGGCCAGCATGGCACTGCGCCAGCCAAAGCTTGCGACCGCTTCTGACAGCGGCACGCCGGCGAGCACGCCGCCGAGATTGCCGATCAGCAGCGAGACGCCGGTGACGGTGGCGAAGCGGTTGGCGGGAAACCAGTGGCCGGCGAGCTTCATGCAGGCCACAAACGCGACGGCGACCGAGGCGCCGATCAGGCCGCGGCCGAGGCTGGCCATCCACAGCGTATCGGCCATGGCAAACAGCACGGTGCCGATCACCGCGGCGACGGCGGCTGCGGTGGCGACCCGGCGTGGCCCCACCGCATCGGCCAGCAGCCCGCTCGGGATCTGCATCGCAGCGTAGGCATAGAAGTAGATGGCGGACAGGTTGCCGAGCATGGTGGCGGCAATGCTGAAGTCGCGCATCAGCTCGTCGACCATCACCGCCGGCGCGACGCGCTGGAAAAAGCCGACGAAATAGAGGCTGGCGAGCAGGCCCCAGGTGAACCAGGCCAGGCTGACCGGCGGCAGTCGGGGCGTGCTGCGTGCGGGAGACGGCTGGATCAATTCCGGTTTCGCTTGTGGATGAGGGGGACACGCCCGGGGGAATGACGCAGATGATACAGGCGGCATCGATGCAAGCGGTGGAAGCCGGCGCTTCGCCGGACTGTGGCGTGGTCAAACCGGGGTGGCCGCCGACCGTCAGGCCGGAAGCATCACCCCGCCGGCGCGGCCGGGGGTGGGTCCTCGCGATGGAACCACAACTGGTGGCGGCCCGCCGATTTGGCCTTGTACATGGCCTGATCGGCCTGCCTCAGCAGCCGGCCGGCGCTGGCGCCATGGCCGCAGAAGGTGGTGATGCCAATGCTGGGGGTGCAGTTGCGCAGCGCCTCGCCCAGCCGGTAGGGCTGGGACAGCACGACCAGGATCTTGCTGCCCAGCTCCCTCGCCTCGGCCGCGGCTTCGTCGGCCGTGCTGCCGAGGTTTTCCAGGATGACGACGAATTCGTCGCCGCCCAGTCGGGCGACGGTATCGCTTTCCCGGACGCTGGCGACGAGGCGGCGCGAAACTTCCACCAGAACCTGATCGCCCGCCGCGTGGCCCAAGGTATCGTTGATCGTCTTGAAATTGTCGAGATCGAGAAACAGCAGCGCACCATGCCGGCCGGTGCGTTCGCTGATGGCGAGCTCGTGGTCGAGCCGATCCAGCAGCAGGCGGCGGTTCGGCAGCCCGGTCAGGGTGTCGTTGAATGCCAGGTCGCGGATCATGATTTCGGCGGCCTTGCGCTCGCTGATGTCGAAAATGAGCCCGTCGAGCCAGCGGACCTGGCCGCTTGCGTCAGGAACGACACGACCACGCTCATTGACCCAGCGGGTGAAGCCGTCGCTGGCCTGGATGCGGTATTCGATGCTGTAGGCGCTCCGCTTGGCGATCGCCTCGGCAATGGCCGCGCTGACCTGGGGCGCGTCGTCCGGATGGATCATCTGGCGGTAGGCGCGTTCTCCCGACAGGAAGCGTTCGGGCGGCTCGCCGGTGAGTGGCCGGATCCCGTTGCTCAGCTGCAGCACGGGCAGGTCGGCCCCCGGCTGGGAGCGGAACACCGCACCCGGTATGTTCTCGACCAGGGACTTGTAGCTGTCGAGAAGCTGTTCGAGCTGCGCCGTGGATTCGCGCATCTTCCGACGGTGCTGCGCATTCATGTACAGCACCGAAAACAGCAGCAGATCAAGCGCCAGTCCGCCGAGCAGGATCAGTCGGGGCTGGGTCCCCTTGTAGTTGGCTTCAAGCTGGGCACTGCTGCGAAAGCGGGCAACCCAGGCGTGGCCGCCGAGATCGAGCGGCATGTCGATTTCATGCCGCGCGGTGCGCCCCGCGCCCTGGCTGGCATACAGCAGATTCTCCGGCGCAGGCTCGCCGTCGAACAACTCGAGTTCCACAATCTGGCCGGGCACGTTGAACGTGTTCTCCATCACATCGAACGCGCGGAACGGGCTGTAGACAAAGCCGATCAGCGCGCCACGCCGTTCCTCGATCGTGGCGGGCGGTTTCGCGGTGCTGTAGACAGGCATATAGATCAGGAATCCCGGCTGCGCCCCGGCCCCGGCTTCCTGGACCAGGGTGACTTTCTTGGACAGCGCCGGCTGACCCGTGTCGCGTGCGCGTTCCATCGCTTCCCGGCGGATCGGATCGGAAAACATGTCATAGCCGAACGCGTGCAGGTTGGGGCCGGTGAACGGCTCGAGATAGACGATGCTGCTGAGCATGTCGCGATTGCCCGGGGGCGTGATGGCGTAGTTCGGGAAGCCCTCCGCGTGGATCGACCGCTCGTGCGCCTCTCTGCCTTCGCGCGGCACCATCAGCGCGACGCCGGTGCCGAGAATACCCGGCAGCGTCTGATCCAGCTCGAGCCGCTCGACGTACGCCCGCCATTCCTCGCGGCTGGGTATGCCCGTTGCAGAGAACAGCGCGGCGCCCCCGCGCAGCACCTGTTCGTAGTCGTCCATCCGGGTGATCAGGATGTTCTTCTGTTTTTCCGACACGCGCAGGAAGTTGTCCCGGTCGCGTTCGATGAATTGCGTTTCCGCCTGCCGCCACAACCCAATCGTGAGCAACACCGTCAGCAGCAGAACGACCCAGGCGGTGGCCTGGCGATCCAGCAGTTGGAGGGCCCGCTTTCCGGGCGAGGCCATGACAGGACGCATGGCGGGTTTAACAACGTGTGCGCTGGTCTCGACATGGTCGTGGCCGGGCGCTGCGGCGGGGACGCCGCCGATGGGCGAATAGTCCGACACCAGTGCCTGGCGGCGTGCCTTGTCCGGACCGGTTCGATTCATATGCATACCCTTTTTGTTCTATTCCCCGTCGATCATGCAAGTTGGGCCATCCAATGGCTGTAGGAAAAATCTGATTAGCGCGTGTGCGGACGGCCGCCAAACGGCGGATCACAGCGCGCGCGATACCCGCCGTACTGCGTCGTCCTCGGGATGCGGCTCGATGCGGAAGCCCAGCGCCTCGACCAGCTTCAGCATCGGGCGGTTGGTCTTCAGCACCTCGCCCTCCATCCGCTTCAGCCCTCTGCCGCGTGCCACGTCCATCAGCACATCCATCAGCTTGTGGCCGATGCCCTGCTTCTGCCAGCGGTCGCTGACCACCAGGGCGAACTCGCAGGTGTCACCGTCGGGGTTGATGGCATAGCGCGCAACGCCGAGTTCGACCTCACGGTCCTCATCCGTGGTCAGCGCCAGCAGCGCCATTTCGCGGGTGTAGTCGATCTGGGTCAGACGCGCCAGCGCAACGGTCGACAACTCGCTCACCGCATCCATGAAGCGGAAGTAGCGGCTTTCCGCTGACAGGCCGCGCACGAAGTCCTGGGTCAGGTCGGCGTCTTCCGGACGGATGGGGCGGATCACGACGTCGTGCCCGCTCGGCAGTTGCCAGTGCGTCACCAGGTGCGCCGGATAGGGATGGATTGCCATGTGGCCGTAGCGGTCGGCGCTCGGCACCCGCGGCGCGAGGACGATGCGCGCGTCGAGCGCGAGCGCGCCGCGCTCGTCGACCAGCAGCGGGTTGATGTCGAGTTCGGCGAGCCAGGGCAGTTCGCAGACCATTTCCGACAGCCGCAGCAGCACGTTCTCCAGCGCGTCCATGTCGACCGGCGGACGGTTGCGGAACGCACCCAGCAGCTTTGCAGCGCGGGTGCGGCCGATGAGGTCGCGCGCCAGATAGCGGTTCAGCGGCGGCAGTGCCACGGCCCGGTCCTGGTAGGCCTCGACGTCGACGCCGCCGGCGCCGAACACGATCACCGGACCCAGCACTGGGTCCGAGGTCATGCCGAGCAGCACCTCGCGCGCATGTGGACGCGCCGCCATGGGCTCGACCACGATGCCGTCGAGGGTGGCGTCGGGGCGCAGGCGCTTGATGTCGGCCAGCATCTCACCGAATGTGGAACGCACCGCCTGCCCGCTCGATACGCCCAGCCGCACGCCGTTGACATCGGACTTGTGGGTGATGTCCGGCGAGTTGATTTTCATCGCAACCGGAAAGCCCAGCTGCTGCGCCATCAGCATCGCTTCCATCGGATCGCGGGCGATCAGGGTCTGCGCGATCGGGATGTGGAATGCGGCCAGCAGCGCCTTCGATTCGACCTCGTTCAGCAGGTGGCGGCCGTGCGCCAGCGCGCTCTCGATGATCAGGCGCGCGCCCTCCACATCGGGCTCGGCCTGCTGCGACAACGGGCCCGGCGTCTGCATCAGCAGGCGCTGGTTTTCATAGAAGGCCGAAAGAAACGAGAACACCTCGACCGCCGGCTCCGGCGTGGTGAAGTAGGGAATGCCGGCCTGCTTGAACAGGCGGCGGCCCGCGTGCACCTGCGCTTCGCCCATCCAGCAGGTCAATACCGGCTTGCTCGAAGCCTTGGCCGCTTCCACCACTGCCTGCGCGACCGCGGTGGGTTGCGTCATCGCCTGCGGCGTCAGCATCACCAGCACACCGTCGACGTGGTCGTCGGCCAGGCAGGCATCCACCGCGATGCGGTAGCGCTCGGCGTTGGCGTCACCAATGATGTCGAGCGGATTGCCGTGCGACCAGGTGGCAGGCAGTTGAGTGTCGAGCGCGGCCAGCGTCGCCGGCGACAGCTCGGCCATGCGCACGCCGAGGTCGACTGCGAGGTCGGTCGCCATTACGCCCGGACCGCCGCCGTTGGTGACGATGGCCAGACGGTTGCCACTGGGCCGGATGTGGCTGGACAGCGCGCGCGCCGACGCGAACAGCTGCAGGATGGTGTTGACCCGCACCACGCCGGCGCGCCGCACCAGCGCATCGAACACGGCATCCGACCCGACCAGCGCGCCGGTGTGCGACTGCGCGGCTTTTGATCCTGCCTCGTGGCGCCCCACTTTCACCATGATCACGGGCTTGAAGCGGGTGGTGGCGCGCAGCGCACTCATGAAGCGTCGCGCGTCGCGGATGCCTTCGATGTAGAGCAGGATGCCGCGGGTCTGCGTGTCGTAGGCGAGGTAGTCGAGGATTTCGCCGAAATCGAGATCGGCCGATGCACCGGTGGAAATCACGCTGGAAAATCCGATGCCGTTGGATTCCGCCCAGTCCAGCATGGCGGTGCACAGCGCGCCGGATTGCGACACCAGCGCCAGTTCGCCGACCAGCGTGGCGCCCTGGCTGAAGGTGGCGTTGAGCCCGATCGACGGCCGCTGGATGCCGAGGCAGTTGGGGCCGATGAAGCGGATGCCGTAGCGGTCCGCAGCGCGCTTGACGTCCGCTTCGAGCGCCGCACCCGCTTCGCCCGCCTCGCGGAAACCGGCCGACAGTACGACGGCGTGGCGGATGCCGCGCTCGCCGCACTGCTCCATGATCTGCGCCACGGTCGGCGCGGGCGTGGCGATCAGCGCGAGATCCGGCACCGTCGGCAGATCGCTGGCGTGGGCATAACAGCGCACGTCAAACACCTGGTCGTGCTTGGGGTTGACCGGATAGACCTCGCCCGCGTAACCCGCGTGGCGCAGATTGCGGAACAGCGTGCCGGCGACCGAATCCTCGCGCTCGCTGGCGCCGAAGACCGCCACCGAGCGGGCATTGAACAGGGGATGCAGATAATGTTGGGACATGGGACGTTGTCGGGCCTGCGGCAAACGGAGTGGAGCCCTATCCTAGGCGCACTCCGCTTACCGCGCCAAGCGCGCGGGCGTATAGTGGGCGAAAAATGTCTGTTGCACCCGCCATGCAAACCGCCTACTACACCCACCCCAGCTTTCTTCTGCACGAGATGGGCGGCTGGCATCCCGAGAGTCCGGCCCGCCTGCGCGCCATCGACGACCGTCTGCATGCCGCCCACCTGTTTGATTTTCTGGCACATCACGACGCACCCGACGTCACCCGCGCGCAGTTGCTGCGGGTGCACGACGCGGCTTATGTCGACGCCCTCGAGGCGGCATCCCCGCCGGTGGGGGTGCGGGTGATCGACGTCGACGCCAGCATGAATCCGCACACCCTGACCGCGGCGCGCCATGCAGCCGGCGGTGCGGCGGACGCGGTCGACCGCGTGATGCGCGGCGAGGTGGCGAATGCGTTTGTCGCCTGCCGCCCGCCCGGCCATCACGCCACCCGCAATCAGGCAATGGGCTTCTGCTTCTTCAACAACGTCGCGGTGGCGGCGGCGCACGCACTGGCAGCGCACGGCCTCGAGCGGGTCGCCATCGTCGACTTCGACGTGCACCACGGCAACGGCACCGAGGTCATCTTCCGCGACGATCCGCGCGTGATGCTGTGCTCGACCTTCCAGCATCCCTACTACCCGCACAGCGGCGCCGACACCGTGAACGCGCATATCGTCAATGTGCCGTTGCCGGCGGGGACCGCCGGCAACGGCTACCGCGCGGCATTCAGCGCGCAGATCCTGCCGCGCCTGGAAGCTTTTCGTCCGCAGTTTGTGCTGTGCTCCGCCGGCTTCGACGGCCACCGCGAGGACGACATGGCGCAGTTCGGTCTGGTGGAGGCCGACTACATCTGGATTACCGAATGCGTGATGGACGTTGCGGCGCGCCACGCCGGGGGTCGCATCGTCTCGGTGCTGGAAGGCGGCTACGACCTCAGCGCGCTGGGGCGCAGCGTGGCGGCGCATATCAAGACGCTGGCCGGATTGTAGGGCACGCCAACCTGACGTAAAAAAGCCGGCGCATGCCGGCTTTTTGGGTTGCGCGCGCGCAGTCGTCAGGCCGCTGCGAGCATCTGCTTGCGGTACTTGTTGAGGTCGCGCACGTTCTCGAAAGTCTGACCCAGCAGGTTCGACAGGTTGCGCAGGATGCCGCCGACGACCTTGTTTTCCCAGACGCTGTCGAACTGGATCTGTTCGTCGAGCCAGTGCTCCAGCCATTCGGGGTTGGGCAGGCGCGACTGGATGGTGTCCTGCGGATAGAGCGACTCGTTGACGTGCAGGTTGGTCGGATGCAAAGCCTTGTCGGAGCGCTGGCTCGACGCCATCAGGAAACCGATCTTGGCGAAGGCCGCGGCAACGCTCGGACCGCCCTGCTTCAGCGCGCGCTTCATGTATTGCAGATAGGCGCCGCCGTGACGGCCTTCATCTCTGGAAATGGTTTCGTAAATTTTCTTGATCACCGGTTCGGTGTGCCATTCTGACGCGCGCTTGTACCACTGGGTGAGGCGCACTTCGCCGCAGAAATGCAGCATCAGGGTTTCCATCGGCGGCGCCGGATCGAACGGAAAGCGGATCGCGTGCAGTTCTTCCTCGGTGGGCGCCAATTCGGGCTTGAAGCGGCGCAGGTATTCCATCAGCACCAGCGCGTGTTTCTGCTCTTCGTAGAACCAGATCGACATGAAGGCGGAAAAATCGCTGTCATGCACGAAGTCGCGCAGGAACATTTCGGTCGCCGGCAGCGCGGCCCATTCGGTGATGGCGTTCATCTTGATCGTGAGCGCCTGTTCGTTGGTGAGCTTGGTGGCGTCGAACTCGTCCCATGGAATGTCGGTTTCCATGCTCCAGCGGGCGCGTTCGAGGGATTTGAAGAGGTCGATATAAAGCATGTCAATTAGGGCGTGGGGGGTGAGGTTCGTTCCCCGGTGCCAGTGTTGTCGTAACGCATGACATTCTAGTGTCAATTCGCCGATTTTCCGCCTGTTTCGCTGCGCCAACGCACCAGGCAATCGAACAGGTCCTGGAAATCAGGCACCAGGCAGACACCGTCGATCGGCTTGCGGATGCCCTTGATGCCGTAGCCGCCGGCCCACAATTCGGTGCGCGCGGGCAGCATCTGTCGCAGATCGCGCAGGCCCTGCGCGGCCTGGGTCGGCGCATAGGCGGTGCTGAACGACAGGCAGACCGCGTCGACCGCCTTGACCTGCGCTGCGCGCACGATTTCGTTGATCGGCGTCTGCGGACCGAGCAGCACCGGGTAGGCCCCCTCCACCACCAGCAGCGCTTCCACCATCAGCAGTCCCAGCGTGTGTTCCTCGCCCGACAGCGTGGTGAGCAGGACGCGCGGACTGCCGTCTTGCGGCGCCATGTTCGCGAGCGTGGTGCGGAAGAGTTTTTCCAGGTGCTGCGAAAACAGGTGCTCCTCGAAAATGCCGAGTTCGTTGCGCGACCACGCTTCGCCGACACGCGTAATCAACGGCGCACAGATGTCCATGACAAACCGCGCCAAGCCGCGTCGTGCCAGTTCGCGGTGGAATTGCCGTTCCAGCGCGTCGCTGTCGTGGGACTTGACCCGTTCCAGCCAGTCATCGAGTTGCGGATCGGGCGCGCCCGGGTTCGATTCGGTGGGCGTGTCGAGCGCCGCCAGTGCCGAGGCATCGAGCGCCAGCAGCCGGCCCGGACGGTGGCCGCGGTCCATCAGGCGCTTGATTTGCGCGAGCTGGCGCACCTGCAGCTGGGTGTACAGGCGTTCGCCGTTGGCGTCGCGGTCGGGTGTCGGAAACCCGTAGCGGCGTTCCCATACACGCAGCGTGTCCTTGCTCAGGCCGGTTTCGCGCTCGACCGAGGCAATCGGCAGGCCCGGGGATGTCTGTGTGGCTTCTGTAGTCATATTGTCTTGGACAAATAGTTGACACGAACAAATTGTTGGCCTAATTTAAGCACACCAACCACTTTTGTCCAAGACATATGAATATCCTGTCCAGTCCCCTGATGCTGCTCGCCGTTTTGGCCGCCGGACTGCCCGGCGCGGCCCATACGGCCGACGCCTTCGTCCGCGCCCAGCCCCGAGCCGTGTGTCCGCCCGTGGCCGTCGCCGTTCCAGCCGACTACTGGGTCTACCACGCGTTGGTGGCCGGGACACCGACGCTGACGCCGCCGGCGTCGGCGTCGGCGGCGTCGCGCGTGCGCACCGCCTGCACGGCCGGCAAGGTGATCCGCACATGAAGCCCGCCATCCTTGCAGTGGCGCTGCTGCTGAGCGTCAGCGCCCATGCCGCGCCGGCGTGCCCGCCCCTGCTCGACCACACGCTGAAGGACATCGACGGCGCGCCGCAGAATCTGTGTGCCTACGCCGGCAAGGTGGTGATGGTGGTCAACACCGCCAGCCAGTGCGGTTACACCGGGCAATACAAGGGCCTGCAGGCACTATATGAAACCTATCGCGCGCGCGGCTTTGTGGTGCTGGGTTTTCCGGCCAATGATTTCGGCGGCCAGGAGCCGGGCAGCAACACCACGATCAAGGATTTCTGCGAAAGCAATTACGCGGTCGACTTTCCGCTGTTCTCCAAGGTCGGCGTCAAGGCGGCCAACGCCAATCCGCTGCACGAGGGCCTGGCGCAGGCGACCGGCGAACGGCCGAGCTGGAATTTCCACAAGTATCTGATCGACCGCAACGGCACGCGCGCGCTGTCCTTCGCCAGCCGGGTCGAGCCGCAATCGAAGGACGTGGTCGCGGCCATCGAATCCATGCTGAAGGCACCGCCGCCTGTTTCGCAGGGGGGCCGCTAGCATGCGCATCGCGGTCGTCGGATCGGGGATTGCAGGGCTGTCGGCCGCCTGGCTGCTGAGCCGCTGGCACGACGTGACGCTGTTCGAGGCCGACACGCGGCTGGGTGGCCACACGCATACGGTAGACGTGACGCTCGACGGCCAGACCTTTCCGGTCGACACCGGCTTCCTGGTGTTCAACCACCGCACCTATCCCGAACTCACCCGCCTGTTCGACACGCTCGGCGTGGAAACCGTGGCCAGCGAAATGACGTTCAGCGTGCGGCTCGATCAGCCCGAGCTGGAATGGGCCGGCAGCGACCTCAATACCGTGTTCGGCCAGCGCAGGAATCTGGCGCGGCCGGCGTTCTGGTCGATGCTCGCCGATATCCTGCGCTTCAACCGCGAGGCGGTACGCATCTCCGGGGTCACCGGCAGCATGGCGCTGGGCGACTACCTGAAGGCCAATGGCTACGGCAAAGCCTTCATCGAGTGGTATCTGCTGCCGATGGCGGCCGCGATCTGGTCGTGCCCGGCGTCGCAGATGCTGGAATTCCCGCTGGCATCCTTCGTCACCTTCTGCCGCAACCACGGCCTGCTGCAGGTGATGAACCGGCCGCAGTGGCGCACGGTCAAGGGCGGCGGCCGCGAATACGTGAAGAAGCTGGCCGCCGGCATCGGCGAGATCCATACCGGCCAGCGCGTCGAATCGCTGCGCCCGCGCGGCAACCGGATCGAGCTTGCCAGCGGCAGCCTGTCGGGCCTCTACGACCAGGTGGTGCTGGCCTGCCACAGCGACCAGTCGCGCGACCTGCTCGCCGCGCATTTCCCGTCGCAGGCGCGGCTGCTGAAACAGATGCCCTACCAGCCGAACCATGCGGTGCTGCATAGCGACGCCAGCGTGCTGCCGTGGCGCCGCAGCCTGTGGTCGGCGTGGAATTACCAGTCGGGCCAGGGTGAACTCAGCGACCGCCCGGTGGCGGTGCATTACCTGATCAACCGCCTGCAGCCGGTGCCGACCGACACGCCGGTGATCGTTTCGCTCAATCCGCTGGAGGCGCCGGACCCGTCGAAAGTGCATGGCGAATTCCATTACAGCCACCCGGTGTTCACCCGCCAGGCCACGTTCGTCCAGCGCCATCTCGAAGCCGCCAATGGCCGCAACGGCGTGTGGCTGGCAGGCGCCTGGCTCGGCTATGGCTTTCACGAAGACGGCCTCGCGTCCGCGCTGCGGGTGGCGCGCAGGCTGAACGTGTCCGCGCCCTGGAAGGACATGGCCGATGCCGCCTGAATCCGCCGCCGCGCAGATCGGCTTCGGCCGCGTGATGCATGCGCGGCTGCATCCGGCGCTGCACCGCTTCGACTACCCGGTGTATTTCCTGCGTCTGCCGATCCACGACCTGGCGCGCGCCGAAACGCGCTGGCTGTCGCTCAACCGATTCAATCTGCTGAGTTTCCACGAGGCCGATCATGGCGACGGCGGCAACTGCCTGGACTGGGTGCACGACCTGCTGAATGAACACGACCTCGTCGCCAACGGCGAGATCTGGCTCACCACGTTTCCGCGCGTGCTCGGCTATGCCTTCAAGCCGGTCAGCTTCTGGCATTGTCATCGCGCCGACGGCAGGCTGGTGGCGATTCTGGCCGAAGTCAACAACACCTTCGGCGAGCATCATGTCTACCTGCTGCGCACCGACGACCCGGATGCCACCCTGCACGCCGACAAGACTTTCCACGTCTCGCCGTTCTTCCCGGTGCGTGGGCGCTATACCTTCGGCTTTGAAACGCGTCCCGAGTTTTTCCGCGCCCGCATCGATTACGACGACGGCAGCGGCGACGCGCTACGCACGGCGTGGTGGGGCCGGCTCGAACCGCTGACCGCGCGTGCCTGCCTGCGCGCATTCTTCGCCTACCCCCTGATGACCTGGGGCGTGATCGCACGCATCCATCTGCAGGCGCTGCGCCTCGCCGCCAAGCGCGTGCCCTTCTTCCGCAAACCCCCGACGCCACTCAACGAGGTGACCGAATGAATACCGCCAGCCTGAGCACCACGCTCGCACGCAACAACACGCCCTGGTATGCCCGCCAGGTGATCCATCTGCTGCAGGAAATCGAGCATGGCTGCCTGCATCTGGAATTGCCCAACGGCATGGAGCTGACAGTCGGCCACGGGACCCCCGACGCCTGGCTGAAATTCAACCATTGGCGCGCGTTTCGCGACGTGCTCGGCAAGGGCGACATCGGCTTTGCCGAGGGCTACCTCTCCGGCGCCTGGCATACCCCCGACCTGACCGGCGTGCTGACGCTGCTGGCCAACAACCGCGCCGCGCTCGACCAGGCCATCTACGGCCGCTGGTGGGGGCGCCTCTACAGCCGCCTGCGTCACCTGATGAACGCCAACACGCCGCAGGGCTCGCGCCGCAATATCGCCAGCCACTACGATCTCGGCAACGATTTCTACGCGCGCTGGCTCGACCCCTCGATGACCTATTCGAGCGCGCGCTTCGACGGCGATCTGACGCTGAGCCTGGAAGCGGCGCAAACCCGCAAGTACCAGCGCATGCTCGATCTGCTCGAGCTGCCTGCCGGCCAGTCGCTGCTGGAAATCGGTTGCGGCTGGGGTGGTTTTGCCGAGCATGCGGCGCACACCGCGAACCACCAGGTGCGCGGCATCACGCTGTCGAGCGAGCAGCTCGACTATGCGCGCGCCCGCATCCGCCAGGCGGGGCTGCAGGATCGCTGCCACTTCGATCTGCAGGACTACCGCGAGGAAGCGCGGCAATACGACGGCATCGTGTCGATCGAGATGTTCGAGGCGGTGGGCGAGGCCTACTGGCCGGCGTATTTCGACACCGTGAAGCGCAGCCTCAAGGCCGGTGGTCGAGCGGTGGTGCAGACCATCCTGATCGACGATGCGCTGTTCGACCGCTACCGCACCGGTTCCGATTTCATCCAGCAGTATGTCTTTCCCGGCGGCATGCTGCCGTCCGCGCGCCGCTTCACCGAAGCGGCGGCACGCGCCGGCCTCGTGGTCACCGCCGCTGAACACTTCGGCGCCGACTATGCCGAGACCCTGAAGCGCTGGCGCCTCGCCTTTCACGCCGAGGCCGACGCGGTGCGCCGGCTGGGTTTCGACGAGCGCTTCATGCGCATCTGGCATTTCTACCTGGCGTATTGCGAGGCCGGCTTTCATGCCGGGTCGATCGATGTGGCGCAGTTCCGGCTCGAGCATGCGGCCTAGCCTGCGTCCGTTGCTGCGCGCCTGGCGCGCCGGCATCGTTGCCCTCTGCCTTGCGGCGGCGTTGCCGGCGCACGCCGGCCCGCTGCCGCAGCTGTCCGGTTTCGCCACGGTCGGCAGCGGCACGCTGCGCTATTTCGGCCTGCGCATCTACGACGCCACGCTGTGGTCGCCCGGCGGCGCCTGGTCCGCCGGCAAGCCCTATGCGCTGGAATTGCGCTATGCACGCCGCTTCGAAGGCGCGGCGATCGCGCGCCGATCGATCGAGGAAATGCGTGCGCAGCGCGAGCATCCCGCCGCCACGCTGGCGCGCTGGGAAACGCAGATGCGCGCGCTGTTTCCTGATGTCGAGGCCGGCGACCGGCTTACCGGCGTGCGCATTCCCGGCGCCGGTGCGGCGTTCTACAGCGGCACCCGGAAGCTCGGCCAGATCGACGACGAAGCGTTTGCCGAGGCCTTCTTCGGCATCTGGCTCGACCCGGCCAGCAGCGCGCCCGAGCTGCGCAACCGCCTGCTGGGCGCGTCATGACGCCGCTGCCGCGCGCCCATCTGTTTGCCTACGGCAGCCTCGGCCTGCCGCTGGCTTTTGCCGCGCTGCCGCTCTATGTGCACCTGGCGCCGTTCTACAGCACTTACCTCAGCCTCACGCTGCTGGGGCTGGTGCTGCTCGGGCTGCGCTTTTTCGACGCCCTGATCGACCCGCTGCTCGGTGCGTTGTTCGACCGTTTTCCCCACCCGCACAGCCTCATTCTGGTCTCCCTTCCCATCCTGGGGCTGGGCTGGGTCGGGCTTTTTAATCCGCCGGCCACGGGCGTGCTGCCCTGGCTGATTGCCATGCTGACGCTGACCACGGTGGGCTACAGCCTCGCCAGCGTGGTGCACAACACCTGGGGCGCGCGCATCCACCCCGCGCCGCACGAGCGTACCCGCCTGTTTGCGGTGCGCGAAAGCTTCGGCCTGGTCGGCGTCGTGCTGGCCGCCACCCTCCCCTTGTTGCTGAGCACGGATCTGGCGAGCGGGCTTGCCGCGATGGGCTGGATTTTCATCGCGCTGCTGGTGGCGTGCGCGGCGTGGACGCTGCTGGCCGCGCCGGCGATGCACACGGTCACGCGCGGCGTGCCGCTGCGGCGCTTTCTCCGCCCCTTCGCCAATCCCGCGTTCGCGCGTTTCGTGCCTGGCTACCTGCTCAACGGCGTGGCGGCTTCACTGCCGGCCACACTGGTGATTTTCTTCATCGATGACGTGCTGCAGCTTAAGGCCTGGGGCGGGCTCTTTCTCGGCCTGTATTTCGTCAGCGGCGCGCTCGGCCTGCCGCTGTGGGTGGCGCTGGCCAAACGCATCGGCAAGCTCGACGCCTGGCTGGCCTCGATGCTGCTGTCGGTGCTGACGTTTGCCGGCGCGTTCTGGCTGGGCAGCGGCGACCTGGTCGGCTTTGCGCTGGTCTGCGTTGCGTCGGGGCTGGCGCTCGGTGCCGACCTGGCCTTGCCGCCGGCGCTGGTGGCGGACTACATCGACGCCGACGAGGACCCGGTGCCCGGCGCGTATTACGGCCTGCTGGGGTTTTTCGCCAAGCTCACGCTGGCGCTGGCGGCCGGCCTCGCCCTGCCGCTGCTCGCGGCCCTGGGCTACGCGCCCGGTGGCGGCAACGTGTTTGCGCTGTCCGCCACCTATGCCCTGCTTCCCTGCCTGCTCAAGCTTGCCGCCTTCGGCTGGTTCTGGGCCTGGCATCCCCGTCTGCAAACAGGAGCCGTTCCATGCTGAAAAAGCCGCTTGCCATTCTTTGTACCGTGCTCGGCCTGTCCGGCTGCGCCGCGGTCTCGCCCGAGGTCTATCGCGACCAGACGCCGCGGCTCGATCTCGCGACCTACTTCAACGGCTCGCTCACCGCCTGGGGCTATTTTGCCGACCGATCGGGCGAGGTGAAGCGGCGCTTCACCGTGAAGATGCGGGGCGAATGGCAGGGCGACGAAGGCGTGCTCACCGAGGATTTTGCCTGGTCGGACGGCACCACGTCGCAGCGTATCTGGCGCATCACCCGGATCGACGCGCACCGCTACGTCGGCCGCGCCGACGATGTGCTGGGCGAGGCGGACGGCGTCGCCTACGGCAATGCGCTGCAATGGAAATACACCCTGCTGCTGCCGGTCGACGGCAAGACCTACGAGGTGCAATTCGACGACTGGATGTATCTGATGAACGACGAGGTGATGCTGAACAAGTCGGAGATGCGCAAGTTCGGCTTCAAGCTGGGCGAAGTCGTGATCGCGTTCAGGAAAGGGTCGTGAGCCTGAATCCGAAACTGCCCGACTGGAACGGCCAGCGCGTATGGCTGATCGGCGCCAGTTCCGGCATCGGCGAAGCAACTGCGCGCCTGTTGATGAAGCGCGGCGCGCGGGTGGCGCTCAGCGGCCGCAAGCGCGATGCGCTCGCGGCCCTGGCCGACGCCCACGCGCACGTCGCGGTGGCCGATGTCACCGATCGCGCCAGCCTGCAGGCGGCATTCGACGACATCTGCGCAGCCTTCGGCGGCATCGATGTGGCGATCGTCAACGCCGGCACACACCAGCCGGTGCGCGCGTGGGAACTCGATGCCGTGGCCGCTGAAAAGCTGGTGCAGGTCAATCTGCTCGGCGCCATCAATGCCAGCGCGCTTCTGGCGCCGTATTTCGCACACAGCGGCAGCGGCCGCATTGCGCTCACCGCCAGCGTGGCAGGCTATGGCGGCCTGCCGACCGGGCTGGTGTACGGCGCCACCAAGGCGGCGCTGATCAACTTTGCCGAGACGCTCTACCTCGACCTGGCGCCCAAAGGCGTGGCAGTGCACCTGATCAATCCCGGCTTCGTCAAAACCCCGCTCACCGACCTCAACGACTTCACCATGCCGGCGCTGATCGGGCCGGACGAAGCCGCGCGCGAGATTGTCGCCGGCATCGAGCGCGGCCAGTTTGAGATCCATTTTCCCAAACGCTTCACCCGCCTGCTGAAGCTGCTGAACCTGCTGCCGTATCGCGCCTATTTTCCCCTCGTCCATCGGATCACCGGCCTATGAACGCGCTCGACGCCCTGTGCGACTATTTCGACACGCTGTCCGCGTCCAGCCTGGATGCGCTCGATGGGTATTACGCGGCGGACGCCGGCTTCAAGGACCCCTTCCATGAGGTGACGGGGGTGGAGGCCATCCGCGCCATTCTGCGCCACACCTTCGACAAGCTGCCTGGCGCGCGCTTCCGCGTGACCCGGCGTTTTCCCGGTGCCGATGGGCATGCGGTCATCCTGTGGGAAATGGATTTCGTCATGCCGGTGACGCGCGCGCCCACCACCATCGTCGGCGCCACCCATCTGGCGTTCGACGCCGCCGGCAAGGTAACGCATCACCGCGATTACTGGGACGCCGCCGAGGAACTCTACGCACGCCTGCCGGTGCTGAAGTGGCTGATGCGCGCGCTGGCGCGGCAGGCTGCGGCAAAGTCTGTCTCCTGAGCCGCCCGGTCTGCACGCGGGGCAGGACAAGCGAGGCTTGCGCTGCACCGTCCGCACCCTCAAGCCTGGCCGGCCGGTGGCATAATCGGTCTCATATTCCCTGGCCGGCCATGATGACGCCCGATCGCATTCATTCCATTCCGCCCGATACCTTCGCGCTGCACGAAGGCGAGCTGCGTGCGCTGCAGGTGCACGCAGCTGCGGCCGCGGGTTTGCCCGAGGTTCACTTTCACGATCGCCTGGCCGACGGCAGCGCTGCGCCGGCGCTGGTCGTGATTCCCGCCGGCAGTTTCGAATACGGCGCCGCACCGCAGGAAACCTCGCCGGCGCAGGACCGCCCGCGCCGGGTTGCGCTGATCGAGCGCAGTTTCGCGCTGGGCGCGTGTGCGGTGACAACGGAGGAATTCGAGCGCTACGCGCACGCCACCGGCTGGCAGCCACGGCTGGAACTGGCCTGGCTGGCAGGTCGCCTGCCAGTGATCAATGTGCGGCAGACCGATGCGCGCGACTACTGTGCCTGGCTGTCGCGCGAAACCGGCCAGCGTTACCGCCTGCCGACCGAACAGGAATGGGAATACGCCTGCCGCGCCGGGGCGGCGACGGCCTACCCGCAGGGCGACCGTATCTCGCCGGCCGAAGCGCGCTACAACGCCCGCCAGAGCTACGACGCGGTGCGGCCGAAACGCCCGCGTCTGCTGTCGCGCTGCTTCATCCGCTGCGGCGCGAAGGCGGTCGGCAGCCTGTCCCCCAACCGCTGGGGCCTGTATGACATGACGGGCAACGTGTGGGAATTCACCGCCAGTCCCTGGACCCGCGATCATGCCAGCCTGCCCGAGCGGCCGCTGCCGGGCAGACCGCAGGCCTTGGTGACCAAGGGCGGTTCGTGGTTCGACGGCCCTGAGGACTGCCGCGCGGCGGCGCGCCGCCGCCGGCTGGAAAACGAACTCGATACCAACCTGGGATTTCGCGTGCTGCGCGAACTGTAGACGCGGTGTCCGGCCTGTTCGTCGAAACCGATGCCTTTGTCGCGGAGCTCGATGCCGCGGTCGAGGCGCACATGGACTGGAGCCGGCGGATCCTGCGCTGCGCCGTGCTGCATTCGACACCAGGCGAGGACGTACTCGATCCGATGGCGCACACCCTATGCCGCTTTGGCGCCTGGTTCTGCGCGAACCGGGAAACCTTCGAGGCGCTGGATGCCGCGTCGGCACAGCGTCTGGAAACGGTGCACCAGACCATGCACGACGCCATTCGCGCGCTGTGCACTCAGGTGATCAGCGGTCAGCCGGGGCTGAACGGCGATCTCGATGCCTTCGAGACGTCGCAGACGGAACTGCTCAAACTCCTGGCCGACTACAAGACCCGGATCCTGTCGAGCGCGGTGCGCGACGACCCGCTGACCGGCCTGCCGCTGCGCTACAACGTCGAGAACGATTTCGTTCTCTGCCAGAAGGAAGCCCGGCGCAACCGCAGCCTGCTGTATGTGGTGATGATCGACGTCGACCACTTCAAGCCGATCAACGACACCTATGGGCACCAGGCGGGCGACCAGGTATTGCGTCACATCGCCCATACCCTGAAGCAGGGCGTGCGCGGCGGCGAGCCGCTGTATCGTTTTGGCGGGGAGGAGTTTCTCTGGCTGCTGAAATGCAAGTCGCCCGAAGAGGCCCGCAAATCCGCACGCCGCATCCTGGCAGCGGTTGGCACCACGCCGGTGCCGATCGACGACGGCGAGACCCTGCGCCTGACCATCACGATGGGGCTGGCACAGGCCGGCGAGATGGAGGATTTGTCGAGCGCGATCCGGCGCGCCGATCTGGCGCTTTACCAGGGCAAACAGGACGGGCGCAACCGTTACGTCATCGCAGAGTCCTGACGCGGCTTGTCAGGCCTGAACAAGTCGTTGCGAGACGCGAAGCGCCGAAGTAATCCAGTCGAGCTTGGTGCGTAGCATCACTCAGTAGTTGCTGGCTTCAATGGGCTACTGACGATTGGCCGGGGGTAGCCCGGCAGCTAGTTACTTTCTTTTGTCTCGCCAAAAGAAAG
>CAZUVC010000023.1:1323-46206 GCA_964623745.1 uncultured Thiobacillus sp. | reverse complement strand
AAAACCTGCGCGAGCTTTTTGGGAAGCTCAGGTAATGCCACTATACGACGCCCGCAAGACGGTTCGTTACGGTGCGGAGTCTACCGTGTCGAGATCGTCGCTGTCGATACTTCCTACCGTGCTGGTGTTTATGTCGATATTTTTTACATCCAGATTTTCTTGTCCTCGATAACACATTGATATGATGTGGAATCATTTGATAGGCGTGAAACTTGCGTGCCTTTATCAAGAATAATCGACCGAGGGGGCAATAATGAAAAAACTACTTCTGGCCACTGTAATGGTGGCTGGCCTAAGCCTGTATGGCACAGCCAACGCTTCGTTATACAACGTAGTCACACTAGGTATGTCTGGTCAGAGCCTAAGCTCTGCAACCGGCTTGAACGATTTTGGTCAAGCAACAGTGAACCTACAAATCGGTGGGGGACCCAGTGCCTATATCGGATCAGCTAATGGCCTCACGCCGCTTGGCACTCCCATTTCAGGAGGCCACACGGCAGGAGCTGGAATTAACAACCGAGGAGACGTCGTGGGTGACGTAGATGGTCGGGCATTCTTATGGCAGAACGGCGGCAGCATGACGGACCTAGGTACCCTTGGGGGCTGGACTAGCTATGCGACTAGCGTAAATGACGCAGGAGTAGTGGTTGGACAATCCTATACGGATCAAGCGGGAACTGCACAGCACGCGTTTCTATGGTCTAACGGCAGTATGTCTGACCTAGGCACCCTCGGAGGCCGAGACAGCACAGCCCAAGATATAAACAATGCTTCCCAAGTAGCTGGGTTTGCCTACACAGGTTCTGTTTTCCACGGTTTCTTGTGGACAGCCGGAACAATGCAGGACCTCGGTTCACTGGACGGGGGGGACAGCTACGCCTATGGCCTCAATGATGCAGGACAAGTGGCTGGATATTCATCTGTTGGTGTTTACGGCCATAACCACGCATTTTTCTGGACACCGATTACGGGCATGGTGGACATTGGTACTTTGGGTGGCGGTACTTCATTCGCTCTGGGTATTAACAACTTTGGGCAGGTTGTAGGTTCGGCGACAACCTCAACTGACGACTTGCGCGCATTCATCTGGACTGACGCAGGGGGAATGGTTGATCTAAATAGCCTCATTGATCCGACCAGCGGATGGAAATTCGTTGTGGCACAGGATATCAATGAAGTCGGCCAAATTCTCGCCTATGGATACAGCCCAACTGGGAGCTATGAGGCAGTGCTGCTTTCACCGGTACCAGAGCCAGCCACCTATGCCTTCATGCTCTCCGGACTAGGTCTCGTGGGACTAGCCAAAGCAAGACGCCGGCATATCAAATCAGCTACTAACATCTAATCATGCGACCCATTATGAAAATCAAACCTATCGCAGCACTCATTTGGTTGGCTATGTCAGGAACAACGCAAGCGGCGTTACATGATCGGGGTAGTGGTCTGATCTATGACGATGTTCTGGATGTGACTTGGTTACAGGATGCCAACTACGCCAAGACCAGTGGGTATGATGCAGATGGAAAGATGGCATGGCCACAAGCCATAGAATGGGCTGCAAATCTTGCTTACTACGATAGCGTTAGGAACGTTGTTTGGGATGACTGGCGATTGCCGACTATCGAACCCGTTAATGGCATCAGCATGAACTATGCCTTTCGTTACGATGGCACGTCCGACTATGGGTACAACATCGGCGCCTCAGGTACGTTATATGTGGGCAGCAAGGGCAGCGAGCTTGCATTCATGTACTACAACAACCTAGGCATACCTGCTGGGTATGACACTACCGGAAACCCTACGGGATGCGATGCCGCTTACCCATATTCATGTCTAGCAGCTACTACCCTTCCATTTATGAACCTTGCAGCTGATGCGTATTGGGCTGGTGCAGAATATGCTCCTAACACTACACAAGCATGGTGGTTTGTGTTTAATCGTGGTTATCAAGAGTCAGTCAGCAAAGAGGCCGAGCCCTTAGCTTGGGCTGTCCGTGATGGTGACGTAGCCGCCGTCCCAGAACCTGAAACCTACGCCATGTTCTTGGTTGGCCTAGGACTTGTGAGTGCTGCAACAAGATGGCGACGTGGGTAACTTGGCGTTTCTTTCAATACATCTCGCTAGCCGAGAAATCAAATGAAAGCATCAAGCGCCTTTGTGCCCAGCGATTTTTTGATTTCGCCAATGTATCGGGTCAGTGACTGGCAACGTGCCATGGCCAATGACGACTGGCCACTGATGGTTTGCATTTTCAAGGACCGACTTTCAGGTCGCTTTCTTGAGCCGATAAAGTTGATCGAACAGGATGCAACAATTGGCCAGTTTGCCGGATTCTCTATTCTGGCACTTGATTGTCTTCTCATCGAAACTTTGAACCAGTTCTATCAAGGGAAAGATGAAACCCCCAAAGATCATCATAAAGAACAGTTTTGGTTGTTTTTCAAGGGAAGCGAATATTTCAAGAAGCATTTCACAGAAGACTCTGCTAAGACTTTTTACTTCCATGTGCGCTGCGGCCTTTTGCATCAAGCACAAACAAAAAAACAGACCTTCATTCGGGCCGATCAGCGAACAATGATTCAGCCAAGCGGTAATCCGCCAAAGGGAATAATTGTCGATCGCGTTAAGTTTCATCAAGCATTGGAACAAGAAATTGCTTCCTATGTAACCAAACTTGAACGAGGCAGTGAGGCCGACTCAGACTTACGTGCAAACTTCCTGAAAAAGATGCAGATAATATGCGGGGAAATTCAGTGAATGTTCGGAAATTGCTTGCCGCTGATTGGCCTTGCTCGCGCACTTACAGCGACCACAATCCGTCACACCTCCACACCTCCACACCAATTACAGTCACCCACTCGTCACGCAATGCTTCAACAATGCCCCCGCTGTGGTAAACCTTGTGAAACCATCTTGTGACGGTCCTTCCCCAAAATCTGATGAGGTCAGCGCAACTTGCCCCATCGCTGCCGAACCATTACTGGCACCAGCACGGTAGGAAGTATCGACAGCGACGATCTCGACACGGTAGACTCCGCACCGTAACGAACCGTCTTGCGGGCGTCGTATAGTGGCATTACCTGAGCTTCCCAAGCTCATGAGGAGGGTTCGATTCCCTTCGCCCGCTCCAGTAAACGCAAGACGCGCCCACGCGCGGCACCCGTGTTATCCGACCCTTGTAGCGGACAACCCATGAAGACTCCCTCTGCGTCGCCTGCTCCGGCCGAACTGCTGCACGAAACCGAGGCACGCATGGTCCAGGCGCTGGAAAACTTCTTTCAGCGCAGTCACGGGCCGATTCAGGATGCCATCCTGCGCGTCATTTCGACCCAGATCACACCGGAAGCACTCACCGCCGGGCAAGTCTGCCTGGACTGGATCAACGCCTATCCGGAAACGCTCTCTGCAGCCTTCGCCGAACAGTTCCGCCATCATCTCGACCACCCTGACACGTTTGCCCAGACCCAGAACCCCTATCCGGCCGAGCTGCAACTGGTCGACGATGAGGCGCTGCGCCGCCAACTGGCTGCGGACAAAATCACCACCCGGCTGACCGAAAACCTGCGTGCCGACTTGCTGCTGCTGTTCGGCCGCATGCAGTCGCTGCGGCGGGCGGCGCTGGAAGACGAGGCGCAGGCCAATGCCTATGGACCCTGGCCCGTGGTGCGTGCGCTGTCGCGTGCCCTGGACTCGCTCGACCTCGGCACTGCAGCCGGCACGCTGCTTTTACAGTGCGCACGCGTCCCGCTGCAGGACACGCTGAAGCAGACCTACACCGCAATCAACCAGTTTCTGGCCGCGCAGGACATTCCCGTCCTGCCGGTCGAGCACATTCTGCCGGCAGCAGCGCCCCGAAAAACGGAAGCGAACGCGGGTCATGACATTCTGGCGCACATCCAGTCCGTCGCTGCGCACGCAACAGCCGGTGGCAGTGGCGCCGCTACGGGGAATGGCGCCAGCATCGCAGGGGCCGCGGCGCGGCCCCTGCTCGACCGCCTGACAGACTGGCCCATCCGTCAGGCGGTCGACCTGATGACCGACGCGCCCGCGCGCCTGCTGCGCCAACTGCAGAGCGAAGCCCGCAAGGCCGGCACCGGCGCATTCGACCTCGCCGTGCTGGATGCCGTGGCCGGTCTGTTCGATTTCATCCTCGACGACCCGGATGTCTCGCCGCGCTACAAGGCCGCGATTGCGCACCTGCAGATCCCGGCGCTGCGGGTCGCCCTGGTCGCGACCGATTTCTTCAGTGACGATCAGCATCCGGCACGCCAGCTGATCGACCTTGCCGGTGCGTTTTCACGGCGCTTTCCCGAGCATGCGCCCTCGCACGACGAGGCACTCGGGCAGGTCGAGTCCGTCTGTGCCGCCATCCTCGGTGACCCAGGCCATCCGGTGGACGCGTTTGCCCGCGCCCACCACGCGCTCGCCGCCTGGCTGGGCGACGAGGAGGCGCGAGCCGAGGCCCGACTTGCGGCCGAGGTCGCCCAGCTGGAACATATCGAGCGCCAGGAACTGGGCACGCTGCTGGCGCTGGAAAACCTGCAGGACCTGACCGCACGCTATCCCGCGCCGGAATCAGTATTGCGGCGCCTGGAGGCGGCCTGGGTGCCGCACATGGCCACGCTGTACATAGCCGAATCGGGCGAGGGGCCGGCCTGGCGCATAGCCTGCTCGACTTTGTTGCAGCTGTTTCAGAGCCTGCAGCCGCCGGACAGCGACACGCTGCGCGAATCGCGTCTGCAATCGATTCCACGCATCAACGCGGCCCTGCGCGAAGGGCTGCTGGCGCAAGGTGCCGAACCGGCACAATTGAAAAACTTTTTCAGCGCCATCACCGCCACCCAGGAAGCCTGGATCCGGCCTGCAGTGGGACAGCGCGAAGCCACGGTCAGCCGTTTCACCCCGCGGCAGGTCACGCCCGAGCAGATCGAATCGCTCGCCCACCAGCGGGATGACTCGCCGGACGACGCCCTGCAGCAGGCGCAACAGCTGCTGGAAGGCGACTGGGTGGATTTTGACCCGCCTTATGAAGGCCTGCCGACCGCGCGCGTGGCCTGGGTCGGGGTGCGTGGCTATCTGCTTTTCTGCGACAGTGAGGGCGAGCAGCGCTTTTCCTTCGATTGCGAGCGCCTCGCGGCCGAAATTCGCGCCGGCAGGGCCTCGATTCCGGAGCACTCACTTACCCGCAAAGCCTTTCTGCGTATGAAGTCCAGCATGGAATCCGTCCCAGGCTGAAATATCCCGCCGGCACGGCTCAAGTTTTTTTTCTCAGGGCCGATAGAACAGTTGTGCGGTTGAGTGTCAATTTTCCGACACGATTGCCGACTACCGAACAGGGCAAACCCGCCGCGAGGCGGGGACGCAAAGTTACCGGTCTCTGCTCCCTGATGCTAGGCAGCCGAGACAGCGGGACCGCCGGCAGAGCCTCTGTCATGCGCAGCACCCCGTTCCCACGTCGGCCAACCCGCGATACCGCGAGGTGATTCCCATGGAGCGCGAGATGCCAGAAAATTCAGTCGTAGTGAACCTCAACCAGTTTGAGCGTTCCCGCCGTACACAGCTTTCCGCGGAAATCCTGGCGACCCTGCACGGTTGCCGCGACCTGCTGATCGAGGGCGCTGCCCGCGTGCTGACCCGACACGCCGAAGGCATGGAAAACGCACTGCTGGCGATGGCCGACCGCTCACCGCTGCTGGAGACGCGCAACAGCTACTACGACGCCCAGCGCGTGCTCAATCGGCAGGCCAACGAATTGCTCAGCGCCTGCAAGGACGCCTACTGCAAGGGCTTCGACGATTTTGCCCACAACCGTGACACCCCTGCCGCAGCGGATTCGTCGCTCGAACTGTCGCTGGTTGACGATCACGACTTCGAAATCACCCTGGCAGTCGACAAGGCCACTTCGCGCATGCGCTTCAACTGCGCCGAAGAACTGGTTGCGCTGGATGCCCGCATCGGCCACCTGCTGGGCCGCTCCGATCTTTCCGAAAACGAAAATCCGCTCGGCCCGCGCGCCCTGTGCCAGGCGCTGCTGGACGGCATCACCCGCATGCAGCTGGACCAGAACGTTCGCGTCGTCCTGCTGAACCAGTTCGATCTGGTGCTGACCACCGAACTCGCGCATATCTATCAGTCCATCAACACGCATCTGATTGATCGCGGCATCAAGCCCGACCTCAAGGTCGGTGCGAAAAGCCGCGGCCAATCCACCGCGGCCTCCCCGTCCGGCGCAGGCGGCACGGCCCAGTCGCTCGCCGGCCAGCCCGCCAACGACCTGTTCAAACTGTTCGAGCAACTGGCACACGGCACCGGCACCGGCACCGGCACCGGCACAGGCGGCGGGGGCGGCGGGGCGGGCGGCATGGCCGCGGGAGGAATGCCCGGCTTCAGCCTGGTCGACTCGCTCGGCCAACTGCAATCCGGCTCGGCCATGATGCTGCCCGGCGGGGTGCGCTACGAGTTGCCTCTGCTGGAAGCGGCCACGATGCAGAACGTGCTGCGCAGCCTGCAGCAGAGCCCGGTGATGCAGGCCGCCAGCCCGCTCGATGCGGTGCTGGTGGACGCGGTGGCCATGCTGTTCGACGTGGTATTCGACGAGAACAGCATCCCGGATCATCTCAAGGCGCAAATCGGACGCTTGCAGATCCCGGTCCTGAAAGCCGCGATGCTGGATCGCAACTTCTTCCTGCAGCCGAACCATCCGGTGCGCCGGATGCTGGACGCGATCGCCAAGCTTTCCGTCCACCTGCCCGACAACGAAGCCGGCCATGCCCGCCTGGAAGCGATTTCGCAGGTGATCACCGGGGTGCTCGACGCCTTCGAAAAGGACATCGCCGTCTTCGGCGATGCTGCGAAGGAGCTCGAAGCCATGGGCGCCGAGCTGGAGGAAACGCTGGAAGAGACGGTCGATGTCAGCCTGCAAGAGGACATCGCCCAGATCAAGCAGGCCGAACGCGCCGAACTCGCGCCGGTGATCGTGCATGACTTTATCAACCGCGCGCTCAAGGAACAGCCGGTGGACGAGATCGTGCGTGAATTCCTGCGGCGCGACTGGGCCCAGCTGCTGACCATGGACTTCGTCAATGAAGGCGAACAGGGCGCGCATTTCAACAGTCATGTCGAAACCATGCGCGAACTGGTGTGGAGCGTGCAGCCCAAGTCGGACATGGACGCGCGGCTGATGCTGGTACGCATTCTCCCGGGACTGCTGAAGCGCCTGCGCGAAGGTGTCACGGAAATCGACCTGCCGCAAAAACTCAGCGACCGCTTCTTCGCCACGCTGGTAATTCTGCACGCCAACGCGGTGCGTCCCAATGCCCAGCCGGTGCCACTGCCGGAGATCACGCCCGAGGAAATCGGCGAATACACCACCCCGCTGGCTGCCGAAGTCGCCGCCCCCGCCGCCGAGGTCGAACCTGCCGCACCCGAAGTTGAGGACGAATTCACGATGCGCGCGCGCGAGCTCAACAAGGGCGACTGGGTGGAATTCCACTACGACGACGGCACCTTCCGCTGGGCACGCCTCGGCTGGGCCAGCAGCATCAAGAGCACCTACCTGTTCTCGGACCAGGACGGCATGAACAGCTTCTCCATCAGCGTGAACCGTCTGGCCAGCAAGCTGCGCAGCGGCGAAGCGGTGATCGTGGAACGCAAGTCCATCACCGAGTCGGCGTTCGGTAAGCTGGTCAACCTGTTCCGCCAGAAGCTCGGCCACGCCTGACAAGCACATGCGGGCAGCGCTGCCACGCCATTGATTCACCCCTTCACCCCGGTTACCCTGCCGGGGTGAATTCATTTGCATCCCGCATCGTCCGCTGGCAACAGCAGCACGGCCGCCACGCCCTGCCATGGCAGCGGGTTGTTGACGCTTGCGGGGAAGCCGCGCGCGATCCCTACCGCATCTGGCTGTCGGAAATCATGCTGCAGCAGACCCAGGTCGCTACGGTCATTCCCTACTTCGAGCGTTTTGTCGCGCGCTTTCCCGATCTGCACCGCCTGGCTGCCGCGCACGAGGACGCCGTGCTCGCGCTGTGGAGCGGACTCGGCTACTACAGCCGCGCACGCAACCTGCATGCCGCCGCGCGCGCCATCGTTTCTGTGCATGGTGGAGAATTTCCGGCCGACCCCAGACAGATCGCAGAGCTGCCCGGCATCGGCCGTTCGACCGCCGCCGCCATTGCCGCGCTGGCGTTCGGCCAACGCGCCGCGATTCTCGACGGCAACGTCAAGCGCGTGCTGGCGCGTCACGGCGGCGTTGCCGGCTGGCCCGGGGACAAGAAAGTCGAGGCCGCGCTGTGGCAGCTGGCGGAATCGCATCTGCCGCACACCGCCATCGAGGCCTACACACAGGGCATGATGGACCTCGGCGCGCTCGTCTGCCGCCGCAGCCAGCCGGCCTGTACAAGCTGCCCGGTGCGCACGGATTGCATCGCATTCACGCAGCAGCGAACCGCCGAACTGCCTACACCCCGTCCGCGCAAAACCCTGCCCGAAAGACAGGTCCAGATGCTGTTGCTGCTCGACCGCGGCGAACTGATGCTGGAAAAGCGCCCATCGCGCGGCGTATGGGGTGGAATGTGGAGCCTGCCCGAACTCGCCATGGAAGACGACCCCGCCCGCCACTGCCGCGACCGTTTTGGTTTCACTGCGCAGTCGCAGCAGGCCTGGCCGCAACTCAGCCACAGCTTCACCCATTTCAAGCTGCATATCCTGCCGGTGCGGATGGAGCTTGCGCCGCGTCGCACGACGCTGCCCGGGCAGATCTGGCTGACGCCGGCCGACGCGCTCGATGCCGCCCTGCCGGCGCCGGTGCGCGCGCTGGTGAACCGGCTTGAATACGCCTGATCGCATCACACGCAGCGACGCGCACGAAAACCGGACTTACAAATACGAGCCTGGCTGATTCCGGATGGGGTGCTATACCTAGCCTAAGCGAAGCTTTCCCAGGAAAAGCCATGAACCCCGGTACCGCTATTTTCGACCCCGACGGTTTTCTGATCGACCCCGCCATGTGGAGCGAGAGCCTTGCCGGCCAGGTCGCGCTGAATGACGGACTCGGACAGCTCAATCAAGAACAGCTGACACTGCTGCACACCTTGCGGCGCGCGTATGCGCGACACGGCAGTGTCACCGCGCTAAGCCATGTCTGCCATCTGGCCGGACACAGTGCCGACTGCATGCAGCATCTGTTTCCAGGCGCGCGCGAGGCGTGGCGGATTGCCGGGCTGCCCAATCCGGGCGAGGAAGCCAAGGCGTATCTGTAAGCCCGCCAGCGGCTAGCAAAGCGCGCGCCCTCACCCACGGGCGCGTCCACCGCGGTCAATCCAGCGGCGTATCGATGTAAGCCCTGCCCTGCGGACACCCCGAGTTGTAATGCCGCACGCCCGCCCGGGTGTAGGCGGTCGGCTGTCCCGGCGCGCCGGTTTCCGGGTCGCGCTCGAAATAAATCCGCACTTCACGCAGCATCGGCCGACGCTTGGCGGGGTCAGGCGTGCGCGGCGTTCTGCAGTCGAAACTCACCGCATCCTTCAGTGCCGGATCGTTTCTGGACAGCGCCTCGCGCAGCAGGGCCAGACTGACTTCGCGGCCCGCGTGTCGCGCAATTTCGCTGCCGATGGCGCGGTTGACGCGTTCGGTCAATGCCGCCGACGCAGCAAAGTAGCCGGCCTCGGCAAGCCCCGAACAACTCCCGTGCTTGGCCCACTGGTAGCGGTCCAGACAATCGGCCGCGGCCGGCATCGCGCGCGCCAGCCGCGCCCGCGTGTCCGCCGGCAGCCGGAGCGGCGGCAGGTTGCAGAATGCGCCGCGCGTCTCGCCGCCACACCAGGCGGGATGCCTGCGGTCGAGGCGATTCGGCCACAGTCCGTGCAGGGTCAGCGGCATCGCGATAAAACCCGCCTCGGACAGCGTCCGGCATTGCGCATAGCCCTGCTTGCGCTGCGGTGCGTCCTCGCAGAATGCCGGCGCCACCGCGAGCGCCAGCAGGTAATAGTCGTAATCGACGCGTGCCGGCTCGGCGCAGCCGGCCAACGGCGTCAGCAGCAGTACTGCCAGCCAGCCTTTCCATTGCATGTTCAGCCCCCCCCATACAGCTCGATCGTGCCATAAACCGGGGCCGCGACGCTGCCGGATTCCGGTAAAATCGGCGTTTTCCATTCGTTAAGAGATTTTTCACCATGTCCATGGCCGACCGCGATGGCGTCATCTGGTACGACGGCAAACTCGTACCCTGGCGCGACGCCACCACCCACGTCCTCACCCACACGCTGCACTATGGCATGGGCGTCTTCGAGGGCGTGCGCGCCTACAAGGCCGAACAGGGCACGGCGATCTTCCGGCTGCAGGAACACACCGACCGGCTGTTCCGCTCCGCCCACATCCTCGGCATGAAGCTGCCGTTCGACAAGGCGACGATCTCCGAAGCGCAGCGCACCGTGGTGCGCGAGAACAAGCTCGAATCCGGCTACCTGCGTCCGATGGCCTTCTACGGCGCAGAAGCGATGGGCATCTCGGCCAAGAACCTGTCGGTGCACATCATCGTCGCCGCCTGGCCATGGGGCGCCTACCTCGGCCAGGAAGCGCTGGACAACGGCATCCGCGTCAAGACCAGCTCGTTCTCGCGCCATCACGTCAACATCACCATGTGCAAGGCGAAGGCCAACGGCAACTACATGAACTCGATCCTCGCGCACAAGGAAGCCGAGATGGACGGCTACGACGAGGCGCTCTTGCTCGACGTCGACGGCTTCGTTGCCGAGGGCTCCGGCGAAAACGTCTTCATCATCCGAAACGGCAAGCTCTACACGCCCGACCTGACCTCCGCGCTGGAAGGCATCACCCGCGACACCATCGTGCAGCTGGCCGGCGAAATCGGCCTGCAGGTCATCGAGAAGCGCATCACCCGCGACGAGGTGTATTCCGCCGACGAGGCCTTCTTCACCGGCACCGCCGCCGAAGTGACGCCGATCCGCGAGCTCGACAACCGCGCCATCGGCGAAGGCACGCGCGGCCCGCTCACCGCCCGATTGCAGGCGATGTATTTCGACTGCGTGCACGGCCGCACCGCGGCCCACACCGACTGGCTCACCCCGGTCAAGTAAGCGAGATCCGCATGAGCGAACGGCCCGACAACACCCAGCGCGTCATCGAAGTCAACGAAGGCGACCTGCCCCTGCATTGCCCGATGCCGCAGCACGCCGACTGGAATGCGCACCCGCGCGTCTACCTGCCGATCGAATCGCGCGGCGATGCGCTGTGCCCGTATTGCGGCACGCTCTATCGGCTGAAGGGCAAGCCCAGCGGCAGTCATCACTGACACCCGGCCCGAGCGGGCCGAGTGATCCACGACGCTGCCTGCTCCGCGAAATGCGGGGCCCTTCAACCCTAGCGAGCGCCAAGCCTGAACACCTCATGTCTGAATCCGCCACCGCCTTTCCCACGCCCGAAGCTGCCGAAGCCGCGTTCTATGCCGCTTTCGAGGCGCGCTCGCTCGACGCCATGATGGCGGTCTGGAGCGACGACGACAGCATTGCCTGCATCCATCCGATGGCCGCGCCGTTGAATGGGCGCGCCGCCGTCTCCCTCGGCTGGCACAGCATGTTCGAGGCGGCCGGGCAGTTTCGCGTGCAGGTCGAACTCGCGCATGCGCTGCGCGAGGCGGACCAGGTGATCCGCATCGTGCGCGAACACCTGATCATCGGTCAGGAAACCGAGCCGCGCCCGCCGATACTGGCAACCAACGTCTATCGCAGGGACGCCGACGGTTGGCACATGGTGCTGCATCATGCCTCGCCGCTTCACGTCGGCGGCACCCCGCCGGCGCGCACGCCGCCCGTGGTGCTGCATTGAGCGGGCGTTGACGCACGCCGACGCCACCGCCGAGTACCGCGCGCCCGCCTGGCTGCCCGGCGGCAACCTGCAGACCATCTACGCCAACCTGTTGATCCGCGTGCCGCAAGTCGCCTACCGGCGCGAGCGGCTGGAATTGCCGGACGGCGATTTCCTCGACTTCGACTGGGCCGACGGCGTGCTCGACACCCAGCAGGACGCCGATGCACAGCGCACCGAAATGCGTGGGGCAACGACCCCCGTGGTGGTACTGATCCACGGTCTGGAAGGCAGCGCCAGAAGCCACTACGCGCGCGGCCTCATGTCCCATGTCGGTGCACGCGGCTGGGACGGCGTGGTGGCGCATTTTCGCGGCTGCTCGGGCGAGGACAACCGGCTGCCGCGCGCCTATTTCGCCGGCGACAGCGAAGACGTCGAACGCATGCTGCGTCACGTCAAGTCCCGCCATCCCGACGCGCCGCTGTATGCCGTCGGTGTCTCGCTCGGTGGCAACGCGCTGCTGAGATGGCTGGGCGAACAGGGTGAGGCCGCGCGTGCGCTGGTCGACCGTGCCGCCGGCGTGTCCGCGCCGCTTGATCTGACCGCGGCCGGCAGCGTGCTCGACCACGGTTTCAATCGCCGCTTCTACACCGCGCGCTTTCTGCACACGCTGCGGGCCAAGGCCTTGCGCAAGGCCGCGCGCTTCCCAGGTCTGCTGGATGCGAAAGCTATCGCAGCGGCCACCACTTTCCGTGAATTCGACACCCTGGTCACCGCGCGGCTGCATGGATTCCGCGATGCCGACGACTACTGGTTCAAGGTCTCGTCCAAGCCGGTACTCAAATCCATCGCCGTGCCCACCCTCGTCCTCAATGCGAAAAACGATCCCTTCCTGCCGGCGTGGGCCTTGCCGAGCGCGGCCGACGTCTCGCCCGCCGTGACCCTCGACCAGCCCGAGACGGGCGGCCATGTCGGCTTTCCGTCCGGCCCCTTTCCCGGCCGCCTCGACTGGCTGTCGCAACGGCTGTTGCAGCACTTCTCCATCCAGCACGGTTAGAATCCGAACATCACACACAGGGAGTACGTTGTGGAATACCCCAAGGAAATTTTCAAGGCCTACGATATCCGCGGCATCGTCGGCAAGACTTTCACCGCCGAAATCGTCGAGGCCATCGGCCACGCCATCGGCTCCGAAGCCGTCGCACGCGGTCAGAAAGAAATCTGCATCGGCCGCGACGGCCGCCTGTCCGGTCCCGACATGGCTGCGGCACTCGCGCGCGGCATCCAGAAGGCTGGCATCGGCGTGGTCGACCTCGGCATGGTCGCCACCCCGATGACCTATTTCGCGGCGTATCAGCTGAATACGAACAGCGCGGTGATGGTCACCGGCAGCCACAACCCACCCGACTACAACGGCCTGAAAATGGTGCTCGGCGGCGAAACCCTGTCGGGTGACACCATCCAGAAGCTGCGCGAACGACTGCTCAACAACGACCTCGCGCATGGCAACGGCGGCTATCGCCAGCACGACATCGCCGGTGAGTACCTCACCCGCATCGTTTCCGACGTGAAGCTCACGCGTCCGATGAAAATCATCGTCGACTGCGGCAACGGCGTGGCCGGTGCGTTCGCACCCAAGCTGTATCGCGACATGGGCTGCCAGGTCGAGGAATTGTTCTGCGAGGTCGACGGCAATTTCCCCAATCACCATCCCGACCCCTCACAGCCGAAGAACCTGCAGGACCTGATTGCCGCGCTGAAGAGCAGCGACGCCGAAATCGGCCTCGCCTTCGACGGCGACGGCGACCGTCTCGGCGTCGTCACCAAGGACGGCACAATCATCTTCCCCGACCGCCAGTTGATGCTGTTCGCCGACGACGTGCTGTCGCGCAACCCCGGCGCCGAAATCATTTTCGACGTCAAATCGACACGCAAGCTGTTCGGCTGGATTCGCGAACGCGGCGGCCGCCCGCTGCTGTGGAAGACCGGCCACAGCTTCATCAAAGCGAAGATGAAGGAGACCGGCGCGCTGCTAGCCGGTGAAATGTCCGGCCACGTGTTCTTCAAGGAACGCTGGTTCGGTTTCGACGACGGCCTCTACGCCGGTGCGCGCCTGCTCGAATACCTCTCCAAGCAGGCCGACATCAACGCCACCCTGCACGGCCTGCCCGACACGCTCAACACGCCCGAGCTCAACATCAAGATGGCCGAGGGCGAGCATTACACGCTGATGGATACGCTGCAGAAAAACGCGCGCTTTCCCGATGCGCAGGAAATCATCACGCTCGACGGCTTGCGCGTCGAATACGCCGACGGCTTCGGCCTTGCGCGCCCGTCCAACACCACGCCGGTGATCGTGCTGCGCTTCGAGGCCGACAATGCCACCGCGCTGGAACGCATCCAGGCCGACTTCCGCCGCGTGATTCACCAGTCCGCGCCCGAGCTCACGCTGCCGTTCTGAGCGCCATGAGCGAGGCGCCGCGCAGCCTGCATGTGATCGGGGGCAAGGGCCTGGGCGGTGCGGAAGGCTTCTTCATCCGCTTGGTGAATGCGCTGGCGCGCCGCGGCGAAGCCGTCGCCGCCGTCACGGTTGGGAATGGCGCCATCGCCCGTGCGATCGATCCGGCGGTACGTCATTACCATGCCCCCATGCTCGGCAGCTGGGACCTGTACTCGCGCTGGAAAATCAATCGCTGCATCGCCGACTTCCGCCCCGACGTGGTGCAGACCTACATGGGCCGCGCGACCCGTATCGTACGCCTGCCGCGCGGACGCGCGCCGGTGCATCTGGCGCGCCTGGGCGGCTTCTACAATCTCAAGGGCTACCGCCACGCCCACGCCTGGGTGGGCAACACGCGCGGGATACACGACTATCTGATCGCGCATGGCCTGCCTGCCGGGCAGGTCCATCAGATCGGCAACTTCGTGGATGCGCCGGGGCGTCTTGAATCATCCGCACTCGACGTGCTGCGCGAGCAACTGGGTTTGCGCGGCTGCCGCGTCGTTCTCGGCCTCGGCCGCCTGCACGTCAACAAGGGCTGGGCCGATCTGCTGCGTGCGTTTGCGCGCCTGCCTGCCTCACTCGACGCCACACCGCTGCATCTGCTGATGGTGGGCAACGGTCCCTTGCGCAGGGAACTGGAAGCCCTGGCCGGCGAACTCGGCATTGCCGCGCGCGTTCACTGGGCCGGCTGGAAGCATGATCCGGCGCCCTACTATCAGCTGGCCAATGTCTTTGTCTGCGCATCGGTGCACGAGCCGCTCGGCAATGTCATCCTCGAAGCCTGGGCGAACCGCGCGCTGGTGGTGTCGACCCGCGCCCAGGGCCCGCAGGAGCTGATGCAGGATGGCGTGAATGGCCTGCTGGCGCCGCTCGCCGATGCGGCCGGGCTGGCGACGGTCCTGCAGCATGCACTGGCGCTCGATGCCGGGCAACGCGAACGTCTGATCGAAGCAGGCGCCGATGAGGTGGACCACCGCTATTCCGAAACCGCGATCGTGTCCGCCTACACGGCACTGTACGCGCGCCTGCGCAACACCGTTCGCGCCGCTTAATCCACCGGCAGCGGCGCCGGCCGATGCAGCAGAAAGCCCTGCACGTAATCCAGCCCCATCGCTTTCAGGCAGGCCAGCTCTTCCTCGGTTTCGACCTGCTCGGCGATGGTCTGTTTGCCCAGTTCCTGCCCCAGCGTGTGCATCGCTTTGACGATTGCGAGTTTTTCGCGGTCGAGGTTCATGCCACGCACGAATTCGCCGTCGATCTTGAGGGTGGTGACCGGTAGCCGCTTCAGATAGCCGAACGAGGACTGCCCCTTGCCGAAGTCGTCCAGCGCGAACTGGATGCCGTGTGCCTGCAGCGTCAGGATCAGCCGCTCGCAGGCATCCAGGCTGTCGATCGCCGCGGTCTCGGTGACCTCGAAGCTGATCCGCGCGGGATCGAAGTGGTACTGGCCGATTTCATCGAGGATGAACTCGGCCGTGCCGGGGTCGCTGAGGCTGCGGCCGGACAGGTTGATCGCGTAGTGGGCTTCGTCCTCGGGATGAGTATCGAGGTAGGCAAAGAAGTTGCGGATGACCCAGCGGTCGAAGCTGGGTGCCAGTCCGTAGCGCTCGGCGGCCGGCAGGAACTCGCCCGGTGAAATGATGCTGCCGTCCTCGCCGCGCAGGCGCAGCAGGATTTCATAATGCTGCGTCGTGACGACAGGCGACAGCGCCACTTTCAACTGGCGATACAGCACGAAGCGGTGCGCCTCGAAGGCCTTGGTGATCGCGCCCACCCACTGCATTTCGTCGTTGATTTTCTGTAGCGCGGGGTGCGCCTCCTCGTACACCTGGATCGCGCCGCCGCCAAACGACTTGGCGTGATAGCAGGCAGTATCCGCCTGCGCCAGGATCTCGCCGATGTCGGTCATGCCGGCATGCAACTCGGTCACGCCGAAGCTCACGCCCAGCCGGAATACTTTGTCATCCCATTCGAAACGGAAACGGGCGATCTCGTCACGCAGCCCCTGGATATGCTCGAGCGCCTGCGGCAGGCTGACATCGACGAACAGCAAGCCGAATTCGTCACCGCCCAGCCGCGCCAGATAATGGTTCGCGTTTTCCGTACGGTGCACCATCAGCGCCGCCAGCCGCTGCAGCAGCGCATCGCCCGCACGGTGGCCGCAGGTGTCGTTGACCAGCTTGAAGCGATCGAGATCGATATAGCAGAAAATGAAACGCTGCACCTTCTGTTGCACAGCGTTCAGTGCGCAGGCCAGTCGTTCCTCCATCGCCCGCCGGTTCCACAGCCCGGTCAGATGATCGCGTTCGGCCTGCCAGGCCAGCCGCTGCATCAGACCACGTCGCTCGCTCTCGTCCTGGAACACCAGCACACCGCCCTGCACCTTGCCGTCGGCGGAGCGAATCGGCGCGGCGGAATCGCTGATCGCGATGGTCGCGCCGTCGCGGCGACGAATCACCGCATGGTTGCCCAGGTCGACCACGGTATTGCGTTCAAGCGCCTGCTCCAGTGGATTCGGGACGGGTTCGCCGCTGCTCTCGTCGACCAGCGGCAGTACATCGCTCACCCGACGGCCCCGTGCCTGCTGGCTGCTGAAGCCGGTCAACGTTTCCGCGGTGGGGTTGAGAAACTCGATCAGACCCTCGGCGTCGGTCACCACGACGGCATCGCCGATCGATTCGATGGTCACGCGCAGGCGTTCCTTTTCCACCAGCAAGTCCGCATGCTTGCGCTCAAGGGCGCTGATCAGCCGGCTCACATGATCGGCCATGTGGTTGAAGGCCTGCTTGGTCTCGCGTACTTCGGGTGGCGAGCTGTAGGCCAGGCTGACGCGCGCGCTGAAATCGCCGCTTTCGATGGCGCGCGCGGTCTCACGCAATGCATACAGGCCGCGCAGACTCACCCGCAGATGCCAGTGCAGCAGCAGCATGATGCCGACCAGACTGCCGATGGCCAACAGGGTGAAGCGCGCCGCCAGCACCCACAGTTCCTGCAGCGTGGGCCCGGCATCGAGCTCGACGCGCAGCGCGCCGTAGGTCGCCCCGCCGATCACCAGGTCGGACTGCGCCTGCGGCGCATGAATGGCCAGCAGCGCGGCAAACCAGGCCGGGTGTGCCGTAGGTTCTGCCGGTACGCGCGTCTCCAGCGTGACTTTTGGTGACTCGAAGCGCACAGCGCGGACATGTGACGTGTGCGCGCGCGCCTTGATGACCTGCTCGATGGCCGGATAGTCGCGCAGCAGCACATGATCCTGAATCGCTGCCATCATCGCGCCCAGTTCGCGTTCGGCACCGCCGTCCAGATTCTGTTGCGCGCGCTGCACCATCGGTACGCCCAGTACCGCCAGCGTCGCCAGATACATCGCCAGCACGAGGACGAATACCGCGCCCAGAATGCGTGCCTGCAGGCTGTAGCGCGCACTGCGCGCTACCTGCGGCTTATTCATTTACCTGCACTTGAGTCCGCCTGAAAAACACCCGGTAATTGCGGTAGTCCGCGTCGTCCGCCGCGACGAATCCCCGCCCGCGAGGCAGGCCGAGCGACTGCGCCGCCCGTTGCAGCACGCGCTGACCCTCCGGATCCTGCGTCATGCCAACGAAGGCCTGGCGGACCTTGTCGCCGTCGACTGCGCTGATGCGAGGTGATGCCATCACGGCCAGATCGAAGTAGGGTTCCGATTCCGCCAGCACCCGGTATTTCAACTGGCGGCGCTGGGCAAAGTCCGCCATCACCTGATGGTTCACGCCGGCAGCAGCCACCCGGCCGGACATGAGCTGTCCCATCGCGGCTTCCTGGTTGCCGGAGAACTCCGGCGTCACCTGCACACCGGCGCGCAGCAGCATGTCCATCGGTACATAAAAGCCCGCGAAGGCATAGGGATTGGCAAAGCTCACCGGTTTTCCGGCCAGGTCCTGCAGCGTGCGGACCGGCGAATCCTCGAGCACCACCAGCTGCCCCCGGATGCCTGCGGAATCCTGCCGCGCCAGCACCCGCCAGCCCAGCTGATCGCGCTTCGGGGTAAACAGGTGGTTGGTGTAGGCAAAATCCAGGCGGCCTGCCACAACGCGATCCGTCGTTTCGTTGGCAGTGCGTCCGATATGCAACTCGAGCGGTACGCCCGAGCGGGCGGACACATAGGTCAGGATGGGATTCCAGTATGCCGCAGTCGCCTGCAGGCTGCGCTGGTTGAGCACACCAAAGGCGTAGGGGGTGGCGCTCGCAAGTGGTGCCGCCGTGCTTAGCGCAAGCGCCAGGCACAACCAGATTCTCCTCATTATTTCTCCGTGTAGTTTGTTATCGCTGGAGTTGTGTCGTTATGCGGTAAGTGTACCGTGCGACTGCGCGATTTCTCAAGCGCTGGCGCGGCATGCGCGCCGCGTCAGCAGGCTGTTTCTGCATGCGCAGCAAAATGGAGACCATCGCATTGCAGGCTAGAATTCAACTTCGATGCCGATTTGAAACGAGGAGACTCCCATCGAATGCACACTCTTCCTTGGCGCTGACGCGCTGCGTATCCCGCTTGACGAGATCCGCCAGCATGTCGGACAGCCGGATCGCTTCATCTGGGTCGAGACCCAGTCACCGGACAGCCAGACCATTACCCGTCTGGGCGATGCGCTCGGTCTACACGCGCTGGCGCTGGAAGACGCGATTTCCACCCACCAGCGCCCCAAGCTCGAGGAATACGAAGGCCATGTTTTCATCGCCACCCGCACCGCGCAGCTGTGGCAAAAGAAGATGGAATTCGGCGAAACGCATGTTTTCGCCGGCAGCAACTACGTCGTCGCCATCCACCACGACAAGGGCACCGACTACGGACGGGTCAGCGAGCGGCTGCAGCGCCCGCCCAATGGCATCCCACGCGCCGCACCCTACGCGCTGTACCTGGTGCTCGATCTGATCGTCGACCAGTTCAGGCCGGTGTTCGATAGCATGCAGGAGCGATTCCAGTCGCTCGAAAGCCAGCTGATGAACCGCACAAAACCTGGGCGCGACATGCTGGAACGGCTCTATGCCATGAAGCGCGACCTCACCACCCTGCGCGATAGCGCCGAACCGATGCAGGAAATCACCCAGGATCTGATCCGGCTTCACCCTGACCTGGTGACCCGCGAACTCAAGGCCTATTACCGCGACATCCACGACCACGCGATGCGCGTATCCGCTGCAATCGACCGCCTGCGCATGTCGACCTCGGACGCGATGCAGTTCCATCTCGCGACGCTGTCGGTCAAGCAGAGCGAGTCAGTGCAGAAACTGGCCGGCTGGGGCGCGCTGCTGGCATTGCCCACAGTGATATTCAGCCTGTACGGCATGAACTTCGAGGTCATGCCGGAACTGCGCTGGACCTGGGCCTATCCGGCCTTGCTGGGCGTGACCGCTGCCGCGATGCTGGTGCTGTATCGGCGGCTGAAGCGGCGCGGCTGGCTCTAGTGTCGCAATGACTTACTTGCGCACCGCCCGCGCTATGCGCTACTTGCGCACGGCGCCCACGATAACTTAATTATTTGCGCACGGCCCGCGCGTAACGGACGCGCGTGCCGGCTGCCTCGTCGCGGTCGAGCCACACCACATGCAGCGCGCCGCCCGCATCCAGCGCGGCCACCGGGTCGGACTGCGCGCCCGGGCCATGCGCCGACGGAACGGTAAAGTCGTCGCCGAATGCCTCGCCGTCCCATTCGGACAGCCACACGTCCGGCGTGCCGTCGCGGGCGTCGTCCCACAGCGCCACCAGACGGCCGCTGGCATCGCTGACGACCCGTGCATGCCATTGCGCCATGTTGTCGCCGAAATTGTCCTGCACCCGGATGTTCTTGCCAAAGCGGCGCGTGCCGGGATCGAATGCGGCGAAAACGTCATACCCGGACAGGAAATCGCGCTTGTCGAGCCACCCTGCAACGACGCCCCGTTCGCCCCAGGGCGCCAGCGTCGGACGCATCGCGCCGGTACCTGCACCCAGCCCGTCCACGCTGCCGCTGCGGTGATCGGTCAGCCGCGCAGGCGCCGCAAAGCTGCGGCCGTCGCTGCTGTGGCTCACCATCGGCACGGTATGGCGATGGCGGCGGTCTTCCCACGCCACCGTCAGGGTGCCGTCGCCCGCCACCGCCAGCGCCGGCCAGCCCTGTTCGTCGATCGGCTGCGCCGCTTCGACCGGTTGCACCGATTGCACGCTCAGCGCGTCGCCCTTCAGCCTCAGCGTGGCAACGACGATGCGCTTGAAGCGGCCCGCCTGCTCGGCCCAGGCCGCATACACAACGTCGCCGCGGCCGCCCAGCGTCACCTGCGCCGCCACAGCTTTCGACAGTTGCTGCGGCGTGCCGCCGGGCAGCACCTGCGCCCGGATCGCGCCAGCTTCTTCCCACGCCGCCACGAAGCGGCCGCCGCCCAGCGCCAGCACCACCGGCTCATAGCATTCGTTTTGGCTCAACTGGATTTCCGGCTGGAACTGCGCCGCCGTCGCCGGCTTCAGTGCCAGATAGCACTGCGGGCTGCCGCTGCGGTTGTCTTCCCACACCACGCCGACGGTGTCGCCCGAGACAGCAACGCCCTGGCGGTTGGCCGATTCGATATGCGGGAAAATCGCTGCGCCCTGCACCGAGTTGACCGTGAGCGGCGCGCTCCATTCCCACGCGGCGTGCGCCGGCCACGCCAGCACCGCCAGCAGCAGCGCGACCGCCCTCACGATTTGCTGCCCAGGAATTCGAGCAGGGTCTTCTGCTTGTAATGCCCGCCTCGCACATAGCTGTCGTAATCCTGGAAATCCTTCACCGTCTTGAAGCCGGGCGCCTGGAAAATCTTCTCGCCCTGCGGCGTCAGGTAGACGAACAGCGGCGTGGCAAACGCCTGCAGCCGCACGCCCAGTTCCGCCTCGGTGATGCGCTCGCCGGAAGGCAGCGTCAGCCGCTTGCCCGATTCGGCATCGACATACACCAGTGCATAGTTGTCGCTGTAGAGCTTTTTCAGTCCGGCGTCGGAAAAGGTCTTCTTGTTGGTGTGGTCGCACCACGCGCAGCCGTAGCGCCCGAAATACAGAAAGATCGGCTTGCCGCTTGCCTTGGCCACCTTCAGCCCGGCGTCGAAGTCGACAAAGGGATAGCCCTTCGGCGGGTCGGCCAGGGCCGTGCCCGCCCACAACATGCTCACGGCCAGCAGGGTTTGAATCAGTTTCATGTGAATGTCTCCAGTCAGTTGCTTCTCATTCTGATAAATTGGGCCATTCGTGCAAGCCCCTTTTTCAACTACTTTCCCGACCATATGAACTATGACACCGTTCGCATCGGCCTGGTTTCGATCAGCGACCGCGCCAGCACCGGCGTTTATCAGGACCAGGGCCTGCCTGCGCTCGAGGCCTGGTTCGGCGAGGTGCTGGCCAATCCCGTGAGCTTCGTCACCCGGCTGATTCCCGACGAGCAGGCGCAGATCGAGGCGACGCTGATCGAACTTGCCGACGCCGAGCACTGCTCGCTGATCCTCACCACTGGCGGCACCGGCCCGGCGCCGCGCGACGTCACGCCCGAGGCGACGCTGGCGGTGGCGCACAAGGTGCTGCCCGGCTTCGGCGAGCAGATGCGCGCAGTGTCGCTGCAGTATGTGCCGACCGCGATCCTGTCGCGACAGGTCGGCGTCACCCGCGGCGCCAGCCTGATTCTGAATCTGCCGGGCCAGCCCAAGGCGATCAAGGAAACGCTCGACGGCATTTTCGCCGCCGTGCCCTATTGCATCGACCTCGTGGGCGGGCCCTATCTCGAAGCGCTGCCCGGCACGATCGCGGTGTTCCGCCCCAAATCCGCACTGAGGCTCCGCACATGACCGCCATCCTCGACGCCGTCGCCCGCGCGCTGCGCGATCTGTTCAGTCTGCGCGTGTTGTGGGTCGTGGTGTGGCCGATGCTGGTCGCGATCCTGCTGTGGCTGGTACTCGGGGTGACGTTCTGGAGCACCTTCTCCGGCTGGCTCACGCAGGGGCTCGACGCCATCGGCATCCAGACCTGGCTGGCCGAGATTGAGCCGGTGTGGATCGCCAACGGCATCCAGCTGTTGCTGCACCTGATGCTGTTCGTGCCAGCGGTCATGCTGACCGCGCTCGTCATCACCGCGCTGTTCGGCATGCCCGCCCTGATCCGCGTGGTGGCCGAGCGCAATTACCCCGACCTCGGGCGCGAAAACGGCGGCGGCATGATCGGCAGCGTGTGGAATGCCGGCATCGCGATCGTCGTGTTCATCGTGCTGTGGGTAGTGACGCTGCCGCTGTGGCTGATCGGGGTCGGCGTCCTCGTGCCCTTCGTGGCCGCCGCCTATCTGAACCAGCGGCTGTTCCGCTACGACGCCATCGCCGAACATGCCAATGCCGATGAAATGCAGCGGCTGTTCAAGCAGGAACGCGGCGGCTGGTGGGGACTGGGCGTGCTGACCGGACTGCTGCAGTTCGTTCCGCTGCTCAACCTGCTGGCGCCGGTCGTCGCTGCGCTGGCCTTCATCCATTTCGGCCTTGCGCGCCTGGCGAGGTTGCGCGCGGTTTAATCGCCCCCACCAAAACGCCGGCGGAAGCCTTCGTCGAAATTGAGTTCGTGCGCGGTCATCGAACCGATCACGCATTGCTCAAGACTCGGCGGCATCACCAGCCGTCCGGCGGCATTCACCAGCCGTCCCGCCATGATTTCGGCTGCGCGGCGCGGCATCAGCTGCGGCAGCTCGGGATCGGCATAACCCTGCGGATAGACCGGCCGGCCTTCGGCATCGTATTTGTCGGTCGCGCCCAGCGTATGCAGCAACTCATGCGCGATGACGATGTTGTTCTGCCCCGCCTGCTTAGGGTCGGCAAACGCGTGCACCACGCCGATCAGGCCTTTCTGCAGCCCCAGCGAATGTTCCAGCGCCACGCCGTCCTGCGGCGCGTGATACAGCACGAACAGTTTGACCGTGCCCAGCTGCGGCAGCAGCTGGCCGGATTGCCGGTATACCCACCAGCGCAGCTGCAGACTCCAGTAAATGGTCTTCAGCACGCTGCCGTCGCGCGGCGGCGCGGGCGGCCGCGCGTCCTGTGCCGGCAGCAGCGTGAGCTGCATGGCCGGCGACAGCTTGAGGCCGTAGCGCGCCGCCTCGCGTTCCAGAAAGGCATTGATGTCGTCGAAATCGCTCGCCTGCAGGCTGCGGATCGTTTCCGCCGCCGCGTCCGATCCGTCGCCGTTGATCGGCACCACGGCCACCTCGAGCGGCAAGCGCCAGGCGCGCACCATGGTCTGTTCCAGCCAGGTCAGGCTGAGCGCCGCGACCAAGAGCCCCAGCAGAAGCAGAATGCGCATGCGGCGAAATGTCGTACGCGGGCGGGAAGCGCGCGGGCTGCGGCCTGACCGTGTCACGGTGCGACTCCAGCGGCTGCGGCATCTGCAGGCGCGGGTGACGCCGCACGGCCGGCGCCCAGACTCAGCTTGCTGCCCACCAGTGCGCCCTTGGCCGTCTGCTGGGCGGGTGTGGACACGCTGACGCGGCCGGCATCGAGACCCAGCTTGACGAGGGTGTCGCGCATGGCCTGGCCGCGCGCTTCGGCAAGCCGGATCAATTCGGCGTCGTCGATCTTGGTCTGCCGGGTCAGCCGCTCCAGCAGTTCGGCATGGAAAGCGGAGGCGGGACCTTCGTCGCGGGTCTTGAAGCGGCGGGCGAGGCGCTCGACCATTTCGCTTTCCAGCACGCGCGCGGCGGCGCCGGCATCCTTGTCCTTGAAGCTGGCGCGCAGCGTCTGGTATTCCGCCTTGCCGACCCGTTCGGCGTAGCGGTCTTCGAGCCAGGTCTGGATCTTGTAATGGTTGACGTCCACCGGCCCGGGCGCTTCGCCCGCGGCCAGCTTGATGCCGGCCGCGGCGGCGGTCTCGCGGCGCAGGACGCGTTCCTGCAGCGCGCGCCGGTCGACTTCGGGATCGTAGCCGGGCGTCAGGGCGAGGGTCAGTGCAGGGCGCTTGGTCAGCGCATCGGCCACCGCCTTGAGTTTTTCCTGCTCGGGCGGCAGCAGCGCGCTGCTGCCGGGATCGAAGTCGACCGACTCGAGCTTTTCCGAACTCATGCCGAGCAGGTTGCCGAGCGCCCGGAAGGGCGCGGTCACGAGCTTGGTCAGCACGTTGACGACGGCTTTCCAGATGATCTTGCCGTAGCTGAACTGCGGGTCGTCGAGGCTGCCCGACACCGGCAGGTCGAGGTCGATGATGCCCTTGCTGTCTTCCAGCAGCGCAATGGCCAGATCGAGCGGCAGCTTCATCGCATCGGGACTGTCCACGCGCTCGCCGAGCCTCAACTTGTTGACGATGAACTTGTTTTCGCCGGCCAGCTGGCGATTCTTGATCTTGTATTCGAGGTCGACCGACAGCTTGCCAGAATCGATCTTGCGCCCGGCGAACTTGCCCGAATACGGTGTCATCTGGGTCATTTCCAGATTGCGGAAGGTGAGCTTCAAGTCGGTGAACTCGGTCGCGCGGAAAGGCTGGATCGAACCGCGCACGCGCGCCGAACCATAGTCGTCGACCTTGCCGTCGAGCTCCACCTGCGCCGTCGTCGCCGGGTCGGTCGACAGCCCGGTGACCACGCCGCCGAGATCGTGCATGCGGGTGCCGAACTGCGGCGTCAGCGAAAGATCGGCAAACTCGGCATTGGCATCGATGATGCGCAGGCGCTCGATCGCCAGCGGAAACGCGACGGGCTGATCGGCGGGTTTGGGCTGGGCAGTCGCAGCCGGCCTGGCCGCCGGCTGGCTGCGCAGCACGCGCTGCAGGTTGACCGTCTGGTCCTCGAAAATGATCACCTTGCCGAATGGATTCAGCGCGGTCAGCTCACCGATGCGCAGCCGGTCCGGACCGAGGCTCAAGGCCAGGCTGCCGGACGACAGCTTTTTCCAGCCGAGGAAGGCCTCCTCGGTTTCCTCTTCGGTGATGGCCAGGTCGTCCACCGTAAAGCCGCCGTTGTAACGCAGTTTCAGGCCCGCTTTGGCCTGTTCGAAGCTGAGCTTGCCGCGGGTCGACGCCGTCCCCGAATGCAGGTTGAGGCGGGCGAACTGGTTGACGTAGGGCGCAAACGGCTTCAGCGATAGCCCCGCCAGCTTCAGGTCCAGCATGCCCGACGATTTGCCCGGGATGACGGTGCCGCTGGCGTCGAAACGGCCGCCCTGCCTGAGCGCAAAACCGGCCTCGACCGGCACCGCCTGGTTCAGATCCAGGCTCAGGTCTTTCAGCGTGACAAAGCCCTTGGCAACCGCGAGCCGTACCGGCACGCGGGGCGACTGGTCGACGATGTCGACTTCGATGTCGCCGAGGCTCAGACGCGCGAGCTGAACGTCGAGCGGCGCAACCGCTTTCGTGACCAGCCGCTCAGGGGCGGCGGCAGGCGCACCGGCTGCCTTGTGCAGGATATCGACCCAGTTGAGGGTCTTGTTCTTGTCCAGCGTGACGGTGGTCTGGGCACCATTCAATTCAATCGCCTCGATGACCAGCCGGTTGTCCGCCAGCTTCATGCCCGCGTTGACCAGGGTCGCGTGCTTCAGCTCCGCCACCGGCTTCGAGCCGGACTGCACCTGCACCGGCCCCAGCGCCGCATTCAGCGGGCCGACCTCGATCGCGGTGGTTTCGCCCAGTTCGCCCGTCAGCGCCGCGGTCAGGCCGAAGCCCTCGGCGCTGACGCCGAGCGGCCTGGCATAGCCCAGGTCGAGAAAGCGTGCCGACCAGTCGCTGAGACTGATTTCGCGCACGCCGATTTTCCACGGTGCGCCGGGCGGCGCGCCGGAGGATGCCGGCTTGGCCTGCGCCGGCGGCGCGCCATTGGCGGCCAGCGCAAAGAGCGTCTGCCAGTCCAGCACGCCTTTGACGTCGCGCGTGGCCGCAAACTTGCCGCCGGCGAGGCTCACCCCCGCCACCGTGAGCTCGCGCCGGGCCAGATCGAAATTGGCGTCGCGGATGCGCGCCTCGGCGAGTTCGAGCACCGGATCGCCACTGCGTGGCGCCAGCGCCAATTCCTGCACCACCAGGTTGGCGCCGCTGATCTGCAGCCAGGGCACATCGACACCGGACGCGTCGCGAACCATCGCAAAGCGGTAGCGCATCCCGGCGCCCAGCGTGCCGGACGGCAGCTCGAAATTGCGCGGGCTTTTGATCACCCGCAAGAGGTTGGTCAGCCGCACGCCCTCGAGGCCCACCTCACCGCTCGACGCGACCGGGTTCAGCCCGACGTCGCCCTTCCACTTGAGCGTGCCGCCCTGCTCTGGCAGCTTGGCCGCAATCAGATAGTCACCACGGTCCTCGGGCAGGGTCGAGAGTCCGTCGAGCTCGATGCCGAGCGGCGCCAGCGTCACCTTGAACGGCTCGCCCGCCCGGTTGGCGTCGGTGTAGTCGATGTCGCCGTTGTCGATCTTGATGCGGTCGATCAGCACGCGCGCGAGGGTGTCAGACGGCGGCTGCTTGTCTTCGTTCAGGCGGGCGATCAGCGCGCCCCAGTTGAGCGCGCCGCCACGCCGAACTTCAAGCGTCGCGCGCGGGCGGTCGAGTTCGATATCGCGGATGCGCCAGGCCCAGCGGAAGAGGCCCGTGGTTTCCAGGTTGAGATAGAGACGGTCGAAGCTTGCCAGCGGCGCGCCGCTGGGCTCGGCCAGCTTCAGGCCGCTGACCGTGGCTTCCAGCGTCAGCGGGTTGAATCTGACCTCATCGGCGGAAAGCCGGCTGGCGAGTCGGGTCTCGCCCACCCAGGGCAGCAGCTTCTGCGCCAGCGGGTTGACCAGAAAAAAGCCGAACACCAGATACAGGCCGAACAGGCCGGCCGCAATCAGGAACGGCAGGCTCAAGACAATTTTGGCGACACGTCCCCACATGCGGCTTCTCCCTGCTCAAAGCTTTTTATCCACCAAGCGCACGCTCTCGGTTTGTTGTTCGTGCCGCCCGGCGTTCTGCGTGAATCAGTCCGTTTTCTGCATCGCCTCGCGGATCACCCGGAAAATCTCGCGAAACGCCTTGGGCGGCTTGTTGCGTGCGGCTTCATCGCGCGCATTGCGGATGATCTGCCGCAGGTGCGTAGCATCGGTGTCGGGGTACTGGTTGAGGAACAGCGTCAGCGCCTCGTTGTCGGCGATCAGTTTCTCGCGCCATTTCTCGGCCTGGTGCAGCTTGGCGTTTTCCGCCGCTGACACGCCCTTGAAGGCATCGAGCTGGGCCTGGATCGGCGCCGGGTCGACCGAACGCATCAGCTTGCCGATGAACTGCTTTTGCCGCCGGAGCGCGCCGTTCTGGGTGATCTTGCGGCAGGCGGCCACCGCCTGCTTCAGCTCTTCCGGCAACTCGATGCGCTTGAATTGCGCGTCGGGCAGCTTCACCAGTTCGTCGCCCATGTCCTGCAGGGCTTCGACGTCGCGTTTCTTCTGGCTCTTGCTGGGGCCGTCGTAGACGTCATCGGGGTCAAATTCCAGTTCGGCATCGGGGTCAATCAGGCGCACGGCAGGGCTTTCGGTTGCTGTTATGATCGTCATTGTAGTTTCTGACGCTCAAACATGCCCAGTCCACCCCTCTGACGCCGTTCTTTCTTTGCCGTTCTTACTTTTAATAAGCCGACATGTCCCGCTCCCAATTCAGCTATACCCGTGACCAGCTCATGGCCCTGTCCCGGCTCGTCATCGAGCACGCCGCCAAACAGGGCGCCACCGCCGCCGACACCGAAATTTCCGAAGGCGTCGGCCAGAGCGTCAGCGTGCGCCAGGGCGAAATCGAGACCATCGAATACAACAAGGACAAGGGCGCCGGCGTCACCGTCTACATCGGCCAGCGGCGCGGCCATGCCTCGACCTCGGACCTGTCGGAAGCGGCGCTGAAAAGTGCGGTGGAGAAGGCGCTGACGATCGCGCGCTACACCGCCGAGGACGAAGCCGCCGGCCTGCCCGACGCCGACCGCCTGGCCAAAGACGTGCCCGATCTCGACCTCTACCACCCGTGGGACCTCAGTGTCGAAGAAGCCGCCGAGCGCGCCAAAGCCTGCGAGGCGGCGGCCCTGGCGGTCGACAAGCGCCTGACCAATTCCGAAGGCGCCGGCGTCAGCCTGCACACCTCGCAGTTCATCTACGCCAACAGCCTCGGCTTCTGCAACGGCTATGCCGGCTCGCGCCACGGCATGTCGGTCGCGGTGATCGGCGAGGACAAGGGGGCGATGCAGCGCGACTACTGGTACACCAGCGCACGCAATGCCAATGACCTCGACTCCGCCGAGACCGTCGGCCGCATCGCCGGCACCCGCACCGTGCGCCGGCTCAATGGCCGCAAGCTGGACACCCGCACCTGCCCGGTGATCTTCGAGGCGCAGATTGCCACCGGCCTGATCGGCAACTTCGTCGCCGCGGTCTCCGGCGGCAGCCTTTACCGCAAGTCGTCCTTTCTGCTCGACAGCCTCGGCCAGCATGTGTTCGCACCGCAGGTCACCATCCGCGAGCAGCCCCTGATTCCCGGTGGCCTCGGGAGCGCGCCATTCGACAGCGAAGGCGTCGCCTGCCTCGATCGCGACGTCGTCAAGGACGGCGTGCTGCAGGGCTATTTCCTGTCGACCTACTCGGCGAAGAAGCTCGGCATGAAAACCACCGGCAATGCCGGCGGCAGCCACAACCTGATCGTCACCCCCGGCGAACACGACCTCGACGGCCTGCTCAAACAAATGGGCACGGGCCTGTTGGTCACCGAGCTGCTCGGCCACGGCGCCAACATGGTCACCGGCGACTACTCGCGCGGCGCCGCCGGCTTCTGGGTGGAAAACGGCGAAATCCAGTACCCGGTCGAGGAAATCACCATCGCCGGCAACCTTGCCGACATGTTCAAGGGCATCGTCGGCATCGGCCGCGACATCGAGCGCCGCGGCTCCAAGCAGGTCGGCTCGATCCTGATCGACAGAATGACGGTGGCGGGCAACTGACATGCGCCAAGCGCATCGGTATTTCGTTGCGCTCATTGCCGTATTCCTGCTCGCCGCGTGCGAGCGCGCGCCGGCGCTGCCGAAGCTCAGCCCGCACGACGTCATCGTCGCCTTCGGCGACAGCCTCACCCACGGTACCGGCGCGAGCCACGACGCCGCCTACCCCGCCGTGCTGGCAAGCCTGACCGGACGCACCGTGATCAACGCCGGCGTGCCCGGCGACACCACCGCCTCCGCCCTGCAGCGACTGCCCGCGGTGCTGGCCGAACACCAGCCGCGGCTGGTGCTACTGTGCCTGGGCGGCAATGACATGCTGAGGAAACAGCCCGAAGCGGCCACCGAAAGTAATCTTCGACTGCTGGTGCAGACGATCCGCGCCAGCGGTGCCGAGGTCATGCTGATCGCCGTGCCCCAACCCACCCTGTTCGGCGGCGCACCGGATTTCTATGCGCGTGTCGCCGACGAGATGAAGCTGCCACTGGAAGACGACGTCTTCAACGATGTACTAAAAGACAACAGCCTCAAGGCCGACCCCATCCACGCCAACGCCGCCGGTTACCGCGTGGTCGCCGAGCGGCTGGCCGAATTCCTGCGCGAGACCGGCGCACTTTGAACGCCCTGCTCGCGCTGGCCCGCCTGATCGACGCGCTGACCGAGCGCGTCGGCCGCGTCGCCATCTGGCTGGTGCTGATTGCCACGCTGATTTCGGCGGGCAACGCGCTCTCACGTTACCTGCTCGGCGAAAGCTCCAACGCCTGGCTGGAAATCCAGTGGTACCTGTTCGGCGGCATGTTCCTGCTGGCGGCGGGCTATACGCTGAAGCACAACGGCCACGTGCGCATCGACATCGTCTACAACCGCTTCGGCCCACGCGGGCAGGCGTGGATCGATCTGGCCGGCGGCCTGCTGTTCCTGCTGCCGATGGCGCTGCTGCTGATGTGGCTGTCGTGGCCGATGTTCCATGAGGCCTGGATCACCCACGAAATGTCGCCCGACGCCGGCGGCCTGGTGCGCTGGCCGGCGAAGCTGCTGTTGCCGGCAGGGTTCGCGCTGCTGGCGCTGCAGGGCGTGGCCGAAGTCATCAAGCGCATCGGCGTGCTGAGCGGCCATCTGGTGCTGCCGCACGAGAAACCGGAAGAGGACGTCTGATGGACGCCGCGTCGCTGGGCTTTCTGGCGCCCCTGATGTTCGCGGGCCTGGTGGTCTTTCTGCTGCTGGGCTATCCGGTCGCGTTCGCGCTCGCCGCCAACGGCCTGCTGTTCGCCGGCATTGGCATCGCCGCCGGGCTGTTCGACGTTTCGCTGCTGCACGCGCTGCCCGAGCGCGTCTACGGCATCGTCGCCAACCCCACGCTCCTGGCCATCCCCTTCTTCGCCTTCATGGGCCTGATCCTCGAACGCTCGGGCATGGCCGAGGACCTGCTCGACACCATCGGCCAGTTGTTCGGCTCGCTGAAAGGCGGGCTCGCCTACGCGGTGATCCTGGTCGGCGGGCTGTTGGCCGCCACGACCGGCGTGGTCGCCGCCACGGTGATCGCGATGGGCCTGATTTCGTTGCCGGTGATGCTGCGCTACGGCTACGACAAGCGGCTGGCATCGGGCGTCATCGCCGCCTCGGGCACGCTGGCGCAGATCGTGCCGCCGTCCTTGGTCTTGATCGTGCTGGCCGACCAGCTCGGCGCTTCGGTCGGCGACATGTACAAGGGCGCGCTCGTCCCCGGCCTGGCGCTGGTCGGGCTGTATCTGCTCTATGTGTTCGGCGTCACGCTGTTCAAGCCCCAAGCCGTCCCCGCGATGCCGGCGTCCGCGCGCACGCTGCACGGTCCGGCGCTGCTGCTGCGCGTGCTGACCACGCTGGTGCCGCCGCTGGTGCTGATCTTTTTGGTGCTCGGCACCATCTTCCTCGGCGTTGCCACCCCCACTGAGGGCGGCGCGATGGGTGCCGCCGGCGCGCTGCTGCTGGCGCTGGCGCGCGGACGGCTGTCCCGCCTGCAGCTCACCCAGGCGATGGACAGCACCACCAAGCTCACCACCTTCGTCATTTTCATCCTGATCGGCTCGACGATTTTCACCCTGGTGTTCCGCGGGCTCGATGGCGACGTCTGGGTCGAGCACCTGTTCGACCAGCTGCCCGGCGGCGTGCTCGGTTTCCTGATCGTCGTCAACCTGATGGTATTCATCCTGGCGTTCTTTCTCGACTTCTTCGAGATCGCCTTCATCGTCGTGCCGCTGTTGGCGCCGATTGCTTACAAGCTCGGCATCGACCCGATCTGGTTCGGCGTGATGCTCGCGGTCAACATGCAGACCGCCTTCATGCACCCGCCCTTCGGCTTCGCGCTGTTTTATTTGAAAAGTGTGGCGCCGAAGTCGATCCGCACCGCCGACATCTACTGGGGCGCGATTCCCTTCCTGGTCATCCAGCTGATCATGGTCGCCGTGGTGCTGGCCTTCCCCCAGGTGGTGCTGCGCGACGCCCCGCCGGACGCCAGCAGCGTCACCGAAATCCCCATCGAGGTCGACCCCGACGCCAATTACCTGCCGGCCGAGTGGCGCTAACCCTGGGACCGGAAACGTGAGAAAATGCGCCATTCCGTGCACGCCGGTCCGGTGTGTGCCCGCGCAAACCTCACTCCAGGGACTAAATCCATGAGCGAACTCATCATCGAAGACCTCGTCGCCGGCAGCGGCGACACCGCGACCGCCGGACAATCCGTGTCGGTGCACTACACCGGCTGGCTCACCGACGGCACCAAGTTCGATTCCAGCGTCGACCGCAACGATCCGTTCGAATTCCGCCTCGGCGCGGGCCAGGTCATTCCCGGCTGGGACCAGGGCGTGGCCGGCATGCAGATCGGCGGCAAGCGCAAGCTGACCATTCCGCCCGAGCTGGGCTACGGTTCGCGCGGCGCCGGCGGCGTGATCCCGCCGAATGCCACGCTGGTATTCGAAGTGGAACTGCTGGGCGTTCGCTGAGTCCATCCAGAAGTCTCCACGCGGGAGGGAATGGGGGCGCCCCGTTCCCTCCCGTCGCTTTTACTGACGGGTAAAATCCCCCCATGACCCCAGCCCTGTTTTCCCACCGCAAGCACTGGGCGGCCCGCTTCGGCACCGCCCCGTTCCTGCCAATGTCGCGCGCCGAAATGACCGCGCTCGGCTGGGACGCGTGCGACATCATCCTGGTGACAGGGGATGCCTACATCGACCATCCCAGCTTCGGCATGGCGCTGGTCGGGCGGCTGCTGGAGGCGCAGGGCTACCGCGTCGGCATCATCAGCCAGCCCGACTGGCACTCGGCCGAGCCTTTTCGCGCACTGGGCCAGCCGACGCTGTATTTCGGCGTCACCGCGGGCAACATGGACTCGATGGTCAACCGCTACACCTCGGACCGCAAAATCCGCTCGGATGACGCCTACACGCCGAACGCCGAGCCCAACAAGCGCCCCGACCGCGCGGTCACCGTGTACGCGCAGCGCTGCCGCGAAGCCTTTCCCGGCACCCCGGTCATCATCGGCTCGATCGAGGCGTCCTTGCGCCGCATCGCGCACTACGACTACTGGTCCGACACCGTGCGCCGCTCGGTGCTGCCGGACTCCAAGGCCGACCTGCTGATTTTCGGCAACGCCGAGCGGGCGCTGCTGGAAATCAGCCATCGCCTCGCCAAGGGCGAAAAGATCGGCGACATCCGCGACGTACGCGGCACCGGCTTCATGGTGGCGCCCGACTGGAAGCCCGCCGAGAACTGGCTGGAAGTGATGTCGACCGAGCTCGACACCCCCGGCGCGATCGACGCCCACGTCGACCCCTACGCGATGACGCCCACCGGCCCCACTGCGCAGACGCCCGAAGGTACAGCGCCCGTGCGTCTGATCCCCAGAGCCGCACGCCTGGCCGCCAAGCAGGAAATCCGCGAGCGCACCGTGATCCGCCTGCCCGACTACGATCAGGTGAAGAACAACCCGGCTTTGTACGCCCACGCCTCGCGCGTGTTCCACCTCGAATCCAACCCCGGCAACGCCCGCGCCATGCGACAGGCGCACGGCGAGCGCGACGTCTGGCTGAACCCGCCGCCGATTCCGCTGACCACGCCTGAGATGGACGCGGTGTACGACCTGCCCTACGCGCGCGCGCCGCACCCGAGCTACGGCGAGGCCAAGATCCCGGCGTGGGAAATGATCCGCTTCTCGGTCAACATCATGCGCGGCTGCTTCGGCGGCTGCACCTTCTGCTCGATCACCGAGCACGAGGGCCGCATCATCCAGAGCCGCAGCGAAGACTCGGTAATCAAGGAAATCGAGGCGATCCGCGACAAGACGCCCGGCTTCACCGGCATCATTTCCGACCTCGGCGGGCCAACCGCCAACATGTACCGCATGGCGTGCAAGTCGGAAAAAATCGAGAAGGCCTGCCGGCGTCTGTCCTGCGTGTTCCCCGACATCTGCGATAACCTCAACACCGACCACACGCCGCTGATCCACATGTACCGCCGCGCCCGCGCACTGCCGGGGATCAAGAAAATCCTGATCAGCTCGGGCCTGCGCTACGACCTCGCGGTGCGTTCGCCCGAATACGTCAAGGAACTGGTGCAGCACCACGTCGGCGGCTATCTGAAGATTGCGCCGGAGCACACCGAAGCCGGGCCGCTGTCGAAAATGATGAAGCCGGGCATGGGCGCATACGACCGCTTCAAGGAGATGTTCGAGGCGGCGTCGAAGGCGGTCGGCAAGAAACAGTACCTGATCCCTTACTTCATCGCGGCGCATCCCGGCACCACCGACGAGGACATGCTGAACCTCGCGCTGTGGCTGAAGAAACACGACTTTCGCCTCGACCAGGTACAGACCTTCCTGCCGACGCCGATGGCGCTGGCGACGGCGATGTACCACACGGAAAAGAACCCGCTGAAGAAGGTGCTCGGCGGCAAGGCCGAGGCGGTGTCGGTCGTCAAGCAGGGCCGCACGCGGCGGCTGCACAAGGCCTTCCTGCGCTACCACGATGCCGACAACTGGCCGCTGTTGCGCGAAGCCCTGAAGGAAATGGGCCGCGAAGACCTGATCGGCAACAGCAAGAAGCACCTGATCCCGCTGTTCCAGCCTACCGGCACCGGCAAGCAGCCGGAAGGCACACGCACCCCGCGCGCCGAAGGCAGCCGCGCCAAACCAGCATCCGGCAAACCCGGTTCAGCCAAACCACATGCGGCCAAACCCACACCAGCCAAGCCGGGCCAAACCAAGTCATCCCAACCGAAACCCGGCGCCCGGCCCGCTGCGGGCAAACCCGCGCCGACCGACCGCGGCCGCCCCCCTCAGGTGCCCAAACACCCGCTCAGCCAGCGCCGGGGCGGCGGCAAGTCGCGCTGATTTTTCTTGTCTCTTGCATCTGAAATGACATCCCCCAGCGACCTCCTCCGCGCCAAGCTCAACCTCGAAACGGCCCAGCTCGCCTGGCCCGAACTCGAACGCCATTTCGCGCGCGGCAGCGTCATCAAGGTCGCCCCCGGCACGGACCTGGTCGATACCGCGCTGCACGTCGCCGAAAACAACGCCGCCACCGTGCAGGAATGGCTGGCCAATGGCCGCATCGCCCGTGCCGAAATGCACGACGCCGAGGACTGGAATGCGCGCAAGCCGATGTTCTGGGCCGTGGTGGTGGCGCCGTGGGTGCTGGTGCAGGAAGTGACCAGACAACTGGAATCGGATTGAACACGCACGGATCCGCTTCGTACATGCACCTGATCCAGCTCCTGATTCCCATCTACGACAATGAAGGCCGCCCGTTTCAGCGGGACAAATTCGACGGCGTCCGAGCGCAGCTCATCGAGCGCTTCGGCGGCTTGACGGCGTTTGTGCAGTCTCCCGCGCTGGGCCTGTGGAAGGACACGGAGAATGGCACGACCGCACGCGACGACATGATCCTGATCGAAGTGATGGTGGAAACCTTCGAGCGGGAGTGGTGGTCTGCATATCGCAGCGAGCTGGAGCGCATTTTTCGTCAGGACGAAGTGGTCGTGCGGGCGATCGCCTGCGAGCGGATCTGATCACCGGATTCGCCGCATCGCCCGCGTGAATATCAATTGTTGATCTGAGGAGACCTGCATGCTGGTGACGTTTACGACCGATGCGTACGCCGACATCACCATGTTTGGCGATGTCGCGCTTGCGCTGCTGAAAATGATGGGGCACAGCGGCACCGTGCCCGGGGCGATCCTGGCGGAAGACGTTCCGCTTGCACTGGACCGCCTGAAAGCCGCGATCGCAAAAGAAACCGCCCCGCCCCCGACTGACGACAAGGACGATGATGAACCGGTGGTCAGCATGGCCCATCGCGCACTGCCGCTGATCAATCTGCTTGCTGCCGCAGCCAAGGCGGAATCCAACGTCATGTGGAAGTAACACCCGGCGGCAAAGTAAAAAGCCCGCCGAAGCGGGCTTTTTTTACGTCCACAGGGGCGATCAGCCGGCCAGGCTGTCCTTCACCCGCATCAGGCGCGCGCGCGCCTCGTTGGCGACGCCATGCACGGCGGTGTTGGAGACCAGCTTGACCATGATGCCGGGGTCGAGGAAGGACACGGTCACCTTGCCGTCAGCCTCCTCGCGCACCACCACGTTGCACGGCAGCAGCATGCCGACGTCGGGCTCGGCGCCGATGGCCTGGTTGGCCAGCGGCGGGTTGCAGGCGCCGAGGATGCGGTAGGGGCGCATGTCGACGTCGATCTTGGCCTTCATCGTGGCTTTCACATCGATGTCGGTCAGCACGCCGAAGCCTTCGGTCTTCAGTGCGGCTGTGACCTTGTCCACGGCAGCGTCGAAGGGGCCGCTGATCTGGGTGTCGAATCCGTATTCGCTCATGTTGTTGCTCCTAGTCTGGATAAATACAATGGGTAAATTCAGTTAGTAAATTCAATCCTGCCATTTTACCCGCCGATCCCGCAGGCGGCGGAAACGCGCTCAGTCTTCCAGCGATTGCTTCTCCATCTTCCACCACAACTGGTAGACCTCGTCCGACCACAGCGACTTGATGTAGGCCACCGAATCCTGCATCTGCGCCTCGCTCAGCTTGCCCTTCCAGGCCGGCATGTTGCCCTGCCCGCCCGGGCTGCCTTCGCGGATCATCTCCAGCAGGTCGGCCGTCGGGTGGTGCCAGGCGTGGGCGCTGTCGTCGAGCGGCGGCGGCGGAAAGCGGCCATCGGCTTCACGGATGCGCCAGTCGCCGGGTGGGCCCTTGCCGTCGGTGCCGTGGCACGCCATGCAGTTCGCCTCGTAGACCGCCTTGCCGCGCGCGATCTGCTGCGGATCGGCAAAGCGGTCGGGCGGCGTGTCGCCGGGCAGCGCGACGGCAGATTGCTCGCAGGCGCTCAAAAACAGCATGGCCAACGCAGCCGCTGCGATTCGCAAGGGGATTTTTTTCATGGACTATTCCTTGTGATGATGAAGGCAGAGCGCAAAAACGCGCTCAGGTTCCCGCGCCGGCGGGCAGCAGCGCGTCGAGCTGCCGACGCATGCTGCGCCAGTGCGAGCCCTCCCAGTACACGTGGCCGCAGATGTCGCAGGTGGAAAAGCGGTCATGGATTTCGCGCACCTTCGGCGGCAGGCGGTCGATCACCGCCGCCTTGTCCGCCGCGCGCAGCGGCGCGTTGCAGTGCAGGCAAAGGGTGAATGGCCGGACACTGCGCGCAAGATCGAAGCGCGCGACGACCTCAAGCAGATGGGCTTCCGATTTCAGCGCGTGCACATAGCAGCCGCGGCTTACCGCGCGCCGCTTCAGCAGCTCGCGGTCGCGCGTCAGCACGATGCGGCCGTCGTGCGCGCAGATCGACACGATATCGTCGTCATGAAAGTGGTTGTCGTACAGCGTATCGAAGCCCAGCATGCGCAGCAGGCGGGCCAGCCCGCCCAGGTGCGCGTCGGCCACAAACCCGGGGCGCCGCAATGGTGCTTCGGCCGGCGGCGGCGCATCCATCGCCGCGACGCGCGGATACACCGCCACCTGGTCGCCGTCCTGCATCAGACGATCCAGGCCCGCCGGTTCGCCGTTGACCAGAATCCGCGCCACCTCGGTGTGCGGCACGCCCAGTGCCTCGATCATGTGCTTGGTCGTCGCCGCCTGCGCGCACGGCACGCTGAATGCCTGCCTGCGCCGCTTGGGCGCCAGGAAATCATTCAGTTCGTCATGGAAGCGGAAGGTGGCGGTGACCATATGCCGGCTATTGTCGCCATTTGCCGGCCCGCGGAAAACCGCCCCACATCCGGCGGCCCGGACGTGAAAACGCCACCTCGACGGTGGCGTTTTATTCAAAGCCGTCCAGCAATCAGTGCTGGGTCTTGATCGGCTTGGTGGCAGCCTTGGGCGGGGTGATGAACGATCCCACCGGAACGACAGCCTGTTTCGGTTTCTTGGGTTTCTTTGCTTCCTTGTTTCCACGTAACTGGCCTTTTGCCATGGTGACTCTCCTTGCAGTGGCTTGAATGTGCCGGCCGGGTTTCGCGACCCCGTTAACACGACACATGCTGATCATAGGCGCTTCAACGGCAAAGCGTGGCTTTATATTCCGCCGGCCCCGTATTCGCCGCGCACCGACTGCAGCTCGCGCGGCAGATGCCCCAGCGCAAAGGCGGTGTAAGCCGCCACTTCGCGCGCCTGCCAGGCGGCGTCGCGGCCCAGCGCGTCGGCCAGCAGCGCAGCCACGCGGGGGGCGATCTCGATGCTGGCGCGCGCGTCCAGCAGCAGCGCGCGGGTGCGCCGTGCGAGCACGTCCTGCACGCTGCGCGCCATCTCCTGACGCGCCGCCCACACCACTTCGGCGCCGATGTACGGCAGCCGCGGGTGGAGGCGAGCCGCCCACTCCGGTCGCGCCTGCGCCAGTGCCTGCAGCGCGGCAGCGTCCGAACCATAGGCGCGCAGCGACGGTACGAGTTCGGTGGTCGCGCCGTGCAGAGGCAGGTTCGCGGTGCTGCAGGGGCGGCCGGGCAGCTGCGCAACACGCGCAGCCAGGTCGACCGCCTGCTCGGCCATTTCGCGGTAGGTCGTCCACTTGCCGCCGGTGATGCTGACCAGGCCGGATTCCTCACGCAGCAGGTGGTCGCGCGCCAGCGCCGACGTGCTGTGCCCGCTGCCGGCCCGCACCAGCGGACGCAGCCCGGCAAACACGCTCAGCACGTCCTGCAGGCGCGGCGCCTCCCGCAGATAGCGGCCGGCGTGTTCGAGCAAAAAATCGATTTCTTCCGGCAGCGCGCGCGGCTCGGCCTCGGCATCCTCGATCGGCACATCGGTGGTGCCGACCAGCAGCCGGTCCTGCCAGGGAATCGCGAACAGCACGCGGCCGTCGTCGGTCTTCGGCACCATCAGCGCCATGCGGCCGGGCAAAAAGCGCCGGTCGAGCACAATATGCGCGCCCTGGCTCGGCGCCACCCAGGCGGTGGCGCCCGGTTCGGCCATGCGGCGGATCGAATCGCAGAACACGCCGGTGGCGTTGACCACGACGCGCGCCGGAATCTCGTGCTCGGCGCCGGTTTCGCGGTCGCGCGCAACCACCCCGGTAACCGGCGTGCCCGCCCCTCCGGCGCGCAGCAGGCCCGCCACCGAGCAATAGTTGATCAAGGTGGCGCCATGGTCCCAGGCGCTGGCGGCCAGGCTCACCGCAAGGCGGGCATCGTCGAACTGGCCGTCGTGATACAGCACGCCGCCGCGCAGCTTCTCGCTGCGCAGCCCCGGCAGTTCGCGGCAGGTGGCGACCGCGTCGAGCTGGCGCGAGCGCCCCAGGCTGGCGCGTCCGGCCAGACGTTCGTAGACGCCGAGACCGAAGCCGTAATAGAGACTTTCGCCGCGCTTGTAGGTGGGGATGATGAAGGGCTGTTCGCTCGCCAGGTGCGGCGCATTGGCCAGCACGCGCCCGCGTTCGCGCAGCGCGCCCATCACCAGTTTGAGGTTGCCCTGTCGCAGGTAGCGCACGCCGCCGTGCAGCAGCTTGGTGCTGCGGCTGGATGTGGCCTGGGCGAAATCGTCGCGCTCCAGCAGCAGGGTGGCGTAGCCGCGCGTGACGGCGTCGAGCGCGATGCCGAGACCGGTGGCGCCGCCGCCGATCACCACCATGTCCCACGGGGTGCGCCTGTCGCGAAGGCGCGCAAGGGCTTCGTCGCGATTCATGCGGGACCCGATTCCGCCTGCGCCCAGCCCTTGGACCGTTCCACCGCGCGCGCCCAGTCGCCGCGCAGCGCGTCGACCTGGTCGCGTCCCATCGCCGGCTCGAACACGCGGTCGACCTGCCATTGCGCGGCAATCTCGTCCAGCCCGCTCCAGTAATCCACCGCGAGGCCGGCCAGATAAGCAGCACCCAGCGCAGTGGTTTCGGTGACCTTGGGGCGTAGCACCGGCACCCCAAGCAGGTCAGCCTGAAACTGCATCAGCGTGTCGTTGGCGGTGGCGCCGCCGTCGACGCGCAGCTCGCTGAGCGTGAGGCCGGCATCACCCTGCATCGCGGTGATGAGGTCGCTCACCTGGTAGGCAATCGATTCCAGCGCGGCGCGCGCCAGATGGCCCGCGGTGGCGCCGCGCGTAAGGCCGTGGATCGAACCGCGCGCATACGGATCCCAGTGCGGCGCGCCGAGGCCGACGAAGGCCGGCACCAGATAGACGCCGCCGTTGTCCGGCACGCTCGCCGCCAGGCTTTCCACCTCGGCTGCGCTGCGGATGATGCCGAGCCCGTCGCGTAGCCATTGCACCACCGCGCCGGCGATGAAGATGCTGCCTTCGAGTGCATAGCTCGGGCGCCCGTCGATGCGCCACGCGGTGGTGGTGATCAGGCGGTTGTGCGACGGGATCGGCGTCTCGCCGGTGTTCATCAGCATGAAGCAGCCGGTGCCGTAGGTGTTCTTCACCATGCCGGGCCGGGTGCAGGCCTGCCCCAGCAGCGCGGCGTGCTGGTCGCCCGCCACGCCGGCGATCGGGATGCGCCCGCCGCCCAGCAAGTCGGTGTCGCCGTACACGCTGCTGGAGTCGCGCACCTCGGGCAGCAGCGCGCGCGGCACGTCCATCACCGCGAGCAACTCGTCGTCCCACGCCTGCCGCGTGATGTCGAACAACAGCGTGCGCGACGCGTTGGTTGCATCGGTGACGTGCAGCGCGCCCCCGCTCAGCTTCCACAGCAGCCAGCAGTCGATGGTGCCGAACGCCAGCTCGCCCGCCTCCGCACGGCGCCGCGCATCGGGCACGTTGTCGAGGATCCAGCGCAGCTTGGTGCCCGCCAAGTAGGCGTCGAGCACCAGGCCGGTCTTGCGCTGGAACAGTTCTTCGTGCCCCGCCGCGCGCAGCGCGTCGCACAGGCCGGCGGTGCGCCGGTCCTGCCAGACGATGGCGTTGTAGATGGGCAGGCCGGTGCGGCGATCCCACACCACCGTGGTTTCACGCTGGTTGGTGATGCCGATCGCGGCAATGTCGCGTCCCGATAAACCAGCATGGGTGATCGCCTCGGCGGCGACGCCGATCTGCGACGACCAGATCTCGTTGGGATCGTGTTCGACCCAGCCCGGCTGCGGGAAAATCTGCCGGAATTCCTTTTGCGCGATGGTTTTGATCTGGCCCGCGTGATCGAACACGATTGCGCGCGAACTGGTGGTGCCCTGGTCGAGGGCAAGCACGTATTTCATTTTCTTCTCCGGTTGTGAGCCGTGAGCGACCCTGGTTCCAATCAAGTCTGGCTAATCAAGGGCGGCGCGGCGCAGATGCCGTAATTTCAGGTGAATTCCGCCGGATTGAGCGCCGCCGCGACCCGTGGACAGGCCGCTGCCCGGGGGGCCGTCGTTGCAGGTCATGCTAACACGCGGGTATTCAGGCCCCTGGGGCCCCGCCGCCGCCGCGCGCCAATCCGGGCGCCCAATGCAATGGCGGTTACTATCTGCCTTCGTCCATCCACAGAAACACCCGTCGCATGCAAAGTGAAGTCAAAGCCCCGCCCCAGTACGCCGTCGTGGCGGCCGTACAGCTGCCGAACGTGAGCGACATCGAGTTCGAGGCATCGCTGACCGAACTGCGCGAGCTTGCCAAGACGCTGGGCTTTACGGTCACCCGCACCTTCACGCAGAAACGCGCCGGCTTCGACTCGACCGCCTACCTGGGCGTCGGCAAGCGCGAGGAAATCCGCCACTTCGTCCACGGCGCGGCCGGCGACGAAACCGAACCCGAACGCGCGCCGCAAAACCCCTTGTATCGACTCCCCCTCGCCGAAGCGTCGAACGACGAAGCCATGGTCTCGCCCGAGCCGATCGACGCCCTCTTCGTCGACCACGAAATCTCGCCGTCGCAGGCGCGCAACCTCGAAAACGAAGTCGGCTGCCAGGTGATGGACCGCACCATGGTCATCCTCGAAATCTTCCACCGCAATGCGCGCTCCCCCGCTGCGCGCGCGCAGGTGGAAATCGCACGTCTCGGCTACATGGCGCCGCGCCTGCGTGAAGCGGCCAAGCTGGCCGGGCCGCAGGGGCGGCAGCGCAGCGGCGTCGGCGGCCGCGGCGCCGGCGAATCGCACACCGAGCTCGACAAGCGCAAGATCCGCGACCGCATCGCCGAGCTGCAAAAAGAAATCACCGCGATGGACGCGGACCGCAAAACGCAGCGCGCCCGCCGGCAGGCACACCAGGGCCTCGCCAGCGTGGCGCTGGTCGGCTACACCAACGCGGGCAAGTCCACGCTGATGCGCGCCCTCACCGGCAGCGAAGTGCTGGTCGCCAACAAACTCTTCGCCACGCTCGACACCACCGTGCGCACCCTCTACCCCGAGAGCGTCCCGCGCGTGCTGGTCAGCGACACCGTCGGCTTCATCAAGAACCTGCCCCACGGCCTGGTCGCGTCGTTCAAGTCCACACTCGAAGAAGCGCTCGATGCCTCGCTGCTGCTCCACGTCATCGACGCGAGCGACCCCGGCTTCGAGCGGCAGATCGAAACCACCGACGAAGTGCTCAAGGAAATCGACGCACAGGACGTGCCGCGCCTGCGCATCTTCAACAAGATCGACCACGTCGGCGACGCCGCCGCGCAAGCCGAGCGCGAAGCCGCGCTGCGCGCCGACTACCCCGGCTGCATCGTCATGAGCGCCCGCCGCCCCGACGACGTCGCCAAGCTGCATCAGGCGATCGTTGCGTTCTTCCAGAAGGCCCTGATCGAGGCCGAGCTGTTTCTGCCCTGGTCGGCGCAGCAGCTGCGCGGTGAAATCTTCGCGCGCTGCGAGGTGCTGGAGGAGCGGGCCGACGAAGAGGGGGCGTTCTTCCGCGTGCGCGGTGAGCTGGATACATTGAATGGCCTGCAGGAGCAGTTAAGCCAACAGAGATGAGATCTGCCTTAGCGCGCGGCCTCTCGATCGGATTAGTGCCTCGGAAGGCTACTGTTCGGCTGAAGTAAATCAGGGCTTGCGTAACGTCTGTAAGGGGCTACAGATTAGAAAAACGGCTCAACCCGTCTTGAACTCCTTCAGAAGACTTTCCGGGACAAACGTCAGGTTCCCTCGCGCGCGCGAACAGGCCACGTAGAGTTTGTTCTTCGTTTCTGGGTTGATGTCCTTGAAGCTGCCTGCCTTCCAAGCCTGAACATTTGCCGGATTCAGGACGACACAGACGTCCGTGTAGTGGTCGATCCCCTTTGATGCACCCCAATTCTGAGAGTAGCAAGAGTACTTGTGGTGCTCCCTCAAGAACAGCTTTACCGTGGATGAGTCCTCATAAATCGCCTTAACCGCAGTCGCGTCATCTTCAAAGCTGACATTGGAGATGCGCTCGCCGTCCGACTCAATGGCGACGCCGATTCTCTCGGTGATGAAGTCGCAAACGCTCTTGCTACACCTTCGACTCACCTTCAGACTCTCAAGGTCCACTTGCATCCCTGCCCTTTTGATCTTAGCTCGGTAGGCAGCATAGTCGTCGTATAGCCGCGCATTCACGTTTCCGTCGCGGCTAGTGTCGTAGGTGTGCTGGTAAAAGTCGCCGACAAACAGACATTCCACCTTGGTTGCGACAAGCTGCAGCAACAGATTGAAGTCATGGCCAGCGAAGTCTTGGACTTCATCCACGTAAAGCGCGTCAAAGTACTTTTCAATCCGTGCCACGACGAGTGGAACCGTCTTAGTCTGGTCGATGAACTTCGCTAGTCTATTGGAGTACAGCCGGCGTCCCAGGGAGATGAACCTGCGATCGTGTGTCAGCGGATAACGGGGAAAGGATGGCGGTTGCTGAAATGTTAGCCCATTCGTGTTTTTCTTCGAGCGCAAAAATGGTCGATAGCAAAAGCCGTGTAGAAATTTGAAGTAGGTATAGAGCGCGATGTTGGTCGGAAAGTGACCGAAGCGTTCAATGATCTTCCTCCGCAGGTTGTACCTATTCGCCTCTGTATAGGTGACAAGCAGGTAGCGACGCTTCTCGTCCAATTGTTGAACAATCTTAGTCGTCTTGCCTGATCCAGCTACCGCAAAAACTACTCTTTTATCCATGCAACTGCCTTCTTGATATAGGCGGGTGGAACAAGTTCGGCCCCACGCCTTTCCAGCAACTTGAAGGCAGCGTCCGTCTTGTTCTTGAGCATGAATTCTTCAACCGTCAGTTTCACCCTACCAGCCGAGAACTCGTCATCGCAGATCTCCTTGTTGTCCTGGTACATGCAGATTTCAAACGTGTACCGGTCGTTGTCCTCATCGGAAAAAATCTGAATCGACTGGGAGACGTGGTCCTTGTAGTTCTCCACGCAGTTCGCCTGGTAGTCATTGTCGTTATCGCGGATTGCTGCAACGCGCGTTCCCAAAATCGCGGCCAGCTCGAGATAGCGCTTGAAGCTCGTCCCATCCACCGAGATGACATGGATGCCGTCGGCGTCAGTGCTAGAGCCCGGCGCTGCATTCTTGTAGAGGGCGTCCATAAGAATGAACTCGGCGTCTCCCTCAACCAACATGGCCTTTTGGCAGAGGGCAAGTTCCAAGACGTTATTGTCTGGCGCCTTCATGAAAAACTCGGCGGTATCCTGGCTCAAGTTTTTGAGCGTGGCCGGCTCCGCCGGCTTCTCATCACTCAGGATCAAGACCTTCTTCAGGTTGAGCCGCGTCGCAATGAAGCTGCTATGCGTTGCTATGAAGAGCTGCTTCCTTTTGGAGGAGCGAATGCGCTCGATCAGCTTCTTCATGTGGACGTGACTCAGATGATTTTCTGGTTCCTCCAGCAGCAGGACATCGAGGGAATGCTCCCTTTCGCGAAGCGCGAACTCGGTTTTTATGAAGCACTGCCGACCTTTCCCCTTGCTTTCAATTGGGATATCGCCCTCGGTAATGATGATGTCTGTCTCAAGGCTGGCCTTCGGGCTCGTGCGAACGTCGAACTTGTAGGTGTTGAGCGGTTCGTTCAGGCCCTTCAGGACCTCATCGCGAAACTTTGATTTCGCACGGCGGTATTCAAAGCCATGCAAGTTCCGCTCTATGACACTGGCATGTGCAGCGTACATAGACCGTGTGTAAGCGCTCGTCGCGTACTCGTTGTTGATTTGTGCGCTGTCAATCAACACATGCTTTAAAGGCTTCTTGTGCGGAAAAATCGGATCGTCGGTAAACGTCTGGAAGTGGATCGTGTAGTACTCAAACGGAAAGCTATCGTGCTTCTCGTCTAGGATAGCCTTGATC
>CAZUVC010000023.1:0-1313 GCA_964623745.1 uncultured Thiobacillus sp. | reverse complement strand
CTTCCGAATATTCGTCCACAGGCCTGCAGACGAGCTTGATGCCGACCGCATCTTTGCCTTTACTATTGTTCCGGCCGTCAAAATCTGGATCAACCAACCCGTCCAGGAATATCTCTATGAACATCTCGGGGAGTTCCGCGATACCTCGCGCGCCCGCAAGAATTCGGTGATGCACTCTTGATTAAATAGTGTCTCTAGTCCCAGAGACTCGACCTTACTCCGGCTGGCGCTCATCACAATATCAAGAGCCTGTAGCACCGAGCTCTTGCCGGCTTCATTGCCGCCGACGAGGATGTTAAGCTCCTTGTCGAAATCAAGTTCAAGGGTTCGAAAGCGCTTAAAGTTCTTCAGGACCAGTTTCTTTATCGTTTTCATCACATGCTTCCCCCATTGCAGTGTCGTTTAATGTTTTTGGGTCCATAAAGAGTACCGCCAGCTCATTATTTGAGGCCCGCTTCACTGCACTTTCCTCAGGCGAGACTTCCCCGGGTGAATACCGAATAAGATTGACGAGTGTCGGCATTTTGGAGTGTTACCCAGGATGCTAATGGGCACCTCTCGTATATTTCCCCACTAAGCGCCCTGACGTAGTGGGCCTGACCCCAAGTCTGCCAAGTCTGTGATTATCCCTGCCGGTCCACCCCTGTTTGCCCAGTGAGTATTAAGCCGCCTGCGCCAGCGTGAAATCGACGCGCACCTTGTCGAATGGACACACGATTTTTCCGCTCTCGGTTTTCTCCAGCAGCCCGGTTTCCAGCAGAACATGCACATCGCGGTGCACGGATTTGACGTCCCGCTCAAGCCGGCGGGCAAGCTCGCGCAAACTCATTTCTCCGGCGCCACTCATGGCTTCCAGCACACCCCAGCGCTTGGGACTGATTTCGGAGAACAGCAGTTCGGGACTGGCGTAGCTGAAGGTGAATTGCTGGGCGCGTCCGGACTGGGCCGCTTGGCGTATGCCTTTTGCGCCTGCTTTGAGGGCGGCTTTCCAGTCTGGATTGATTTCAATGATGGCGGTTTTCATTCAACTCTCCTTTCAACTTCTGCCATGAAATCATCTAGCAGTTGGTCGATAGAAACAAAGCGGTAGACAGTCTCTCTTCCGTCCAGATGTTTGTGATCACCCTTGCCACGCTCATTATCGAAGCCGACTAGGCGTTCCCCATCCAGGATATAAACCAGGCGATACTTGAAGGCGTGGTCGCAGGGCGGTACCGGGCATAGCAGCTTCCAGATTTTCATCTCGACCAGCCCACCGTTGGGCAGGCGCTGGCGGTGCTGCTTGAGCAGTTCGGCCTTCATGTTGGCATTCT